>CACOSU010000037.1 GCA_902629935.1 uncultured Pelagibacteraceae bacterium | reverse complement strand
AATTCCTCGTTTTTAGAAAGAGCAATTATTTTGCTTTTCATTACTCTACACAGAAACAGTTAGTGATTTTCTACCTCTTGCTCGTCTTCTAGCTAAAAGTTTTTTACCACCTTTAGTTTTCATTTTTGAACGGAAGCCGTGTTTTCGGGCTCTTTTTTTATTTGAGGGTTGATAAGTTCTTTTCATAATTAGATTTGATATAGTTTTTAATAATTTTGCCTCTTTATATTAGTAATAATTAAAATAGCAAATAGAAGATTAACCATTAAAATAAGAAGAATCATGGAAAATACAAAAAAAATTAAATTATTCATTGGGTTATCTTACTTATTAATAATTTGCTTATTTTTATATTTCTTCTTTTCAAAATTTAGTTTTTCAGAAATTTCATCTTATGATTTTTTAAGAGATAACAGATTTTATTTTATTGAACTTAAAAAATCTAACTTGTTTTTAATTTCTGTAATTTTTTTATTATTAACTATTCTTTGGGTTTTCCCTTTTTTAGGATTTGGTTCGCCCGCCGCCTTAATTGGTGGATTTGTACTTGGCAAATGGATTGGAACTTTTGTTGTTGTGTTAGGTTTAAGTATTGGAGCCACTTTTTTGTATATTTTTGGAAATTATTTTTTAAAGGAATTAATTAGAGAAAAATTCTTAAATAAATTTCAAAACCTAGAAATCAAATTTAAAAAATCCGAATTTATTTATTTGTTAATTTACCGTTTCATTGGTGGAATACCTTGGCAGTTAAGCTGTCTTTTGCCAACCTTGTTTAATGTTAGAATTATAAATTTTTTCTTTGCGACATTGATTGGTATAATTCCTCAAATTTTTTTAGCTGTTTCTATTGGCAGTGGATTGGAAAAAGTTATAGATCAAAATACTGAAGTGCCAAGTATAATTGATATAATTTTTTTACCAGATATATATTTACCTATCGCAGCCTTCTTTATTTTAATTATAGTTACAATATTTTTAAGAAAGTTTTTTTATAGAAATTAGTGGTGCTCCCACCCTGTACTGACCAGGGAACTAGTCATTACCAATGACTTGTTATACCATTTAACTACAGGAGCTAAGAAACAATTTATATTTTATTGATAATAAAGCATTTTTTTCAAATTATTGCCTTAATTTTTAATTAATTTTGATTTATATCTATTTTAGGAAAATGTTATGGGAATTCATTACGATTACAAATCAACCAAAGGCAATAAGCTTATGGAAAAGCAAGCTAAAAGAGAAAAAAAACTTGCTGAAAAAAAAGCTAAACGTTTAGCCAAAGAAGGTCCAAAAAAAGAAGAAAAAAAAACACCCACATTAGATCCAAATAAACCAATTTCTCTAGATTTTTTGACTAACCCAAATAAAGAATGAATTCAAAAGATAAAAATGAGCGTTTAAGCTTAGCGCTTAAAAAAAATTTAAAGAAAAGAAAAATTTTTCAAAAAAAAAATAAAAAGAAAAATAAATAATGTCAATTCAACCTGATTCTTGGATAAAAAAAATGTGTATGGAGCACAGAATGATTGAGCCATTTTTAGATCATCAAGTTTCTGAGGGAAAAATATCTTATGGACTAAGTAGCATGGGATATGATGTAAGAATTTCAGATGAATATAGAATATTTACAAATGTTAATAGTTCCTTAGTAGATCCTAAGAATTTTTCAGATGATAATTTTATAGAACGAAAAGGACCACACTGCATTATACCTCCTAATTCATTTGTTTTAGCCAAAACAGTAGAATACTTTCGAATACCAAAAGATGTCTTATGTATTTGTGTGGGAAAAAGTACATATGCAAGGACAGGAATAATTTGTAATGTAACACCAATTGAAAATGAATTTGAGGGCAATATTGTAATTGAGCTAAGCAATACAACACCAAATCCTGCTAAAATTTATTCAAATGAGGGAATAGCACAATTTTTGTTTTTTAAATCTAATACTCAACCAGAAACAACTTATAAATCAAAGAACGGTAAATATCAGGGCCAAACTACTATTCAAGTTGCTAAAATTAAAAAGTAATTTATGGATAAGTTTCTGATAAATGGTCCTTCCAAAATTAAGGGCAATGTTTCAATTTCAGGTTCAAAGAATGCTTCTTTACCAATATTAGCTTCAACGCTGTTATTTGATAAACCTGTGATTATTAAAAA
>CACOSU010000036.1 GCA_902629935.1 uncultured Pelagibacteraceae bacterium | reverse complement strand
TTTTGGTGTTAAGATTTAATTTTTCTGAAACCTCCCTCAAAAAATGGCTTTTATGGTAGCTTTTTTCATAAAGGTGAACATTCATGTTATTTTTCATATTTTTTAATATAATTGCCACAATTATCCCAGGCATACCCCCTCCTGAACCTATATCTGTAGTTGTATTGCTATTTAAATCAACAAAATCAATTATTTGCGCTGAATCTATAATGTGGCGGTCTATTATAGCCTTTTTTGATGCAGAATTTTTGCTGATTATGTTAATTTTTTTATTTTTTTCAAGAATCATGGATATATAGTTTTCAAAGTCCAAAAATGTTTCACGTGAAACATTTAAGTGATTGATTCTAGAATAAGAATTTAAAATTTCTTGATCCATTAAGCTATATGCTTAATAGACTTTCTTTTGACATGTGACAACAAAATATATACAGCAGCAGGTGTTATTCCGTCGATTCTTAGAGCTTGACCCATTGTTTTTGGTTTTATTTCTTTAAATTTTGCTTTTACCTCATTAGATAGACCTGATAGTCCATCATAATTAATTTTATCGGGAATAATTAAGTTTTCATCCCTCTTAAATGCTAAAATATCAGCTTTTTGCTTCTTTAAATATCCACTGTAATGAGCGTTAATTTCAACTTGTTCATCAATTTCTTTGCTAAAAAAAGGTATATCAGACCATATTTCCCTAATTTTACTCATATTTACCCCTTTTTGAGTTAAAAGTTCGCTAGATGATCTCAATATTCCATCTTTTGCTATTTTTATTCCAAATTTCTCTGCTTTTGATGGTGAAATCTTGCAGTCTTTCATTTTTAAATTTATTTTACTAATTTGCTTAAATTTACTCAAATATATGGCTTTTCTCTCATTACTAATTAAACCAATATCTATTCCCTTTTGAGTTAATCTTTGATCAGCATTATCAGATCTCAGACTCAATCGATATTCTGCTCTTGATGTAAACATACGGTATGGCTCAGCTACTCCTTTAGTCACCAAATCATCTATCATTACTCCAATATAAGCGTCAGATCTATCAAGTATGAACGGTTCCATTTTCTTAACAGACAAGGCAGCATTTATTCCTGCTATAAGTCCTTGTGCAGCAGCTTCCTCATATCCAGTTGTTCCGTTAATTTGACCGGCAAGATAAAGATTGCTTATCTTCTTGGTTTCAAGTGTTAAAAATAGTTCACGTGGATCTATATAGTCATATTCTATTGCATATCCTGGTCTTAATATAGTAACATTTTCTAAACCATTGATATTATTACATATTTCTTGTTGCACCTCAGCTGGAAGTGATGTCGAGATGCCATTTGGGTAAATGGTGTGATCATTTAGACCTTCTGGTTCTAAGAATATCTGATGACGAACCTTATCTGCAAATTTTACTATCTTATCTTCTATAGATGGACAATATCTTGGGCCTACCCCTTTTATACTACCAGAGTACATAGCACTCTTAGATAAATTCTTTTCTATAATGTTATGAACCTTTTCGTTTGTATAAGTCATTCGACAGGATATTTGTTTGTTTAAATTTTTTTTAGTTAAGAATGAAAAAAAATAAGGATCGTCATCTGCAAATTGTTCTTCTAAATTTTCAAAATTAATTGTCCTTGAATCTAACCTGGGCGGTGTTCCGGTTTTTAACCTTCCAATTCTAAAATTATATTTTGCTAATTGTTCACTCAAACCTGTTGAAGGTTTTTCATCATATCTTCCTGCTGGTGTTTTTTTATCGCCTATATGTATCAGACCATTTAAAAAAGTCCCTGTTGTGAGTATTATCTTATTAGATAGAACTTTCCTACCTTCTTTAGTTTTAAATCCATTTATTGAATTTTTATCAAAAATAAACTTTGTTACAGGATCTGAAAAAACGCTTAAATTACAATATTTTAGCAGTTTTTCTTGCATATATTTACGATAAAGTGATCTGTCAGATTGAGTTCTTGGTCCTCTAACTGCTGGCCCTCTACTTCTATTTAACAATCTAAATTGTATACCTGATTTGTCTGCTACATCTCCCATAACACCATCAAGAGCATCTATTTCTCTAACTAAATGACCTTTGCCCAAACCACCTATTGCAGGGTTACAAGACATCTCACCAATAGTTTCTATTTTGTGAGTGAATAGGGCAGTATTCACTCCAAGACGAGCTGATGCTGCTGCAGCTTCACACCCTGCATGACCACCTCCAATTACCACTACATCAAATGACAAATCATTTTTCATAAACCAAATTTATAGGTGATTATATAATTTACAAGATAGGCTTATTTTTTTGTAAATAAGTGTTGTTTATCAACGTTTT
>CACOSU010000035.1 GCA_902629935.1 uncultured Pelagibacteraceae bacterium | reverse complement strand
AACTAAAAATATTATGTATGTTTTATAACTTTTTTTTATGGCATCAATAAGGGTTAATAAATGCTTAATTCCTCTAGCTGTTGGCGCATCAGGAAATTCAGCAGTATCTTCATTTCGAAATAAAGTAACATTTTTAACCTCAACAAAGCTTTTTTGACCCTTTTTTTCTAATAGAAAGTCAAATCTTGTTTCTTTATTAAAAAAAACCTCTGGCTTTATATTGTTATTATTTTTAAGTTCGTTAATAAGATTATTTCGAAGACCATGCTCAACAATTCTATTTGCCATATGAGTATTTACACCAACTAAATTTTTTCTTGATTTAATAATCTCTAATCCGTATTTAAGCTTTCGTTTTGGATCATTATTAGGAAGTAAATAAACGTCATTACCCTCATCTAATAGACCTTTCATTGATCCAGTATTAGGACAGTGAGCTGTGACAATTTCTTTTGTTAGTTTAACGTCTGTAAAGAACCTTTTGTAACGTTTGATTAGTTTGCCTTTTACTAAAGACTTGGTAAATTCCATTACTAAATTATATATTTCATATGGAAAAAAAAGCAAAAGTTAATGCCTCAATTTTAATTATAGGTAATGAGATTTTATCTGGAAGAACTCAAGACACAAATACCTCTACTATAGCTACTTGGTTAAATTCAATAGGGGTAAGTGTTGCAGAAGTTAGAGTAATTCCTGATGTAGAAGTAACAATAGTAGAAACATTAAATTTCCTAAGATCAACATATGACTATGTATTTACAACTGGAGGTATAGGCCCTACTCATGATGATATTACCGCTCAGTCAGTATCAAAAGCCTTTGGAATTAAATATGAGGCTCACAAAGAAGCTTTCAAAATTTTAGAAGATTATTACGAACCAGGGAAGTTTAATGATGGAAGACAAAAGATGGCTTGGATGCCAGAGAATGCAAATTTAATTTTAAATCCAACAAGTGGAGCCCCAGGTTTTAATGTAGAAAATGTTTTTTCTTTGCCAGGGGTTCCATCAATTTTGAAATCAATGTTGGGTGGTTTAACTAATAGAATAGTAGGGGGAGAGCCTATTAAAAGTCTTACTATAAGTTTAAGAACTGTTGAAAGTGAAATAGCAAATTCTTTAACCGAAGTTCAAAATAACAATATAGATGTTGAAATTGGAAGTTACCCTTTTTTCCATGCAGGTAAATTAGGTGTATCAATTGTGATAAGATCTGAAGATCAAAGTAAAATTGATAAATGTAATTCACAAATTTTAAAATTTATAAACGAAAAAAACATTGAAGTAGTAGATCGATAATGTTGTATTTTGCTTATGGTAGTAATCTTCATCATTTTCAGATGAAACGAAGATGTAAAGATAGTATTTTCTTAAAAAAAATAAATTTAAAAAATTTCAGATTAACTTTTAGAAGCAAATATAGAGCCGCTGACATTGAGCCTAAAAAAAACTCTATTGTCCCAGGTGCATTATTTGAAATTTCAAAAAGTGATGAAAAAAAATTAGATATATATGAGGATTTTCCAATTCTTTATAAGAAACACTATTTTTATTACTATGGAAAAAAAGTGATGACTTATACAATGGTAAAAAAAACACCATTCAAGTTTCCAACTGAAAGATATTTAAATGTAGTTAAGAGAGGTTATAGAGATTGTAAATTAAATGAAAAATATCTTAAAATAGGTTTGCAAGGCTAATGATAAAGAAAATATTGGTAATTACGACTTTATTATTTTTTTGTTTTAAGGTTTTATTTGCAGCAAGTATAACAGAGGAATTAACCCAATTAAATAATCTTTATAAAGAGGGTGCAATCACAGAAGAAGAATTTTCTAAAGCCAAATCAATATTACTAAAAACAAATAGCTCAAACAAACAAATTAAAACTAAAAAAATAAACAAAAAAGATAAATCCAAAAAAAAAGAACAAAAAATTAAACCTAAAGAGGACGAAATAATTGCAAAAAAAACAGAAGCTAATGAGGACTTAACAAAAACTTATATGCATATAGATGAGTTACAAGATTTAGGTAGCTTCGTTGCAATAACTGAGGCTCCAGAGGGAATGTTTGATACGCAGTCAGAACATTTTGCACCAAAAGTAAAAGAAGCCCAACAAAAAATGTATATGACATTTGTCCAAAAGAAAGGACTTATGGAAAAATATCCAGAAAATTTATTTAAAGCCATGGGTTATTTTGAATTTTTTTATATGGAGCAATTAAGAACTAAACAAAAAAACATTGCAAAATTTAGAGAGACCTGGCCTAAAGTTTCCAACAAAGTTCGTAAGGATATAAAAAGCTTATATTCATTAAATCAAGCTAGAAAAACAATGAGAGAGACTATGGGTCTCACACTTATTGATGATGTCGATGTCCGTTTTCA
>CACOSU010000034.1 GCA_902629935.1 uncultured Pelagibacteraceae bacterium | reverse complement strand
TAGATTTTGATACTTTAACAAAAGAAAATATTTACGTTCTTAATAGTCCTGTTTTATCCAATTCTCAATTTGAGAAATTTATTAATTTTTTTGGAAAAAATTCTGTAATGATAGATTGCAGTTTTTCAAAAGACGAAAGTTTATCGGATGCAATTGATAGAATTCAGAAGGAAGCTGAAATTGCTGTAAGACAAGGGATAACCCAATTAATTCTTAGTGACAAAGAGATATCTGATCAGAAACTACCTATACCAATGCTTTTATGCGTTGGAGCTATAAACACTTTTTTAATTAATAAAAAGTTAAGAGGTTACGTTTCGATAAATGTTCAATCAGGAGAGGCGATGGATACGCACTCATTCGCTACACTAATTGGTGTAGGTGCTACTACTGTTAACCCTTATTTGGCATTTGATAGTTTGTACCAAAGATTTTCAAAAAAACTATTTGGTCAATTTAGTTTTGATGATTGTGTTAAAAGATACATAAAATCTGTTAATGCAGGACTATTAAAAATAATGTCAAAAATGGGTATATCAGTTTTAAGTTCTTACAGAGGTGGTTGTAATTTTGAAACTGTTGGACTAAGCAGAACTGTAGTTGATGATTATTTTCCGGGTGTCACATCAAAAATTTCTGGAATTGGATTAACTGGAATAGAAAAAAAAATTAGAGAAATTCATAAAGAGGCCTTTGAAAGTTCAGAAACAATTCTCCCAATTGGCGGTATTTATAGATATAGAAAAAATGGTGAAACTCATCAATATCAAGGAAGATTAATTCATTTATTACAAAGTGCAGTTGGGTCAAACTCATATGATGCATATAAAAAATATGCTGAAGGCATTTATAATTTGCCCCCTATAAATTTAAGAGATTTAATTGACTTTAGAAAAAAAAAATTAGGTCCTTCAATAAATTTAAGTGAAGTTGAACCAATTCAAAATATATTAAAAAGATTTGGAAGTGGTAGCATGTCTCATGGTGCATTATCTAAAGAAGCTCATGAAACTTTAGCAATAGGAATGAATAGAATAAAAGGAGCCTCTTGTAGTGGAGAAGGTGGTGAAGATGAACAAAGATTTAAAGTGATGCAAAGTGGTGATAGCGCAAACTCAAGGGTAAAACAAATTGCTTCTGCAAGATTTGGAGTCACTGTCAATTATTTAAATAATTGTAATGAAATTGAAATAAAAATTGCTCAGGGAGCTAAACCAGGTGAAGGAGGTCAACTACCTGGTTTTAAGGTGACAGATGAAATCGCAAAATTAAGACATTCAACTCCTGGAGTTACACTAATATCTCCACCCCCTCATCACGATATTTATTCAATAGAAGATTTGGCTCAATTAATTTATGACTTAAAACAGATAAATCCAAAAGCTCGTATAGGTGTAAAATTAGTTGCATCATCGGGCGTAGGAACAATTGCAGCAGGGGTAGCTAAAGCAGAGGCTGATATAATATTAATTTCAGGTCATAATGGCGGAACGGGAGCTACGCCACAAACAAGCGTTAAGTACGTTGGAATACCTTGGGAGATGGGTCTTACTGAGGCAAATCAAGTTTTAACATTAAATAATCTTAGACACAAAGTAACTTTACGAACTGATGGTGGAATTAAAACTGGAAGAGATGTTGTAATTGCTGCAATGATGGGAGCAGAGGAGTATGGTGTCGCAACAACAGCTTTAGTAGCCATGGGCTGTATAATGGTTAGACAGTGTCATTCAAACACGTGTCCAGTTGGAGTATGTACTCAGGATGAAAAATTAAGAGAAAAATTCACTGGAACACCTGACAAAGTAGTAAACTTGTTCACTTTTATTGCCTCAGAAGTTAGAGAAATATTAGCAGAACTTGGTTTTAAATCACTTAACGAAATAATTGGTAGAACTGACCTGCTAATGCAAGTCAATAAAGCCTCTCCTAATCTAGATGATTTAGATTTAAATCCATTGTTTGTTCAAGCAGATCCAGGAGATAATAAAAGATATTGCGAGAGTACAGAAATAAATAAAGTTCCTGATACTTTAGATCAGAAAATCTGGCCAGAAATAGAAACAGCATTAAATAATTTGCAAAAAATTGAAAAAGAATATTTGATTAAAAATACAAATAGAGCAGTAGGAACTAGAATCTCACATCATCTATATAAAAAATTTGGATATGATAAGTTAGATGAAAATTTTTTAACTTTAAATTTTAAAGGATCAGCAGGACAATCTTTTGGTGCTTTCTCTACAAAAGGATTGAAGCTTATACTTAAAGGAGATGCTAATGATTATGTTGGAAAAGGTCTGTCAGGTGCGACTATAGCAATAAAACTTTCAGATGAGAGTAATTTAATTTCAAATGAAAATACCATTATTGGTAATACTGTTTTATATGGAGCGACATCGGGTAAACTTTTTGCAGCAGGTCTAGCGGGAGATAGATTTGCGGTAAGAAACTCAGGTGCAACAACAGTTATAGAAGGCTGTGATTCAAATGGTTGCGAGTACATGACTGGTGGGACAGTTGTAATATTAGGAAATGTTGGAGATAACTTTGCAGCAGGAATGACCGGTGGTATGGCATTTATTTATGATAAAAAACAACAATTTGAGAAAAAAGTAAATCCTGAGTCAGTTGTATGGCAAAATGTAGAAACAGATTATTGGAAAGAATTTTTAAAAAATTTAATTAATGAGCA
>CACOSU010000033.1 GCA_902629935.1 uncultured Pelagibacteraceae bacterium | reverse complement strand
AAAGCTTCTTTGGCAATTTGTTCAGAAACACCGTCTACCTCAAATAATATTCTGCCTGGTTTTACTCTACATGCGAAATATTCTGGTGAGCCTTTTCCTTTACCCATTCTGACCTCAATTGGTTTTTTTGAAACTGGTATATTAGGAAATATTCTTGTCCAAACTCTTCCTTGTCTTTTCATATGTCTTGTTAAAGCAACCCTAGCAGCCTCTATTTGCTTTCCAGTAACTCTCTCTGGCTGCATAGCTTTTAAAGCGTAAGCACCATAATTAATAGTACTTGCTCTTGTAGCGGTACCATGAATTCTACCTTTATGAGCTTTTCTCCATTTTGTTCTTACTGGTTGAAGCATTATTGTTTACCTTCCTTTGGTGTTACCTTGTTTGTTTCTTGGCTAAATTCTCTGGCAAAAACTTCACCTTTATAAATCCAAACTTTAATACCAATAATTCCATAAGTTGTTAGAGCCTCTGCCTCTGCATAATCTATATCAGCTCTTAAAGTATGTGATGGTATACTTCCATCTCTTAACCACTCGGTTCTAGCTATTTCATTTCCACCAAGTCTTCCACTGACTGAAACTTTTATTCCTTTAGCTCCTAGTCTAATACATGATTGCATTGCTCTTTTCATAGCTCGTCTATAAGAAATTCTCTTTACGAGCTGCTGAGCTATATTTTCAGCTACTAAATAAGCATTAGTCTCAGGTTTTTTAACTTCTTTGATATTTAGATTAACTTCATTTGTAGTGAATTTTGAGAGATTATTTTTAATTTTATCTATATCACTTCCTTTTTTTCCAATCACAAATCCAGGTCGTGAAGTGTAGATTGTAACATAACATTTATTAGATGTTCTCTCGATCATTACCTTGGATACACCTGAGTTGATTACATTTTTTTTGATATATTCTCTAATCTTAAAATCTTCGATTAGATAATTTCCAAAATCTTTTTTCTTAGCATACCATACAGAGTCCCATCCTCTGTTGACACCTAATCTAAAACCTACAGGATTAACTTTTTGCCCCATGCTTCTCCATTTGTTTTGCTTCTGATAAAATTATTGTAACAGTTGACCAAGGTTTTAATATTGGTGCAGCTCTTCCTTTTGCTCTTGGTCTAAATCTTTTCATAACTATTTTTTTTCCACAATATGCCTCTTTTACTATTAATTTATCAATATCATATTGAAAATTATTTTCAGCATTGGCTACTGCTGAACTAATTGTTTTTCTAACATCTCTAGTAATTCTCTTTTCTGAAAACTGTAAATCTCTAATTGCAACATCAACTTTTTTTCCAACAATACTTTTTAGTATTGGGTTTAGCTTTTTTACGCTTGATCTAATACCATTGTTAACAGATTTTACTGTTTTATCGTTATTTTTATCAATTTTCTTTTTTTTACTCATAATTATTTCTTCTCTGCTGTTGCAGGTTTAGCTTTCTTGTCAGCTGGTGTATGACCAAAAAATGTTCTTGTTGGTGCAAATTCACCCAATTTATGTCCAACCATATCTTCTGAAACTGTTATTGGTATAAATTTTTTTCCATTGTAGATTTGGAAGCTTACACCTACAAAATCAGGTAAAATTGTAGATTTTCTTGACCAAGTTTTAATAGGAATTTTCTTTGGATCGTCTTTGTACTTGTCTACTTTTTTCATTAAGCTTTCCTCAACAAACGGTCCTTTCCACACTGCTCTAGCCATTATTTAGTATCCTTCCTCTTATTTCTTCTCTTAACTATAAATTTATCTGTTCTCTTATTATCTCGAGTTTTTAAACCTTTAGCGGATTGTCCTGTAGGTGATACTGGATGTCTTCCTCCAGCTGATTTACCTTCACCACCCCCATGTGGGTGATCCACTGGATTTTTAACAACACCTCTTGTATGAGGTCTTCTACCCAGCCATCTTGATCTACCAGCTTTTCCAATTTTAATATTTTTTTGATCTGGATTACTTAAAATTCCAATTGTAGCCAAAGCTCTTGAATCTATTTTTCTAACTTCGCCTGAAGCTAATTTTATTAAACTATAATTGCCGTCTAAGCCACTAATAGTAACTGATGAACCAGCTGCTCTAGCGATTTTTCCACCACCACCTGGCTGTATCTCAACATTGTGTATATTGATACCTACTGGTATATCTTGTAATGGCATGCAATTACCTATTTTAATTTCCTTTTTAGAGCCACTTTCAACTTTATCTCCAACTTTAATTTTTTGTGGAGCCAAGAAATATGAGTGATTACCGTCCTCAAATTTAACCAACATGATGTAACATGATCTATTTGGATCGTACTCTATTCTTTCAACCGTAGCTTCCATGTCGAATTTTTTTCTATAAAAATCAACATGTCTGTACATTTTTTTATGTCCACCTGCTCTATTAATAGAAGTAATATGACCGTTATTATTTCTACCTTTCATTGCATTTTTAGGTGAAACTAATGTTTTGAATGGTTTGCCTTTCCATAAACCAGTTCTATCAACTAAAATCGTACCTCTTGTAGATTTTGTATATGGTTTAAAAGTTTTTAGTGCCATTATTAAATTCCTGTTGTTAGATCAATGCTCTGACCTTTTTTTAAAGTAATTATTGCTTTTTTATATCCAGGTACTTTTACTTTTTTCCCTCTGGTAACTTTTGTTCTGTTTTGTTTATTTATAATATTTATTTTAGTCACATTAACCTTAAATAT
>CACOSU010000032.1 GCA_902629935.1 uncultured Pelagibacteraceae bacterium | reverse complement strand
ATAAGAGTTAGATCCTATCCAGGTGATTTAAACAAAGATTATTTTCTCGAATTTAAAGTTTCGAGCATAGAGGGAAGATATAAAACTAATAGTAAAATTTCTAAAAAAAAACGTATGGAAATTTTTAAATATGGAGTATTTGATAAAAAATACGGTAAATGTTTTCCAAAATTAATTGTAAAATATAAAAGAGATTATTATTTCAATAAGGATGTGCGAATCACCTTGGATACAAATATTCAATATAAAATGTTTAATTCTTTAGTAGTTAAGAAAGATCCCAATATGATTGTTGAGCTAAAAACTAATATTAACAAGAGCATAGATGAACTATTTGAAAAATATCCATTTCAAGAAATTAGGTTTTCAAAATATTGCAACGGTTTGCAATTAATACAAAATATTTAAAAATGAATGTTGCTCTAGTAGGTTCAAATTTTGGATTAAAAGGTTATCTCCCGGTCTTGAAAATAATTAAAGAATTTAATTTAAAAATAATTTGTTCAAGAAATATAAACAGATTGAATTTGAAAAAAATTAACGGTGTGAAATATTTATCAGAATGGAAGGATGTTTTTAAAAAAAATATAGATGTTTTAATTTTAGCTGTACCACCAAAAATACAAGAAGAAATTTTAATTTATAACTTAAATTATAAAAAAAAAATTATTTTTGAAAAACCAATTAGCTGTAATTTTCAAAAGTCAAATAGGATTGTAAATCAGATGATAAAAAAAAAAATTAAGTTAGAATTAAATTTAACTTATCTAAATCATTCGTTATTTAAAAAAGTTAAAAAAATTATATATAAATCAGATCTGGGTTCTGTAGTTAATTATAATATTGATTGGAGAATTGTTAGCTATGATTTTAATAAAAGAAAAATATCTTGGAAGATAGATGAAACTAAAGGCGGCGGTCTTAAAAATATTTTTTTAACTCACATCTTGTCTTACTGTGAATATTTCTTTGGCAAAATGAATTTAATTTCATATAAAATTGAAAAGAAAAAAATTAAAGGAATAAATTTTAAAAAAAAAATTTTATGTAAACTTTCTCATTTAAACTTTGTTGAAGGTAAAATTTTTCTAATAGCTAAACAAAAAGGAGCCCAATATCATAAAATAGTGATAAAATTCGAAAATGGATATATTCAGCTATTTACTAAATCTAAAGATTGGACTAAAGATTTTGTATTAAAAACATACAATAAAAAAACCAAAAAATTAAAATTTTACAAAACTATGAATAATCAATTTTTTGAGGATGGAAGATCTAATCAGATTTATAGTATGTTGAGAAATTTTATTAAAAAACCAAAGAATGAAAACCTTATTTACTGTTTGAATGCAGAAAAAATAAATAAGAAAATTATTTAATATGCAACAACATAATTTTAAATCTGGAAAAATAGATAGATGTCAAGTTTGTGGATCAAAAAAATTAATCGATGTAATTTATTTAGGGGAACAACCATTGGCAAATACATTGTCTACAAAAATAAAAAATAATGCTAGGGTTCAAAAATTTCCAATTAATGTCGTACGGTGTGAAGAATGTACTCTTCTTCAATTAGATTATATCGTTGATCAAAATAAAGTTTATCATCCGGATTACCCATATCTTCCAGGTATTACAAAAACGGTTGATGAGGAGCAAAAAGAGTTATCAGATTATTTATTTAAGGAATTAAATTTAAAGAAAAATAATCTGGTTTTAGATATTGGGAGTAATGATGGAAGTTTATTAAAGCATTTCAAAGAAAAGGGACTAAATGTAATTGGAGTTGAGCCAACAAATATTGCTAAAATAGCTAATAAAAATGAAATATATACTATTCAATCTTTTTTCAATGAAGAGGTTGCAAATCAAGTGATTAAAGAAAAAGGTAAAATTAAATTGATCACAAGCACCAATGTTTTTGCTCATATGTCAACTTTAGGAGATGTAATGGATGGAATTGTTAAATTACTAGATGATGATGGATATTTTTGTTTTGAAAATCATTATATAATGGAGATATTAGAAAAAGTTCAATATGACACCTTTTACCATGAACATTTAAGAACATATTCATTAATTTCTCTAAAAAAATTATTCGATTTATATAATTTAAATTTGTTTCATGCTCAAAAAGTTTCAAGATATGGTGGAAGTATAAGGTGTATAGTTTCTAAAAAAAAAATAGATCAAACAAAGAGTTTAAAAGAATTATTAGAAATAGAAAAAAAATATTTAGTAGATAATTGTAAAGATACGTATGATAATTTTGTTAACAGTATTAAAAAATCAAAAGATGATCTAATCAAAATTTTAAAAGAACTTAAATTAAAAAATATGAAAATTATTGGAAAGTCATGCCCTGCAAGGGCAATCGTTTTAATCACTTATTGTGATTTAGATGAAAGTTATTTAGAATATATTGCAGAACAGCCTACTTCACTTAAATTAAATTATTATATTCCTGATACCAACTTGAAAATCATAAGCGATAATAAATTATTAGAAAATACACCAGATTATATATTATTATTAGCTTGGCATTTGACAGAACCAATTATAAAAAAATGGAAAGATAGAGGTTTAAAATCAAAGTTTATAAAACCTTTACCAACAGTAAAAATAATATGAGTGAGCATTTTTATCTAAATTCTGACATTGAAGAAATTTGTAGCAATCTTCAGAAATATAAAAAAATAATCTCTGGCAAGAAATTTTTAATATCAGGAGCAAATGGATTTTTAGGAAAGTATTTTATTAAAACTTTATTAATCATGAACAAAACATTACCAAAAAAAGTAAAAATTTTGGCTATAGATATTAAATTTGATAAATGTGAAATATATTCAGATAAAAATGTTAAAAAATTAAAACAAGATATAAATAAAATCAAAAGTATAAAATTTAAAAGTGATTATGTTTTACATGCAGCGGGTATACCAAGCCCTAAACATTATTTTAACAAACCAATAGAAGCAATATTTACAAGTATTACAGGAACAAAAAAACTTTTGGAGTACTCTAAAAAAAATAAATCTAAATTTATTTTTTTCAGCAGTAGTGAAATATATGGAAATCCTGATAAAAAAAATATACCTACTAAAGAAAATTATAATGGCAATGTTTCAAGCATTGAAGATAGATCTTGTTACGATGAGGGTAAAAGAGTTGGAGAGACACTGTGCTATTTTTATAAAATAAAACAAAAAGTAAATGTCGCAATGTTTAGACCATTTAATGTATTTGGACCAGGTATGCCAAAAAATGATTACAGAGTATTTCCAAGATTTTTTAATTCTATTAAAAAAAATTTACCAATAACTATTTTTAAAAACGGCAAACAAACAAGAACATTCTGTTACGTAACAGATGCAATTACAGCTATGTTTATAGTTACAATAAAAGGAAAGGATTTTGTATATAATATTGGCAATGATAAGCCTGAAATAAATATGTCACAATTATACAATCATATAAAAAAAAATGTACCTAAAAAAGTTACATACATAAATATAAATTACCCAAAAAATTACCCACAAGTAGAACCACAAAGAAGATGCCCAGATATTACTAAACTGAAAAAAGAATTTAATTTTAAAAATAAAGTTAAATTAAAAGATTCAATTATACGTTTTCATAATTGGTCTAAGATTCACTATTAATTGATAAGGTTTCTTAATTTATTTAAAGAGATATTAAGGTTTATTAAATCTGTTTTTTTCGCAATGATTTCTAAACTAATATTTTCAAATTTATCAATTTTA
>CACOSU010000031.1 GCA_902629935.1 uncultured Pelagibacteraceae bacterium | reverse complement strand
ACTAAAAACCATAAAATAATTAAACCTGGAGATTTTACAGGTGACTACATCCACTATGGAGTGAGAGAACACGCAATGAGTGGGGTTATGAATGGTATTGCACTTCACAGTAATCTAATTCCTTATGGAGGTACTTTTTTAATATTTTCTGATTATTGCAAGCCTTCGATCAGATTGTCTGCATTAATGAAAAAAAGAGTCATTTATGTAATGACTCATGACTCTATTGGGCTCGGAGAAGATGGCCCTACCCATCAACCTATAGAACAGCTTTCAGGCTTACGTGCTATACCTAACCTAAATGTATTTAGACCTGCAGACAGAATTGAAACTATCGAATGTTGGGAACATGCATTAAAAAGCTCAAAAACACCCAGCGTGCTATCTTTAACAAGACAAAATTTAAATCCAGTAAGAAAAACATACCCAAATAAAAACTTATGCTCATTAGGTGCTTATGAGGTTTTAAGAACAAATAAAAAAATTAATCTAACAATATTAGCAAGTGGATCTGAAGTTAATCTAGCGTTAGAGGTTAGCCATAAATTAGCCAAAGATAAAATATATACAAAAGTGATATCAGTGCCTTGTATGGAACTTTTTGAATTACAATCAAAATCTTATAAAAATAAAATTTTAGAAGAAACAAAATTTAAAATATCCATTGAAGCTGGATCAAGTGATTGTTGGAAAAAATATGTAGGTGACAACGGTATTGCATTTGGAATTGATCAATTCGGAAAAAGTGCACCCTATAAAGATATTTATAAATATTTTGGACTAGAAAGTAAAAACATTAAAAAAATCACCAAAAAATTATTAAATAAATAAAATGACAATTAAAATTGGAATTAATGGAATGGGACGGATTGGTCGTATGGTTGTTAGATCAATTGTAGAAAGTAAAAATAACAATTTAAAAATTAATCATATAAACAACAGGTCAAATTTGGAAATTACATCTAAATTAATCAAATATGACTCTATACATGGAAAATTAAATGCTGATTTAGATGATGATCCAAATCATTTAATAATTAATAAAAATAAAATTACATTTTCTCAAGAAACAAAAATTGAAGACATAAATTGGAAAAAACATGATGTTGATTATGTTTTCGAATGTACTGGAAAATTTAATTCAAAAGAAAAACTTATTACTCACATAAAAAATGGTGCAAAAAAAGTGATCGTTTCTGCTCCATGTAAAAATGCTGATAAAACAATAGTATTTGGTGTTAATGAAAATATAATTACTAAAGAGGATAAAATCATATCTGCAGCATCGTGCACAACCAATTGTCTAGCACCAGTAACCAGTGTTATTGATGAAAATTTTGAAATTGAAAAAGGTTTTATGACTACAATACATGCGTTTACTAGCGATCAGAGAATTTTAGATAATTCACACAAAGACCCAAGAAGAGCAAGATCAGCGAGTCAATCAATAGTTCCCACCTCTACAGGAGCTTCGAAAGCAATAGGAGAAATAATACCAAACCTCAAAGGAAAACTAGAGGGTGTTGCGATGAGGGTGCCCACTCCTAATGTTTCTCTTATTGAATTAGTTTTTTCTACAAAAAAAAGATATTAATATAAAAAAAATTAATGATGCCTTTGAACAAGCATCAAAAAATAAATTAAAAAACATCTTAGAAGTTACCCATGAAAAATTAGTATCTATAGATTTTAATCATCATCCTGCTTCCGCAATAGTAGATGCTTCTTTAACAAATGTAGTTGGCAGCAATATGGGTAAAATATCAGCCTGGTATGATAATGAATGGGGCTTTTCTAATAGAATGTGTGATATCGCTGAAACTTTGCATAAAATCTCTTAATGAGAAGTATTATAAACGAAAAAAATCTAACTAATAAAAAAATATTATTAAGATTAGATTTAAATGTACCTTTAGAAAGAGACAAGATAACAGACACAACAAGAATAGATAAAATTCTTCCTACATTAGATTTTTTGATTAAAGAAAAAGCTAAAATTATAATTTTATCTCACGTTGGAAGGCCAAAAGGTAAAATTGTTAAAGAGCTCTCACTAAAACCAATTTGTGAAGAATTGCAAAATAAATTAAGGAAAAAAGTAAAACTTATTAGTGAAAATATTAAAGAGATAAAAAATAAAAATTTCTTTAATAACTACAATGAAGATATTTTTATTTTAGAAAATATCAGATTCTATTCTGAAGAAGAGCAAAATGACAACAAGTTTGCTGAACTAATATCAAGTCTTGGAGATATTTATGTCAATGACGCTTTCTCTTGTTCGCATAGAGCTCATGCCTCAATTTATGAAATTCCAAAATTCTTACCCTCGTTTTCTGGATTGCAGCTAGACTTAGAAGTGAATGCTCTTAATAAAATAACTTCTGAAATTACCAGACCAATTACTTGTATTATTGGAGGATCTAAAATTTCAACTAAAATCAATGTTATTAAGAACTTAATCCCTAAATTTGATAATATTATAATTGTTGGTGGCATGGCTAATAATTTTATAGAATACTTTGGAAATAACGTTGGAAAATCTATTAAAGAAAAAAATTGTAATAAAATAGTTGAAGAAATTATCTCTCTTTCAAAAAAAGAAAAATGTAAAATAATCTGTCCAGAAGATGTGATTGTATCTAAAGATTTAAATGGATCTCCTCAAAAGAAAAAATTGAACGAAGTATTATCTGATGAAATGATATTAGATATTGGTCCAAAAACTATAGATAAGATAATTAAAATTATTGATAATAGTAAGACTATACTGTGGAATGGACCCGCTGGATATTTTGAAAATCCAAATTTCGCTTATGGAAGTATTCAAATAGCAAAAAAAATAATAAAAAATAATAAAGCAAACAAAATTTTTTCAGTAGCTGGTGGTGGAGACACAGTTTCTTTAATAAATAATTTAAAAGCTGTTAATGAGTTTAATTTTGTTTCAACTGCAGGTGGAGCTTTTTTAGAATATCTTGAAGGTAAAAACCTTCCTGGTATAACCGCATTAAATTAAAATGTCTGAATTAAATAAAATTGCACTTAAAATAGTTTCTGATGGTAAAGGTATACTTGCGGCTGATGAAAGCAATGGAACTATGACAAAAAGACTTGAAGCAGTAAATGTCAAATCAACACCAGAAAACAGACTTTCCTTTAGAGAAATTCTTTTTTCATCAGATGGAATGAAGGATTGCATAGGTGGTGTTATTCTTTACGATGAAACCATAAATCAAATTTCGAGCACAGGAAAATCAATTCCAGATTTAATATCTAGCTCAGGTGCAGTTCCTGGAATTAAAGTTGATACTGGTGCAAAAGATTTAGCAAATTCCCCTAAAGAAAAAATTACAGAAGGATTAGATGGCCTTAGAGATAGATTGAAAAAATATTATGATCTTGGAGCGAGATTTACAAAATGGAGAGGTGTCTATTCTATTAGTGAAAAATTTCCAAGCAAACTTGCAATTAGTAGTAATGCTCATGCGCTTGCTAGGTATTCTGCACTAGTTCAAGAAAGTGGAATGGTTCCAATTGTAGAACCTGAAGTGTTGATGGAAGGAAACCACTCTGCAGAAGTTTGTTTAAACAAAACATCAGAGGTAATAAAAAAATGTTTTGAGGAACTAATTTTACACAAAGTTGATCTCTCAGGAATAATTTTAAAACCAAATATGATACTAGCAGGAAACCAATCAAAAGATAAAATTTCAAATGAAGAGGTTTCTGTAAAAACCCTAGATTGTCTTAAAAATTCAGTACCAAATGAAGTTCCTGGAATAGCTTTTTTATCTGGAGGGCAATCAGAAATTGAGGCTACAGAAAATTTGAATTTAATTAGTAAAAATAATAATACAAATTTTATAATGACCTATTCATATGGAAGAGCTCTTCAGCAAAGTGCTTTGAAAGTTTGGTCTAATGATATTAAAAATGTAGAAGCAACTCAAACTACTTTTAATCATAGAGCTAAAATGTGTACTTTGGCTGCTCAAGCAAAATGGTCTAGCGAACTTGAAAATAAATAAAAAAAAATTTATTTATTTAATTTCTCCTAATAAAATAACCTATTCTTTCTATAACAATCTAAGGTTAGTTTTAAAAACTGGAAAAGTAAGTTTTTTTTCAGCTCAGACTTAAAAGTTACTCTCAGGATAAGAAAATGATAATTGGAAAAAAAATTAAAAATATATG
>CACOSU010000030.1 GCA_902629935.1 uncultured Pelagibacteraceae bacterium | reverse complement strand
CCATCAATTCTAAGCAAGCTTCAAGTAAAAGTTTTTCAGTAAACGGATCTCCAACTTGAACCGTCGGTTTCTTTTCTTCGATTTTTTCATCAAAACTAGCTGATGCCATACTTGCACCATGTATCCCGTCTCTACCTGTTTTAGATCCGACGTAAATAACTGGTTTATTCAATCCTGCAGCTTTAGAGTAAAAAATCTTATCTTTCTTGACTAATCCTAATGTCATAGCGTTAACCAAAATATTTCCATTATAAGAACTATCAAAACTTGTTTGGCCAGCAATAGTTGGAACACCCATACAATTTCCATAACCTCCTATGCCATGAACAACACCTCTTAATAAATTTTTAGTTTTTTTATGTTGTGGTGATCCAAAATGTATGGAGTTCAAGTTAGCTATTGGTCTAGCACCCATTGTAAATACATCTCTCATTATTCCTCCAACACCGGTTGCTGCACCTTGATACGGTTCGATAAAAGAAGGGTGGTTGTGACTTTCTATTTTAAAAACTATTGCATCATTATCCTCAATATCTATAACTCCAGCATTTTCACCAGGACCTTGAATAACTTTCTTTCCTTTTGTAGGAAGCTTTTTTAAATGTAATCTGGATGATTTATAAGAACAATGTTCATTCCACATTGCAGAAAAAATTCCTAACTCTGTAATATTTGGAGTTCTTTTTAATAGTTCACAAATTTTAACATATTCGTCTTTCTTTAAACCATGATCAATTGCTACTTGTTCGTTTACAATCATTTTAAGTTATTAATTAAATGTTTAAAAAATAGAGAACCATCCTCACCAGATAAAGATTTATCAATCATTCTTTCAGGGTGGGGCATCATTCCTAGCACATTTTTTTCTTTATTAAATATTCCAGCAATATTTTTTATGGATCCATTGGGATTAAATTGATCTTCTATTTTTCCATTTTCATCACAATAATTAATTGCTATTTGATTATTATCTTCAATTTCTTTAAGTTGGTCATTAGTACAAAAATAATTTCCTTCATTATGAGCTATATGTAATTCTAAAACCTCATTATCAACTTTTTTAAAATATTTATTTTTTTTATCATTAATTTTTACAAAAACATTTTTGCATATAAATTCTAAATATTTGTTTCTTAGCAAAACACCTGGAACCAAACCAGTTTCAACCAATATTTGAAATCCATTACAGATACCCATAACCATACCTCCTGAATTTGCAAAATTAATTACAGACTGCATTATTTTTGATTTAGATGCCATACTTCCACATCTCAAGTAATCACCATACGAAAATCCGCCTGGTAATACAACTAAATCACTTTTTGGTAATTCCGTGTCTGCATGCCATACCATTTTATTTTTAAACCCAAATTTTTTTAGAGCAACATCCATGTCTCTGTCGCAATTTGAACCAGGAAAAGTAATGACTGATGATTTCATTAATTACTTTGGATCAATAATTTTATAATTTTCTATTACAAGATTTGCCAAAAGTTTTTTACACATTTCTTCAACTTTTGCTTTCGCTTTATCGTTATCAGTTTCTTTTGTATCTATTTCAAAATATTTACCCTGTCTAACTTCATTAACATCATCAAAACCCATTCCATCCAATGTTTGATGAATAACTTTTCCTTGTGGATCAAGAACATCTTTTTTTAAAGTTATGATTACAGAAATTTTCATTTTTTCTTACTCTTAACTGATGATAACTTTGTTACATTCACTGCTGAAACATTTGATTGTTCATGAAGAATACCAAGCCTTTTAGCAACCTCTGTATAAGCTGGAATTAAATCACCCAGATCTTTTCTAAATCGATCTTTATCTAATTTTTTTTCTGTAATGCTATCCCATAATCTACATGTATCGGGACTAATTTCATCTGCTAAAATAACTTCATTTTTTCCATCAATTTTAATTCTTCCAAATTCTAATTTAAAATCGATAAGCTTAATCCCAACACCCCTGAACATCCCAATCATAAAATCATTAATTCTTAAAATCATCTTTTTAACTTTATCTATTTCTGTTTTTGTTGCCCAATCAAATGCTAAAATATGTTCTTCAGATATTAATGGATCTCCTAGTTTGTCATCTTTTAAGCAGTATTCAATTAGAGGTTCTTTTAAAACAGTACCGTCCTCAATACCCAATCTTTTAGTAATTGAACCTGTTGCTACATTTCTGATAATGAATTCAATCGGAATTATTTCCACAAGCTTTATAATTTGCTCACGCATATTTAATCTTTTAATTAAATGATTTTTAATTCCAATTTGAGAGAGGTTAGAGAGTATATGTTCTGATATTCTATTGTTTAGAACACCTTTACCTTCAATAGTAGTTTTTTTTTGATTATTGAATGCAGTTGCATCATCTTTAAAATATTGGATAACTAAGCTTTTATCATTGGTTGCATAAATAATTTTAGCTTTGCCTTCGTATAATTTTTTTCCTTTTTTCATTATTTAAAAACTCTCCTAAAGATAAAATTTATATTTTTAAAATGTTTAGAGTAGCTAAATATAGATTTCAATTTTTTTGGTGAGATTTTGCTCATAATTAATTTATCAGATTTGATAACATCAATTAAATTTAAATCTTCTGAAAAACATTTTTTTGCATAAGTTTGAACGATCCTATATGATTTTTCTCTACTTAAACCTGATTTAGTAAGCTCTAGCATAACTTCTTGGGAAAAAATTAAACCTTTTGTTAAATTTAAATTTTCAAGCATTTTTTTTGGGTAAACAATCATGTTATCTAAAATGTTTGTTAGTCTGAATAAGGCAAAATCAGTAGTAATATTTGCATCTGGTCCAATATTTCTTTCAACACTTGAATGAGAAATGTCTCTCTCATGCCAAAGAGCTATATTTTCAAGAGCCGGCACAACTGCACTTCTAACCATTCTAGCTAAACCAGTAAGATTTTCACTTAAGATAGGATTTTTTTTATGAGGCATTGCAGATGACCCTTTTTGATTTTTAGAGAAATACTCTTGTAGCTCATAAACCTCAGTTCTTTGTAAATGTCTAATTTCAATGGCCACTCTTTCAATTGATCCTGCGATTATACCTAAAACAGAAAAATAAAATGCATGTCTATCTCTTGGTATTACTTGTGTAGAAATTGGCTCAACTTTTAATCCTAGTTTTTTTGCAACATGTTTTTCAACATTTGGATTAATATTTGCAAATGTACCAACTGCCCCTGAAATTGCACAAGTTGATACTTCCTCAATAGCATCCTCAAGTCTTTTTCTATTCCTTTTGAATTCCTCATAAAAAGAAGCTAATTTTAATCCAAAAGTGACTGGCTCAGCATGGATACCGTGACTTCTACCCATGCAAGGTGTAAATTTATATTTTTTTGCTTGTCTTTTTAAAACTTTTAAAATTTGATCTATGTCTTTTAAAATAATTTTACCTGATTGGACTAATTGGATATTAAAACTAGTATCCAAAACATCTGATGATGTCATTCCTTGGTGTAAGTATCTTGCTTTAATTCCAGCTTTTTCAGTAACAGATGTAAGAAATGCGATAACATCATGTTTTACCTCTGACTCTATTTTATGAATTCTACTTACATTAATTTTGGCTTTTTTTCTTACAACTGAAGCAACACCTCTAGGTATCTGACCTAGTTTCTCCATAGCTTCAGCAGCTGCAATCTCAACGTCCATCCAGATTTGGTATTTATTTTCTTCTGACCAAATATCAGTTAATTCTTTTCGCGAGTATCTTTTTATCATTAATTATAAGTATGGAGGCTTTGAATAACCTTTAACAGATTCTGTAAAGATTTCATAACCATTTTCAGTAATTCCTATTGTATGTTCAAATTGTGCAGATAAAGATTTATCTTTTGTAACAGCTGTCCAGCCATCATTTAATATTTTAATATCATATTTGCCCGCATTAATCATTGGTTCTATTGTAAACGTCATCCCAGGTCTTAGTTCCATACCTGAATTTTTATTACCATAATGTAAAATATTCGGAGGTTCGTGAAATGTTGTGCTAACCCCATGACCACAGAAATCTCTAACTACAGAAAAACCTCGTTCTTCAACAAATGATTGAATTTCATAACCAATATCACCCAATCTAATTCCTGGTTTTAAAATTTTAATTGCTTTCATCATGGACTCGTAAGTAGCCTCAATAAGATTGTTTAACTTTACAGGTGTTTTACCAATACAAAACATTCTACTAGTGTCTCCATAATGCTCATCAACAATAGCAGTTACATCTACATTTATAGCATCACCTTCTTGCAAAATTCTATCCGATGGTATTCCATGACACACAACATGATTTAAAGATGTGCATAAAGATTTTGTAAATCCTCTATAATATAATGGAGCTGAATAACCACCATTATCTCTAATAAACTCATATCCTAACTTGTCGATATAATCTG
>CACOSU010000029.1 GCA_902629935.1 uncultured Pelagibacteraceae bacterium | reverse complement strand
CATTTAAGATTAACAAATTTTTATTATTATTTTTTTCTGTAATTAATGAAGCTACACTTTGTTTTTTCTCAGTTTTATTTAATTTTCTTTTTTTGTAAGCCAATTCACCTTTTGGTCCATGAGCAATACCACCACCTACAAAAATAGGAGCTTTTCTACTAGCATGTCTTGCACCACCTGTTCCCTTTTGTGCATATATTTTTGATGTTGGTCCTCTTACTTCATTCTGTTGTTTAGTTTTAGCATGTCTTCCTTTGTAATTAGCATTAGTTTTGTAAAGAACTGCACTAACTAACTTATGATTAATTTTTGCAGAAAAAATATTATCTAAAACTTCAATACTATCTTTTTTTCCATCTATGCTAATTTTTTCTAGTTTCATTATTTTTTCTTCTTATCTGGTGTTTTTTTTGCCTCTTCAGCAGCTGCTTGTTTTTCACTAATTGTCATTTTATTTATATTTTTTACAGATTTTTTAACCATTACCTCTGAATTTTTTGAACCTGGAATTGATCCTTTTAAATAAAGCAGTTCATTATCTAAATCAGCTTTTATAATTTCTATGTTTTGCATTGTTCTTAATTTATCACCCATATGACCTGCCATTTTTTTTCCTTTAAAAACTTTTCCTGGATCTTGACTATGTCCTGTTGATCCGTGTGCTCTATGAGATATTGAAACACCATGACTAGCTCGTAAACCACCGAAATTATGTCTTTTCATAGCTCCTGCAAAACCTTTACCAATTGTTTTTGATCTTGTGTCTACAAATTTAGTATCTTTAAATATTTCCAAGCCAAACTCGTTTCCCTCTTTATAGGCAGATGTATCTTGCACTCTAAACTCTTTTAATTTTTTCTTAGCTTCAGTATTTTTTTTAGCAAAAACGCCTTTCATAGCTTTTGTTAATTTTGAACTTTTAATTTTTCCATATCCAAGTTGAACTGCCTTGTATCCTCTTTTTTCTTCTTCAATAACTTGAATAACTCTTGCTTTTTCAACCTTAAGTACAGTTACAGGAACTAGCTGACCAGATTTATAGAACTCTCTAGTCATACCAATTTTTTTTCCTAATAAAGCTATTTCGCTCATAATTAAATTTTTATCTCCACATCTACGCCAGAAGCTAAATCTAGCTTCATTAACGCCTCTACAGTCTGTGGTGTTGGTTCAATAATATCTATTAATCTTTTATGTGTTCTTGACTCAAATTGCTCTCTACTTTTCTTATCAATATGAGGAGATCTTAGTACTGTATATCTTTCAATTCTTGTAGGTAATGGAATTGGCCCTTTAATAGTTGCACCTGTTCTTTTAACAGTATTTACAATCTCTTCTGTTGAAGCATCTAGAACTTTATTGTCATATGCTCTTAATTTAATTCTAATGTTCTGTTTTTCCATAATTAACCTGCTATTTTTTTAGTTACTTCATCTTGAACATTTTGAGGAACTTTTGAATAATGATCAAAAAACATTGAATATTGCGCTCTACCTTGAGACATTGATCTTAAATTATTTATATAACCAAACATATTAGCTAAAGGGACCATTGCAGTAATTACAGTTGCATTACCTCTCTGTTCTTGAGTACTAATTTGACCTCTTCTACTGTTTAGGTCGCCTATAACATCACCCATATAATCTTCAGGAGTTACTACCTCAACTCTCATTACTGGCTCTAATAATTTTAAACCACCTTTTGTGCAAGCTTCTTTAAAGCAAGCTCTACTTGCTAACTCAAAAGCTAATACACTTGAATCCACATCATGATGTAATCCATCTAATATAGTTACTTTGTAATCGATCATTGGAAAACCAGCTAAAATTCCAGTATCTGAAACTGTTTCTATACCTTTTTCAACACCAGGGATAAATTCTTTTGGAATTGCACCACCTTTAATTTTGCTCTCAACATCCCTGCCCTTACCAGGCTCTTGAGGCTCAACTAAAAGCTTAACTTTTGCAAATTGTCCAGCACCACCACTTTGTTTTTTGTGTGTATATTCGACCTCTGAGGCAGCCTCAATAGTTTCTCTATAAGCAACTTGTGGAGCTCCTACATTTGCCTCTACTTTAAATTCTCTTTTCATTCTATCTACAATAATATCTAAATGTAATTCACCCATTCCTTTTATAATTGTTTGGCCTGATTCTTCGTCTGATGTAACTCTAAATGAAGGATCCTCCTTAGCTAACCTACCTAAAGCTTCACCCATTTTTTCTTGGTCAGCTTTTGTTTTTGGTTCTACTGCAATTTCAATTACAGGATCAGGAAATTCCATTGGCTCAAGAAGAACGGAATTTTCTTTGTCACATAAAGTGTGTCCAGTAATAGTATTTTTTAACCCCGCTAAAGCTACTATATCACCTGCATTAGCTTCTTTAATATCTTCTCTTGAGTTTGCATGCATTAAAAGCATTCTTCCAACCCTCTCTTCTTTTTCTTTTGAAGAATTAAAGACTGCCGTCCCAGTTTTGATTGTACCCGAATAAATTCTAATAAAAGTTAATGAACCAACAAATGGATCGTTAGCCACTTTAAAAGCTAAAGCAGAAAACGGAACACTGTCTTCAAACTTCATTTCAATTTCGTCTTCACTACCTAATTTCGTTCCTTTGATAGAACCAATATCCACTGGACTTGGTAAATAATTAACAACCGCATCAAGTAAAGGCTGAACACCTTTATTTTTGAACGCTGAACCCGTTAAAACTGGAACAAAACTAAAATTTAGAGTTCCTTTTCTTATACATTCAACTAAATCTTCCTCTTTAATTTCATCTCCGTTTAGATAAGCTTCCATTAATTTTTCATCTTGTTCAACAGCTGTTTCTACTAATTCTGTTCTATACTTCTCTGAAATTTCTTTTAAGTCCTCCGGTATTTCTTTATATTCCCATTCAGCGCCTAATGCTTCATTTTTCCAAACCTGGGCTTTCATTTTGACAAGATCGACTACACCAGTCAATGAAGCTTCTACACCTATAGGGACTTGCACCACCAATGGTTTTGCACCCAATCTATCTCTAATCATATCTACACATCTAAAGAAATCAGCACCTGTTCTGTCTAATTTGTTAACAAAACAAATTCTTGGAACTTTGTACTTATCGGCTTGTCTCCATACTGTTTCGGATTGAGGTTCTACACCTGCAACACCATCAAAAACAGCGACTGCACCATCTAAAACCTTTAAAGATCTCTCTACTTCAATTGTAAAATCAACGTGTCCAGGTGTATCTATAATATTAATTCTATGATCGTTCCAAAAACAAGTAGTTGCCGCAGATGTAATTGTAATACCTCTTTCTTGTTCTTGTTCCATCCAATCCATTGTTGCAGCACCATCATGCACCTCACCAATTTTATGGCTCTTACCTGTGTAGTATAGAACTCTTTCTGTAGTAGTTGTCTTTCCGGCGTCTATATGAGCCATGATTCCAATATTTCTGTATTTATCTAATGTATGAGTTCTAGCCATAATTTATTACCACCTAAAGTGTGCAAATGCTTTATTTGATTCAGCCATTTTGTGCACATCCTCTCTTTTTTTAACAGCAGCACCTTTTTTTTCATAAGCATCGTAGAGCTCATTAAAAATTTTATCTGACATATGCTTATCTTTTCTTTTTCTTGCTGATTCTACTAACCATCTTATTGCTAAAGCTTGTGCTCTTTTACTTTTTACCTCAACAGGAACTTGATAAGTTGCACCTCCAACTCTTCTAGATCTAACTTCTACAGTTGGTTTTATGTTATTAATAGCTTCATTAAAAATATTAATTGGTTCATCTTTTGTTTTTGTCTTAATTTTATTAATCGCATCATAAACTATTTTTGCAGCAACACCTCTTTTGCCGTCGTACATGATGTTGTTAATTAATTTTGGAATTATTGTTGAATTAAATTTAGGATCTGGAACTACATTTTTTTTAGGTTGTGTTTTTTTTCTAGACATTATTTACCTTTTTTTGTTCCGTATAAAGATCTTCTTTTTTTTCTATTTGCAACACCTTGAGTATCTAGATTACCTCTTAAAATATGATAACGAACACCTGGTAAATCTTTTACTCTTCCACCTCTAATCAGTACTACCGAGTGTTCTTGAAGGTTATGACCTTCACCAGGAATGTAAGCTGTTACTTCAAAACCATTTGATAATCTTACTCTAGCAACTTTTCTTAATGCAGAATTGGGTTTCTTTGGAGTTGTAGTATAAACTTTTACGCAAACACCTCTTTTTAAAGGTTGTTTTTGTAAAGCTGGAACTTTATTCCTAGTAACTTGTTTAACTCTTTTTTTTCTTAACAACTGATTAATAGTCGGCATAAAATTTCTTAATTAATTAATAATTTATTTTTAGGTGAAAATAACTGACAGGTTATTTAGTGGCAGCGTTTAGCACTGTAAGAAGCACTACATTCCAACCAAAAATATCGCCAAATTACTT
>CACOSU010000028.1 GCA_902629935.1 uncultured Pelagibacteraceae bacterium | reverse complement strand
TACCAGGTGGATGTCTAATTGGTGCAAGACCAGTTAATTATCATTTAGACGCATTAAAAAAACTTGGCATGAAATATAATTTAAAAGATGGATATATTATAGCAAAATCGATAGGTAAGCTCAAAGGAACAACTATAAATTTTCCAAAGATAAGTGTTGGAGCAACAGAAAATTCTATAATAGCAGCGTGTCTAGCAAAAGGTAAAACAGTTTTAAAAAATTGTGCAATAGAACCTGAGATAAAAGATCTCACAAATTTTTTAAATAAAGCTGGAGCAAAAATTAAGTGGAGTCGGCGAATATGTAAAATTATAGGTGTAAATTCTTTGAATGAAACTGAATACTCTGTAATGGCCGATAGAATAGAGGCAGGTACTTTCTGTGTAGCCGCAACGCTTGCTAAGGGCACTTTGCAAATAAATAATTTAAATCCCAAGGATATTGATGCTGAGATAAAATTGTTGAAAAAAATTGGAGCTAAAATTAAAATCAGCAAAAATAAAATTTTTATTAGAGGACCTAATAAGATAAAATCAATTAAAAGTATTAAAACTAAAGAATTTCCAGGTATTCCAACAGATCTTCAGGCTCAATTAATGGTTTTAATGTGTAAAGCAACTGGGAAAAGTTTAATAACTGAAAGTATTTTTGAAAATAGATTTATGCATGTTGCAGAATTGCAAAGACTAGGAGCAAAAATAAATATTAAAAATAATACCGCTGCTGTAGAAGGAAATACCAAATTTATTGGCGCTGAATTAATGTCTAGTGATTTAAGAGCCTCTGTTGCTTTAGTTTTAGCAGCTATAGTTTCTAATGGTAAATCATATATTAATAGAATTTATCACTTAGATAGAGGTTACGAAAAAATAGAAAATAAATTAAAAAAAATAGGTGTCAAAATTAAAAGATTAAAATAGTGAATAAATATTTAGCAAAAATAATAGCAAGTGACCAAGAAGGGTTACAAATGATTTCAGCTTGTAGTTCAGGAGCCAAGGTTAAAATTACCGATATAAAATATCTTGCTTCCAATAAGGTTTTTTTATTATCAATTGAAAGAAAAAAGGTTGAAAGTGATCAGGAAGACAAAAAAATCAATAGCATTTGTAGGTTTGATTTCGTTGATAAAGTAAGATCAAAGAACATTGATCAATCAAATCAAGAAACAGTTTTAGAACTAATAGGTATAGATTATTTGAAAAATAATGATGTTTATGAAATAAATCTTATTTTTAATAACAATGCTCATATTGCTTTAACTACTGAAACTATTGAGGCAAGATTAGAGGATCAGAGTGAAATTAAATAGTTATGAAGATATTAAATAGCAATAGTAAAAATTTTGATAAATTATTAGATAATTTACTTTTACAGAGAAAAAAAAAAATTCAATCAGATTCTATTTCTGTAACAAATATAATTAAAGATGTTAAAAAAAATGGAGATAAAGCATTATTAAAATACGAAAAAAGATTTAATCAAAATAACATAATTATTCCAAGCTCAAGACAAATAAAAAAATCAATAAATTCACTTGATAAAAAAGTAAAGAAAGCAATCGATACTGCTTACAATAGAATTTATAAATTTCACTCACTTCAAAAATTTAAAAACATTTCTTATACAGATAAATTAAAAAATAAACTCGAATATAAATACTTGCCTTTAGAATCGGTTGCAATTTATGTTCCAGGTTCTACTGCCTCATACCCATCAAGTGTATTGATGAACGCTATTCCAGCAATTGTTGCAGGAGTTAAGAGAATAGTTATGATTAATCCGGGCTATCAAGGAAAACAAAATCCAGCAGTATTATACGCAGCAAAAAAATGTAAAATAAAAGAAATTTATTCCATTGGAGGCCCTTCTGCTATCGCAGCAGTATCCTATGGTACTAAAAAAATTAAAAAAGTTGATAAAATAGTTGGTCCAGGAAACGCATATGTTGCAGCAGCAAAAAAAGAAGTTTTTGGAGTTGTTGGAATCGAAGGTATGACTGCAGGACCTTCAGAAGTGACAATCGTTTGTGACAAATTCTCAAATCCTTCATGGGTTGCAAGTGATTTAATTGGGCAAGCTGAACATGATATTCTTTCCCAATGTATTTTGATCTCAAAAGATAAAAATTTATTAGATAAAGTAAAAATTGAAATTACTAAACAATTAAAAGAAATTCCAAGAGCTTATGTTGCAAGAAGAAGTTTAATTAACAATGGAATTCTAATGTATATTTCTTCAAATGCTAAAATAATAAGTGTTGTAAATAAAATTGCGCCAGAGCATTTAGAATTAAATGTTAAAAATTATAAATTATTAGTTCCAAAAATAAAAAATTCAGGATCAATATGTTTAGGAAAATACGCAGTGATGGCAATGACTGATTATAATGTTGGATCAAATCATGTGTTGCCAACTAATGGTTCTGCAAAATACTCAAGCGGTATAAGTGTAAATGAATTTTATAAAAGGATTTCATACATAAACTTATCAAAAAAGGGTATTGAAAGTCTTGGACCATCAGTTATAACACTTGCAAATTACGAAGGGTTAGTTGGACACGCTCAATCTGTAGTAAAACGAATAAGGAGAAAATAAATTTGTCAAAACAAGACTTATTGGAATTTAAAGGAACAGTGATAGACCTACTTCCTAACGCAATGTTTAGAGTAAAATTAGAAAATGGACATACAGTTACTGCCCATACAGCTGGTAAGTTAAGAAAAAATAGAATTAGAGTTTTACAAGGTGATAATGTAACTGTTGAAATGACACCTTACGATCTTACTAAAGGAAGAATAATCTTTAGGGGATAAATAAGGCTGAGTAGCTCAGGAGTAGAGCAGAGCCCTGAAAAGGCTTGTGTCGGAGGTGCGAATCCTTCCTCAGCCACCACCATAAAGTTTCATCTTGAAATAATCTTAAAAAAAATTACCTTAAAGTTATAATAAATAACAAAAGGACTAAGAAATAAGATGAGTACACTTACTGGAAAAATTAAATGGTATAATGGTAAAAAGGGATATGGCTTTATAGAAAGAGATGATAAAGAAAAGGACGCCTTTGTGCACGCTTCTGCTGTAAAAACAGCTGGTTTGAGATATCTGAATGAAGGAGATAAATTAGAATTTTCTTTAGAAGATGGTCCTAAAGGTCCTTCTGCAGTTAATTTAAAAAAAATAGACTAATTTAGAAATTATTTAAAAGGGCGTTTTATCTATAAAATAGATAAACGTCCTTTTTTATTTAGACCTTGAATATTAATTTTTTTTGTCTAAAAGACTGTCCATGAATATAAATATTACATACAGAAAGACTTTTAAAAGTACTCACAGAAACTGTTTCCATAGCCAATAGGCTATTTATTTATATTATAATTTTAAATCCACATAAAATAAGATAAAAACAAAGAGGATAAGCCCGGGTGGTGTAATGGTTAGCACGGAAGTTTGTGGAACTTTAAGTTTGAGTTCGACTCTCAGCCCGGGTACCAAAAAATGAATAAAGAAAAAAAATTAATTCCTGGATTACCTTCAGGATTTGAAGATCGTTGGGATAAAGAACTTCTTCTCAAAAAAAAGCTTTTAAAAGCTATTGAGAATAACTTTATTAAATTTGGAGCAGAAGCTCTGGAAACCCCTTCGTTTGAGATAAGTGAAAATATAGGATCTTTTTTGGCAGAAGATGACACTAATCCTATGTCTGATGTATTCTCATTTCAGGATGGAGAAAAAAGTATTACTCTTAGGTATGATCTTTCAAGTCCACTAGCTAGATTTGTTGCACAAAATAATCAAGAGCTTCCATCAATCTTTAAAAGGTATGCCATTCAAAACGTCTTTAGAAATGAAAAGGCTGGCAATGGAAGATACAGGGAATTTTTGCAAGCAGATTTCGATATCGTTGGAAATGTTAATCCTGCCCAAGCAAATGCGGAGCTTTGTAACTTAATAGCAAGTACTTTGTTAGATTGTGGTCTTAAAAAAGATCAATTTACAATTAACATCAGTAATAGAAAAATAGTTCAAGGATTAATTGATGACTTAAAAATATCTGAGAATAAGAAGGTAAAAGTAATTAGGGCAATTGATAAATTAAATAAACCAGGTTTTGGTTTAAAAGGTGTTGAAGATCTGCTTAAAAAAGAGAGAAAAGATATAAGTGGTGCAATTACTAAAGGTGCAGATTTAAACGATGAACAAGCTTCTGAAATACTTAATTTTCTAAAAATTAAAGATTTAAAAGATTTAAAAGAAACATTAAAAAATCCTTTGTCTCAAGAGGGTATAAAGGAATTAGAACAAGTATTTGAAGTATTGGGTTACAGTTCAAATTTAAATCAGGTCAAAACAAATTTTACAATTGTTAGGGGGTTGGCTTATTATTCAGATTTTATTGTTGAAACAAATATAAATTTTAAAGTTACAAACAACAAAGGCAAAGAGGTCGATATAGGCAGTATTTGTTCTGGAGGAGCCTATGCAAAATTAATCTCGAGATTTAAAGGTGTGGATATTCCAGGCACTGGAA
>CACOSU010000027.1 GCA_902629935.1 uncultured Pelagibacteraceae bacterium | reverse complement strand
AAGAAAGATCAAAAAATACTTTAAATCCAACTCAAAAGTTGTTTCACTTTCTTCAAAGGGCAGTAGCATCTAAAGGGTATTCGGAGGCAATTACTTGGTCTTTTACAGATGCTAAATATAATGATCACTTTAAAGAAGCTAATAAAGAAATAAAAATTTTAAATCCAATTAGCTCAGAGCTTGGAGTATTAAGAAATTCTATTTTTTCAAATTTAGTAATGTACATGAGCAAAAACTTAGATAGAGGAGTTAAAGATTTATCAATATTTGAAATAGGGCCAATATTTTTTGGTTCACAACCTGGAGAACAGAGTACAGTTGTTTGTGGTTTGTCAGCTGGAAAAAAATCTAGACTTTCATGGATTGAAAAAGATAGAGATGTTGATGTTTTTGATATTAAAAGAGATGTTATACAAACTTTAGTTGAAGCTGGTTATGACTCAGAAAAATTTTACTTAGAGGATGAAAGTCCAAATTATTATCATCCAGGAAAATCAGGCAGAATATTTTTAAACAAGGGAAGAGATAAAGTAGCTGCTTATTTTGGCGAAATTCATCCAAACATTATCAAAACATTAGATATTAAAACAGATTCTCTAGTAGGTTTTGAAATTTTTCTGGACAATTTAAAATTACCAAAAAAACCATTAAAAGATCAAAAAATAAAATATTTAGTATCCGACTTTCAAAAATCAGAAAGAGATTTTGCATTTATTGTTGATAGAAAAGTAAGTGTACAAGAATTAGTTAGTGTAATATCCAGTATTGATAAAAATTTAATTTCAAACATTAAAGTATTTGATGTTTATGAGGGAGATAATATTCCTGAAAATCAAAAATCAATTGCTATCAGTGTAACAATACAATCTTTAGAAAAAACATTAACAGATAATGATTTAGAAAAAATTAATAAATTAATAATACAAACAGTTGAAAATAAAACTGGTGCTAAAATCCGTTCTTAAAATTAATGAGTTCAATCGATAATATAAGAAATTTTGCAATTATTGCCCACATTGACCATGGAAAATCTACTATTGCCGATAGAATTATTCATAGCTGTGGTGGTTTGACTGAAAGAGAAATGAAAGCACAAGTTTTAGACTCTATGGAAATTGAAAGAGAAAGAGGGATTACAATTAAAGCACAAACTGTAAAATTAAATTATAAAGCTAAAAATGGAAAAAACTATATTTTAAATATAATTGATACCCCGGGCCATGTTGATTTCAGTTATGAAGTTAGTAGATCTTTATACGCGTGTGAAGGTTCAATTTTAATTGTAGATAGTACTCAAGGTGTAGAAGCTCAAACATTAGCAAACGTTTATCAGGCTTTAGATACTAATCATGAGATAGTGCCTGTATTAAATAAGGTAGACTTACCTGCATCAGATTTAGATAGAACAAAAAAACAAATTGAAGATGTTATCGGAATTGATACTGAAAATGCAATTCCGTGTTCAGGTAAAACTGGAGAAGGTATAGAAGATATTTTAGAGCAAATTATTATAAATTTACCAGCACCAAAAGGAGAAAGCTCATCAGAATTAAAATGTTTATTGGTTGATAGTTGGTATGACACTTATTTAGGTGTAGTTATTTTAGTAAGAGTAATTGATGGTAAACTCTCAAAACATATGAAAATTAAAATGATGTCTACTGATCAAGAATATATTGTTGAGAAAGTTGGAGTTTTCACTCCAAAACCTGTTGATATTAAAGAATTAAAAACAGGCGAAATTGGATTTATTACAACAGGAATTAAAATCTTATCTGAGACAAAAGTTGGGGATACAATTTGTGATGCCTCAAAACCATTAAAAGAAGCGCTACCTGGATTTAAACCAAGTAAACCAGTAGTATTTTGTGGATTATTTCCTGTGGATAGTTCTGAGTTTCAAAAACTAAAAGATGGTTTAGCAAAGCTACAGTTAAATGATGCAAGTTTTTCATTTGAACAAGAATCTTCATCAGCTTTAGGTTTAGGTTTTAGATGTGGTTTTTTAGGATTACTTCATTTGGAAATAGTAACTGAAAGATTAGAGAGAGAATTTGATGTTAATTTGTTAACTACAACGCCAGGAGTTGTTTATAAAGTTTACTTGAATAGCGGTAGTATTATAGATCTTCAAAATCCATCAAATCTCCCAGATCCAACTTTAATAAAATATATTGAAGAACCATGGATAAAGGCAACAATAATTACTCCTGATCAATATTTAGGCTCAATAATAAAAATGTGTCAGGATAAAAGAGGAATTCAAACTAATTTAAGTTATTCAGGAAATAGAGCTGTTGTCAATTACGAACTCCCTTTAAATGAAGTTGTTTTTGATTTTAATGATAGATTGAAGTCCATGACAAGTGGGTATGCAAGTTTTGATTATGAAATTATTGAGCATAGAGAGGGAGATTTAGTTAAATTAGGTATTTTAGTTAATGGAGAGCCTGTTGACGCGCTAGCGATGATGATTCATAAAGATTTTGCTCAAAAAGCTGGAAGAGAAGTGTGTGAAAAATTAAAAGATTTAATACCTAGACACAATTTTATGATTCCAGTTCAAGCAGCTATAGGAGGCAAAATAATCGCTAGGGAAACTATTAAGGGCTTTAAAAAGGATGTTTTAACCAAGATTCACGGTGGAGGTGCTACAGATCGAAAAAGAAAGCTTTTAGAAAAACAAAAAAAAGGTAAAGCAAGATCAAAGCAATTTGGAAGAGTTGAAATTCCACAAGAAGCATTTATTGGAGTTTTAAAAATTAAAAAAGAATAAAAAATGAAACAAATTAACTGGGGGATTATTGGTTTAGGAAATATTGCTAATACCTTCTCAGAGGGGTTCTATAACGTAAACAATGCTAAAATATTATCGATTGCAAGCCATAACTCAGAAAAGTTAGAAAATTTTAGATTAAAGTACAATATAGAAAAAAAGTTTACATTTAATAATTATTTAAAATTACTTAACTGTAAAGAGATAGACATAGTTTATATTTCGTTACCTAATGTTTTTCATTATGATTTAATAGTTAAAGGTTTAGAGAGTAATAAGAATATATTAGTAGAAAAACCAGCATTTATAAATTTAAAACAGGCAAATACTTTAAAAGAAGTATTTAAAAAAAAAAAATTATTCTTTACGGAGGGTTATATGTATAGATATCACCCACAAATCCAAAAAATCATAAATATAATTAAAAATAATGAAATTGGAAAAATAAATTCAATGAAATCATATTTTGGTTTAAATTTACTTACAAAAAAAAAATTTATTTTTTTTAATAAAAGAAAAAAAATTAATCCTAATAGCAGACTATTTAATAGCGAACTTGGTGGAGGATCAATATTAGATCTTGGCTGCTATCCAAGCTCTTTTAGTTTATTGATAGCTTCCATATTAAAAAATATTAATTATAAAAATTTCAAACTTTTAAATATTAAAAATGAAATAGGTGAGACGAACGTTGATATAGATTCTGAGGCTGAAATAAGTTTTGAGGGAGGTTTTAAGTCAAAAATTAAATCATCATTTAAAAAAGATATAGGAAGTAAAAGTATCATTTATGGTTCTAAAGGCAAAATAATATTGAATAATACATGGCACGGAGGAAGTATTATAAAAGAAATTGACAATAAAACTTATGAAATTGAAGGAAAAAATTCTAAGAATATATATTCACATCAGATTGAAACTGTGAGCCAATCTTTGTTAGACGGTTTGGTTCAGCCTTATTTCCCAGGTATTAGTATGGAAGAAACATTATTAAACACAAAAATATTAGATGAATGGCTCAATGTATAAAAGTAAAATTATAGATTGCATAACTTTTTTTGATAATAACTTCATGTTTGATTTAAGATATAACATACTAAAAGATCACGTAGATTTTTTTGTTATATGTGAATCAAGGTTTGATCATAAAGGTAATATTAAAAATAAAAATTTTATTATGAAAGATAACTTTGATGAGAAAAAAATTAAATATTTTTTATTGGATAATAAATTCCCAAAAAATAATGACCCATGGGAAAATCAAGCAATACAAAGAGAATTTTTATTAAGTTCAACAAATTTTTGTGATCCTGAAGATTATATTTTTTTTTCTGATCCTGATGAAATCCCTAGACCAGGATTATTAAGTAACTTTAAATTAGATAAAAAATATGGAATTTTTTTACAAGATTGTTTTAATTATAAATTTAATTTATTTAATCCTCATGAATCTCCATGGGAGGGAACCAGAGTAGCAAAAAAAAAAGAATTAAAATCTATTGATTTTATGAGACAAAAAGTAAAATCAAAAAATTTGAAATATTCATTTTTCAGATTTGATAAAGAAAAAAATATTCAATTATTTAGTAAAGGTGGATGGCATTTCAATAATATTCTTACATCTGAGGAAATTTCTCTTAAATTAAAAACTTTTGCTCATACTGAATTTGCAGAGGAAAAATTTTCAGATGCAAAAATAATTAGTGAAAAAATTAATAAAAAAATTGATCTATTTGATAGAGGACACAAGTATATAGTGAAAGATTTAGATAGTAGTTTTCCAGATTACCTAATTAA
>CACOSU010000026.1 GCA_902629935.1 uncultured Pelagibacteraceae bacterium | reverse complement strand
AAAGAAATGTAAAATGGAGTTTTTGTGTCATGATTTGCAAAGAAAAAACTTGAAAAAACTTTTATAAAAGCAAAAGCAGGCAGACCTAATGCAAAATAATATAACGCTAAACTTGAATTGGTAACCGAATTTTCATCAAACGAACCATAACCAAATAAAGCTGATATTATTTGCTCTGATCCTATAACTAATGCAATAGTTGCTGGAACACTTAGAAATAGACTTAATTCAAGAGCTTTATTTTGTAATAATAAAATTTTATTTTTATTCCTAGATTGAATGTATTTTGATAACTGTGGAAGTATAATAATACCTATTGCAATGCCAGCTATAGCTAAGTTAATTTGATAAATTCTATCCGCATAATACAAATAAGATACCGCACTTGCTTGAAATGATGCAATTATTGTTCCAATTAGAATGTTAATTTGGGTTACACCAGAGGAAAAAATGCTTGGTAAGAGTTTTTTAAAAAAAAACTTAACTTTGTTACTTGTTTGTAATTTAAAATTAAATTTTAAGGTATAATGTTTTGATACATATTTATATAAAAATATTAACTGCAATAAACCAGCTAAAGAAACACCATAAGATAAATAATAAACTAACTGATCATCCAGAAGTTTAGAAAAAAACAAAACAACAATTAAAATAATGTTTAAAATTATTGGTGCTGCAGCTGCAACTGCAAACTTATTATGCGAATTTAAAATTGCAGAAAAAAAAGAAGCTAAACAAATAAAAAATAAAAAAGGAAAAGTAATTCTAGTTAAATTTATTGCTAACTCTATTTTTTCTAAATCACCAACAAATCCCGGAGCAATAATTGAAACAAATGCAGGCATAAAAATTTCAATAATAATTGTTAAAAATAACAAACCTAAAAATAGAAAATTAAAGATATCGTTTGCAAATTTATTTGCTTTTTTTTTCCCTTTTGTAATTTCTGATGAATAACTTGGAACAAAAGCTGCATTAAACGTGCCTTCAGCAAATAATCTTCTAAAAGTATTTGGAATTCTAAATGCCACAAAAAAAGCATCTGCTAACATCCCTGTTCCAAGAAAAATCGCTATTAAAATATCTCTTAAATAACCAAGTAACCTACTTATTATAGTATAGAAACCAAATGTACCAGTTGACTTAAGTAAGTTCATAAATCATATTAGTCTTAATTTTACCCTAATTGTACACTTAATTGTAAAAATATTTGGAATTATAAGAATATTTAGATGAAATATTACAAATAATAAAATTTGTAAAAGTATACAAATAGAATTGAATTAAAAACGCATAAACAAAAATGAAAAAAACTAAGATTAACCATTACACGGATAAAGAGGCTTTAGATTTTCATAAAGACAAAAAACCTGGCAAGATTGAGATTATTTCTTCTAAAAATATGACAACTAAACGTGATCTTGCTTTAGCATATTCTCCTGGGGTTGCTGCCCCAGTTAAAAAAATAAGCGAAAATCCAGAAGCAGTATATGATTACACAAGTAAAGGAAACCTGGTCGCTGTAATAAGTAATGGTTCAGCAATATTAGGAATGGGTAATTTAGGTGCTCTTGCATCAAAGCCTGTGATGGAGGGAAAAGCTGTATTATTTAAAAGATTTGCAGATATCGACTCGATAGATTTAGAGATAGATAGTAAAGATTCAGACGAAATAATTAATTCAATAAAGAATTTTGCACCCAGCTTTGGTGGTATAAATTTAGAAGACATAGCTGCTCCAAGTTGTTTTGTAATAGAAAAAAAATTGAAAGAAATTTTAGACATACCAGTTTTTCATGATGACCAACATGGAACAGCAATCATTACTACTGCAGCATTAATAAATGCTTTAGATGTGTGTGGTAAATCAATAAAAAAAATTAAAGTTGTTGTGAATGGCGCTGGAGCTTCAGCACAAGCATGCACTGAATTGTTTAAAAATTCTGGTGTTAAATCTGAAAACATAATTATGCTTGATAGAAAAGGAGTAATTTATAAAGGTAGAACTGAAAATATAGATCAATGGAAATCTAGATATGCAGTAAAAACTAAGCTTAGAACTCTTGCTGATGCAATTAAAGGAGCTGATGTATTTTTGGGATTATCAGCTAAAGGTGTGCTTAAAAAAGAAATGGTAAAATCAATGGCAAAAAAACCAATAATTTTTGCCTGCGCAAACCCTGATCCAGAAATAACTCCAGAAGAAATTAATGAAATTAGAGACGATGCAATAGTTGCAACTGGAAGATCAGATTATCCAAATCAAGTAAATAATTTAATAGGATTTCCTTATATCTTTAGAGGAGCTTTAGATGTTAGATCCAAAACAATAAATGAGGAAATGAAAGTTGCTGCGGCTAATGCGATAGCTAAGCTTGCAAGAGAGGATGTTCCTGATGAAGTTGTTGCTGCTATGGGTGGGGAAAGACCCTATTATGGAAGAAATTATATTATTCCATCTACATTTGATCCAAGATTAATTAGTGTAATACCAGTAGCTGTTGCGAAAGCTGCCATAGAGAGTGGAGTAGCCCGAAAAAATATAGAGGATTTTGAAATTTATAAAGATCAACTTAAACAAAGACTTGACCCAACAGTCACTATCATGCAAGGAATAAATTCTTTTATTAAAAAAAATCAAAAAAGAATCGTTTTTGCTGATGGCGAAGATGAAAATACCCTAAAAGCTGCAATTGCATTTAAAAATTCGAAGTTGGGTATTCCAATTTTAGTTGGAAAAGAAAGTAAAATTAAAGAGCAAATAAAAAATATTGGTTACAGGGAAAATTTTGACATTGAAATTGTGAATTCAAAAGATGAAAAAAAAAGAAAAAGATATGTGGAATATTTATTTGAAAAATTACAAAGAGAACAAGGATTGTTAGAGAGAGATTGTGATAGAATGATTAGAAATGATAGGGTTATATGGGCTACAAGTATGGTTGCCTGTGGTGATGCAGATGGAGCGGTAACTGGAAACACTAGACGTTTTGGAGCCTCACTTGAGAAAATTAAACAAGTTGTAGACGTTAGAAAAGGGGAAATAATGTTTGGGCTAAATATGATTGTGCATAAAGGTAAAACAATATTTATTGGGGACACAAGCGTACATGAATATCCAACATCTGAACAAATGGCTAAAATAGCTATATCTACCGCAAGAGTAGTAAGGCTTTTTGGATTTGATCCTAAAGTTGCTTTTGTATCTCATTCTACATTTGGACAACCTCTTACAAGTAGAACAAAGCATATCCGAAACGCAGTCGAAATATTGAAAGAAAAAAAAGTAAATTTTGAATTTGACGGAGATATGCAGCCAGATGTTGCACTTAATGAAGAATATAAAGAACTTTATCCATTTGCTAAGATTGTAGGTAAAGCAAACATTCTAATCATGCCTGGCCAACATAGTGCAGCTATATCTTACAAACTAATGAAAACATTTGGAGATACAAAAGTAATTGGACCTTTACTAATTGGTTTGGGCCTTCCTATAGAAATAGCTCCATTAAGATCATCTACTTCAGAAATTCTTAATTTAGCTTCAATAGCAGCTTATTCTGCAGAGGTTATTGACTATAAAAAATAATTATTCTCTCTGGATTCTTAAATCTTCAACGAGAATTATACTTGCGATTACATCTTCTACATCAACTATTTCTTTTGCTTCACTAATAACTAAATCTTTTTCTTCTAAGGTAAGTGCAATGCCATATACATAGATTTTCTTTTTGTAAGTATCAATTTGATAATTGGTAGATTTTATATTTTTGTTTAAAATTAATGCAGTTCGAAGTTGAGATGTAATTAAAACATCTTTAGCAGATTGCTTAAACTTAAATTCCTCCTTTATTTTAATATCATTTCTTACTGATCGTGCTCCCTTAATTTCCCAAGCTAATTTAGTTAATTGGAGTTTTTCCTCTGGATTGTCTACTTTACCAGTTAGAAAAATTTTGCCATCGAGTACTTTGGATTTTACTGACAAAAAATATTTTTTATCTCTTGCAATTATTCTAGCTGATAAACTTTTTTGCATTATTGAATCATCTATCTGTGTTCCAACAGTTCTTGGGTCTAAGGCAACAGAAACACCTGTGCCAAAAAGACCTTTTGAACCAACTCCTGCACAACTACTTAGAAAAAAACCTAAGAGTATAAAAATTAGTAATCTATTTCTCATTTTTTAGTTCTAAACAGTAATTATATACATCTTTTTTTGATGCATTGGTAATATGACTTAAAATATCTGTAATTTCTTTTGTAGATAGTTTTTGAATCATTTTCTTTATTACATTCTTATCTGATTCACTTAATTTTTGAGAGTTATTTTTGTTAGTTATTTTTTCAGAAATAACTACTGTTAACTCACCTTTTGGTTCTTTATCGAAAGGTTCTAATTCATCTACATTTTTTCTGATAAATTCCTCAAATATTTTGGTAATTTCTCTACAAAAAACTATTTTTCTTCCTGAAAAATATTTTTTAATTTCAGGAATAATTTTATTTATTTTTTTTGGTGAAATAAAAAAAACCATTGAATTTTTAAATTCTGACAATTTTTTTAATTCACTCATTAAGTGTTGTTTTTTTTCAGGAAAAAAACCACAAAATAAAAACTTATCCGAAAAACCACTTACAGATATGGCAGCAGCTACAGCTGAAGGTCCAGGTACAGGAATTACCTTTATATTATTATTAATACATTCATTAACTAGCACCGAACCTGGATCAGAAATACTTGGTGTTCCTGCGTCAGATATTAAAGAAATTATCTTTCCAGATTTCAGTTGTTCAATTATTTTACTTACATTTTTTTTTTCATTAAATTTATGGTTAGAAATTAATTTTGATTTAATCTGATACTTTTCTAATAAAATTTTTGAAATTCGCGTATCTTCACATAAAATTAAATCTGATTCTGTTAAAATTTCTATTGCTCTAAATGTAATATCTTTTAGATTTCCTAATGGAGTTGAAACTAAATAAAGACCATTATAATGTTTTTTTAATTCAAATTGTGGTTTTATGATCATAATTTAGCTCGAAAAATATTATATTAGCACCAAAATGGTTAAATTAATTAAATTTATTTTTTGTATTATTTTAGGTTTCTATTCACTGCTTTTACATACTGCTATCGCAAATGATAAAATCAAAATTGGATTATTAGTACCAATGACAGGAGCTAACAAACAAATAGGAGAATCAATTATTAAAGCTGTAGGATTAGCAATTAAAGATATAGATAATAGTTTAATTGAAATATATCCAAAGGATACTGCTACAAAAGCTAATCAAACTTTAAAATCTGCATTTGAATTAAGTGAAATGGGAGTTAAAATTGTTATTGGTCCAGTATTTTATGAAAGTTTGACATATTTAGATGAAATGAAGGATTTAACATTTTTATCTTTAACTAACAAAACTTTAGATCTTCCTAAAAATATTATATCTGCAGGAATTAATTCTACATCTCAATTTAATACTATTAAAAAATTTTTAGAGACAAATAAAATTAAAAGAACAATATTTTTAACACCCATACAAGATTATGAATTTGAAGTGAAGAAAGGAATAAAAAATTCAAAAATAAAGGTTTATAAAGATTACGAATATAATTTAGAGCCTACAGAACTTACTAAACAAATTGAAGAAATAACAAATTATAGGGTTA
>CACOSU010000025.1 GCA_902629935.1 uncultured Pelagibacteraceae bacterium | reverse complement strand
TAAAAAAGCTGCTTTATTTAATCCATTTTCAATAGATAACTGATCAATACCTCTTTCAAATCTAAATTTAGCATCTGTATCAATATTCAATTTCTTAGCAGTTTTTCTAATTGATCTTGGGTCAAAATAAGCTGACTCTAATAAAACATTTTTTGTATCTAGCTCTGTACCAGATCTCGTTCCTCCAATAATTCCTCCTAGGCCTAATACACCTTTGTTATCGCTTATCACACACATTCCATCATCTAGTTTATAATTTTTATTATCCAAAGCAGTAAATTCTTCTCCTGATTTTGAATTTCTAACAATTATTCCCTTCTCAATTTTGTCAGCATCATATGCGTGCAAAGGACGATTAATATCAATCATGACATAATTTGTAATATCTACAATTGCAGATATTGGTTTTTGGCCTATAGAAATTAATTTATCTTTCAACCATTGAGGACTTTCTGTATTTTTAACTTTTGTTATCAAGCAACTACCAAAAGATAAACAGCCTTGGTTTTTTTCTTTTATTATTTTTACTTTTAAGGTCTGTTTTTTATTAGATTTAATTTTTTTATCTTTTTCTGGTTTTAATTTTCCAAAACCTGCAGCTGATAGATCTCTCGCTATCCCTCGAACACCAAGACAATCTGGTCTATTTGGTGTTATTGATAAATCGACAAGATTAGAACTTGATTTAGAAAAATAACTTTTTCCAACATTTTTTACATATTTGGATGACGACAGCTCAATAATCCCATCACTTTCATGTGATAAATTCAATTCAGATTCAGAACAGAGCATTCCATAGGATGTTACATCTCTGATTTTAGCTACAACAAGTTTAGTTTTGTTTTTTGGGATTATTGCCCCTGGTGGAGCATATACAGTAAGAAGGCCCTCTTTTGCATTTGCAGCCCCACAAACAACTTTTTTGATTTCTTGATTACCAACATCAACATCACAAACTTTAAGTCTATCCGCATTAGGATGTTTTTCTATTTTTATAATTTTTGCTACCTTAAATTGATCTAATCCCTCAGATAAGTTTTGTATACTCTCAACCTCAAGACCTATATCTGTTAGTTTCTCAAGAAGTTTATCTTCTTTAGCGCTTATTTTTAAATGATCTTTTAACCAATCATATGTAATCTTCATCTGCTTAAACCTCTATAATTAGAAGGAACATCAAGTGGATCAAAACCAAAATGATTTAGCCATCTGTAGTCACAATCAAAAAAAGCTCTTAAATCATTAATGCCATATTTAAGCATTGCTAATCGATCTATACCTATGCCAAAAGCATATCCTTGATATTTAGAAGGATCTACTTTTACATTTCTTAAGACATTAGGATGTACCATTCCACAGCCTAAAATTTCAAGCCACTTATCACCTTCTCCAATGATTATTTTGCCATCTTTTATTTCGTAACCAATATCTACTTCAGCAGATGGTTCTGTGAATGGAAAATGACTAGGTCTAAATCTCATTTTAATTTTGTCGACTTCAAAAAATTCTTTAATGAAATAATTTAAACATCCTTTCAAATGCCCCATATTTATGTTTGTATCAATATGCAAACCTTCGACTTGATGAAACATTGGAGCATGTGTTTGATCACTATCAGATCTATAAGTTCTACCAGGAGCAATGATCTTAAATGGGGGTTTATCTTTTAGCATAGTTCTAATTTGAACTGGTGAAGTATGAGTTCTTAATAAAACCTCCTTGTTCTCATCCAGATAAAACGTATCATGCATATCTCTTGCTGGATGGTTGTCAGGTGTGTTTAAAGCCGTAAAATTGTTATATTCATTTTCAACATCTGGGCCTTCCTCAACACTAAATCCTATTTCAGAGAAAATAGATGAAATTTCATCAATAGTTTGTGATACTGGATGAACTTTTCCTCTAACGAATGGTCTTTCAGGCAAAGTTATATCTACTTTTTCTTTTTCTAATTTTTCGTTTATTTTTTTTCCTTCTATCTCATTAATTTTAGAAGTTATCAAATTCTGAAGTTCATCTTTAGCCTGATTTAAATCTGATGCAAATTTTTTTCTATCAGTCTCTGGAATTGACCCTATTGTTTTAAATTTTGATGAAATTAAACCATTTTTACCAAATAGCTCAGTTTTGATTTCGTTTATTTGATCAATACTTAAATCACTTTTAAGCTTTGATAAAAACTGATCTCTAATATTTTTTATCTCTGACATATTAGTAGATTATTTACTTAAGAAATAAAAACAATAGCGAAGATTAATTTAAAGCTGATTGAGCTTTTTGTACAATTGTTTTAAATGCTTCTGGGCTATCATAAGCAATTTCAGCAAGAATTTTTCTGTCTATTGCAATACCACATTTACTTAATCCATTGATAAATTTTGAATAAGTTAACCCTTCAGCTCTAACTCCCGCATTGATTCTCTGTATCCACAATGATTTAAAATCTCTTTTTTTATTTCTTCTATCTCTGTAAGCATATTGCATGGATTTCTCCATAGCCTGCTTAGCGACTCTAATAGTATTTTTTCTTCTACCCCATTGTCCTTTTACAGCTTTTAAAACTTTTTTATGTTTAGCTTTACTTGTTACACCTCTTTTAACTCTCGCCATTATTAACCTCTTAAACTATAAGGCATATATGACTTAACAATTTTTCCATCTTGCTTAGACAATGTTGTAGTGCCTCTTAGTTTTCTTATTTGTGAATTCGTTCTTTTAATCATACCATGTCTTTTACCTGCTTGAGCAGAAATAACTTTACCCTTTGCAGATATTTTAAATCTTTTTTTTGCTGAGCTTTTTGTTTTTAGTTTTGGCATAATTCTGCGGACTTATACAAAGAAAGATATAATTTTACAACCACTATTAAAGCTTATAAAGGCTGAATTACCATGATCATTTGCTTACCATCAAACTTGGGATGCAATTCTACCTTACCTATATCCTTCATATCCTCTTTTATTTTGCCCATCAGTTCATTTCCTAGATGGGAATGCTGAAGCTCTCTTCCTTTAAATCTTATAGTGAATTTGACCTTATCTCCTTTTGCTATAAATTTTTTTGCATTTTTTACTTTAAATTCATAATCATGAGTTTCAGTTACAGGTCGCATTTTAATTTCTTTTAAAGATACAATTTTTTGTTTTTTCTTTGCAAGATTTGCTTTTTTTTGAGCATCATACTTATATTTACCCATATCCATTATTTTACATACAGGAGGGTTTGCATTAGGTGCTATTTCAATTAAATCTAAACCTTGATTTTTTGCCATAGAAATAGCTTCATTAGTATTCATTACTCCAAGATTTTCTCCATCACTTGCTATAACCTGCACATCAGGAGAGGAAATTCTATTGTTAGATCTTGGACCTCTGTCCTTAGTTCTTCTCTGAAAATAGTTTTGTTTGATATCTGCCACTTAGTTTGATGATGCTTTATTTAAAGCAGAGAATGTTTTTAAGAATTTATCTATACCCATATTTTCTTGTTTATTAGAATCTAATCTTCTAATCGTTACTGAATTGGAGTCAACTTCTTTTTTACCACAAATTAACAAAAGCGGTATCTTTTCTAAAGAATGATCTCTTATTTTATAATTTAAATTATTATTTTTTAAGTCTACTGCAGAACTAATGCCTGCATTCTTAATTTTTTTAGATACTTTAACTGCGTAATCATTAAATTCCTCTGAGATAGGTATTACCATTGTCTGCAGAGGAGACAACCAAAAAGGAAATTTTCCTGCATAGTTTTCAATTAGAATTCCAACAAATCTTTCTAGAGAACCGAATAACGCTCTATGTAACATCACGGGAATTTTTTTTGTTCCATCTTTATCAATATATGATGCATCTAATCTCCCGGGTAAGTTTAGATCAACCTGTAAAGTTCCACATTGCCAATCTCTACCGATTGCATCTCTTAAAACAAATTCAATTTTTGGACCATAAAATGCTCCCTCACCCTTGTTAATACTATATTCTAACTTGGAAGCTTTAACTGCTTCAAGCAAAGAGGCCTCTGCTTTATCCCAAATTTTGTCATCTCCAACTCTTACCTCTGGTCTATCTGCATATTTAAGTATCACATTTTCGAAACCTAAGTCTTTATAAATATCTAGAATTAAATTAGTTACCTCCAAACATTCACTAGTAATTTGATCTTCAGAACAAAATATATGAGCATCATCTTGAGTGAATGCTCTTACTCTTAATAATCCATGTAAAGCTCCGGATGGTTCATACCGATGTACTTTTCCAAATTCTGCAATACGTAAAGGAAGGTCTCTATAACTTTTCAAACCTTGATTAAATACCTGAATATGCCCAGGACAATTCATTGGTTTAATTGCAAATACTTTTTCATCTGGTGTTTCTGAGGTATACATATTTTCCCCATATTTTTCCCAATGCCCTGATTTTTCCCATAGTTGTCTATCTAATATTTCTGGTGTGTTTACCTCTTTATAGCCTGCAGCATCTTGCCTTCTTCTCATATAGTTAATTAATTTCTGAAATAGAGACCATCCTTTTTCGTGCCAAAATACTGATCCAGGACTTTCTTCTCTAAAATGAAATAGGTCCATTTCTTTTCCAAGTTTTCGATGATCTCTTTTTTCAGCTTCTTCAATTCTTTTTAAATAGTTGTCTAAATCTTTCTGAGTAGCCCATCCGGTTCCATAAATTCTTTGTAACATTTCATTATTCGAGTCTCCACGCCAATATGCTCCTGAAACTTTCATTAATTTAAATGCTTTACCAATTTTTCCAGATGAAAGTAAATGAGGGCCTCTACATAAATCATGCCAAGTTTCCCCATGATGATAAATGGAAAGTTCTTCATTTTCTGGAATACTTTTAATTATTTCAGCTTTATATTTTTCGCCAATTTTTATAAAGTGATTAATTGCTTTTTCTCTTTCCCAAACTTCTCTTCTTGTTTTCACATCTTTGTCAATTATTTCTGACATTCTTTTTTCAATGTTTTTAAGATCATCAGTTGTGAATGGTTCTTTTCTAGCGAAATCATAAAAAAATCCATTTTCTATTACTGGTCCAATAGTAACTTGCGTACCTGGATATAATTCTTGAACAGCCATAGCCATTATATGTGCTGTATCATGCCTAATAACTTCTAATCCTTCAGGATCTTTTGAAGTAAAAATTTTAACAGAGCTATCTTTATTTATTTCAAAATATAAATCTTTAAGCTCACCATCCACACTCATTACAAGTGCTTGTTTTGCTAATGATTTGCTAATTTTTTCAGCTACTTCGAGTCCCGTAACTTTATTAGGAAAATCAATATTGTTTCCGTCAGGTAATGTTATAATCGGCATTTAATTTAATAATCTTTTATACTCTGAATAAGTAGAAAAACACATTTTTTCAACATTAAATTTTTGAACTATATTTTTTCTCCCTTCATTACCGATTGATTTTAATAGAGATTCATCCATGTTAAGAGTTTTTAAAATTTTATTACTTAATGATTTAGCGTTTCCTGCTTCATATAAAAAACCAGTTTTTTCATCAATAATCGTTTCATTGGAACCTCCTATATCGCTTGCAATAATCGGCTTTTGCATTGATTGTGCCTCAACAGCGACTCTTCCAAAGGCCTCAGGTTCTGTTGATGCTGAAATAACAATATCTGAAACTTTATAGGCCAAAGCCATATCTTTGCAGTGATCAATGAATCTTATTTGTTTAGATAACCTGTATTGCTCTGAAAGTCTTATTAATTTTTTTTTATATAAATCCCTACCTTGGTCATTACCTAAAATAATAGCATAAAATGCTTCATAACCTAGCTCTATATTTACCAAATTAATTGCTTCAATAAAAACTTCTTGTCCTTTCCAAGATGTTAATCTACCAGGTAAAAGAATAATTTTTTTATCTTTCTCTATATTCCAACTTGATAATAATTTTTTTCCATCAGACTCGAACTTTGTTGTTGG
>CACOSU010000024.1:2500-5962 GCA_902629935.1 uncultured Pelagibacteraceae bacterium | reverse complement strand
ATGCTTGATTTCCCTTAATTTTAGCCTATAAGCACTGAACTTTCTCAATAAAAATATTGTTAATACAATAAATAAGTGAGGATTATTGAGCCTTTTTGCTCAATTAGCTATTTAAAAAGTTAAAAATTTAAGAAGAGAAGTGTGGACGGTTAAGGTTACCAGAAATTTGTCGTACACACTTCAACATCATATAAATTTTATTCTTAGAATTTATATGGAAGCTAGTGTGCGCCGTTTTTAAACTTGAGAGTTTGATCATGGCTCAGAACGTACGCTGGCGGCACGCCTAACACATGCAAGTCGAACGAAGTAGCAATACTTAGTGGCAGACGGGTGAGTAACATGTAGGTATCTGCCCTTTGGCCTGGAATAACACGAGGAAACTTGTGCTAATACCGGATAAGTCTTTACGGAGAAAGCTTTATGCACCATTGGATGAGCCTGCACTTGATTAGTTTGTTGGTGGGGTAATGGCCTACCAAGACTGTGATCAATAGCTGATTTGAGAGGATGATCAGCCACATTGGGACTGAGACACGGCCCAAACTCCTACGGGAGGCAGCAGTGGGGAATCTTGCACAATGGAGGAAACTCTGATGCAGCGATGCCGCGTGAGTGAAGAAGGCCTTTGGGTTGTAAAGCTCTTTCGTCGGGGAAGAAAATGACTGTACCCGAATAAGAAGGTCCGGCTAACTTCGTGCCAGCAGCCGCGGTAATACGAAGGGACCTAGCGTAGTTCGGAATTACTGGGCTTAAAGAGTTCGTAGGTGGTTGAAAAAGTTGGTGGTGAAATCCCAGAGCTTAACTCTGGAACTGCCATCAAAACTTTTCAGCTAGAGTATGATAGAGGAAAGCAGAATTTCTAGTGTAGAGGTGAAATTCGTAGATATTAGAAAGAATACCAATTGCGAAGGCAGCTTTCTGGATCATTACTGACACTGAGGAACGAAAGCATGGGTAGCGAAGAGGATTAGATACCCTCGTAGTCCATGCCGTAAACGATGTGTGTTAGACGTTGGAAATTTATTTTCAGTGTCGCAGCGAAAGCGATAAACACACCGCCTGGGGAGTACGACCGCAAGGTTAAAACTCAAATGAATTGACGGGGACCCGCACAAGTAGTGGAGCATGTGGTTTAATTCGAAGATACGCGCAGAACCTTACCAACACTTGACATGTTCGTCGCGACTTTAAGAGATTAAAGTTTTCGGTTCGGCCGGACGAAACACAGGTGCTGCATGGCTGTCGTCAGCTCGTGTCGTGAGATGTTGGGTTAAGTCCCGCAACGAGCGCAACCCTCACTTTTAGTTGCCATCATTAAGTTGGGCACTCTGAAAGAACTGCCAGTGATAAGCTGGAGGAAGGTGGGGATGACGTCAAGTCCTCATGGCCCTTACGTGTTGGGCTACACACGTGCTACAATGGTATCTACAACAGGAAGCAAGACGGCGACGTTAAGCAAATCCTTAAAAGATACCTCAGTTCGGATTGCACTCTGCAACTCGAGTGCATGAAGCTGGAATTACTAGTAATCGTGGATCAGCGTGCCACGGTGAATGCGTTCCCGGGTCTTGTACACACCGCCCGTCACACCATGGGAGTTGGTTCTACCTTAAGGCAAGGTTTAAAACCCTTGACCACGGTATAGTCAGCGACTGGGGTGAAGTCGTAACAAGGTAGCCGTAGGGGAACCTGCGGCTGGATTACCTCCTTTCTAAGGATGAATAAAAGTTAAATTTTATTCTAAATAATATACAGGTAATGTTGACCGTCCTCATTTCTCTTCTTAAGTTAGTGTTTCTCTTGCATAGGGGCCGGTAGCTCAGTTGGTTAGAGCACACCCTTGATAAGGGTGGGGTCGAAAGTTCGAGTCTTTCTCGGCCCACCAATTTAAGATCATGGGGGATTAGCTCAGCTGGGAGAGCGCCTGATTTGCATTCAGGAGGTCAGCGGTTCGATCCCGCTATCCTCCACCAGAACACTTAGTTATAAAAAATTGTAAATAAAATTTAATAATATCAATATCTATATCCGAACATTAGAAATGTTATAAACTAATGTTCAAAATAAAAATTTGATTCAACACAGAATTTTTTTCTGTGCATAAATCAAGCGTTTAAGGGCGTGTAGTGGATGCCTTGGCACTGAAAGCCGATGAAGGACGTGATATACTGCGATAAGTTTCGGGGAGCTGTATGTAAGTTTTGATCCGAAAATTTCCGAATGGGGAAACCCACCACTTTATGTGGTACTTTAAACTGAATACATAAGTTTAAAGAGACAACCTGGAGAACTGAAACATCTAAGTAACCAGAGGAAAAGAAATCAATTGAGATTCCGTTAGTAGTGGCGAGCGAAAACGGAACAGGCCAGCAATTATATTAAAAAAATTTGAATAGTTTGGAAAAGCTAACCATAGAGGGTGATAGTCCCGTATGAGTAATGTTTAATATAATTCTTGAGTAAAGCGGGACACGTGAAATCCTGCTCGAATATAGGGGGACCACCCTCTAAGCCTAAATACTCTTCAGTGACCGATAGTGAACTAGTACCGTGAGGGAAAGGTGAAAAGAACCCCTATTAGGGGAGTGAAATAGAACCTGAAACCGCATGCCTACAATCAGTCGAAGCTCTTTTTAGAGTGACGGCGTACCTTTTGTATAATGGGTCAGTGACTTAATTTATTAAGCAAGCTTAAGCCATCTAGGTGTAGGCGTAGCGAAAGCAAGTCTTAATAGGGCATTTAGTTTAATGAATTAGACCCGAAAACGAATGAGCTTACCATGAGCAGGTTGAAAGTAAGGTAACACTTACCGGAGGACCGAACCAGTTGACGTTGAAAAGTCTTTGGATGACTTGTGGTAAGGGGTGAAAGGCCAACCAAATTCGTAGATAGCTGGTTTTCCGCGAAAACTATTTAGGTAGTGCGTTGAATAAATAGACATTTAGAGGTAGAGCACTAAATGGGCTAGGGGGAAGAGATTCTTACCAAACCTAATAAAACTCCGAATGCTAAATGTTGTTCTTCAGCAGACAGACTGTGGGTGCTAAGGTCCATGGTCGAGAGGGAAAGAGCCCAGACCACCAGATAAGGTCCCCAAATTATGATTAAGTGTGAAAGGATGTGGAAATTCCTTAACAGCCGGGAGGTTGGCTTAGAAGCAGCCATCCTTTAAAGATAGCGTAACAGCTCACCGGTCTAATAGAGTTTCTGCGCCGAAGATGTAACGGGGCTAAAATCATATACCGAATCTGTGGATTTATAATTTTTTCGAAAATTATAACTGGTAGCGGAACGTTCTGTAAGCCTGTGAAGGGATACCTGTGAAGGATCCTGGAGGTATCAGAAGTGCGAATGCTGACATAAGTAACGATAAAAGAAGTGAAAAACTTCTTCGCCGAAAATCCAAGGGTTTCTGCGCAAGGTTAATCCGCGCAGAGTTAGTCGGCACCTAAGGCGAG
>CACOSU010000023.1 GCA_902629935.1 uncultured Pelagibacteraceae bacterium | reverse complement strand
GACAATTAACAAAAATTTAAAAAATAAAAAATTAAAAACAAATGGAACAATTGATTTCATTAATGGTCAAAAGGCTTTTTTATCAAATAGTATTTACAATCTAAGACCAAAAATAAGAGATTTGATTATATTCCCAAATTACTTAATGCATACAGCCTATCCTTTTAATATCAATGGAGAAAGAAGATCATTTTCATTTAATGCAAAGATATATTTTAAAAAATAATAATAAAGTTTATGGATATAGAATTTTTTAAAAAATTGAGAATTTTGGATGGAGGTATGGGGCAGGAACTGCTCGCGAGAGGAATGGAGATTAATTCGACTCTTTGGAGCGCAAATGCTATTTTGAATAAAAAATATCATCAATTAGTAATTGATATCCATTCTGATTTTATAAAAGCTGGTGCTGAGGTTATAGTTACAAATACATTCACCTGTCGAAAAATAAGATTAAAGCAAAATAATATTGAAGATAAATTTGAAGAACTTAATAGAAAAGCAGGCGAATTAGCAGCAGAAGTAAAAAAAAAATATCCTAATATACTAGTTGCAGCTGGTCTACCTCCTCAAAATTTAACTTATGAAGCTGATGATAGAGATGAGGAAGAAATTTTTAAAGATTTTAACGATCAAGCAAAAATCTTAGATAAATATGTAGATTTTTTTTATTTTGATGTATTGAGTAGTGTTAAAGAAATAAAAACAGCAATTTTAGCTATAGAAGAGTTTAAAAAACCATATCTCGTTGGAGCTCACATTTCTGAAGGCACTACTTTACCTAGTGGAGAAAAAATTTCTGATATTAAAGATGTAACTGATGACAAATTACTTGGAGTAATACTAGCTTGTGTTTCTCCAGAAAATTTTGAATTAAATATTAAAGAACTGAAAAATTTAAGGCTTCCTTTTGGATTCAAATTAAATGGATTTAAAACTACAAAGATTAAAGAGGGCTATACTTCAGCTTTTCTAAAACAAAAATCGAATCCTAATAAATTTCTTGGGAAAAGAGAGGACCTTACTCCTGAAAAAATAGCAGAAATTGCAAAAAAATTTAAAATTGCCGGTGCTACCATAATTGGTGGTTGTTGCGAAACTAGCCCATCACACATTTTCGCGATTTCCAAAATTAAATAATTTTTTTGTGTTATCTCCCCTTCTTACAAAATAGACACCAACACATACTGCAATTAAAGATACCATAACTTTTATTGTAATTAGCTCTTGTAGAAAAATATAACCTAAAATTGTACCAAATATTGGTATCAAGTAAGAAACTTGTGATTGAAAAATTAAACCGTTGTTTTTCAAAATTCTAAAACGTAATAACCATGCTATTCCTGTTGGAACAATACCTAAATAAATAACAGATATTAATGAATCTTTTCTAGGCACAGATTGCCATGGTTGTTCAATAAACGATACCAAAGGTATTAAAATAATAATTGCCCAAATTAAAATAGATCCAGTTACATTTTCGTTCTTTTTTTTGCTAATTTTTAATGTTAAAACACCTCCAATTACATAGCAGGTTGATCCTAGTAATATTAATAAAGCAGAAACAAAATTATTTTGATCAATTAAAATATTATCTGAAAATAAATAAACAATTCCTGAAAATCCAATAAGTATTCCAAATGTTTTGACTAAATTAAATTTTTCATTTTTCGTATAAAAATGTCCAAGCACAGTTGAGCTTAATGGTGTAGTGGACATTAAAATTGCAGCTAGATTACTTTGAACTGATTTTACCCCATAGGCAATTAAAAAGAATGGTGCTACAAGATTAATGAATCCAATTATTGCAAACCAATGCCAATCTTTTGAAAAAGCTTCTATTTTTATATTTTTATAATAACAAAGTAATAAAACAGGTATTGCTCCAAAGAATACTCTTAAAAAAGCGATAGTAATAGGGCCAAATGAATAAGTTGCTATTTTGATATTGAAAAATGCTGAAGCCCAAATTAATGCAAGTATAGTTAGTAAAATATAATCAATTAATTTTGGGGATTTCATTCTGTAAATTCTTTAATTTCAGCTGATGTTAATAGTACTAAATGATTAAAATCTATGCCAAAAACTGCATTAGGGTGACCTGCCGCAGCATATATTTTTGAAAATCTTTTTAAATTATTATCTAAAAAAATTTTTAATTTTGTTAAATGACCAATTGGTGAAACTCCTCCAATTGTATAACCTGTAACCCTTTTAACATCATCTGGGTTTGCCATAGAAACATTTGTTTCGTTTAAAATTTTTTTTAATTTATTCAATGAACATCTTCTATCTCCAGACACTAAACATAGAACAAAATCTTCTCCTGCTTTAAAAAGTAAGCTTTTAACAATAGCTCCTACCTTACAACCTAAAGCTGTAGCTGCATCGCTTGCTGTTCTAGCAGTTTGATCCAATACAACCACATTTAGATCGGGGTTAAATTCTTTTAATGATTTTTCCGCTCTTAAAACTGGTTCTTTATTTAATATTGTGTTCATAAGTTTAAATAGTTTATATTTTTAGTGACTAATTACACTACTTATGTGAAAATTGCATAGGTGTTATTTGTTAAATAAGCAATATTTTTAGGTATTAATTTGTTATCTAATCCATCAGTAATACATAGGAGTCAAAATGAGCGTAGCTAAGGTTTTAAAATTTATTAAAGAAAAAGAGGCAGAATTCGTAGATTTAAGATTTACTGATCCTAGAGGAAAATTGCAACATTTAACAATGGATACATCAATAGTTGATGAAGATATGTTGAATGAAGGTGTCTTTTTTGATGGTTCATCAATTGCAGGATGGAAAGCAATTAATGAATCTGACATGATTTTAAAACCAGATACAGCTAGAATGTTCATGGATCCTTTCACGTCACATAATACTGTAGTTTTATTCTGTGACATTTTTGATGCTGTAAAAAAATCTCCCTATGAAAGAGATCCTAGAGGTATTGCTAAAAAAGCTGAGGAATACCTTAAAGATTCAGGTATAGGAGATAAAGCTTTCTTTGGTCCTGAACCTGAGTTTTTTGTGTTTGATGATGTAAGAATTAAGAATGATATGAATGAATGTGGATTTAAAATAGATAGTAAGGAAGGTCCATATAACTCTGGAAAAGAATATGAAAATGGTAATATGGGTCACAGACCTCCAGTTAAAGGAGGTTATTTTCCTGTACCACCAGTTGATAGTGAACAAGATATGCGTGGTGAGTATCTTAAAAATTTAAAAGAAGTAGGTGTGAAAGTTGAAAAACATCATCATGAAGTTGCTCCTAGTCAACATGAACTAGGAATGTATTTTGGAACATTAGTTGATCAGGCTGATAATGTTCAGTTATATAAATATGTTGTTCAAATGGTTACACATTCATTTGGAAAAACTGCAACTTTTATGCCAAAACCTGTAGCTGGAGATAATGGTTCTGGGATGCACATCCATCAATCTATTTGGAAAAATGATAAACCAGTATTTTCAGGTAATGCATATGCTGGTTTAAGTGAAACTGCATTGCACTATATTGGTGGAATTTTAAAACATGCTAAAGCAATTAATGCTTTTGCTAACTCTACAACAAATAGTTACAAAAGATTAATTCCAGGTTTTGAAGCTCCTGTTCTTCTTGCATATTCAGCAAGAAATAGATCTGCTTCGTGTAGAATACCAATTACTCTAAGTAAAAAAGGTGCAAGATGTGAAATAAGATTTCCAGATGCATCTGGAAACCCTTATTTGACTTTTGCTGCAATGCTTATGGCTGGTCTTGATGGAATTAAAAATAAAATTCATCCAGGTGAATCTTTTGACAAAGACTTATATGAGTTACCACCAGAGGAAGTTAAAGCAATTCCAACCGTATGCGGTTCATTAAGAGAAGCTATGGAGAGTTTAGATAAAGATAGAGAATTTTTAACCCAAGGTGGAGTATTTACAGATGATCAAATTGATGCTTACATTGCTTTGAAATTTGAAGAGATCCACAAATTCGAACACGCACCTCATCCTGTAGAGTTTGAAATGTATTACAGTAGCTAATAAATTTAATTACTGTCTAGTTGTTGCAATTGTATCTTTGTTAACACCTTTTTTGACTACGTAATCTTGTGTGCCGTTTGCGCCAGTTTCAACCTCTTTACGTAGTTCTTTAAAGAATGTTTTTTCCTTTAAAGAATTTTTCAAGCTTTTAACAAGATTTTTAAACTCAAATTTATTCATATAAAGAACTATACAGTAGATATGCATATATTGCAATACAGATATGCAACTTATGGGATAATACAACTTATGATATTTTGAAAGACTCTCCACACCCACAACGCTCAGTTTCATTGGGATTATTAAATACAAATGATGACGATAATTCCTCTTTTTTGTAATCCATTTCAGTACCTAGCAAATACATAACGGCAGCTGAATCAACAAAAACTTTAACACCTTTATCTTCAATAACTTCATCATTTGGGTTTTGCTCTTTGGCGTATTGCATTACGTAAGACATTCCTGCACAACCACCTGATTTTACTGACACTCTTACACCAATAAAATCTTTTTCAGCATCATTCATTATTTCTTTTATTCTTGAGGCTGCGTTATCACTCAGTTTGATTATAGCATTCATTATAAGTTTAATTCCAATTTTGCTGCTTCTGACATCATATCTTTATTCCAAGGAGGGTCCCAAACTAATTCAAGATCTACATCCTCAATACCTTCAACCTGCAATGCACCCTCTTTTACCTCCTTTGGTAAACTTTCTGCAACTGGGCAGTTAGGGGTTGTTAAAGTCATTTTTATAATAGCAAACTTTTCATCCTTAACTTTAATATCATATATTAAACCTAATTCGTAGATATTTACAGGTAACTCTGGGTCATAGATTTTTCTTATTTCATCAATTATCTGTTCTTTTTTTGACATAATTTAATTCTCTGTTTTTACTTCTTCCGTTTTTTCATCAAAGGCAGAAACCATTGTATGCCAAGACAATGTTGCACACTTAACTCTCATTGGATATTGCTTAACACCAGATAAGCACATTAGTTTAGTTTTTTCATCTTCACTTAAATACTCAGATTTTAATTCAGGATTTTCTTTAATCATACCTAAAAAATCCTCAACTATTTCTTTAGCTTCATGTTCATTTTTTCCTTTAATCAAATCTGTCATTATAGAAGCTGAAGCCATTGAAATGGCACATCCACTCCCCTCAAAAGATGCATCTTCTACAATTTTTTGTCCATTTAATTTTAAATAAACATGAACATTATCACCACAAAGAGGATTGTTACCTCTAGCATCTTTATTAAAACCTTCTGTTTTTCTAAGATTCCTTGGGTTCTTGCCATGCTCTAATATAATTTCTTGATAAAGCTCTTTTAAATTCATTATATGTTAAATATTTTTTTACAGTTATTTATCGACTCATTAAGCTGATCTAAATCATCTTTTGTATTATAAATACCAACTGATGCTCTAGCGCTTGCTGGAATATTTAATTTATCATGTAGAATTTGACAACAATGATGTCCTGCTCTTATTGCAACCCCATCTTCATCTAGGATAGTTGCTATATCATGGGGATGAACTCCTTCTATAGTAAATGATAATACTCCTCCTTTGTTTTTTGGATTTCCAATAATTTTAACTGAATTATTTTTTTGTAATAGTTCTTGTCCATATTCAACTAAATCAGCTTCATGCTTCATAACATTCTCTATTCCAATACTTTCTAAAAATTTTATTGATTGATCAAAAGCAATTACTTGTGCTGTAGCCATAGTTCCTGCCTCGTATTTGTTGGGCAATTCACCGTAAGAAATCCTATCTTTTTTAACTTCGTTTATCATACCACCTCCACCTTGATACGGGGGTAATTCCTCTAACCATTTTTTCTTACCGTATAAAACTCCTAAACCTGTAGGTCCATACATTTTGTGACATGAAATTGCGTAGAAATCACAGTCTAAATCCTGCATATCTAGTTTTAAATGTGGTGCTCCTTGACATCCGTCAACTACTACAATTATTCCTTTTGAATGTGCAAGCTGTGTTATTTCTTTTACCGGTAAGATTGCACCCGTTACATTGGACAAATGGGTGATTGAAATCAATTTTGTTTTTGAAGTTATTTTTTTTTCTATTTCCTCAAGAGTAATTTCACCCTCTTCATTTATTTCAGCAAAATTAATTTTTATATT
>CACOSU010000022.1 GCA_902629935.1 uncultured Pelagibacteraceae bacterium | reverse complement strand
AGTAATTATAGCTAATAATAATGTCTCCTAAATAAGTATTCTTTGAAATCTTTATTTTTCTATTTAATGGAAAAGATAAAATATCAGTAGATTTATTTTTATTTCTAAAAACTTTATTTAATTTTTTTATATTTTTATTATTCGAAAGTAATAGCGTAAGCGATACTTTTTTATTTGAAAACTGATATTTTTTAGGAAATGCTTTACATATTTTTTTAAAAAAAAGGTCCTTATTTTTAAGACTTTTTGACCAAGCCTTCTCTTCGGAGAAGACATCAACTCTAATCATTATTTGAGTATGCTTTAACTATTTTAGAAACAAGAGGATGTCTAACTACATCGGAATGATCAAAATCTACTATGGATATTTCCTTTAAATGTCCCAGTAATTCTTTTGATCGAACTAATCCTGATGTACTTTTATTTAATAAATCAATCTGAGATGGATCTCCATTAACAACTATTTTAGAATTTTCACCAATACGAGTTAAAAACATTTTAATTTGAGTTTCTGTAGCATTTTGTGCCTCATCTAAAATTGCAAAAGAATTTTTAAGAGTTCTGCCTCTCATAAATGCTAATGGCGCTATCTCAATATCTCCGATCTCAATCATTCTCTGTATTTTTTCAAAATCAAAAAGATCGTATAAAGAATCATATAAAGGTCTAAGATAAGGATCTACTTTTTCCTTCATATCACCAGGTAAAAAACCCAAACGTTCCCCGGCTTCTACTGCTGGTCTTGAAAGAATTATTCTCTCAATCTTTTTTTCTAAAAGCATAGTTAAACCTACAGCAACTGCCAAAAATGTTTTTCCTGTGCCTGCTGGTCCAGCTGAAATTATAATATCACTCTCTCTTAAAGCTCGTACATAACTTTTTTGTTTTTCAGATCTGGGAATTATAGATTTTTTTGGAGTTTTAATAATATCTGTAACATTATTATTTTTAACTTTTTCATTTATCATAAACTTGTCAACTGATGAAATTATATCTTTATTCTCAATACTTCCATTGTTAATAAACTGATTAGCTAAAAATTGAATGGCATTCTTAACTTTTTCATTCATATCAGGTGTTGATTTAATTAAAATTGAATTTCCTCTTGAATATAAACTACAATTTGTGATTTTTTCTAATGCTTGAAGATTTTTATTAAATTCCCCAACAACACCCATTAATAAGTTATTATCGTGAAATATTACACTTAAAGAATTATTATCTGAATAAACAAATTTCAAAGAGTGATCAGTGTTTTTTTTTTTATCTATTCCGCTCAAATTCTATGCAACCTTCTGATCTGTGTTAGTTATAATCTCACCAAATAATGTATTTCTATTACTTTTTTTAATTCTTACTTGCACTATTTTTCCAATATCACTCTTTTTACCATTAAAAATAACAGATGTCATATATTCAGATCTACCAAAAGCTTTACTTTTATCATCAGTAAGATTTTCAACTAAAACATCAACTACTCTATTCTCTAATGATTTATTCATTTGAATTTGATTTTCATATAAAATATTTTGAATTTTTTCTAATCTTTCATTAGAAATTCTTTTTTCAATCAATTCTAAATTCTCAGCTACCGTTCCTGGTCTTGGACTAAAAATAAATGAATAAGAGTTAATAAATTTTACTCTTTCAATCAAGCTAAAGGTATCTTTAAAATCCTGATTATCTTCCCCAGGATAACCTATTATAAAATCACTTGAAAATTCTATTTTTGGATTAATTTCTTTTAATTTGTCAAAAGTGTTTAAATATACTTCGATGGTATGTTTCCTATTCATTAACTTTAAAATTTTATTTGAGCCACTTTGAACTGGTAAATGAACGAGTGGCATTAACTTTTTGGAAAATTTATAAACTTCAATTAAATCTTCAGTCATATCGTTTGGGTGAGATGTTGTATATCTAACTCTTTCAATTTCAGTTAATTTTTCAATATTTAAAATCAAGTCTGATAATCTATATTCTTCACTATGGTAAGCATTCACATTTTGCCCGAGTAAAATTATTTCTTTTGTTCCACAATCAGCTAAATATTTTGCTTCATCTAAAATTTGTTTAAATGGTCGAGAATATTCTGGTCCTCTAGTATATGGCACTACACAAAAATGGCAAAATTTATCACACCCTTCTTGTATTGTTAAAAAAGACGAAACTTTGCTAGCTTTATTTTTTAATTTGCTTAAATACTCAAATTTAGAAACTGCATCGAACTCTGTCTCCTCAATCTTGTTCTTTTTTTCTGTAAAATTTAAAATTGTATCATTAATTTTATGATAAGCTTGAGGGCCAATAACTAGATCAATATAGGGTTCTCTTTTAAGCATTTCTTCATTTTCTGCTTGAGCAACACAACCAGCAATAATAACTAATGGTTTTTTTCTAGATCGAAATATCTTTTTTAATCTTCCTATTTCATGATAAACTTTTTCTTTTGCTTTATCTCTAATATGACATGTATTTAATAAATAACAGTTAGCATTCTCGTAAGTTTCTGTTTTTTCATAACCAATTTTTTTAACTGAATCGAATATTCTATTTGAGTCATACTCATTCATTTGACATCCAAAGGTTTTAATAAAGATTTTTTGATTCATGTTATTAAGATTTTTTCTTAATCCCATATAACTCGAGTTTATGATCAACTAAATTGTATCCATATTTTTCAGCAATTTTCTGTTGAAGCTGATTAATTTCATCATCAACAAATTCTATAATTTCTCCAGTTTTGATATCTATTAAATGATTATGATCGTCATTTAATTCATATCTTGCCTTACCAGTTTTAAAATCATGTTTGGTTAATATTCCAGCCTCTTCAAAGAGTTTTACTGTTCTATAAACTGTAGCAATACTAATTTTTGGATCTATTTTTGAAACTCTATTATATAATTCATCAACGTCTGGATGGTCTGATTCACCATAAGCTTCTTTTGATTCCAATATAACACGAGCAATAGTCCTTCTTTGATCTGTTAACTTTAAACCTTTTTTTTGAAATTTTTCTTCTAATTGATCTGACATTTTTTAATTTTAACCCTAATAAATAGGATTAATCAAATTTTTTTCAATTTTAAATTTTTCACACAAATCAGGGATATTTTCATATTTTATGTCTTTTTCACCTTTAAAATCTTGAATACTGTAACAAAAATAATCAATATCAATAGTTAAATTAAATGCTTTAACTATTGATATTGAATTTCTAATTCCTGCAAAGCTTCCAGGGCCTCTATTTAAATAAATTTTATTAATATCGTTTAAATTTAGTTTATAGGAATTCAAAAAATCATTAATAATCAAAGTTAATTTTTCGTAATTAATTTTAGTATTCTCTTTAGTAATATTATAAATATCATTACTAGTGATGATCATTAAAAAAATTTTTTCACCTGCTACATCAATTATAAGTTTATTCATATTTATTTTACTTTCTAATATTAATTCTAAATCAGATGAAAATAATATCAAATACTATTCTAAAGATGAGGGAATTTTGTCAATAATGTATCATCGTTTTAATGAGAATAATTATCCTTCGACTAATATCAAAATGGATATATTTAAGAAACATATAAATATTATCAAAAACTCAAATTTTAATTTTCACAATCCAAATAATTTTGAAGAACAATTTAATATTCCAAAATCAAAAAAAGAAATTCTTTTAACTATTGATGATGCATTTGAATCTTTTTATAATGAGGCGTGGCCATATCTTAAAAAAAATAGAATTCCATTTATTTTATTTGTTTCAACTGAACCAGTGGGTAAAAATGGTTATATGACTTGGGAACAAATAAAAGAAGTAGAGATTAACGATTTTGCATTTATTGGTCATCATTCTCATACTCATGAATATCTGATCGATGTAAGTAATGAACAGTTTATTTTAGATATCGAAACAGCAAATAAAATCTTTTTGAAAGAACTTGGTTATATTCCTAATCTATTTTCTTATCCATTTGGTGAGTACTCTAAATTTATGAAGGATTATATATCTAAAAATTTCAGTTATGCATTTGGTCAGCATTCTGGAGTAATAGATTTAAATAAAGATAGATTTGAATTACCAAGATTTCCAATTAATGAAAAGTACGGTGAATTAAAAAGATTTAATTCAATAATAAATTATTTTCCACTAGAATTTAAAAAAATACTTCCTGAGGAAAAACAACTATTTGAAAATACAAATCCACCGAATTTTAAAGTAGAATTTTTTAAGGATCAAAAAAATTTAAATAATATTAATTGCTACTCAAATGAGGGAGATATTTGGAAAAAATCCAAAACAAAATTTTCAGATAACTTTTTGACAATTGAATTTAGAGAACCATTTAAGCCAAGAAGAGGAAGAATAAATTGTTCTCTTAATGATAATGGAAAATGGAGATGGTTTGGGGTACAATTTCCTATTAAAGAAAATTAAATTAGGCTCTCTAAATCTTTACTTGATGGTAATAATCTTGCTTCATCAAAATCTTTTAAATTATTTTGTTCAATGATTTGCTGTAAAACCTCAATATATTGACTCCCAGTTTCAGCATATTTATCTAAGTGTTTGACTAAAATTATACTATCCAAAAATTTTTCTTGATTTCTAAGCTCTGTTCTTGCTTTTCTTAAATTCTTGTAGGAAGAGTGTGTATTTAGGTTTCTTAAGTAAGCTCTGACAGATAACTGCAAGCTGTGGAATTTCATAACCTTGTGATCTTTTCCCTCTTCAGCATTTTTTGGTTTTAGTCCTTCACCTGACCATGTCCATTGACCAAATAAAGCATTTCCCTTTAATGCAAACCTTGAAGTTCCCCAACCTGTTTCTTTGGCTGCTTGAGCTATCGCTAATGAAACTGGTATCTCATCCATTCTTATTTTTAATGTGGATAGATCATTTTTTCTTACTCCATATTGCTTATATTTTTTCTCTAACCATTTTTTTTCTATAATAGTGTTGCTATTTTTACTAAGGATAGTGAATAATCTTTTTCTATCAATTCTAATTTTATTATTCTCTTTAACTATTAAAGGCAAAACAATTTTTATAAACATGTTCTTTCTTTTTTTAGTATTTCCAATACTTTTAATTTCATTTGGCAAAAGTCCAATGCCTATCGGTTTAACTAACTTTGTATCTCTAACATCTTTTAAATTATAATTTACTTCTTTAAATAAGGAATCAATCTCAGATGTCGTATATCTTACTAGGTTTATTTCGGAATTATTTTCTTCCAAAATATCATATAATAAATCTCTCTCGTCAGTTTCTATAAGAGAGTCCTCCTCTAAATTATTATCTTTATTTAATGCACTGTTTAAAATATTTTTAGAATTATTAGTAAATTCCTTACTATTAAAATTTTTATCAGTAAAATTGATTATTATTGGTAAAGTATAAAAAAATGATATTACAATAATGGAACTTAAAAAAAATCGTGAAACTATATTAAAAACTTTACTTTTTAAAACACCTGATTTTCTAAATTGTTTCATAAATTACTACTGTATAGCAACAACTTCTTTTACCTCTGGTAAATAATGACATAAAAGATTTTGAACACCTTGTTTTAAAGTCATAGTTGAACTAGGACACCCAGAACAACTCCCTTGCAATTGTACTTTTACAACTCCATCTTTAAACCCTTTAAATTTTATATCTCCTCCATCCCTAGCAACAGCAGGTCGTATTTTTTGTTCTAAAATTTTTACTATTTTTTCCTCAATTTCACTTAAATCATGAACTTCCTCTTTTATATTTTCATCAATTACAAACTCTCTTCCATCTGCATAAAAATCATTAATTAAGGAAATTACAATATGTTTAATTTCTTCCCACTTAACACTCTCATTCTTATTTACTGAAATAAAATCTTGACCTAAAAAAATACCCTCGACACCATTTACTGACAATATATTTCTTACTAATTCGTTTTGAATATCCTCTTTACTTGTAATTTCATAAGGACCACTGTTTGAAACTTTCTTTCCTGGAAGAAATTTCAAAGAGTTTGGATTTGGTGTTACTTCTGTTTGAACAAACATATATTATATATAGTTAATATTTTAAAAATTAAAACTGGTTAATAAATTTTCTTTAAAAACCCACTATTTCTTTAATTCTTTTAATCTTTTTAGATGCAATCAAATCTGCTTTTTCAACTCCATCTAGAAGAATTTTGTCTAGATAATTTTTGTCTCCTAAAAGTTTTTTTATCTCTTTAGAAATAGGTTCAATTTTATCTACGAGTTCTTTTGCTAATTGGTCTTTAAATTCTGAAAAATTTTTACCTTCAAATTTTTTAACTGAATTTTGTAATGTGGAATTAGTAAGGCTTGAATAAATTCCCAAAAGATTCTTTGCCTCATATCTTGTGTCAAGTTCCTCAATTTTTTTTGGCATTGGTAAAGGATCAGTTTTAGCCTTTTTAATTTTATTTATTATTTCATCTTTATCATCTGTTAAATTTATTCTACTAAAATCAGATATTTCAGATTTACTCATTTTCTTTAAACCATCTTTCAAGCTCATTATTCTTGAAAATTCTTTTTGTATTAGAGGTTCAGGGACTTGGAGAAAATTTTCTATTTTAAAATCATTATTAAATTTTTGAGCTATATCTCTACATAATTCTAAATGTTGTTTTTGATCGTCACCCACTGGAACATGAGTTGCATCATATAGAAGGATATCAGCGGCCATTAAAACTGGATAAGAATATAATCCAATGCTAGCTTTCTCTTTATCTTTACCAGCCTTTTCCTTAAATTGCGTCATCCTGTTAAGCCAACCCATTCTAGCTACACAACTTAATATCCAAGCCCCTTCTGCATGAGCTGCCACGCTAGATTGATTAAAAATTATACTTTTTTTTGGATTTATTCCACTAGCTACAAAAGTTGCTACAGTTTCTCTAATATTTTTTTTTAACTCTTTTGGATCTTGTTTTGTAGTAATAGCATGTAAATCAACTACACAAAATATACACTCATTATCATTGTCATTATTCAAATCTACAAAATTTTTAATAGCTCCTAAATAATTTCCTAAATGAAGATTGCCTG
>CACOSU010000021.1 GCA_902629935.1 uncultured Pelagibacteraceae bacterium | reverse complement strand
AGTTAGTATTGACGAATTACAAGAAAAAGTTTGGAGTTATCAGTCTGATATAGAAACTCACACTGTTGAGACCCATATTTATAGATTAAGAAAAAAAATTTTAAATACATTTAATGATAGTAATTTTATAATTAGTAAAAAAAATGGTTATCAAATCAAATAAGAAAAACCCGATAGCTAAAGACCTATTTACAAAAAAGTATAAATCAAAAATAGTTAAACCTAAAAAGGGTAAGGGTAGTTTTAAAAGAAAGAAAAGTTAAAATTAAAGTCTTGCTCCAATTTGCTGTATTACTTTAGATGACATTTCAGTACCTTTTTTGAGACACTCTTGTGTAGATAATTTGTTAATGTATCCATGTAAAAAACCAGCAGCAAAGAGATCACCTGCGCCTGTAAGATCAATAATCTTTAGATTTTTTTGTATATCACTTTCCACAACCTCATTACCATTAATTGCAACCGCACCTTTATCTCCTCTGGTTATAATCATTAATTTATTAATTTGCTTTGAAAAGTTAATAACTTCATCAAAATTTTTTGCTTCAATTAATGAGGTAATTTCTTGTTCGTTAGCAAAAGTTATATCAAGTTTGTTTTTTACTAAATTTAAAAAATGGGGTTTGTGTCTATCTACACAAAATAGATCAGATAGCGACATAGCAACTTTATTTGCATTATTTATAGCTTTATCAAACGCTTTCTTAGGTTCTCCTTCATCCCATAAGTAGCCCTCTAAAAAAATTATCTCACTTTTTTTAATTGCACTAGAATTCACATCTTCCTCATTAATTTTTCCCGCCGTACCTAAGAAAGTACACATCGTTCTTTCAGAGTCTGGTGTTACTAATATTAAACATGTTCCGGTTGGTAATTCTTCTTTCTTTTTAGAATAAAAGTATTTCACATTTTCTTTTTTTAATCCCTCTTCATAGCTATCACCAAAGTCATCATCTGAAATTTTTCCAATAAAACCAGCCTCATCACCAAGTTGAGATATACCAACAATAGAATTTGCTACGGAGCCTCCAGAAACTGTTTTTTCAATTTTAAGATTTGTTAATAAATTTTTAAATTCTGCTTCATCAAAAAATAATTTCATTGTACTTTTTGTCAGATTATTTTTTTCAATAAAACTGTCATCAACTTTACAGATGACGTCGACTATTGCATTTCCAATTCCTAAAATTTTCATATTAAGCTTTTTTTGTAATAACAGGTTTTTTTCTATTTGGGTAGCAACTAGTACAAATTTTACAACTTAATCCATAACAATCTCTTGCCTTGCAATATTCTCTACCATAAAAAATTATTTGTAAATGGAGTTTAGACCAGGTTTTTTTAGGAAATATCCTTTTTAAATCTTTTTCAGTTTGAATTACATTTTTCCCATTTGTTAAACCCCATCGTTGTGCAAGTCTATGAATATGAGTATCAACCGCAAAAGCTGGATATCCAAAGCCTTGAGACATTACAACACTTGCTGTTTTATGGCCTACGCCGGGTAATTTTTCAAGTTCTTCAAAGGTTTTAGGTACTTTACCTTTATGTTTTTCTAATACTTGCTTTGACATTAAGTAAATACTTTTAGCTTTAACTCTAAAAATACCAATTTTCTTAATTAATTTCTCAATTTTTTTTCTTCCCAATTTTACAAAGTGTTCTGGTTTGTAATATTTAGGATATATATCCTTAGTTACATTATTAACGTTTACATCAGTACATTGTGCAGAAAGCAGTACTGAAATTAATAGTGTGAAAGTATTTTTACTTTTTAAAGGAACAGGCGCTTTAGGGTAAATTTTATTTAGAGTTTTAATAATTACTTTTGCTTTTTGTTTTTCATTCATTATGAAAAGTTAAGCAAATCTCTCATAGAATATAAACCTGGTTTTTTTTTCATTAACCATTTAGAAGCAGTTAAGGCCCCATCAGAGTAAAGTGCTCTATCAAAAGCCTCGTGGTTTAATGTAATTATTTCTTTACCACTTGAGAATTTTACTTCGTGTTCACCAATAATTTCACCTTTTCTAACTGAGTTAAAATTAATTTTTTTTCCATAAGGAAAAGATTTTTTGTTTAGGAATTTTTTGCCAATTAAATTATATAAATTTTTATTTTTCCCGTCCGCTATTCCTTTACCTAGCATTAAAGCAGTGCCAGATGGATAGTCTTTTTTATGTTTGTGATGTATTTCAAATATTTTGCTTAAGTATTCATCATTAAGTGATTTTGAGGTAATCTCAGTTAAATACATTAATAAATTCACACCTAAGCTCATATTACCAGCTTTTAAAATAGGTATCTTTTTTGAATATCTTTTAATTTGGTTTTCTTGGCTCCTAGTAAACCCTGTGGTACCAATCACCACTTTTTTCTTTAGTTTTGACGCTATTTTTAATATTTCAAGCGTGCAATTTGGTATTGTGAAATCAATAATTATATCAGTTTTTTTAAATGCTTTATCAGAATTTAGTTCAGGCTTAATTCCATTAAATTTTTTATTTATTATTCTATTTTCTGTCAGTGTAACTAATTTAAAATTTTTATTTTCCTTTGAAGACTTGATGAGTTGTTGACCCATCCTTCCCATGCAACCAGAAATAGCTAAGTTAATTTTTTTCATTAAAAGATAAAATATAGAAATATCACAAGAACTAAAACAATAACACCCCAAATACTAAAGTTTGTAAAAAATACTTTTTTCTTTAAGTTTGATTTTATAAAGCCAGGAAGAACAAGGATTAATACCAATATTAAAGCTATTACTGGAATAATTTCTTCTAATCCCATATTTTAATTTTTCCAAAAGTCTCTTGCTTTTTGAAAAAATTTTTTAATACTTGGATTTGATTTATCGTTTTCAATTTCTCTAAATTGTTCTAGTAACTCTTTTTGTTTCTTATTTAAGTATACAGGCACTTCTGTTTTTACTTGGACATATAAATCTCCAAAATCACCTCTTCTCATAAAAGGCATTCCTTTGCCTTTTAATCTAAATTGTTTTCCATTCTGAGTTCCGTCGGGAATTTTTATTTTGGCTTTTCCACCATCAATTGTTGGGATTTCAATCGTAGTTCCTAAAGCGGCATCAGCCAATGATAGAGGAAATTCAAAAAACAAATTTTCATCTGATCTTTTAAATAAATCATGAGAGTGAACGTTAATAAACAAGTATAAATCACCTGTTGCTCCGCCTCTACTTCCTGCTTCACCTTTGCCTGCCAGTCTAATTCTGGTTCCATCGTCAACACCTTTTGGAATTGTTACAGATATTTTTTTTGATGCTTGTTTTTTACCCTGACCATTGCAATCATTACAAGGGTTAGTAATTTCTTCGCCATTTCCATTACATTGAGGACATGTTTGTTGAACAGTAAAGAAGCCTTGGTTTGATCTTATTCTACCGTTCCCTCCACAATAAGAACATCTGTCAGGAGAAGAGCCTGGCTTAGAACCATTTCCTCTACACGTACCACATTGTTCAGTCGTTGAAAATTTTATGTCTTGTTTTTTTCCGCTGTATGCTTCCTCAAGGGAAATTGATAAATCATATCTTAAGTCTGAACCTCTGTTATTTGATCTTCTGTTTCTTGATCTTCCACCGCCACCAAAATCTCCAAAGAAATCTTCGAAAATATCTGAAAAATCTGCTCCACTAAATCCTCCAAAACCCCCACCTGGTCTGCCACCACCATTTTCGAATGCAGCGTGACCAAAGTTATCATAATTTTGTTTTTTTTCTTTGTCTGAGAGTATTCCGTAAGCCTCACTAGCCTCTTTAAATTTTTCTTCAGCTTTAGTGTCTCCAGGATTTTTATCTGGATGATATTTAACTGCTAGCTTTCTGTAGGCAGATTTTAATTCTTCAGGACTTGCGCTTTTATTAACGCCCAGGACATCATAATAGTCTCTTTTAGCCATCAAATTACCCCAGACAATTAAATGTCAGTTTAAGCGCTTTTTTCTTTATTTTCGTCTTTTACTTCTTCGAAATCAGCATCAACAACATTCTCGTCTTTTTTACCAGCATCATCTCCACCATCGTCTTTTCCAGAATCAGGTTTTGCACTTTGTTGTGATTTATAGATTGCTTCTCCAAGTTTCATCGAAGCTTGAACCAAAGCTTCAGTTTTTTTCTTAAGATCTTCAATATCTTCACCTTTTAAAGCTTCTTTTACAGCAGTAGATGCATCTTCAATTGCTTTTTTCTCTGCATCTGAAATTTTTGATCCATGCTCTTTTAAATTCTTTTCAGTAGAGTGAATTAGAGTATCTGCTTGGTTTCTAACATCAACTGACTCTCTTTTCTTTTTATCAGCCTCTTTGTTAGCTTCCGCGTCTTTAACCATCTTTTCAATTTCATCATCACTTAGTCCACCTGAAGCTTGGATTTGAATTTTTTGTTCTTTACCAGTTCCTTTGTCTTTAGCAGAAACATTTACAATACCATTAGCATCAATATCAAATGTAACTTCAATTTGAGGCACTCCTCTCGGTGCTGGCGCAATTCCTACTAATTCAAAATTGCCTAATGCTTTATTATCAGCTGCCATTTCTCTTTCACCCTGTAGAACTCTAATAGATACAGCAGGCTGATTGTCTTCAGCTGTTGAAAATACCTGGCTTTTTTTAGTTGGTATTGTTGTATTTTTATCAATTAGTTTTGTAGAAACTCCTCCAAGTGTTTCGATACCAAGTGATAGTGGAGTTACATCAAGTAGAAGTACATCTTTAACATCACCTTGTAGTACACCTGCTTGAATAGCAGCACCCATTGCAACTACTTCATCAGGGTTTACACTTTTGTTAGGATCTTTTCCAAAAAAGTTTTTAACTTCCTCTAATACTTTTGGCATTCTAGTCATACCACCCACCATAACTACTTCATCAACTTCACTAGCAGTAATTCCTGCATCTTTTAATGCAGTTTTACATGGAGGCATTGTTCTAGCAATTAAGTCCTCAACTAAAGCTTCAAGTTTTGCTCTAGTCATTTTTAAATTAATATGTTTTGGACCCGTCTTATCTGCTGTAATGAAAGGCAAATTTATGTCCGTTTGTTCAGCAGAAGATAATTCTATTTTTGCTTTTTCAGCAGCTTCTTTTAATCTTTGTAAAGCAAGTTTATCTGACTTAAGATCAATACCATTATCTTTCTTAAATTCAGAAATTAAGTAATCAACAACAGCATTATCAAAATCTTCACCACCTAAAAAAGTATCACCATTAGTTGACTTAACTTCAAATACACCATCACCTAATTCTAAGATAGAAACATCAAATGTTCCTCCACCTAAATCATATACAGCAATTTTTTTATTTTGTTTTTTATCCAAACCATAAGCTAATGATGCAGCAGTTGGTTCATTGATTATCCTTAAAACTTCTAATCCAGCAATTTTTCCTGCATCTTTTGTTGCTTGTCTTTGTGCATCATTAAAATATGCGGGCACTGTAATAACAGCTTTGGTCACGGCTTGACCTAAATATTTTTCTGCGGTTTCTTTCATTTTTTGTAGAATGAATGCAGATATTTGAGAAGGAGAATATTTTTCACCTTTTGCTTCAATCCAAGCATCACCTTTTTCAGAATTAACTATTTTAAAAGGTGCTGCTTCTACATCTTTTTTAACTGTTGGGTCATCAAAATTTCTTCCAATTAACCTTTTAACAGCAAATATTGTGTTCTCTGGATTTGTAACAGCCTGTCTTTTTGCTGGTTGTCCAATTAATTTTTCCTTTTCATCAGTGAAGGCAACAACAGATGGAGTAGTTCTTGCTCCTTCAGCATTTTCTAAAACTTTTGCTTGTGTCCCTTCCATAATGGCAACACATGAATTTGTTGTTCCTAGGTCTATTCCAATAATTTTACTCATAATAATGTCTCTCCTTTGTCATATAGGGTTTAAATGTGAAACTACAAGTTGATCTCATAATTATTTATTTTCTAAATTTTCTTGATTTTCTTCAGTTTTTTCCTCTTTTTTTGTAACCTTTTTTGACACTCCTACTAAAGAGGGTCTAAGCAGTCTATCTTTTATAGTAAACCCTTTTTGAATTTCTTGAATTATTGTGCCAGGTTCTTTTGTGTCATCTTCTATTTCCATCATTGCTTGATGAAAGTTTGGATCTAGTTTTTTATTTAGGCAATCAATTGGTTTAATATTACTTTTTTCAAAAATAGAAATTAAATCTTTCTTAATTATATCTAAGTGTTCTAGTGTTTTTTTTAATGCATCAGTTTCTTTTAACTTATCATCACTTTCTAAAACATGTTTTGAACGATCTAAATTATCAATCAAATTTAGAGCCTCTTTTGCAAAATTATAGCCACCATACTCAAAAGCTTCTTCTTTTTCTTTTTCAAATCTTCTTCTTTGATTTTCCATTTCAGCAAAAGTTCTTGCAACTTTATCTTCAAGTTCAGCAATTTTTTCTTCTGGAGTTTGTTCTTTAATTTCCTCTTTAGGTTCTTGGTCTGTTTCTTGTTTATTTTCTTTGATTAATTTTTCTTCAGAATTATCAGTCTTATTTAATGTATCCTGATTTTGATCTGTAGAAGTGCTATTTTGTTTTTCCTCTGTTTCCATAGCCTCTTATATGGTAAGGATTTTAGTAATTTCTAGATGTCTAAACAAAAAATTAATAAATTACTCATTGGCACTAATAACAAGGGTAAATTACGTGAAATCAAGAGTTTGCTGCCAAAAAGCATTAAAATCCAATCTACATCTGAATTTAATCTCAAGAGTCCAATTGAAAATGGAAAGACTTTTAAAGAAAACTCATTAATTAAATCTAAATATTTTTCAAAAAAAACAGGATTAATTTGTTTGGCTGATGATTCGGGTTTGGAGATAGATATTTTAGATAAAAATCCTGGAATTTATTCTGCTAGATGGGGAGGAAAGCATGGAAATTTTAGCAAAGCTATAAGAAGAGTTTATAGAGAACTTAATAAAAAAGATAAAAATTGGAAAAATAAAAAAATTAAAGCAAGATTTATCTGCGCACTTTCTATTTCATATTTAAATAAAAAAATGGCTTGTGTCGTAGGAAAAGTTGAGGGATATATTTCTGATAAATCAAAAGGAACAAATGGATTTGGCTACGATCCAATTTTTATTCCTCTAAAAAAAAGAAAAACTTTTGGAGAAATGAAGCCGTCTCAAAAATATAAGATGGATCATAGATACCAAGCTTTTAAAAAAATTAGAAAATTTCTATAAGTTTCTGGTCTTCAATTTTATAGAAATTAAGTCTATGATTAATTTTATTATTTTTGATATCTAAAATTCCT
>CACOSU010000020.1 GCA_902629935.1 uncultured Pelagibacteraceae bacterium | reverse complement strand
TTTGGTAATATTTTTTTTAATTTTATAAAAGTTTTTTTATCTGTTTTATACAGTTTGGAAACTTCTTCATCTGCATTAAACACTGGATATCTAAATGCTTTGGCTATAAAACTTTTTCCAGATCCAATGTCTCCTATAATTCCAATTTTAATCATCATCTAAAAGTTTAAGTGTCTCGTCATTTATTTTGGGCTCTACTCCATGCCATAATTTAAAAGCTTCCAAGGCCTGAAAAACAAACATTAATTTTCCGTTTTCTGATCTATTTCCAAATTTTTTTCCTTCTTTTAAGAATCTAGTTTCACTTGGATTATAAATTACATCATAAAATAATTTATTACTTCCGATATCAGAAAAGTTTAAGTTTAAAGCTTCATTCTTTAAACCAAGGCTCGTAGCATTAATTATTACATCAAATATCGGTATCTCGCCCCAATCTATAACGTTTGAAATTTTAAATTGAGAATTTATATCTTCTGCTTTTTGCCTAGTTCTATTTGAAATTATAATTTCTGAAACATTCATTTTATTTAAAGCAAAAATTATTGAAGGAACCACTCCACCTGCTCCTAAAATAAAAATTTTTTTACCTTCAACATTGAAATTTAAGCTCTCAATTGCTTTTGTAAAACCTGAAATATCCGTATTGTGTCCCATCAAAATGTCATTGGTTAATATTATCGTGTTTACTGACTGTGTTTGCTCTGCTTCCGGGCTCAATTTATCTAGGTAAGGAATTACTGCTTTTTTGAATGGTATAGTAACATTAATACCATTTATTTTTTTTTTCCTAAGAGAAGAAATTGTTGATTTCAGATCTTTTTCTTCGATTTTCTTTTTATCATAATTAGCATCAATATTATTTTCTTTAAACCAATAATTGTGCAGTTTTGGTGACAACGAATGATCTATAGGATTTCCAATTACAAAATATTTTTTCATTACAATAAATTTATGTATTCCTTAATTTTTTTTACTGGTAAGCCCATAATTGTATCTTCGTCTCCTTCTATATTTGCAAATAATTTCCTGCCCTCTCCTTCTATTTGGTATACATTATACGCATAAAGCGCTTTATCCGTTATTTTAGATAAATACTCTTTTAACTCATCTTCAGAAAAATTTTTCATTGTTAGTTTAGCTTTATCAGTATAATTCCAAATCATTGATCCATTTTTTGATATACATACAGAGCTTATTAAGAAATGTGTATTTCCATTTAGTTTTTTTAATATTTTCATCGCTTCGTCTCTATTTTTTGGCTTAGATATTAATTCGCCATTTAAATCTATCACACTGTCCGCTCCCAATACTATTTCATCTATTTTCTTAACGCTAACTTTGTTCGCTTTTAGTTCGGCTAAATTTTTTGAAATTATTTCTGGACTTGCTTTTTCTTTTAACAAGCTCAATTTAACAATATCTTCATCTACGTTTGATGACTCAACGGTGCTTTCTATATTGTTTTTATCTAAAATTTCTTTTCTTACTTTGCTTTTAGACGCAAGAATAATTTTACTTGGCATTATTTAAATATATTTCGTGAATCTTTATAATTGATGCTGCTGTTTCTTCAACGGACTTTCTTGTTACATCAATTGATGGCCATTTATATTTTTGAAATGTTTTTTTAGCATCTTGTACCTCTTTTTTAATACTTTCCAAATTTGTATATTTTATATTTTCTGTTTCTCTTAAAGAATTCATTCTGTTTTTTCTTAAATCAACTAATCTTTCTGGTTCTGTACTTAGTCCCACTACACAAGTCATCTGAGGGTTTTTTTTAAGAGCTGAGGGCAATGAGTTTTCATTGACTAGTGGAATATTTGAAGTTTTAAAACCCTTGTTCGCAAGATAAATTGAGGTTGGTGTTTTGCTTGTTCTGCTTACACCCACTAGAATAATATCTGATTTGTTAATTTCGTTTAATAAATTTCCATCATCGTGGTTCATTGTAAATTGAATTGCTTCAATTCTGTCATAGTATTCTTCATTCAATCTATGTTGGCCACTTGGTTCATGAGTTGCTTTTTGATTCAATATTTTTGAAAAATTTAAAATTAAGTTTCCCAAGACACCAAAACAAGGAATGTTTTTATCTTCACTCACATTCGCCAAATATTTAGCGAGGCCGTTATCTACAATTGTATACAAAATAATTGAATTAATATTTTTTTCTGCGTCTTCCAAAATTTTTAAAATTTGATTTTCCGTTCTTGTAAAAGAATAAGAGTGAACTTTGTATTCTATGTTTAAAAATTGTGCTTTAAGAGCTAAAAATATTCTATCTAAAGTTTCACCAGTTGAGTCAGATATTAAATATATTTGATATGTATTGCTCATGAATAAGTCGTTAATAAACTTGTATTATTTTAAATAAATATCACAATTCAAAATTTCTAAAAATAAAGTTGTAAAACTAGGTTTTTATTAACAATAATAATAAATAAGCTAAAACAATCCACAAAAAACAACATGATCCAAAAAAGCTACTTTTTAAACAATTTTAGCTGCAAAGGATATTAGTAAACTGTGAATATAATGTTTATAAAAAATAATCACCTTTATTCACAAGATATATTACAACTACTATAATTAATAATATTTATTTATGAATCCTTTAAACAAAATAATAGTTGATAAAGAAACCTCATTTAACCCTATATGGGTAATGAGACAAGCAGGCAGGTATTTGCCTGAGTTTAGAAAAATAAGAAAGGAAAATACCAATTTTATCAATTTATGTTTAAACGAAAAATTAGCATCAGAAATAACTTTACAACCTTTAAGAAGATTTGATTTAGATGCTGCAATAATATTTTCTGATATCTTAATATTACCGTATGGCCTAGGCCAAAAGGTGGCCTTTGAAAAAAATTTTGGTCCAAGACTAGGAGAGTTAAATCTAAACGAAGTTGCGAATGTTAATGAAATTGAGTTTACAGAAAAAATTCATCGTGTATATAAAGCGATTAAAAAAGTTAGCTCTGACCCAATTTTAAATAATAAAAATACAATTGGATTTGTTGGTGCTCCTTGGACGCTTTTGGTTTATATGTTAAATCAACAATCACCAAAAAAGAATTTAAAAAAAGATTTTTTTGAAGATGAACTTTTAATTAACAGAGCCTTATTGGTTATTGAAAAATTTTTAAAAATTCATATTAAAAATCAAATTGAAAATGGTGCAAATATAATTCAAATTTTTGACAGTTGGGCAGGTTTATTAGGAGAAAAATATATACCAAACTATATTTATACTCCGACTTTAAATTTAGTAAATTATGTTAGATCTTTAAATGTCCCAGTGATTTGTTTTCCAAGAGAAATAAAAAATTATAAAGAATTTTGTGATATTGTTGAACCTGATGCCATTAGCATTGATTATAATGTTGATCCAAAAAAGATTCTGAGGGATATAAAAATACCTATACAAGGTGGTTTAGACCCAAAAATCTTATTAACTGATAAAGAAACACTAAAGAAAGAAGCTTCAAAATATCTCGATATTTTTAGAAATCACCCATATATATTCAATCTAGGACATGGGGTTCTTCCACAAACAGATCCTAATATGTTTGATTATTTAGTAAAAACAGTAAAAAATTTTTAATATGAACCAAATTTATACACATCCAAAAAGAAAAACAAAAGTCGTTTTTGTGCAACTCGGATCTCCCTCTGAACCAACACCCAAAGCTTTAAGGAAATATCTTAGAAAATTTTTAGGAGACCCAAGAGTTATTGATATTAATCCATGGTTATGGAAAATTATTTTAAACTTTTTTGTACTGCCTTTTAGGCCAAAAAAATCCGCAAAGCTTTATGCGAGAATTTGGGACGGTAAAAGCTTTCCTTTAATCACAAATACAAGAGATTTTACAAACAATGTTAGAGAGGAATTAAAAAAAATTGATCCTAATGGATATGTTGAAGTAAATCATGCATTTCTTTTATCGCCTCCATATGTAAATGAAATTTATGATAGTTGGGAAGATGATTTAAAAAAAGGTATTGGTGCCACTAAATTATTGGTGATACCGATGTTCCCCCAATATTCCGAAAGCACAATAGCTTCAGGTATAGACGCACTAGCAAAAGAACTATCAAAAAGAGTTAAGATTCCAACTTTTGAGGTTATTACAAATTTTCATAGAACACACGCTTTTATAGATAATTCTGTAAAACAAGTTGACTCCAAAATTGATGCGTTACAGAAACAAGGAAAAAAAATTGATAACCTTATAATTACTTTTCATGGTATGCAAAAAAGAAGAATTGTTAACAAAGGCGACGATTATTATAGACATTGCTACGAAACGTTTTGTCTTATAACAAATAATTTAAAGAAAATAATGCCCCAACAATGTATGATGAGTTTTCAAAGTCGTTTTGGGTCTGAGGAATGGATTACCCCTTATACCGAAGATGTAGTGAAAAAACTAATTACCGAAGGTAAAAAAGAAATAGCAATATACTCCCCAAGCTTCGTTGCTGACTGTCTCGAAACCACCGACGAATTAGGTCACGAACTTGTAAATGAAGCAAAAGATTGGGGAGGAAATATACATCCAATAGAATGTTTAAACACGAACGAGGATTGGTGTAAAGATTTTGCAAAATATACACTCACCCAGGCAGAGGGTTCGGCGCAAGAGAAAGAAGACATAGAATATCAGTTAGAAAAAAAGTTTTATGAAAAAATGCCAAAACAGGTAATGAACAAATCATAAAATCGTCTAAATATGTCTAGTTTTTTAATTATCTATTCAAGCACCGATGGTCATACAAAAAAAATTTGTGAAAGAATAACAAATTTTCTAAATGATGGGAATTTAGTAGAGCTTTTTTCTTTAGAAGATGCAAAAAAAATTAATTTATTTAATTTTGAAAAAATTATAATAGGTGCCAGCATTAGGTATGGCAAACATTCTGATGAGCTTTATAAATTTATTAATTTGAACAAAAACATTTTAGATCAAAAAAAATGTGCTTTTTTTTCAGTAAATGTTGTTGCTAGAAAGCCAGAAAAGAATACAGCTGAAACAAATCCTTACATAAATAAATTTTTAAAAATTTCTAAATGGAAACCAAATATAATAAAAGTATTTGCTGGCAAAGTTGATTACCCCAATTATAACTTTTTTGATAAATATATTATTAAATTTATTATGTTCATTACCAAAGGCCCGACAGACACCTCTCAATCATATGAGTTTACAGATTGGTCAAAAGTTGATGATTTTTCTGAAGAGTTAAAAAAATAATTACTAAATAAAGCAAAAAAACCCTTATTTTAGTCATTTTTTAATATCTTACTAACTGTCTTGTAATACTTTGAAGAGTATATATATTATAGTTATCTGATAAGTCCTTATCAAAAAATTAATCATGAATATTCAAGAACTAAAACTTAAATCATCCGAACAGCTTATTACTCAAGCAGAAGAGCTTGGTATAGAAAATGCTAGCACACTACGAAAACAAGAAATACTTTTTGCTATTCTAAAAAAAGTTGCTGAAAAAGAGGAAATTACAGGCGTGGGTGTTTTGCAGTTATTACAAGACGGCTTTGGTTTTTTAAGGGCAATGGAGTCAAATTATTTGCCAGGGCCAGATGATATTTATGTAAGTCCAAGTCAAATAAGAAAATTTGGTTTGAGAACAGGAGATACTGTTGAAGGACCAGTAAGAGCTCCCAAAGAAGGGGAAAGATATTTTGCATTATTACAAGTTAGTAAGATAAATTTTGAGGAACCAGAAAAAGCAAGACATAAAATTGCATTTGACAACCTAACCCCTCTATATCCAGACAAACAATTGGTGATGGAAGTTGAAACTACGAAAGTTGAAAAAAAACAAGACTTAACCCCAAGATTAATTGATTTAGTTAGCCCAATTGGCAAAGGACAAAGATCTATAATCATTTCTCCACCCAAAGCGGGAAAAACAATGATTTTGCAAAGTATAGCAAACTCAATAGCTAAAAATTATCCAGAGTGTTATCTTATGGTATTGCTGATAGATGAACGTCCAGAGGAAGTAACAGACATGCAAAGAACTGTAAAAGGGGAAGTAATTAGCTCAACTTTTGATGAACCAGCCCAAAGGCACGTAGCAGTGGCAGAAATGGTTATTGAAAAGGCTAAAAGACTTACTGAGCACAAAAAAGATGTAATTATATTATTAGATTCCATCACAAGATTAGGTAGAGCTTATAATGCGGTTATACCAAGCTCAGGTAAGGTTTTAACGGGTGGTGTTGATGCAAATGCACTTCAGAGACCTAAAAGATTTTTTGGTGCAGCGAGAAATATTGAAGAAGGTGGTTCATTAACAATTATCTCTACAGCCTTAATTGATACAGGAAGTAGAATGGATGAAGTTATTTTTGAAGAATTTAAGGGAACAGGTAATAGCGAAACAATACTTGATAGGAAAATCGCAGATAAAAGAATTTATCCAGCAATCGATATAACAAAATCAGGCACAAGAAGAGAAGAATTATTATTTGATAAAAATGATTTACAAAAGATGAATGTTCTAAGAAGAATTATTGCACCAATGGGAACAATGGATGCAATCGAATTCATTAATTCAAAATTGAAAGATACAAAAAATAACGCTGAATTTTTTAATTCAATGAATAAACCATCTTAAGATTTGTTTAATTTTAAAAAATATTTTTTGCATGGAATTAGTAGATAAGGTCAAAATTCTTAAGAATTATTTTAATGCCAAAAACTATAGGAAAGTTATTGAGGGATCTTTAAAAATATTAAAGAAAATACCCAGAAATGTTTATCTATTAAATCTAACTGGCATGGCCTATCAGGCATTGTCACAACACAAAAATTCAATAAAGTTTTTTTAAGGAAGCTTTAAGGTATGCTCCTAACAATACAGCCGCGCTGAATAACTACGCAAACTCACTTAAAGCTATTGGAAAACTTGAACAATCCAGGGATTTATATGAGAAAATTTTAAAAATAGACCCAAATTATATTAATGCATACAATAATTATGCTAACCTAAAAACTTTAATCAATGACTTTGAAGGAGCAATATTTCTGCATAAAAAAGTTATTGAACTTATAAAACAAAATAAAAATGTTCCTCAATCTAGTGTTGCAAATTTTTTGTTTTCATTAGCTGTGGCGTATCAGAGTGATAATAAAATTGATGAAGTAAAAAAAACAATTGATGAAATATTCAAAATAGATCCTAACCATATTGGAGCGCATAAATTAATTAGTTCCCTTTATAAGTATTCTAGAGAAAACCAAAAAACTTTGGACCATATCCAAAACATGCAACAAATAGATAATAATATCCATAAGAATAATTATGAGCAGAAAGTTGATTTGTCCTATGCTCTTGGGAAAGCATATGAAGATATAAAAGATTTCGATAAGGCGTATAATTATTATAAAATAGCAAATCAATTAAAGTTTGAAAAATTTGGATCAAATTTAGAAGCTGAAAAAAAAGCAATTGATAATATAATTAAAATCTTTGGATCAATAGATCTTGAAAAATCGAATCAAGATATACCTCAAAAAAAAATTATATTCATTTTAGGTATGCCAA
>CACOSU010000019.1 GCA_902629935.1 uncultured Pelagibacteraceae bacterium | reverse complement strand
AAAAGGTAAAAAATAATTTTTTAATTAATGGAATTTTTAACAACGATAAGACAAACTTAAATGTAAATATATTAAAATTACTTAACTTAAATATTAGAAATATTGATATTGAAGATGTAAAATTTATGACAAATAACGAATTTTCCATAGAGGTTGATAATAAATTTAAATTTAAAAATTTTATTTTAAATACAGATTTAAACATTGATCAGCTGAGGTATAAAAAACCTAAAATAATTGAAAAATATTTTACAGATATTGACAAATCAGTTTTACTTAAAAATCATAGAATAAATTTAAATTATAAGAATGGCACTTTATCTGCTAAAGGTGAGGGCGAAATAAAGTTAAAGAAAGAATTTGATAAAATTAAGTACTTAATAATTAAAAAACATAAAGAACTGAAAGTTAACACAAATTTATATTTAAAAAATATAAATTTGAAAAGAAAAGATTTTTTAAAAATGTTCTTCCCTGAAGTTAAAGAAAAAATTAATTTTAATAATCAAAAAATTAAAATTGAATATAATAAAAATAATTTATCAATTTCAGGCTCAGGAAAATTAAAAATTAATGAAGATTATGAAGAAATTGATTATTCATTTGAAAGACAAGAAAATACAATAAAATTTAATACTAAATTAAATTTAAAAAAAACAAATTTTAAAATTGATAATATTAATTATAAAAAAAAAGATAAGACCAACGTTATGCTGCAAATCAAAGGAGAGGTTAATGATAATAAAAATTTTAAAATAAATAATTTTATTGTTAAAGAGGAGAATAACAAAATTAATATAACAAATTTATTTTTAAATGAGACTAATCAAATCAAAAAAATAGATCAGGCAGAATTTAACTATTTAGATACTGAGAATAAAAAAAATAAATATATCTTAAAAAAAATTTCTGAGTTTGATTATAAAGTAAATGGTGACTCTTTAAATGCAAATTCTTTAATTTCAAGCGTACTTAAAAGTGAAGACAAAAAACAAAATAATTTTTTTGAAAATAATTTCAATTTAGATATTTATTTAAAAAAAGTTTATATTGATGAAATATATTATGTTAAAAACTTAAAAGGTAAGCTAATATATAAAAATAATGAGTTAGTGAATGCTGATATCTTAGCTTTTTTTGATAATTCAAAAAATATTAAATTTACAATTAGAACTAATGATGAAAATGAAAAAATAACCACTCTTTTCTCATCTAAAGCTAAACCTTTGGTTAACAGGTATAAATTTATAAAAGATTTTAAGGACGATAAAGAAAGCTATTTGGATTTCTACTCTTCAAAAAAAAATGGTCTTTCAACTTCTAAGTTAGTCATTGATAATTTTAAAGTCAAAGAAATTCCAGCTCTTGCAAAGTTGTTAGCTCTTGCGTCTCTTCAAGGAGTAGCAGACTTATTAACTGGAGAAGGAATTAGATTTACAGATCTTGAAATGAACTTTACTAATAAGGATAAACTTATGAGAATTCAGGAATTATATGCAATAGGTCCTGCTATCTCTATTTTATTAGAAGGTTATCTTGAGGAAGACAATATAATTAGTTTGAGAGGTACATTAGTTCCAGCTACAACAATTAATAGATCTATTGCATCAATTCCTATTCTTGGTGATTTATTAATAGGAAAAAAAGTTGGAGAAGGAGTTTTTGGGGTAAGTTTTAAAATTAAAGGACCTCCCAAGGACTTAGAAACAACAGTAAACCCAATAAAAACTCTGACACCTAGGTTTATTACAAGAACTTTAGAAAAAATAAAAAAAAATTAACCTAGTTCTATTTTAATATGTCTTTTTTTTCCAAGAGAAAGTTTTAAATAGTCTTCTTTAAACAAATCTTTATTAATTTCAAATTTCTCATCTGAAATAATATTATCATTTATTTTAATAGCATTACCTCTAACAAGTCTTCTAATTTCACTTTTGGACTTTTCTAATTTAGATAGCAAAACTAAATCTATGATATTGATCTTTGATTCTATTTTTTCTAACTGAATAATAACTTTTGGTAAGTTAGAACCAAGCGATTTTCCAGAAAAAGCTTCTTCCGCAGCTTGTTCAGATTTTTTAGCTTCTTCCTTACCGTGTAGCATTTCTGTGGTTTTGTTAGCAAGTAGTTTTTTTAATTCGTTAATGTCTTTATTTTCGAATGTGTTTATTTCATCTACTTTAATTTCAGTAAACATTTTTAAAAATTTAATGACATCTCTATCATCAACATTTCTCCAAAACTGCCAATAATCATAAGCTGATAAATGTTTTTTATCAAGCCATACGGCACCACTCTCCGTTTTACCCATTTTAGCACCACTAGCTAATGTAATTAGTGGCGTTGTTAGACCAAAAGTTTGATTACCAGAATATCTTTTAATAAGTTCTACTCCATTAACAATATTACCCCATTGATCTGAACCTCCAATTTGTAATACACAATTTTCTTTTTTATTTAACTCTAGAAAATCATATGCCTGTAAAATCATATAATTAAACTCCATATAGCTCAGAGATTGTTCTCTATCTAATCTTAATTTTACACTATCAAATGTTAACATTTTATTTATTGTAAAATGTTTTCCAATATCTCTCAAAAATGAGATATACTTTAAATTTTTAAGCCAATTATAATTATTAACAAAAATTGGTTTTGTTTTTGAATTATTATTATCTAAAAATTTTTTTAAAATATTTTTTATATTTTTAATATTTTTTTCAATTTCTTTTTCACTTAACATTTTCCTAGTTTTATCTTTTCCAGACGGATCACCGATCCTAGTAGTTCCTCCGCCAAGTAAAACTATTGGCCGATGTCCATTTTTTTGAAGCAACCTTAAACACATTATTTGTAACAAGCTACCAACATGCAAACTTTCAGCTGTACAATCAAAACCTATGTAGCCTTTAATCTTTTCTTTATCTAATAGTAAAGATAATTCATCTTCGCTAGTACATTGGTAGAAGAAACCTCTATCTTTAAATTCTTTTAAAAATTTATTCATAAGTTTATACTTACAATATACAAATTTTTTTTAAAAAACATATCAATGAAAAAAAAATTATATACTGCAATTGGATTGATGAGCGGGACATCAATGGATGGTGTTGATTTATCAATAATTAGAACTGATGGATATAATGAGTTTTTAAACACTTTTGATGATTATTATAATTATAATAAAAATCTTCAGGATCAATTACTTAGTTTAAGGGATTTAATTTCAACTAAGAATGATCTTTCTAAAAATTCAGAAAAATTAAGGAAACTGGAGAGAAATTTAACTCTTTTCCATGCCGATGCTATTAACCAAGCATTAAAAAAATACAAAGATTCAATTGATATTATTGGGTTTCATGGTCAAACAATTTTTCATAGTCCAAAAGAAAAAATCACTAATCAATTAGGAGACGGTAAATTGTTATCTCAAATTATTAAAAAAAAAGTGGTATACGATTTTAGACAGGCAGATATTAAAAATAATGGACAAGGAGCTCCTTTAACTCCAATATTTCATTACATTTTATCAAAAAAAATTCAATCAAATTTTAATACAAAATTCCCAATAGGTTTTTTAAATATTGGTGGTATAGCAAATGTAACAAAAGTAAGTAATATTTCAGATAAAATTCAAAATAGTCTTTCAGCCAACGATATAGGACCAGGAAATTGTTTGATTGATGAATGGGTAAGAAAAAATTCTGATAAAAAATTTGATAACAATGGTGATCTAGCTAAATCAGGAAAGGTTGATAAACTTATTTTAAATCAAGCAATAGATAATTTTAAAATTAGTTCTTATTCACAATCATTAGATATTAAAAATTTTGATACATCTTTTGTAAGAGGTTTATCTCTAGAAGATGGATGTGCAACTTTAACAAATTTTACTGCTTATTTAATTGCACAAGGATTAGAACATATTAGCCAAAAAAATAATATTAAATTTCTGGTTTGTGGTGGTGGTAGAAAAAATATTATTTTGATTAATTGTATTAAAAATTACTTAGTAGACAATAATAAAATTAATTTAGAAAATATTGATAATTATAATTGTAAAGGTGACTTTATAGAATCCCAAAGTTTTGGTTTTTTAGCTGTAAGATCTCTTTTAAATTTACCTATTTCATTTAAGTCAACAACAGGATGTGATAAACCAGTTGTTGGTGGAAAAATAGTCAAAAACTTTTAGTATAATGCTGTTTCTTTTTTAATATATTTTTCAAGACTTTTAATTAATACATCATCTTTTTTGGAGAAAAAGTGATTTGACTCACTTATAAAATTAAATTCAACTTTTATTCCCTTTTGAGCACTTAATCTTTTTTCTAACTCTAAAATATATTCACTAGGCACCAGTTCATCTTTTTTTCCATACACAATCATTCCTGAGGTAGGGCATGGAGATAAAAAGGAAAAATCGTATACATTTGGCTGAGGAGAAATTGCAATAAATCTATTTATTTCTGGTCGTCTCATTAGTAATTGCATCGCAATTAGTGAACCAAAAGAAAAACCAGATACCCAACATTGAGAATTATCAAAGTTTTCTCTTTCTAACCAATCCAGAGCTGCTGCTGCGTCTGCAAGTTCACCTTGACCATTATCAAATTCGCCATCACTTTTACCAACACCACGAAAATTTACTCTACAAACTGAAAAATCGTTATCCACAAAAGTATTAAAAGTGTCTACTACAACTTTATTATTCATAGTTCCTCCATATTGAGGATGTGGTTGTAATACCAAAGCTATTGGTGATGTATTTTTTTTACTTTTATAATATTTCGCTTCTAGTCTTCCTGCAGGACCAGGTATGAAAATTTCTAAAATTTTATTATCCATAATTGATATTGATAATTATTCTCAAAAAAAATGTAGCTTTATCATAAGTCAGCGACAATATGTGAATTTTTTTTTTTATTCTAAACTTGACCAATTTAGTCAGGTATGGTTAAAAACACACAATTTAAAGGGTAAATTATGAGATTAACATCTAAAGGTAGATATGCCGTAATGGCACTCGTTGACTTAGCAAGGTTTGATAATATCAATCCTGTATCATTAAGAGATATATCGTTAAGACAAGGCATTTCATTAGATTATTTAGAACAAATTTTTTCAAAATTAAAAAAAAACCATATTGTAAAAAGTATAAGAGGTAATCAAGGAGGCTATGTTCTAAGCAAAAATCCAAATGATATAAAACTTACAAATATTTTTCATGCTGTAGATGAAAAGGTTAAAACAGTTCAATGTAAAAAGGATTCTAAGAAAGGATGCAATGGAAGATCAACAAAGTGTGTTACGCATAATTTATGGGATGAACTAGAAAATCATATTAATAGTTTTTTTGAAAAAAAAAGTTTGGAAGATTTAATAGAAAATAAAAAAGAAAATAGATTATAAATGGATAATAGGCAAAAAGAGATAGATAATTTAAAAGATTATAAATACGGATTTTCAACTGATATTGAAAATATTAAAGCACCAAAAGGTTTAAATGAAGAGGTAATTAAATTTATTTCTAAAATCAAAAAAGAACCTGACTGGATGTTAAACTTTAGACTTAAAGCATTTGAAAGATTTAAACTTTTGAAAGAGCCAAACTGGCAAAAACCGAAATACCCAAAAATTGATTATCAAGATCTATATTATTATTCAGCACCAAAAAGTATGAAGAATAAACCCAAAAGTCTTGATGAGCTTGACCCAAAACTTTTAGAAACTTATAAAAAATTAGGTATTCCTTTACAAGAACAAGCAAGATTAAATGGTATTGCTGTAGATGCAGTATTCGACTCAGTATCAGTTGCAACAACATTTAGAGAGGAATTAACAAAACATGGAATTATATTTTGTCCAATATCTGAAGCCATTCAAAAACATCCAGATCTTGTAAAAAAATATTTAGGTTCAGTTATACCAACAACAGATCATTTTTTTGCAACCTTAAACTCTGCAGTTTTTACAGATGGATCTTTTGCATATATTCCCGAAGGGGTAAGATGTCCGATGGAACTTTCTACGTATTTTAGAATTAATGCATCTAATACTGGCCAATTTGAAAGAACATTAATTATTGCTGATAAAGGTAGTTATGTGAGTTACTTAGAAGGTTGTACAGCACCAATGAGAGATGAAAATCAACTGCATGCAGCTAATGTAGAGTTAATTGCTCTTGATGATGCAGAAATAAAATATTCCACAGTACAAAATTGGTACCCTGGAGATAAAGATGGCAAAGGTGGAATTTATAATTTTGTAACTAAGCGTGGCTTGTGTAAAGGAAAAAACTCAAAGATTTCATGGACTCAAGTTGAGACTGGTTCAGCAATTACCTGGAAATATCCAAGTTGCATTCTTAAAGGAGATAATTCGGTTGGTGAATTTTACTCAATTGCTATAACTAATAATTTCCAAAAAGCTGATACAGGAACAAAAATGATCCATCTTGGAAAAAATACAAAAAGCAAGATCATATCTAAAGGAATTTCGGCTGGAAATTCTGATATGACTTATAGAGGTTTAGTAGATATTTCTTCCAAAGCACAAAATTCAAACAATTATACACAATGCGACTCTTTATTAATGGGAAATAAATGTGGAGCTCATACCGTACCATATATTAAAAATAAAAATTCAGAGTCAAATATTGCCCATGAGGCAACTACATCAAAGATAAGTGAGGAACAATTACACTATTGTCAGCAAAGAGGATTAAATCCAGAGGAAGCAGTAGGATTAATTGTAAATGGTTTTTGTAAAGAAGTTTTGCAACAGTTACCTATGGAATTTGCTGTAGAGGCACAAAAACTTGTTGGAATTAGTTTAGAGGGAAGTGTTGGATAATGTTAAAAATAAACCAATTAAATGCAAAAATTGACAATAAGGAAATTTTAAAAGGTTTTTCTTTAAATATAAATCCTGGAGAAGTACATGCCATAATGGGTCCAAATGGATCTGGAAAAAGTACACTTTCAAATATTTTGTCCGGGAAAAAAGGTTATGAGGTTTCAGGCGAAGTACTTTTTGAGGAAAAAGATTTATTTGAGCTAGAAACGGAAGAAAGAGCTCATAAAGGTATTTTTCTAGCATTTCAGTATCCATTAGAAATACCCGGTGTTAATACAAATATTTTCTTAAAAACATCCTTAAACGCAATTAGAAAAGCAAGAGGTGAAAAAGAGCTTGATGCTATAGAATTTTTAAAACTAGTAAAAGAAAAGTCAAAGCAATTAAAATTTGACGAAGAAAAATTAAATAGACAATTAAACGTTGGTTTTTCAGGAGGAGAAAAAAAGAAAAACGAAATTTTACAAATGTCATTATTGGCTCCTAAATTATCAATTTTAGATGAAACAGATTCAGGTTTAGATATTGATGCTTTGAAAATTGTTGCGGATGGAGTTAACACATTAAGAAATCAAAATAATTCTTTTTTAATAATCACTCATTATCAAAGGTTACTTGATTATATAAAGCCAGATTATGTTCATGTTTTAATGGGTGGAAAAATTATAAAATCTGGAGGCCCAGAATTAGCAATAGAATTAGAAAAAAAAGGTTACGAAAACTTTAATTAAATGAAAGAACAATTACAAAAAGATTTTAAAAATATTATTAAAAATTTAAATTTATCTCAGAAAGACATTGAGATAAAAAAATTTTCTCTAGATAATTTTATTGAAAAAGGTTTTCCAAACAGAAAAGAGGAAGATTGGAGATTTTCAGATCTTAATCAAATAATAAAAAAAA
>CACOSU010000018.1 GCA_902629935.1 uncultured Pelagibacteraceae bacterium | reverse complement strand
AATAATATATTTAAAATTGAAAAATTAATTGGAGACTTTGTAAGAAATATTTTTCTAATTATAGATAATAAAAATACTTTAAATCCCTCTATGGGTATAAAAAAAAAAAATTATAATAATAAAATTGCAAAAAAACACATTGAAAGCGTTTTAGTAGAAGCAAAAGAACTTATAAAAAAAAATTACAATGGATATAAAATAATGCACGTTATAATAGAAAAATATATCATGAATGGCAAAAGTGATTTAATATTTAAATCGGATGTTGAGTCACAAGAACTTTCATTAGAATTAAACTTTATGACAGTTTCAAACAATTTAACTTATGAACTTGATAAGGTTTTAGGAAGGTTTCATATTCAAATTAATAAGTATATTGATTTAAAATATATTCAAAAATATTTTAAGGATCAGCATGTGGAATTTCCCCTTATGGTTTATAAAATTTTAAATGGTTTTAACAGAAATGAAGTAGAATTGGTTGAGAAAATTAAGAAAAATAAGGGTTTTTTTGAGAAATTTTTTTATTTTTTTAATTAATATTGTTTTTTACCGTAACATTTGTTGTTTTTAAAAATTAGATTTAAGACAATATAAATTAGCGGTGTCTTATCTAACTCAAAAAACTGTAAAAAGTCCAATATCATTTGATGGAGTTGGCTTACACAATGGATTAAAAGTTAATCTTTGTATTAAACCTGCATCACCTGACACTGGTATAATATTTAAAAGAATTGATTTAAAAAATAATAATTTAGTTTACCCAAACTTTTTAAATGTAAGTAATACATCTCTAAATACGACTATATCTAATGAATATGGAGTAAAAGTTTCAACAATTGAACATTTAATGGGAGCTTTATTTGGTCTCGGAGTAGATAATGCCATAGTAGAAATAGATAATGAAGAAGTTCCAATATTAGATGGATCTGCAAAAGATTACATAGAAAAAATAATTCCTATAGGTCTAAATGTGAGCAATGTACCAATAAAAATTATTAAAATTAATAAAGAAGTTGAATTTAAAAACGATGGAAGATCAATTTTAATTAGACCTTCAAAACTAAGTTTAGATATAGATTTTCAATTAAATTATAAAAATACAATAATTGGTAATCAAAGTAATAAAATAAATGTATATGAGGATAGTCTAGAGGATATATTTAAATCAAGAACCTTTTGTTTATTTGAGGATATTGAAGCTATAAAAAAGATTGGCTTAGCAAAAGGTGGTAGTTTAGAAAATGCAATAGTTGTTAAAGATAATAAAGTTTTAAATAGCGAAGGATTAAGAAACGAAAAAGAATTTGTAAATCATAAAATTTTAGATTGTATAGGTGATTTATATACATCAGGATACCGAATAGTAGGAAGCATAGTTTGTTCTAGAGGTGGTCATTATTTAACTAATGAATTATTAAAAAAATTATTTGAAAAGAGTGAAAATTTTTCAATAGTCGAAATTAAAGAAAGAAACTTACCACATACTTTGATAAATAAGAGTTTATTAAGATCAATAGCTTAGATTATATTGAACTTTCAAAATTTCTTTGGAGAATATATATATAATCTATGAGTTATCTGAAATTATCTTTATTATTTTTATTATTAATTACAATTATCTCGTGTTCAAAAGAAAAAACAGAGATTAAAAATATAAAAAAAGTAAGCCAAGAGCTGGAAATGATATCGGCTTATAATGAGGGTTTCGAAAAGTTAAAAATAAACGACACTTACAATGCGGCTCAAAAATTTTTAGAAGCTGAACTTTTATTTCCCCAATCTGTTTGGGCTCCCAAGTCAGCTTTAATGGCATCTTACTCCTTTTATTTACAAAATTATTATTCAGAAGCTTTATCAAATTTAAACAGATATATAAAAACATATCCCAAAGATAAAGACTTACCATATGCACACTACTTGATTGGTATTTGTTATTATGAAATGATTGAAGATGAAAAAAGAGATATAGAGCCTCTTTTAAAAGCTAAAGAAAAATTTAATTTAATAGTTACAAAATATCCTAATACAGACTTCGCATTAGATGCAAAGTTTAAGTTGGATTTAATAGAAGATCTTTTAGCATCTAAAGAAATTTATTTAGCAAGGCATTATCAAAAGAAAAACAAATGGATTGCAGCGATAAATAGATACAAAAACATAATTGAAAATTATGAAAGAACAATTTATGTAGAAGAAGCATTGCATCGATTAGTAGAAATAAATTATAAAATTGGTTTAATTGACGAGTCAAAAAAATATGCAAACTTACTAGGATACAATTATCAATCTAGCGAGTGGTATAAAAAATCCTATAAAGTTTTTAATAAAAATTACAAAGATATAAGTGCAAAAAAATTAAAAAAAAATAAAAAAGGTGTAATAGATAAATTTAAAAAACTTTTTGATTGATATGAAAAAAAATTTGATCAAAAAATATAACTCAAAAGTTAAATTATATAATTATTATAATAAAAAATACTTTAACGATAATAATTCTGAAATTTCAGATGCAGAATATGATATTTTAAAAAAAGAAATACTTGATCTTGAAAAAGATTATAATTTTTTAAAAAATATAAACTCTCCATCAAAGAAGGTAGGATTTAAACCTTCTAAAAATTTTAAAAAAGTAAATCATAAAGTACCAATGCTTTCTCTTGCAAATGCATTTAGTGAGCAAGATTTATTAAATTTTGAAAAAAAAATAATTAATTTTTTATCTGAAAAAAAAAATTTTGTGATTACTTACAGTGCAGAACCTAAAATTGACGGTATTTCCGCATCCTTAATATATAAAAAAGGTAATTTTGAAATGGGATTATCAAGAGGTGATGGCAAACAAGGTGAAGATATAACGGAAAACTTAAAAACTATTGGTGATATTCCAAAAAAAATTGAATTTGAGGATTTCCCAAATGAAATCGATATAAGAGGAGAAGTTTTTATCCAAAATTCCGATTTTGAAAATTTAAAAAATAAATTTGCGAATCCTAGAAATGCAGCTTCAGGATCTTTGAGACAAAAAAACCCTAATGATACCAAAAATATTCCTCTAAAATTTATTGCATACACTTTTGGTTTTGAAAAAAATTTAATGGTAACTACTCAAACCGAATATCTAAAAAAATTAAGTAAATGGGGATTTAAAACAAATCCATTAAATAAACAAATCACTGGAGTTAAAAATTTATTAAAAAATTATAATGAAGTAGAAAAAAAAAGAGCAAGTTTAGATTTTGATATTGATGGTATCGTTTATAAGATAAATAATTTTTCTCTTCAAAAGAGATTAGGGAATGTTGCAAATGCTCCAAGGTGGGCTGTCGCACATAAATTTTCATCAAATAAAGCAATATCAGTAATTATTGATATTGAAATTCAAATTGGCAGAACTGGTGCTTTGACACCAGTAGCAAAAATCAAACCAATAAATATTGGTGGAGTAATTGTATCTAATGCAACTTTACATAATGAAGATGAAATAGAGAGGAAAGATATAAGAATTGGTGATACAGTAACTGTTGAAAGAGCAGGAGATGTAATTCCACATATTCTTTCTGTAGATGTAAGCAAAAGATCAAACGAAAGTTTAAAATTTAAATTTCCTAGCAAATGTCCTTCTTGTGGCTCAAAAACAATAAAAGAATTTAATAAAGTTACAAAAAAAATTGATGCAGTAAGAAGATGTTCTAGTAATGGTTATTTTTGTAACAAAATTGCGATTGAAAAATTAAAACATTTTGTTTCAAAAGAGGCTTTTAATATTGATGGATTTGGAAAAAAAATAGTTGAATTATTTTGGAAATTAAAGTTAATAAAATTTCCACAAGATATATTCAAATTAGATTATGATAAAATTGAAAAGCTTGAGGGTTGGGGAAAATTATCTGTAGAAAATTTAAAATATTCTATCAACCAAAAAAAAAATATTTCATTAGACAGATTTATATTTGCATTGGGTATAAGACATATTGGATTAGAAAACGCTAAATTATTATCTAAATACTTTACATCTTACCTAAATTTTCAAAGTTTATATAAAAAAAAAAATTATGAGGATTTACTAAATATTGATGGGATTGGTGAAACTCAAGTAAGCTCAATAAGAGATTTTTTTTTAAATAAGGAAAATTTAAAAGTTTTAAATGACTTGGGAAAAGTTTTATTTATAAAAAATGTGACAAATAAAAGAAATGAAGGTTTACTAAATAATAAATCATTTTTAGTAACTGGAAAATTAACAGGAATAAGTAGGGCTGAGGTAAAATCATTAATTGAAGAGAATTCGGGATCCTCTGTAAGCAGTGTGACAAATAAACTTAACTATTTAATAGTTGGAGAAAAACCAACTAAAAGAAAAGTTGAAAAAGCTGAAGAACTTAAAATTAAAATTCTTAATCAGGACGAATTCTTAAAGATGTTAAATAAAACTGGATAACCATTTTTTTTCGTTTTGATTTAAGTGTTTTGACACTTTTGAGTAAACATCCATATGATATTTAAAAAGATAATTTTTTTCTGAATGTGTTAATAAATTAAAATTGATTAAATCCTTTTCAATTGGAGCCATTGTTAAATTTTCAAAAAATAAATTTTTACCTTTTTGCTTTACATAAACTAAATTTTCGATACGTATGCCAAAACCATTTTTCTTATAATAACCAGGCTCATTACTTAAAATCATACCTTGTCTAATTTTAACTTTATTTACCTTTGTAATTGATTGTGGACCCTCATGAACATTCAGAAAAAAACCAACTCCATGTCCTGTGCCATGTGCATAGTCTAAATTACTGTCTCTTAGAAACTTTCTAGCTCTTTTATCGATTCTTTTACCAATATTATCTTTATTAATATTAGTAGTGGCTACTGCAATATGCCCTTTTAAAACTTTAGTAAAAATATTTTTTATATTTTGACTTTGATTAGAAAAACAAATTGTTCTTGTTACATCAGTTGTGCCATATTTATATTGCCCACCCGAGTCACACAGAAAAATATCTTTTTTATTTATAAATCGGCAATTTTCTTTTTCTGCTCGATAGTGCACAATTGCCCCATTTTTTCCTGATCCAGCAATTGTGTCGAAACTAGGATAAAGAAAATTTTTGTTCATTTTTCTAAATTTTTCTAATTTTTTGGCTGCCTCAACTTCAGTAATTTTTTTTTTATTTATTTTTTTTATCCAATAAATAAATTTAGTTAATGCAACACCATCTATAATATGACAAGTTATCATATTTCTAATTTCGGTCTCATTTTTAATTGCTTTTAAATAATAAGTTGGATCTTCTCTACTTACGATTTTAAATTTTGATCTAATTAAATTTTCATAAAATATTGAACAAGATTTATCATCAACAACGAAATTCTTTCCTTTAATTTTAAACATTTGATTTGGAAATTCGTCTACATCTATAAGCTGTTCTTTTTTTAAAATTTTATTTTTTATTAATTTTTTACATTTTTCTATTTTACTAATAAATAATATTTTTCTTGTTTTGCTTATTATTAGTCTTGAATTAGGAACAGGACTATTCGGACTATCTCCACCTCTAATATTTAGTATCCAAGCTACGTTTTCAGGTGCACTTATAAAAATAAAATCTGATTTATGTTTCTTTAAATATTTAGATATTTTATTAATTTTAGAACTTACACTTTCACCAACTATTTTTTTTTCTAATGAAAAAAATGGAATAGAATGATTTTCTTTTTCTTTTTTTATTTCATCAATTAGATTTTTATTTATGTATTTAACTTTATTGTTTTTTAAAAAATAGTTCTTTATTTGTGAAATGGTAAATAATTTTGGATCAATACCTAGAGTTAAATTTTTAAACAATTTACAATTTATAAGTGTTTCAAATTTATAAATTGTGAAATTTTTTCCACACTCAATTTGGCTTTGTATTGTGTATCTTCCATCAGTAAATAAATAGTTTTTATTTTTTAAAATTATTGCTAAGCCAGCTGAACCACTAAAATTTGAAATAATTTTTAATCTATTTATTTTGGAATACTCTGTGAAATAATCATCATTTTTTGGTATTACATATCCATCAATTTTGTGTTCTTTGAATTTACCTCTTAATATTTTAACAATTTTACTCATTTAATTCTTTTTTGATATCTTATCCAGCCCGGACTTCTTGTACCTTCTTCAATCTCAAAATCTTGATTAAATTCAAAGTCATCGTCACTATTAATATCTTCATCAAAGTAAGAATTTTTTTCTATGTATTTTTCTGGAAGCTCATCTATGAATCTTGAAGCCATACTGTCTATCCAATCCCCTTGATAAAACCTGTTCATTGAAAAAGATACTATAGCTTTTTTCTTTGCCCTCGTAATTCCAACATAAGCTAGGCGTCTTTCTTCCTCTAGCCCATTTTGCCCTTTTTCCTCAATAGATTTTTGATGAGGAAATAATCCCTCTTCCCATCCAGGCAAAAAAACAACATCAAACTCTAATCCTTTTGCTGCGTGCATTGTCATCATATTCACCTTCTGACCATCCCATTCCTGATCTACTGAGGTTGCTAAAGACACATGCTCTAAAAAACTTTCTAAATTATCGAATTCTTTCATGGCACTTAATAGTTCTTTTATATTTTCTAATCTATTTTCATTATCAAAATCTTTTTTATTTTTTAACATTGCTGAATATCCAGATTCATCTAGTACTATTTGTAATAATTTAACATGATTTATTTTTTTTATAATTAAATCACTTCTCCATTTCGATAGAGAATTCAAAAATAAATTTAAACCAATTTTAGCTTTTGGTTTAATTAAATTTTGTTCGAGCATTTTAATAGACGCCCTTTCCAAATTTAAATTATTTTCTTTTGAAAATGCATGAATATTTTTTAAAGTACTATCACCAATAGATCTTTTAGGATTATTTACAATTCTCTCAAAAGCTAAATCATCTCTTTCTTGATAAATTAATCTTAAATATGCAACACAATCTTTAATTTCAGCTCTTTCGTAAAATTTTGTTCCACCCAGTATTCTGTAAGGCATACCAATTTTAAGAAAACGCTCCTCAAATTCACGTGTTTGAAAAATAGCTCTTACAAGTATAGCAACATTATTGTAAGAAAATTCTTTTTTAATATTTTTTTCAATTTCATCTGAAATACCTATTGCCTCATCCTTTCCATTTTTAAAACAATTTAATTTAACTAGATCACCTTCTTCCATCGTAGAAATTAATGTTTTACCAACTCTATTTTGATTATTAGAAATAAGATTTGAAGCAACAGATAGAATATTTTGTGAAGATCTATAATTTTTTTCTAATCTTATTACTTTCGTATTTTCATGAACTTGATCAAATTCTAAGAAATTTTTTATCTCTGCACCTCTCCAACTATAAATTGATTGGTCATCATCTCCGACACAACAAATATTTTTATTTCTCTCTGATAAGAGATTAAGCCATTTACTTTGGATAAAATTTGTATCTTGATACTCATCAACAAGAATATATTTAAAATTTTTAGAATATATTTCTCTTATATCGGTGTTGTATTCTAATATTTTCACAGTATGCAAAATAAGATCTCCAAAGTCACAGGAATTAAGATCAATTAATTTCTGTTGATAAATTTTATAAAGAGGGAGAATTGTTTTTTCATAAATATCTTTTCTGTTTACTATTACTTCATTGGGATAAAATCCTTTATTCTTCCATCGATCAATTATTGCTAGAATAAATTTAGGTGACAATTGTTTAATATCAATATTTTCTCCTTTACAAATATTCTTGATAAGTCTGATTTGATCATCAGTGTCAATAATGGTAAAATTTGAATTAAGGTTTGCTGCTGAGGCATGTTTTCTTAATAATTTTGCGCATATAGAGTGAAATGTACCAAGCCAAGAAAGCCCAACTGCTGAAGAACTTAGTAATTTACTGACTCTGTTTTGCATTTCTTTGGCAGCTTTATTTGTAAACGTGACTGCTAAAATCTGATTAGGAAAAGCTTTTTTTTCCTTAATTATATTGGCAATTCTTGATGTTAAAACTTTTGTTTTGCCTGACCCAGCCCCAGCTACAATTAAAAGAGGCCCATCAAGATACATAACCGCTTCTTTTTGTGCTTCATTTAAATTTTTTAGATAATCGTTGTTTATCATTTAAAATAATACTTTATAAGTTTCCTTGGTTGTTATGCTTAAAACTAAATTTTTTACTAAATATTTTAAAAACATAGGTCATTTTATTAATAGTCTTTTAGAAAAAAATTTAAACAAGTTAAATTTTAAAAATCTTAGATATTTATTAAAAAATAATAAAATAATTTTAACTTTTGTCGCAGTTTTTGTTATATTTGTATCTTATTTATTATTACCTA
>CACOSU010000017.1 GCA_902629935.1 uncultured Pelagibacteraceae bacterium | reverse complement strand
AATTCTATCCGCTTCTTTAATATTTAAATTCCTTATATCTCTAAATTCAGCAGACCCAATAATTATTTTTTTACATTTGAAAATTTTACACAATTTTACTATTAAGAGTATGTGTTTATAAATTTTTTTAAAATTATTCTTTTTATCTCTAAAAACATTTAATTTTGTTTGATAAAAAACTCCTTGTATAGAATTTACAACTAGCTTGTTGTCTTTTAACAAAGACGAGTATTTTTTTGCTTTTTTTTCTATTTCATCCCATTTATTTGAAAATTGTAATGGAGCACAATCTATACCATCAAATCCATTTTTTTTAATTATTTTTAAGACTGGAAATAAATCCTTATTTTTCCATGCTAAATTGGATAAATATAATTTTTTAGATTTCATCTTTATTTTTTACATAAAATTTATAATCAAGAATGGAAAAGTAATAGAATAGAAGAAAATTAACTTTAATTAACTTAATTCTTTTTTGCAATATATCAGATAATGACCACTTAAGAATTCTTTTAAATTGTCTAAAAATATTTTTAATTGTTTTAAAAAGATTTCTTTTCTTTAAACCATCTCCATAGTGTATATACCTCCAGTATCTGTGGGCTAAGCTTTGTGCATTATCATCTTGAAGGTGATGACATGTTGTATCACTACAATAGAAAATATGTAGATTTTTTTTTTTTAAATAATTAGAAAACTCAATATCTTCTCCGTTGGTTTTAAAATATTCTAAATCGTCTCTATATTTTTTTTCGTTATCTAATTTTGATGAGTCAAGAATGTTATTGCACCCAAAAATAAATTTTGGATTTGATATATTTTCTTCTCCCCAATTTTGTTTTAATCGAATTGATCTCCAAAGATTAAATGGATTATCTAAATATTTTTCGTACATTTTACAACCTATTAATGTAGCTTTTTGTTCGTTCATTGTTTTTAATAAAGTTTCGGTCCAATCGGGCATGAGCTCAACGTCAGCATCAATTTTACCAATGTAACGAGTTTTTAAATAAGATGTAGCAATATTCATTGAATGACTCACACCCATATTTTTTTTATTATCAATAGTAATAATTTTATTGCCAAAATCTTGTAAAATTTTACTTGTGTTATCTGTTGATCCATCATTAACAACTAAAATTACTTCTGGCTGTATAGTTTGTGTTAAAATTGAATTAATACACATTTTAATTGTTTTTTCAGCATTGTAGGCTGGTACATAAATAGAAATATTTGAGCTCATAATTTTTATTTTTAATACTATTTTATAAATGAAATTTTCTCTAACTTTAAATTTTTGAAGAAATCTAATTTATTATTAAATACTATTCATTCTAAAACTTATTAAGTTGATATAGAGTATTTTTAAAAAAAGTTTATATGAATTAACTTTTATCTGGAGAGATGGCCGAGTGGTTGAAGGCGCACGCTTGGAAAGCGTGTAAAGGAGCAATTCTTTCATGGGTTCGAATCCCATTCTCTCCGCCATCAAATAAGCCCTATTTTTCAATAGTTATTCAAGTAATTTCAAATTTAAATGTTGAGATAAATCAGCATTTTTTTAAAAAAATGTTATAATTATTACTTTCCAAAATTTAAAAAAATGACGATTAAAAACACATACCAAGCAGACTCCATCAAGGTTTTAAAAGGTCTTGAGGCCGTTAGAAAAAGACCAGGAATGTATATTGGAGATACAGATGATGGAACTGGTTTACATCATATGGTTTATGAAGTTGTTGATAACTCAATTGATGAGGCATTAGCAGGATATTGTAAAAATATTAATGTAAAAATTAATTACGATGGAACAATTACAGTAAATGATGATGGTAGAGGTATACCAGTAGATACACATAAAGGAGAAAAAAAATCAGCGGCAGAAGTAATCATGACCCAACTTCATGCTGGTGGTAAGTTTGATCACGATTCTTATAAAGTCTCAGGTGGTTTACATGGCGTAGGTGTGTCAGTTGTAAATGCTCTTTCTGAAAAATTACAATTAGAAATTAACAGAGATGGAAAAAAGTATTACATTGAATTTAAAAATGGTGAGGCTATATCGCCATTAAAGATGATAGGAAAATCAAAACATACCGGTACTCAAGTAACTTTTTTACCTTCTAAAGAAATTTTTTCTTCAATTAAATTTAGTCCAAATATTTTAATTAAAAGAATGCGAGAATTAGCTTTTTTAAACAAAGGAATAAAAATAATTTTTACAGATTCTAGTCAAAAGAAAGAAAAAATATCAGAGTTTAAGTTTGATGGAGGAGTTCTAGAATTCGTAGATTTTTTAGATGAAAAAAGGGAAAAGTTACAAAATAAAAATGGAAACGATTTATTTAAAAAACCTATTTATATAGAGGGTAAAAAAAATAATATTGAATTAGAGTGTTCATTAAAATGGAATGCTGGATATACTGAAGATATTTTTCCATACACCAATAATATCTATCAAAAAGATGGGGGTACTCATTTATTAGGATTTAGAAGTGCATTAACAAGAGTTGTAAATAAATATGCTAACGAAAATAACTTACTAAAAAAAAATAAGTTAGCAATCTCAGGTGACGATATTAAGGAAGGCCTTACTTGTGTGCTTTCGACTAAAATTCCAGATCCGAAGTTTTCATCTCAAACAAAAGATAAACTGGTGTCATCAGAGGTCAGGATGATTGTAGAAACATTAGTAAATGAAAAATTATCTATCTGGTTTGATCAAAACCCATCCATTGCAAAAATCATTTTAGCCAAAGTTATTCAAGCCGCAATGGCGAGAGACGTTGCTAGAAAAGCAAGAGAAAATGTAAGAAGAAAAGGAGCTCTAGAATTAAGTGGTCTTCCAGGTAAATTGGCAGATTGCCAAATTGGTAAACAAGAAGGAACAGAATTATTTATTGTTGAGGGTGATTCTGCCGGTGGTTCTGCTAAACAAGGAAGAAATAGAGCAAATCAAGCGGTTCTACCACTCAGAGGCAAAATACTAAACACGTATGTAGAAGATTTTAATATAAAAAAAAATGGCAATGGCAATAGTAATGGAAATGGTTCAGATCAAAGAACAAAGGCCTTATCTAAAATGATTTCCTCAAATGAAATCGTTACTTTAATTAATGCACTTGGTTTAGATCCTAAGGCACCGGAGATCGACTTAAAAGATTTAAGATATGGAAAAATAATTATCATGACAGATGCTGATGTAGATGGTTCACATATAAGAGCTCTTCTTTTAACATTTTTTAATAATAAGCCATTTAATAAATTAATTGAAAATGGTCATGTTTATTTAGCACAACCACCATTATTTAAAATTAATAAAGGCTCTAAAGGAATTTATATTAAGGATGAGAATGAGCTAGAGGATTACATAGTAAATAATAGTAAAGAATTAAGAAAAATTAAGAAAAAATCTAAAGATTTTTTTAAAGCACTTGATGAAGAAAAATCAAAAATGAATATCCAACGTTTCAAAGGATTAGGGGAAATGAATCCTGAAGAGTTATGGAGCACTACATTAGACCCAGACACAAGAAATCTACTACAAGTACAATATTCTAAGGATTTAAAAAAAGATCAAAGTTTAATTCATACTTTAATGGGTAACGATGTAGCATTAAGAAAAGATTTTATAGTTTCTAATGCTATAAATGTTCGAAACCTTGATATTTAAAAATGAAGTTCTTTGAAACTTCAAAATACCATTCTTTTAAAAAATCAACATATATATCGTTAAGATGGATTGGAATTATTGGACAATTAGTTGCTGTAAATTTTGTATATTTTTTTATAAATTCTAGTTTTGATTTTGTTACATCAAATATAATTATTTTTTTTGGTATATTAAGTAATTTATATTTAACTTTTATTTACCAAAAAACACAACTATCAGATAGATCCGCTTTTGTTTTCCTGGTTATAGATATTTTACAATTAGGTGCTCTACTTTATTTGTCTGGGGGAATAACCAATCCATTTATTATTTTTATACTAATACCAAGTGTTTTTTCCTCATCAAATCTAAGCTTTAAAACTAATACTTTGTTAGTAATCTTAACAACTATCATGATTTTGTTTTTGACTTTCATGTATGAAAATTTACCAATTAACTTAAATAGCGATTTTCATAATAATCATTATTTTTATTACTCTATTCCAACCTCTTTAATTATTGCTTTATTTTTTTTAAACTACTTTGCAATGACATTTGGAACACAATCTAGATTGAGGAAAGAAGCATTGGGAAAAATGGAAGAAGTTATGGCTAAAGAACATGAGCTCTTATCTTTAGGTGGTCAAGCTGCTGCTGCTGCACATTCTTTAGGTACGCCACTTTCGACAATCACAATTATTACACATGATTTATTGAAACAATTTAAGGGTAATAAAGAAATAAAAAAAGATATAGAGTTATTAAATAGCCAAGTTGAACGATGTAATGAGATTTTAAAGCGGCTAACATTAAATCCTATAGAAGAGGATGAATTTATTGATAAAGATATCAGCATTCGACACTATTTGCATGAAATAATATCTTCATTTAAAGAAATAAGTAAAAAAAAATTTATCTTTAATTTTGATCAGGATTCAAACCCAAAAAAAATAACTAAATCTATAGAAATTGTTTACGGATTAAGAAACTTTATAGGAAATGCTAATAAATTTGCAAAAAGTACTATCTTCATTAATTTAAAAACTGACAGTGAGACCACAGAGATTACTGTAGAAGATGATGGCGCAGGTTATCCAAGGGATATCATATCAAAAATTGGAGAACCATATTTAAAATCAAATTTCTCAAAAGATAAGTCCAAAGAAGGTTTAGGACTTGGACTATTTATTGGAAAAACTTTACTGGAGAAAAATTTTGCATCTGTAAATTGTAGAAATTCAAGAACGCGTAGTGGTGCTGAAGTTAATATTGCATGGAAAAATAAAGAATTATTTAATATTTAATGCAGTTTTTTTTTTGTTTCAAATAATGAACTTAGCTGAGATATCATAACATCTCCTAATTCATTTACGTCAGTAATTTTTATTGCTTTATCATAATATCTTGAAACATCGTGACCTATTCCGATGGCCAAAACTTCAATTTCAGACCTATTTTCGATAAATTTAACAATTTTTTTTAAATGTTTTTCTAAAAAGTCTCCTGAATTTACTGAAAGAGTTGAATCATCTACAGGTGCTCCATCGGAAATTACCATCAAAATTTTTCTTTCTTCTTTTCTTTTCTTGATTCTATTGTAAGCCCACGAAATCGCTTCTCCATCAATATTTTCTTTAAGCAATCCCTCTTTAAGCATTAACCCTAAATTATTTTTTGCTTGTCTCCAATGAGTATCTGCGCCTTTGTAGATAATATGTCTCAAATCATTTAATCTACCTGGTGTTTTAGGTTTTGAATTTTTTGTCCAAAACTCTCTACTTTGCCCACCTTTCCAATTTTTAGTAGTGAAGCCTAAAATTTCAACTTTAACAGAGCATCTTTCTAGAGTTCTAGATAATATATCCGCACATATCGCTGCTATGGTGATTGGTCTTCCTCTCATAGAACCAGAATTATCTATTAATAAGGTTACCACAGTATCTTTAAAATCTAAGTCTTTTTCTTTTTTAAAAGATAAAGAATTATAAGGGTCTATTATAATTCTTGGAAGTTTAGAGCTATCTAATAGCCCTTCCTCTAAGTCAAATTCCCATGCCCTATTTTGTTTTGCAAGTAATTGTCTTTGAAGTTTGTTTGCTAATTTTGTTATAACGTCTTGAAAACCAATTAACTGTTGGTCTAAACTTTTTCTAAGTTTAGTTGCTTCATCAGCATTTTCTAAATTCTCAGCTTTTATAATTTCATCATATTGTGTAGTAAATATTTTGTAATCAAGATTAATATTATCTATATTTGTTTTTACTATTTGTTCTGAACTTTGTTCATCTGACTCAACTTCATTAAGTTGTTCATCTAAGTTAAATTCATCAACACTGTAATCTGCATCTAGGGACGCTTGAGTTTCTTGGTCATTGTTTTCTTCCTTATTATCTTCGTTATCACTATTTTCATCATCATTTGAAGGATTGTCTTGGCCCTGATCTTGGTTTTCTTCCTTTTTCTCATTATCTTCATCACTTTGAAAAATATCCATTTCTTCAAATATTTGTGAAAATTTTGAAGCATAGGTGTTTTGATTTTCTAGATTATTCAACAGAAATTCCCTATGTTTTTCAATAGAGTCCTCGAAATCTTTTTCCCAAAAATTTAACATTTTAGAAGTTAGAGGATTTAATTTTATTTTATGAAAGTATTTAAGCATGTATAATTCAAATGCTTCTGAAACAGGCACATCTTCTTTTGTTTTTAATTGATCTTTTCTTTTGCGATTTATTATTAAAGAGTAATTTTCATTAAAATTTTTTTCTATACCCTTAAGCATTTGACCACCTAAGGCTTCATATCTGATTTTTTCAGCAATATTATAAAGTGATCTTGAGGATGTATTACTAGGTAAATTTTTTTTATAAATGAAGTCATCAGAAAATTTTTTTTTTAGTGCGTTTGAATCGGTCTCTGCGCGTAGTTTTATAAAGTCACTTGGATTGGTCAGATTATCTATTTCTACTGAAAAAAAATCTTGGTTTTTTTTATTTTCTAAATTTTTTTTATTTGAATCAAAATCATCTGAAATTACTTTTGCTGTAGAGTTTAAAGCAATTCTGAATTTTTCTTTTAAACTAGTTTCTCTTGAGCTCATTTAAATCTGAATATTAATCAAAGATTCTGGTAATTCTTCTCCAAAACATCTTTGATAATATTCTGCGATAGTATTCTTTTCAATATCATCACATTTATTTAGAAAAGTTACTCTGAAGGCGTAACCAGTGTCCTTAAATATCTCTGAATTTTCAGCCCAGTGCAGTACAGTTCTAGGGCTCATTACAGTTGAGATGTCTCCTGCCATAAATCCTTTACGAGTAAGAGACGCAACTTTTATCATATTAGCAACTTTTTCTTTACCTTTTGTATTGTTAAAGTTTTTATTTTTAGACAAGACAATATCCATTTCTCTATCAAGGCTAAGATAATTTAATGTTGTAACTATATTCCATCTATCCATTTGACCCTGATTAATTTGTTGCGTTCCATGATAAAGACCCGTGGTATCACCAAGACCTACAGTATTTGAAGTAGCAAATAATCTAAAAAATTTATTTTGTTTAATTACTTTATTCTTATCTAGTAATGTAAAATTTCCCTCAGCCTCTAAAACTCTTTGGATTACAAACATTACATCAGGTCTTCCAGCATCATATTCATCAAAAACGAGTGCAACTGGATTTTGAATTGACCAAGGTAAAATACCTTCATTAAATTGTGTTACTTGTTTACCGTCTTTAAGTACTATTGCGTCTTTTCCAATTAAGTCTATTCTACTTACATGACTATCTAAATTTACCCGAATGCAGGGCCAATTTAATCTTGCAGCAATTTGCTCAATGTGAGTAGATTTACCTGTTCCATGGTATCCTTGGACTAAAACCCTTTTATTAAAAGCAAATCCAGAAATGATAGCTAATGTAGTATCTCTGTCGAATTTATAGTTTTTATCTATTTCTGGAACATATTCATTTTTCTTTGAGAATGCTTCTACTTCCATTTCTGAATCAATTCCAAAAGTTTGCTTTAATGAAACTTTAATATCAGGTTCTGTGTTAAGATTTGGTGTCAATTTTTTCTCTATAGGTATTTTTTAATTGAGTATAAGCTAAAGTTATAAGTTTTAGTTTTTCTTCATATTTTTTATTTCCAGAATTCATATCAGGGTGAAATTTTTTCACAAGTAATTTGAATTTATCCTGTATTTTCTTCCACTTTAAACCTACAGAAATCCCCAGAATTCCAAAAGCTTTTATATCTTTATGATCAAATTTAAATTGACGCATATGATTATAATCACCATTTATTTTTTCTTTATCTAGCTCATCTCTCAAAGTAGTATTCCACAATACTTTAAAAAAATTATCTGACGAACTAAAGCTTTGAGTGGGTTTGTGCCAAGTCATATCAGATTTTAAAAAATTAATTACTTGGTCATCGTTCATTCCTGAAAAATAATTCCAATTTTTATTAAATTCTTTAACATGTTTAAGACAAAGCATTCTATATTTTCTGCTATTATCCTTTTCAATAGGTGCCTTATATTCTCCAATTTCATTGCAATTATTCCAGTCACAAATATTTTTCATGATATATAATAACATATATGGATATAAATGAGTTAATTTCAATTGTAAAAAAAAAATTGTTAAAACAAATAAATATTGAGAGTATAAATATTGAAGACAAATCCTTTCTTCACAAAAATCATAAAGGAAATCAAGAAGGAAAATACCATTTAAAAATTATTATTGTTTCTGAAGAACTAAAAAAAATGAATAAAATTGAAAGTAATAAAAAA
>CACOSU010000016.1 GCA_902629935.1 uncultured Pelagibacteraceae bacterium | reverse complement strand
TGAATACAAAATTATAAAACAAACAATTTTTCAAGATTTTGAAAAAATAAAATAATGAATATATCTACTCTAATTTTAATTAAATTTATTAAAGGTTACAAATATTTGATTAGTCCATTATTAGGAAATTCTTGTAGATATTTACCAACTTGCTCTGAATACAGCATAGACGCTTTAAAAGAATATGGTTTTTTTAAAGGCTTATATATGAGTATAAAAAGAATTTTATCTTGCCATCCTTGGGGAAGTGGTGGGTTTGATCCAGTTAAAAAAGAAGTAAAGGAGAAAAAAATTGGAAACTCGTAATATTATAGCAGCCATAAGTTTATCAGCTGCAGTGATCATATTATATTCGCTTTTCTTCGCACCACCACCGGTAACGAAAGAAAATTTGGCTGAACAAGATAAAACTGAACAAAATTCAGATGCTCCTAGTTTAGATCAAAAAGAAAAAATAATTGAAATTTCTAGAGAAGATGCTTTGAAAGAAAGCGAAAGAGTTTTATTTGAAAACCAAAGTATTGTTGGATCTATTTCTTTAAAAGGAGCAGCTATTGATGACCTTACTTTCAAAGATTACAATGTTAGTTTAGAAAGTGATGAAAAAGTAAAATTTCTTGCACCACGAATTTCTAAAGAAGGATATGTAATAGAAAGTGGTTTTATTACTAATGATAAAAATATTGATATTCCAAATGCAGATTCAATTTGGTCAGTTTCTGGAAATAATAAATTAACCGATCAATCTCCTATAAAACTCAGCTGGACAAATGATCAAGGGATCACTTTTGAAAAAGAAATTGCTTTAGATGATAAGTTTTTATTCACGATAAAACAAAGAGTTATAAATTCTACAGATAAAAACTACGACTTCTATTCTTATGGACAAATTATAAGAAATCAGATCCCAGAAGGTATAACTGATTTTTATATTCTTCATGAAGGTCCGATTGCTACGTTAGATGAAGAATTAATTGAGGAAGATTATGACGATATTGAGGAGAAAAAGTTCTCAAGAACTGCACAAAAAGGATGGCTAGGAATTGGAGATAAATATTACATATCGACACTGATTCCACCAAGAGAAAAAGAATTCAAAACTACGATGGATTATAAGAACAAGTACAGAATAAACTTTGTTACAACTGAGCCATTAGAATTAAATGGAAATTCTTTTATAGAGGAAAACTTGCAGATAATAGTAGCTGCAAAACGTGTTGATGTGATTGATGGTTACGCAGAGTCATTAAAAATTGATAAATTTGATTTAACAATTGACTGGGGCTTTCTATACTTTTTGACTCGTCCCTTGTTCACTGCTCTAGAATATTTCTTTAAAATATTTGGTAACTACGGACTTGCAATTATTGCTGTTACTGTTTGTATTCGATTGGCATTTTTTCCTTTAGCTAATTTTTCTTTTAGAAGTATGGCGAAGATGAAGCAATTACAGCCTGAGATGGTAAGACTTAAAGAAGTCCACAAGGATGATAAAATGAAATTGCAACAAGCGATGATGGCTCTGTATAAAAAAGAAAAAGTAAATCCTATGAGTGGTTGCTTGCCCATCCTCGTCCAGATCCCTGTGTTCTTTGCTTTATATAAGGTTTTATTTGTAACAATAGAAATGCGTCACATGCCTTTTTATGGCTGGATTAAAGACCTCAGCGCCAAGGATCCCACCTCCATATTCAATTTATTTGGATTACTTCCCTACGATGTTCCGTCATTCCTAGTAATTGGAATATGGCCTGTCGCTATGGGGGCCAGCATGTGGTTACAACAGAAGTTAAATCCGGCTCCAACAGATCCAATGCAAGCAAAGATATTTATGTTCTTTCCATTATTCTTAACTGTAATACTTGCTCCTTTCCCAAGTGGATTAGTAATTTATTGGACGATTAACAACATATTGACTATGGGGCAACAGGTTGTGATAATGAAACGTACAACAGTTAAAACTGCAACCTAGTATTTCAATAAACAGTAAATGGATCTAGAAAAAATACTACCTGAAAATGGGCCACCAATTAATGAAGTAATTAAATATATTGAAAAATACAAAAATGATTTAGTAGTAATTAAATACGGTGGAAACGTTTTAATTGATAGAAACGTATTTAATAACTTTATAACTGATCTTAGTGTTTTAAATAAATTGGGTCTTGCAACTGTGGTAATTCATGGTGGTGGACCGAGAATTAAAAGGGAACTAGAAAAATCAAATATTCAATCAAAATTTATAAGAGGGCTAAGAGTAACTGATAAACATATAATTGATGTTGTTGAATCTGTTTTGATTGATTTTAATAATGATATTGTTAATTCTTTAAAAGACAAAGGAACTGAAGCAATCTCTATTCACACAAAAAATAATAATATTATTAAAACTATACCAGAAGCAGAGGAGCTAGGATTTGTAGGAATACCAAATGAGATTAATAATGAACAAATATTAAATATAATTAATCAAAATAAAATTCCTATTATTTCTCCATTAGGATTAGGTAAAGAAAACCAAACATATAATATTAATGGAGATACAGCTGCGATGGCAATAGCAAAATCTTTAAAATCTAGAAGACTATTGTTAATGACAAATGTTGATGGTGTTTTAGATAAAAACAAGAAATTAATAGAGGAAATTTCTTCATCTGAGGTTATTGAAATGATTAAAGATGAAACTATTACAGAAGGTATGATACCTAAAATAAACGCTTGCTTAGATGCTGTAAATAATGGTGTAACAGCAGTTGGTATAATCAATGGCACAAAGCCACATTCGTGTTTATGGGAAATATTCTCTGACAAGGGCTCTGGGACCCTAATAAGACAATGAAAGAATTAAAGAATATCAAAAACATATTATTTGATTGTGATGGGGTACTCTATAGTGATCTTGAAGGAGTATTTGGTCAAGTAAGTAAAAAAATGACTCAATATATTTCGAATAAATTAAATGTAGATTTAAAAGAGGCAAAAGAATTACAGACAAATTATTTTCATAAATATAACACTAGTCTTAATGGTTTAATGATACATCACGATATACATCCAAGAGAATTTTTAGACTACGTGCATGATATTAATTTAGATTTTTTAGAAAAAGATACTGCTTTAAGGAATGAGCTTGAAAATATTAATCTAAACAAATTTGTGTTTACAAATGGTAGCAAAGAACATGTAAAAAATATCACTACTCACTTAGGAATTGATGATCAATTTGACGGTGTATTTGATATTGTTGATGCTGAGTACAGTCCAAAACCTGAGGCAAAAACATTTGATCTTATGGTCAAAAAATTTCAAATTGATCCAACTGAGACACTTTACATCGAAGATATTGCAAAAAACTTATCTATTGGAAAAGAAAGAGGAGCAAAAACAGTTTGGTTAATCAATGATGAATACTGGGGGAAAAAAGAGTCTGATGAAGAGTATATTGATTACAAAATTGAAAATCTTTCTTTATTTTTAAAGGAAATAAGGTTATTAAAAAACTCATAAAACTATGAGCATTGAAAAAATTATAAATGAAGCTTGGGAAAATAAAGACCAAGTAAGCCAAAATTCAGATAAATCTTTAAAGGATGTTGTTAATCAAATTATTGATGATTTAGACAGTGGAAAAGCAAGAGTAGCTGAAAAAATCAATGGTGAATGGGTTACACATCAACATCTAAAAAAAGCTATCATGTTAAGCTTTAGAATGTATCCAATGGAAAATTTAAATGGTCCATACAGTAGCTGGTATGACAAAGCTCATTTACTTAAAGGAAAAACGGCTGGATGGACAAAAGAAGATCATGAAAAAGCTGGTTTTAGAATGGTGCCTAATTCGCCAGTAAGAAAAGGATCATTTGTAGGAAAGAATGCAGTTTTGATGCCATGTTATGTAAATATTGGAGCGTATATTGATGAAGGAACAATGATGGATACATTTAGTCGTGCAGGAAGTTGTTGTCAGATTGGAAAAAATTGTCATATCTCAGCTGGCACTGGAGTTGGGGGTGTATTAGAACCTGCTCAAGCATTACCAACAATTATTGAAGATAATGTTTTCTTAGGAGCAATGTCCGAAGTAGTAGAAGGTGTAATAGTTGGAGAAGGCTCTGTTCTAAGTATGGGAATGTATATTGGACAATCAACTAAAATTGTTAATAGAAAAACTGGTGAAATAACTTATGGAAAAATTCCACCATATTCAGTAGTAGTTCCTGGATCCTTGCCAGATAAAAACAGTTCACAAGCACCATCTTTATATTGTGCGGTAATAATTAAACAAGTTGATGAAAAGACAAGATCAAAAACATCAGTTAATGATCTTTTAAGAGAATAAATTAATGAAAACTTATAATGAAATAAAATTAGCTCAAGAGCTAATAAGATTTCCTACAATCAAAACTGAAGATAAGGGTATAATGAAATTCTTATCTAAAAAATTAACTGCTATTGGTTTTAAATGCACAATAATTAAATCCAAAGGAACAGGACCTAAGCCAGCGCTCAATTTATATGCGAGATATGGTAAATCAAAACCCCACATTATGTATTTAGGTCATACAGATGTTGTTGCCAATCTTAATAACTGGAAACTTCCACCTTTTAAAGCTGTTGTAAGTAAAGGATATTTAAACGGAAGAGGTGCTCAAGATATGAAAGGTGGCATAGCTTGCTGGATAAGTGCAGTAAGTAATTTTATAAAAAATAAAAAATTTAATGGATCCATTTCAATAATTATTTCAGCAGATGAAGAAACAACAGGCTATGGATGTCCAGCAGTCATGAAATACTTAAGAAAAAAGGGAGAAAAAATTGATTTTTCTGTGGTTGGAGAACCATCTTCAAATAAATCAGTTGGAGATGAGATAAGAATTGGAAGACGTGGTTCTATGAATGGAGTTATAACTGTATATGGCAAGAGTGGTCATAGTGCATTTTTTGGATCATACAAAAATCCTTGTACAGCTTTAGCTAAAATTATAACAAAATTAAAAAGTGCTCCTTTAGATAATGGAACTAAATATATGCCACCATCTAATCTAGAATTTACTAAAATGAATGTCGAAAATTTATCAGAAAATGTAGTACCTCAGACTGCAAGTGCAAAATTTAATGTGAGATTTAATACCAAACACAAATCAGCTTCTTTAAAGAGAAAACTAAATAAAATAATTAATTCAGTTGCAAAAAAACAAAAATGTAGGACTAAAATAGAATACAGAGTAAGTGGTGAGGCTTTTTATACAGAACCAAATAAAGATATTTTTATGGTAAAAAATGTTGTCAAAAAGGTAACCAGACTTTCGGCTAAATTAAACTGCAGAGGTGGAACTAGTGATAGTCGGTTTTTAGGATCAATACCAAGACTAGAACTTGGTTTAAGAAACAATAGTATTCACCAAGTCAATGAAAGATCATCAATTTCAGATTTAAAAAAACTAACTTTAATATATTCAAATATATTAAAAAATTATTTTAAGTGAGTACCTGCATAATAACTTCAGATGCATCTATAAATCATTTAACAGGAGATGGTCATCCTGAAAGACCCGAAAGAATCACGGCTATAACTGAAAAATTAAAAAAAAGAAAAGATCTAATTTGGGAAAAACCGAAAAAATTTGATCCAATTATATTAAAAAAAGCACATGATGAAAGTTATGTAGATATGATTCAAAATAGCTTTCCAAAAGAAGGATTAAAATTACTAGATGGTGATACTTTAATTTCACCAGGCAGTGAAAAAGCAATTATAGATGCTGTAGGGTGTGTGATTCAAGCAATTGAAGGTGTGGTGAATAAAAAATTCAAAAATGCCTTTGTACCTGTTCGTCCTCCTGGTCATCATGCAGAAAAAAACAAAGCTATGGGTTTTTGTATTTACAATAATTGTGCAGTAGGAGCTCATTATCTTATTGAAAAATTTAAATATAAAAAAATTGCAATTTGGGATCCAGATATTCATCAAGGAAATGGACATCAAAGTATTTTTTGGGATAATAAAAATGTTCTATATTTATCTACTCATCAATATCCTTTTTATCCAGGAACTGGCAGTGAAGATGAAAAAGGTAATCATAATAATATTTTTAACGTACCTCTTCCAGCAGGAACAAGTTCTGAACAATATCTTAAAGCACATGATCGTGTCTTAAAAAGACTGATTGAATTTGAGCCAGAATTTTTACTAATTAGCATGGGATTTGATATGCATAAGAATGATGGTTTAGGGCAATTTAGACTGGATTCTAAAGATTTTTATGAAATTACAAAAAGAACCTTAGCTGCTACTGACAAGTTCACTAGGGGCAAGGTGGTATCTGTTCTTGAAGGTGGATACGACTTAAATGCTTTAGCTGAAAGTGCAAATGAACATGTAAACGCACTTATAGAATTCAATTGATTAATATCTGGTTCATTGTAAATCACTCGCATGAAATTATATAAAATTAAAAAGTCTGGAATTGATAATAAAGGTAGAGGACTTTATGCTACGCGTGATATTAAAGAAGGAACTAAAATAATTGATTACGTTGGAAAACTAATAACAAAAAAACAAACGCAAGATTCTAACAAGTACGATAATAGTAAACCGATATATTTATTTACAATAAATAAGAGATTCGATTTAGATGGAGATTTTCCATGGAATACCGCAGGTTTAATTAATCACTCTTGTGATAATAATTGTGATTACGATGGTAAAGGTCTAAAAATTTGGGTCAAAGCAATCAAGGACATTAAAAAAGGTGAGGAGTTTACTTGTGACTATGGTTTCGGATTTGATGAGAATTACAAACAATTTAAATGTAAATGTAAATCAAAAAACTGTTGTGGTTATATTGTAAGAGCCGAGTCTAGATGGCGAATAAATAAAAAATTTGCAATGAGTAACAAAAAAAATTTAATAGATAACTCTAAATAAAAATAAACCACTAGGTGGTGCTGGAGGAGCACACAGTGCTCTTTTTTTTGACTTAAATCTCCTTTCAAAAGTTTTCAAATCCCATTTAGTTTCTCCCAGGTATTTTAAACAACCAACCATAGATCTAACCTGATGTTGTAAAAATGACTGAGAACTAAATTGAAACTCAATTTTGTTTTTTGATGATTTAATTTTAATTGATTTAATTGTCTTAATCGGACTTTTTGCATTACAGCTGGAAGATCTAAAAGTTGAATAGTCATTATTACCTAATAACTTTTTCGCACCTCTGTTCATTAGTTCTAAATTTAAAGGCTTTCGAACATGCCATGCTCTATTTTTTTCAATTATAGGTTGGCTTATTTGATTAAAAATAAAATATTTATAAATTCTTTGTTTTGCTGAAAATCTTGCATGAAATTTATTATTTCTTTTTTTTATATTTTTTACCGCAATATCTTTTAAATTTAAAAAATGATTTATTGATTTTAAAAATTTAATTGTATCTGTTATTTTATTTTTACAATCGAAGTGTGCAGATTGCTCATATGCATGCACACCTGCATCTGTTCTTCCTTGACCATGCAATACAATCTTTTCTTTTAATAATTTTGTTAATTTTTCTTGTATTAATCCTTGTATTGTTGGCCCTTTTTTTTGAATCTGCCATCCTCTAAAATTTGTCCCTACATACTCAATAAGTATTTGGTATCTGTGCATTACAAGAATGAACCCTTTTTTATTTGTGATCCTAAAATAAATTCACCAATATTTTGAGGTTTTTTTCCTTGTCTTTGTATTTCACTGATCTTCACTGATTTCTTACCCCCACATGAAATTTCTAAATAATCGGATAAAACTTCACCTGGTTTTCCTTGTCCTTGTCCAATTTCAGCTTTTAATATTTTATATCTTTCACCATTAAACATAAAATAAGCTCCAGGAGCAGGGTAAAGCCCATTTATTTTACCGATTATAATTTTAGCATCATCTTTCCAATTTATTTGTCCCTCTGACTTTTGAATTTTTGGGGCATATGTAGCTGATGAATTATCTTGTTCTATAAATTTTGCCTTATCATCATATATATCATCTACGTTATCTAAAATTTTTTCTGCAGCCAAACTTGAGAGTTTTTCACTAATATCATCAGCATTTAAATTATTTTCTATATTAATTTTATAAATGTTACATACTGGTCCTGTGTCAAGCTCCTCTCCTATTTTCATAATACTAATACCTGTCTCTTTATCTAAATTCATAATTGATCTTTGAATTGGAGCAGCGCCTCTCCACTTTGGAAGAATAGATGCATGTATATTTATAAATCCTTTTTTAGTTAGTTTCAAAAATTCTTTAGGAATAATCTGACCATAGGCAACTACAATTGCTAAATCTGCATTTAGTGACTTAAAATGCTCTAATTCCTCTTTATTTTCTTTAAGAGAATCTGGAGATCTTAGTTCTAAATTTAAAGTTTCAGAAATCTTTTGTATTGGAGATTTATTAATTTTTTGACCTCTTTGAGATTTTTGTGGAGGCTGAGTATAAACACATTCAATTGGATATCCATTTTGATATAAAGATTTAAGAATGGGAACAGAAAACATTGGAGTACCCATAAAAACAATCTTTTTAGCCATGACTAAACTATTACTCTGTTAGGATTTTTTTTATTTTTTGAAATTTTTTTTATGATTATATCTCTTTTTAATTTAGTTAAATGATCTATGATTAGTTTTCCATCTAAATGATTAATTTCGTGTTGGAGACAGGTTGATAACAAACCATCACACTTAATATTTTTTAATTTTCCATTTAAGTCAATATATTCAACCTCACAAATTTTTGGCCTTTCAATCTCAATAAATGTATCTGGTATGGATAAACATCCTTCTTCATATACAGATTTTTCATCACTAAATTTTCTTATAACTGGATTAATAAAACACATCGGTTTTTTTTCTTCTTCCTTTTTTGAAACATCAATAACTAATATTCTTTTAAGAATACCAACTTGAACTGCTGCAAGGCCTATTCCGTTTGAATTGTACATTGTTTCAAGTAAATCATTTACTAACTTTTTTTCTCGCTCACCAACATTTTCTATAGGATCAGAAATTTTTTTTAAAACATCGTTTGGGACAGTGATAATTGGTTTAATAGTCATGTAACAGATAAATAAACTAATTTTTAAACTTTTAAAGGAAGAACTTTTAGCAATAATTTATTTCTAATTAAATCAACATTTAACTGATTTAAAGTATTAATAATAAAATAAACTGTATCTTCATCAATATTTTCTATTTTATCAGGACCAATTACTTCAATGAGTCTCAATAATGCAGCACCTGTCTCATTATTGTCTATTAAAGTTTGTATATCTGCAGGCATTTCAGATTTTTTTATCTCATATAGACTATCATATTTTTTTGAAATTTTTATTCCATCTGATTTTAGTGCCTCTAAAAAGATAATATCTTTTTTAGATAGAGAATATTTTTTATCTTTTTTAATTTTCTTCAAAAACTTATCTAAATCCTCCTCAATTTTAGATTTTGCATAATCTCCATTAAAATAATTTATAAGTTTTGATTGATGTAAAATTTTACTATTATACCTAATTTTCTTATCAGTAATTTCCTTTTTATTAAGATGATTATTATAAAATGTTGTAAAATTTGAAGGTACATCATCGATATTAATTTCACCTAAAAATTTTTTTAGCTCTAAATCAAAAGCATCACCTATACCTTCAGAAATAAATAAATCCTTTAAAATCTTAATAAACTCTAATTTAAGTTTTGGTTCCTCAGTTAAAAGAGTTCTTTGATACAAAAGAGCTCGTCCTTCAATTGAAGATAAGGATTTATATGCCTCCTTAGTATTCAAGAATTGGTTAATATTAAATTGAAATTTTTTATAAAATTCAAATAACTCCTCCTCAGAATAATTTTTATCGTTAACAGCCTTTTCTATTGTGGAAATTTTTTCTACATCAGTAATTTCTAAATCTTGAATTCTGTAGAGTAGATTAGCAGACGAAAGATATTTCCAAATTATTTTAGGAGTATCTTGACTTGGTTCATATGTGAACTCAGGGTTAGTTCTATGAGCTAAATGAAAATCCAAAATTGTGTTTATTGATACTTCTTTATCAACTTCATCTATATATCCAAATAAATAATTTATTTTATTTTCATAATAAATATCTTCAAAACCTAATTCTTTTTTTAAATCTAAAATTAATTGTGCCTCTTCATTTTTTCCGTAATTTATTAAACAATATAAATTAAATTTAGATAAATATTCGTCTTCTATTGGTTCTGAATTTTTAGAAAAAAATTCACATGATTTTTTTACATTTGATTCTGATAAATAACTATCAACTAAATATCTTGCCAAATTTGGATGTAAATTTAATATTTGATTTTTAATTAAATATTCTTCAATTAATTCTAAGTTTGCATCTTTTATTAGCCAATCAGATTTAAAGCTCATAAATTCTTTTTCAGTAATATTTTTGGTAGGGGAATGAGCGTTGGTTAACAAAGATATATGCATTATGTCAGACGCATCATCTGAAAGATCAAACTTATTAATATTATCAAATAAATTTTTTAATTTAGTTCCATCTGAGTTTGACCACATATCCATACTGAGGCCATATTCACTTGGATCATATAACCCAACAATTTTAATTTCCTTTGATGAATATTCTTCATCAAGTTTAATTATATCCTTTTGTTTGATTGCTCGTAATTCGTAAACACTATTTTGGTTAGTGCTTTCAGTATTTTCGGTTGAAATATTTGCTTCGGAAATAACTTGATTATCTTTTTTTTTTATATTCCAAATATCAATTGGTTTCTCTTCACCGTAAGCTGGTATAAAAATAATAAAACAAACTAATTGAATTGAAAAAATTTTCTTATTTAACGATTTTAAAATTTTCATTTGGAATAATCTTTTCAATTTCTTTTTTGGGTGCAGGAAAATCAATTGTACTTAGAAAAAAAATAATACCTAAAATAACCCCTAATCCGATTATAGATTTAATCACAAGTCCTACGATACTTAGTTTGCCTGAACTTGTGTTTTTAATGAATTGCATATACTTTTAGTTAATTTCAAATTAAGACATATTTATGTTTTTTCAATAAAGAAACTTATGAAATCAAAAGAAAATCTAGTTTTTTTAGGGATGATGGGTTCGGGTAAGAGCTCTATAGGTTTCTTGGTGGCTAAGAAATTAAAATTAAACTTTATAGATATCGATAAAGAAATTGAAAAAAATCTAAACGTTACAATAAAAAAAATCTTTGAAGTTGAGGGTGAGAATTATTTTCGAAAAATTGAGGAACAGACAACTTTGAAAAAACTTAAATTAAGCGATACTGTGATTTCGCTTGGTGGAGGAGCTTTTGCAAATAATAATATTAGGAGAGAAATTTTAAAAAATCATTTATCTTTCTGGCTCAATTGGGATGATAAAATATTGTTAAATAGAATTAAAAATAGTAGAAAAAGACCATTGGCTATTAATGCAACAGATGCAGAATTGATTGATTTAATAAAGAAAAGATCCAATATTTATTCTAAAGCATTATATGAAATAAAATGTG
>CACOSU010000015.1 GCA_902629935.1 uncultured Pelagibacteraceae bacterium | reverse complement strand
TCATTTAACAACCTATCAACTGGGGTTACTAAAGATATGACTGAAACTTTAACTAAGGTAGAGGAAAAGGTTGGAAATTTTAATCAACAAGTTCAACTTTTAAATCAAAGCCAAGAAGGGATAACTAAAATTTTAGCTGGAGTTAAGAAATATGGAACGCTTGCAGAATTTAGCCTAGATGCACTGATAAAAGATTTGCTGCCAGCCTCTCAATTTATGACGAATGTAAAAATGAAAGAGGATACCAGTGAAAATGTTGAATTTGCAATTAAGCTTCAAGGAGATGTTTTGGTTCCTGTAGATAGTCATTTTCCAGTAGAAAAATTTAAAGGAATTACTGATGGTCATGACGCGGAAGACAAAAGGGCTGTTGCAGATGCTAGAGCAAAATTAGCCTCAGCGTTTAAAGCAAAAGCTAAAAGTGTTAATGAAAAATATATTGTTCCACCAAAAACTACTGATTTTGCAATTGTTTATGCTCCTACAGAAAGTTTATACAAAGAGTTAACTGAATACCAAGATCCAAGTACAAAAGAATTATTAACCCAAGAGTTAATGAAAAAATATAAAGTTGTAATCTGCGGACCCAATACTCTTTCTGCTTACTTACAATCTTTACATATGGGCTTTCAATCACTGAAAGTACAAAAAGGTGCAACAGAAATTTATAATCATTTGAAAACAATCAGTACAAGATTTTCCAAACATTTTGACAACATCATAGTTCTTAGAAAAAAATTAGAGGATGCTATGGGAGTGGTTGATAAATTTGGAACAGATGCAAGATCAATTTCAAGAACTTTAGAAAACATTAAAGATCCCGAGCAGGTTGAGAAAGCTGTACAAACTGAAAACGTAGAAAAATTTGGTGAACGAAATAGGCAGCTTAAAAATTAATTTCTTTTTTTCCCTAATAACGTCTATAAGAAATCTCATGCAATGGAATCAAAAATACGATTATCCAAATTCCTCTAGAGCAACAGTTGATGGAATTAGAAGATATTTATTAGGGGAAACAAAATTACCAAGCGTCACTTCAATTTTAGATGCAACTCGATCTGAAGAAGATAAAGCAGCATTAGCAAATTGGAGAGAGAGAACTGGTCAAAAAGAGGCTGAGGCAATTACAAAAGCAGCAAGTAGTAGAGGATCTCAAATGCACAATTATTTAGAAACTTATTTGCTTGGAAGAGAAAATTTAAGTTTTTTTGAAGATAATGAACAATACAAATTAATGGCCAAGGAAATTATAGAAAAAGGATTAAAAAACAGATTAGATGAAATTTGGGGTGTTGAATGTACTCTTTATTACCCAGAGAAATACGCAGGGACCGCTGATTGTGTTGGAGTGTATGAGGGCAAAGAATCAATAATTGATTTTAAACAAAGTAATAAACCAAAAAAAGCTGAGTATATAGATTCATGGCTTCTTCAAACGAGCGCATATTCATTAGCACATAACATTGTGTATAATTCTAATATCACTTCTTGTGTAATTTTGGTTTGCACTGTAGATAAATTATTCCAAGAGTTTAAAATTCAAGGGCATGATTTAGTTATTTATCAAAATTTGTTTTTGGGAAGATTAAAAAAATTTAATGAGCTTTCAAATTTAGCTTAGATCTTTATGGATAAAATAGTAATTTACGATACGGAAACAACAAATAGCACTATATGGGGTTCAATAATTGAAGTGGGGGCTGTAGTTGTTGACAAAAATTTAAAAGAAATTGGTAAGCTTAATATTCGAGGCAGAATGCCAGAGGGTGAGGTTCCAAGCGCAAAAGCCTTATTAGTTAATTCAACAAGTATTGATTTACTTACTAAAGGTAATTATTCGCATTATGATTTTTTAGGAGCTGTCGAAAATTTTTTCTCTAAAACTAGTCCATCATTGTTTATGGGTTGGAGTAATTTAAATTTTGATAGGCGTATGTTTCATTTTAATTTTTTTAAAGCGAATAGATATCCCTACATAACACATTCATCACCCAATAAAGAACATGATGGTTTACATATTGCCAGGGTAGCTCAAACCTTAAATCCAGAAACATTAAAAACTGAATTAACAGAGGCTGGTAATGAAAGTTTGGCTTTAGAAGGTTTAGCTAGGCAACAAGGATTTGATACATCACAACAACACACGGCTTTTCATGATGCGTTTACAAGCTTAAAAATTCTCAGAATTATAAAAGATAAACACAAAGACAATTGGGAAAATTTCTTAAGCACATCTACCAAAAATAGTGTTGAAACTATTTTAAAAAGTGAAGGGATTTATTCAATTTTTGAAAATGTTAAAGGAAAAAATATGATGTATCTTGTCTCCACATTACATCCTGGTCATTGTTTTCATCCATCATATGCATCGTGGGGATATTTATTCGACTTAAGAAGAGATCCTGAACCATTATTAAACTTGTCAGTAAATGATCTTAAAGTTTATTTAAAAAAGTTTAGTCCAAAAGCACTTAGAGTAATCAAAACCAATAAAGCTCCAGTTGTATTAGATAAAAAGTTTGCATTAAAGGAAAAGGTATATGCAGACCTAGATTTAGAAACTATTCAAAAAAGAGCAAAAATGGTCAGAAATAGTGAAAATTTTTGTAAAAATATTCAAATTATTAATAGAGAAGCAGCTGAGGAAAAGGCTCAAACTCAAACTCAAGAAGATTTATTGCCAGAGGAAACTTTATATGAAAAATTTATTCCAAATAAAGACACCCAATTGTTTAAAACTTGGCATAGTTCTTCTTGGGAAGACAAATTAAGAATGTTAGATAAATTTACAGATAAAAGATGTAGTTGGTTTGGCCAAAAAATAATCTATCAAGAAGCACCGCATATATTGCCACCAGATTTATATAAAAATATAAAAAGTGAAATTGCTAGAAGAATTTTAAGTAAAAATAGAGAAAAATGGCAAACGATAGGAATGGCTTATCAAGAAATTGATACCTTAAGAGACCAGGCTTCTAATCGAAATGACGAAGAGGAATTAAAAAAATTAGATGAAATAAATGAATTTATTATGTCTATAGAAAAAAAATATGAAATTGCCTAGTTGACTTTAAGACTGCAATTTATAGAAAGGATACATGCTTACAAATTTTAAAGACGAAGATTTTGATACTAAAATTAAAAATGAAGATGTTTCAGTCATTCAGTTTTCAGCTGAGTGGTGTGGTCCATGTAAGGCACTAAAACCAGTAATGGATAAATTATCTGATGAATACAAAGATAAAGCTGGTTTTTATTATGCCGATGTTGAAGATGGTGGAATTAACACAGGTTCAGCTGCTGGTATTAGAGGTGTTCCAACAGTTATTATCTATAAAAAAGGTATTGAAGTAGATAGAAAAGTTGGTGGCGTTCCAGAAAGTCATATGAAAGAATTTTTAGATAAAAATATTTAATTTAAATTTAATACTTCAGCAGCCCCATACAAAGATCCTGTAAATAATAAAAGATCACCTTCTTTTAAATCAATTGATTTAATCGCTTGCTTGATATCTGGTTGATATTGAACATTGTTTAAACTTTTAAATTTTTCTTTTAAATCTTTTCCACTTATAGAGTTAGGCTGAGTTTTTAAATCTATAGTAGTTATGGAAGAAATATCTTTGAAGTAACTGATATATTTTTCATGTTCTTTATTTGCCATCATTCCAATTATAACATGTTTGTTACAATCTAAGCTTTGAAGATATTCATTTAATACTTTAGCACCACCCTCGTTGTGGCTTCCATCTAATATAAATCTATTATTTTTAACTAATTCTTTTAATTTACCAGATTTAATTTCCTGAAGTCTAGCTAAGCTAGATATATTTTTAATTCCTCTTTTGATGTGTTCATCCTTAATCTCAATATCTAAAGTTCTAAGAGTTGCTATTGCAGTAGATATATTTTCTAACTGATATTGACCAAGCACGTTAGGCATAGGAAGTTTTAATCCACCAAATTTATCCTCATAGTAGAAGAGATCATTTTCATTAACTGAGTAACTAAAATCATCATTAAAAAATACTTTATTAGATTTATTTTGAGAGATAGTTTTTTTAATACAATTCATCGTCTCTTCAGTACTTTGTTTGGATACAATAATGTTTGAATTTAAAAGTGTAGATGTTTTTTCAAATACAATTTGTTCAATTGTTTGTTTGTCTTTTGGAAGCCAATCTAGATGATCTTTGCTTATCGATGTAACAATACTTGCTAGATTAGTTTCTAGAATATTGACAGCATCAAAACGATGAAACAAGCCGCTTTCTATTAGGTTAATGCTACCTGGATATTGTGCCGCTTTATAAAAATAGCAAGCTGATAACATCTCAAACACTGTAATTGGTTGATTATTATTAATTTTTTCAACTTCCTCCAATAAATCAGCTAGCTCAATATCATTTAATTCTTGGTTTCTAAAAACAAACCTTTCATTGATTTTTTGAATATGCGGACTTGTGTAAACATTACATTCGAAACTTGCTTCTTTAAGAATTGAATAAGCAGCTTGAATTGTAGAATTTTTACCATTAGTTCCTACAATTGATATTGCTTTAATTTTGTTTTGTGGATTTCCTAGTTTTTCACAAAGATTTTTAATTCTATCAAGTGATAGGTCTATTTCTTTAGGATGCAACTTTTGAAAGTTGCTGAGAATTTTCTGAAGTTTCATTTTGTTCAGCACTTATATCAGAATTCTTCTTTAACAATATTGATAATAAAGTTCCAATTTTAGATGCAAGATCTTTACGCTCAACAATTAAATCGACAAATCCAGTTTTTTCAACATATTCACTTTTTTGAAAACCTTCAGGAAGTTCTTCTTTAACAGTTCCTTGAATTACTCTTGCACCTGCAAATGCAATTAAAGCTCCTGGTTCTGCAATATGAATATCACCTAACATAGCGTATGATGCAGTAATACCCCCTGCTGTTGGATCAGTGATACAAACTAAATATGGAAGTCCATTTTTCTTTAATTCATTAATTGCAAGAGTTGTTCTTGTCATTTGAGATAATGAAATTAAACTTTCCATCATTCTCATCCCTCCACCTGCACTAATACATAAAAAAGGTGTTTGATTTTCTATGGCATGTTGTATTCCATATAAAAAAGCCTCGCCTTCTGCAGCTGCCATTGAAGCTCCTAAAAAATCAAAATCAGAGGCTACAGATGTAATTTTAATATTATTTATAGTTCCAGAGGCGACCATCATTCCACATTCTAATCCTGTTTTTTTTCGTGCACTTTTTAATCTTTCTTTGTAAGGTTTGGAGTCTGTCCAATTTAGTGGATCGTCTTTTGGTATTGGAGTTTTGAAAATTTCATAATTATTTTTTCCAAACAATATATCAAATCTTTGATTTGGGCTTATTCTATGATGACGTTTACAATCTGGACATACCCATAAGTTTTCCTCTAAATCTTTTTTTAAAATTGGACCCTTGCAACATGATGTCCAATCACTTTTTGCAATATCTTCTTTTGTAGCTCTTTCACGTATAGCAGTTTTAATTTTTTCACCTGCTTTAATAATTTTAGTTATCCAGTTCATTGAATTTTATTTTTTAATCTTTTAACGATATTAGTAACATTTGTGACAGCATTTTGTCTCTTTTCAATTGATTTAGATATTTCCTTACAAATTGCGCTTCCAACCACTAAACCATCAGCTTTTTTTAGAGATTTGATGGTTGTTTCTGTAATTCCAAAGCCAATTACTACATTTTTTGATTTGTTTAGTTTTTTAATCTTATTGTATTTTTCCAATATTTTTTTTGGGGACACCTTAAGCCTTCCACCTGTAGTGGATAACATGCTTATATAATAAATCATATCGTGGGAGTCTTTTACAATTTTTTTCAATCTTATCTTAGAAGTTGTTGGGGAAACCAATTGAATAAAATTAATTTTTTTATTTTTACATTTTGATGCAAAATTTTTATTTTCAGGATAAGGTAAATCAACAACTATTAAACCGTCAACTTTTGACTTTTTGCATTTGTCTAAAAATTTATTTTCATTATATTGATAGATCATATTGTAATAGCCCATCAGTATAATTGGTTTGTTTTTTTTTATTTTTTTAAAATTTTTTACGATTGAAAATACATCATTTATTTTAATACCATTTTTAATTGCTCGGTAAGCACTTGTTTGTATTTGTCCACCATCTGCTATTGGAGTGTTATGTGGAAAACCTAATTCACAAATATCCGCGTAATTAGATATTGATTTTAATATTTCTAAGGATTTTTTTTTAGTATTGTCTCCAGCAACTGTATAAGTGAGTAATGCAGGCCTGTTTTCATTCTTTGCATTTGAGAACGCCTTGTAAATTAATGAACTCATTAATTTTTACCCAGTCTCTCTCTTAAGATATCTCTATCTTTTTTAGCATCGCCACAAGAGTTAACAATTATTATTGTATCTTTACTTAATTTTGGAGCAATTTTTATTGCTTCTGCAAATGCATGACTAGGCTCTAAACTTGGATTAAGTTTTTCTAATTTAGTTACCATTACATGTGCTTTAAGTGCTTCTTCATCAGTCGCATAAGTATATCTTGCTCGTTTTGTATCTTTTAAAAAACAATGTATTGGACTTACGCCTGGGTAATCTAATCCAGCACTAATTGATTCAGTGTCATTAATTTGACCTTCATTGTTTTGACAAACATAAGAAGCTGCACCATGTAAAATCCCAATTTTAGCATTTCTACTTAAAGGAGCAGCATGGAGTTTTGAATTTTTTGGACCTCCAGCCTCTACACCAACTAACTCTATTTGTGATTTATTAAAATCTATAAATTCACTCCAAAAACCATATGCCGAACTTCCACCACCTACACAGTTAATTAATTTAATTTTTTTTGGAATTTTTTTGAATTCTTGTTTAATTTGTATTTTTAATTCTTTTGATATTTGTGCTGTACTCCATCCACAAATTTTTACAAATATATTTGGACCAACTGTACTTCCAACACACATATGTGTAGTATCACAATTTGATACCCAATATCTCATACACTCACTGACTGCGTCGACTAAGGTTTGACTTCCCGAATATACAGGAACTATTTCAGCACCATTTTTTCTCATAGCATCACAGTTTGGTTTTTGTCTCTTGATATCTTTTGCGCCCATGAAAATTTTACATTTCAGACCAAATTTCTTTGCAGCCATACTTAACATTTTACCAGCATAACCAGCACCAGTATCACCAACTATATATTTTTTTCCCATAGCTTTACAAATTAAAGCATGAACAGTTGCATTATATATTTTATGGGCTCCACCATTAGCTTCTGATACAACTTTGGCCCATATTTGAGCACCACCTAAGTGATTAGACAAATTTTCCAATTTTACAAATGAAGTGGGCGATTTTATATAATTCTTAAAATAATAATCTCTCTTTTTTAGAAATTTCTTGTTATTTCTTAATTTTGAAAACTCCTGTGTAAGATCATCTACAGGTTTTTTTAAAGTTTCAGGAATAAAACTTCCTCCAAATTTACCACCCCAAAAACCGTAACGATCATGCTGGTCAATTAGAGGAATTTTTTTTTTAAGTTTCATTTATTAATTTATTTAAATTATTTAAAAAAATATTTATTTTGGATGTATCTTTTAATCCAGAAGTTTCCAAGCCTCCAGATAAATCTAAGTAATTAGCAATTTTCTCATAATTTTTTAGGTTATCATCGAATTTTATATTTCCAGCTAGCATTAATTCCTTGTTTAGTTTGATATTTTTAATCAAATTATGATCAAAACTATAACTTTTTTCATAACCTTTGCTATCAAATAAATACACATCTGCTACATCAACGAATGATTTATAACTAAGAACATCGGTTTCATTTTTTATTGTTAGAGCAGTAATAATTTTTTTTTGATATTTTTGTTTTATAATTTTGATTTCATCTGGAGTACAGTCATACAATTGATAATAATCAAAAGGTAAACTTTTTATTTCCTCTAAAATTTTATTGTTAGGTTTTACTAAAACAGCAACAAATTCACTTTTGTTTTTTTTTATATTTAATAATTTGTTAAGAGAGTTAAGTTCAACATGTCTTGGGCTTTTTGGGTAATTACAAATGAAGCCAATAAATTTTGGGGGATGAGTATGATTAATTATATAATTTAAAGTATCAGAATCTTTTACACCGCAAATCTTGCAACCTTTGATCATTTGTTTAAATGATTAATGAGTTTAATAGTGTTATTTTTTATATTACCTTTTGTAAGAGATCTTCCTATTACAATTCCAGAAACCTTATTTTTAAAAGCCTGTTTAGGCGTCATAATTCTCATTTGATCATTTGAACTATCACCAGGCAATCTTATTCCTGGAGTTATAATTAATAAATTTTTGTATCTTTTACGAACCATCAAAGCTTCTTGAGCAGAACAAACTATACCATCGCATCCAGATTTTTTTATCAATGCTGCTTGTTTTAAGACTAATTGTTTTACACTTTTCGTGTGACCAATTTCTTTAATGGATTTATTATTAAGACTTGTTAAAATAGTAACTACTAAAATTTTTAAATTTTTATTTATTTTTTTTGCATGTTTCTTAACTGCTTTAAGCATTTCAAAACCACCACTAGCATGGACAGTTACAAATTTACATTTTTTTAAATCTTTCAAGCTATCAATTGCTGATAATGAAGTCTGTGGTATATCATTTATTTTTACATCTAGCCAAAAATCCACTTTAATTTTTTCTAGGAATTTTCTACCTTTTTTAGAGTAAAAAAATTGAAGGCCAAACTTTGGAATAATTTTAAGTTTTTTTGTGTTTGTTTTTGTTTGGGTAATTATTTTTTGAACTGTTTTAAGATCTGAAGTATCACATGCAACAAATACAGTTTTATTCCTCATTGTTATTTAATTTTTTAAACAAGTCTTTTGACATTTTAAAGTGAATTGTTTTTTTTTCTGGAGTATTAACTTTTTCACCAGTTTTAGGGTTTCTTGAAATTCTAGCTTTTTGAATACTTGATGAAAATACTCCAAAACCTCTTAATTCCACTCTATCACCTCTTTTAAGAGCTTTTTTTATTTCGTTTAATATTATATCTACAAATTTTTCTAGATCTTTTTTTAGGAAATTGGGATAATTAATCGAAAGTTGTTTTAAAAGCTTTGATTTTACAATAGCCAATTTAATATTTATTTATTAGTTTATTCTTTATTTTCTTCTTTTTTTTTTAAGTCTTCAGATAGTGACGAAAAAGGTAAATTTTTACCAGACCCCTCAGATCCATATTTCTCTAAAGCCTCTTTTTTTTCAATCTCCTCTAGCAACTTAATACTCAATGATACTTTTCTCTGATCAAATTTCAAATCTTTAATTGCAACATCAAGTTTTTCACCACCAGTCCATCGTGATGGTCGTGCATCTGCGGAATTAATAGCAATTTCTGATTTTTTAATTTGAAAATCCATATCACAATTTTCAGGCCTTACAGTTAAACCCTTACTATCTGTTGAAATAACTTTTACTGTAATTGTTTGGTTTGTTTTTTTGTCATTAAAATAATCAAATGGATCTTTTTGTGTTTGACGATGACCAACTCTAATTTTTTGTTCCGAGGCTTTAACTTCCAGAATTTTTACTTTTATTTTGTCTCCTTTTTTGTATCTTGTTAACTCTTCCTCACCATTATTTAGGAATGTTAAATCATTACAATGCAAAAAAGCCTCAACTTCAATATCATCAACTTTTACAAATAAAGCATATTCATTTTTACTAACAACTTCTGCTTCACAAATGGTGTCAACTGGATACCTTTTTGAAAAGGTGTCATAAGGATTTTCTTGAGTTAACCTGTAACTTACAGCTACTCTACGTTTTTCTTTATCTATTTCTTGGATCACAACATCTATTTCTTGGTTGACTTTAAACATTTTTTTTGCTGACGCATTTTTTTTGGTATACGAAAGTTCCGAACTGTGTAATAGAGTTGTAAGTCCTGACTCTAGTTCACAAAATGCTCCAAAATCTGTTAGTTTAATAATTTTGACTTTATAAGTTTTATTTAACTCATAATTATCTATATTTTCAAATGGATCTTTTGATAACTGTTTAATGCTACATCCTACCTGTAATTTTTCTAAGTCAACTGAGATAACTTTTAAATTAGATTTTTGGCCAATCTCTAAAACTTGGTCTGGATGTTCAACTCTGCTCCAGCTTAGTTCTTGTAAATGAACTAAAACATCAAGTTCACCATTTACATTAAAAAAACATCCAAAATTTGAAAATCCTTTAACCTCAGCATTTTTTATAACATCACCAATTTTATATTTAGATATTAACTTTGCCTTATCCTCTTTTTTAAATGAAGAAATAATTTCTCGTCTTGAAACGCAAGCATTACCTCTAATTTTATCAAGTTTTATTAATTTAAATTTTTGAGGTTCATTCATAAGGTGGTTGATATCTTTTAACGGACGGTCTGAGATTTGAGACCCAGGTAAAAACATTAAGGAACCTGTATCAATGTGCTCTACAATTGCTCCTCCTTTACATTTACTTGTAATTTTTCCCATCACAGGCTCATTTTTTTCATAAGCTTCTACAAGTTTGTCCCAACCTTTAATTTTTTGTGCTTTACTTGCTGATACTAAAACTTCTCCATTTTTGTCCTCAATTTTCTCCAATAGCACTGGAATTACTTCACCAATTTTAATTTTATCCTGCATTCCAATGCTTTTTAATTCATTGATATCAAGGACAGGCTCTGATTTTAGCCCTTCAATAAAGAGAAAGCAGAACTTTTCTGTAATTTTATTAATTTTACCTTCAATGATTTTACCTTCTTCAATATTTATTTTAGATAATTGGCTAGTGAGTAATTTTTCAAACTCTTTAGAAGAGGGGTTTGTTAAATCTTTATAAATTTCCATTAACTATTTTAGCCTTAATTTTTGTTATTAAAAACACGACCTTTTAATTAAATTTATACTAATAAGCAACAGAGAAATTTCAAAAAAATCATTTTATTTTGAAAAAATAAAGCAAATTCAGTGATTTTAATACTAAAATCCAAGCTCAATTTAATTTAATATAAATTAAAGTCTTAATTCGTCTATTTTTTCTAGAAATGTAGGAAAAGAAGTGTCAATAGAATTTTTATCTGCAATTCTCCATGAACCTCCAAAGGTTAAAGCTGCTATGACTGAGGTCATAAAAACCCTATGATCTTTTAAAAAATTTTTAATTGTAATTTTTTTTTTTATTTTTAATTTAGGGTTTCCATAAATTTTTATACTATCTTTTGTTAGTTCGGTTTTGATTCCCATCTTATTAAGTATTTTTGACCCCCACTTTAGTCGTGGACTTTCTTTTTCATTTAATTCATTCAGTCTTTTAAAGTAAGATATTCCATTTGCTTTAGCAGCTAATAAAAAAATTAGTAAAAATTCGTCAATACTAGAGCTATTTAAATTTGTAGGACAATTTATAGGTTTTATTTTTTTTTGACTTCTGACATATAAATCTCCTATTTTTTCTCCTTTATAGTTTCTTTTGTTTTTTATTGTTATTTTAATTTTCATTAATTTAAAAATTTTTAAAATCCCAATCCTAGTTTCATTGATATTAACATTTCTAATAATTAATTCTGAATTTTTTGATAGGATTGTTAAAACTAAAAAGAAAGCACTTGAACTTATATCTGAAGGAATTTTATAGTTAAAAGACTTAATTTTTTTAACACCCTTTGTTTCAATAAGATCATACCTATCTTTTTTATAAATTTTTATTGGAATTTTAAGAAATTTAAAAAGTAA
>CACOSU010000014.1 GCA_902629935.1 uncultured Pelagibacteraceae bacterium | reverse complement strand
TAATCAAAGAAAGAGATTGTCTGATAAAGGTGGTGCAGATTGCGATGTACTTTTAATGACTGCAACACCTATACCAAGAACTTTAACAATGACAATTTATGGTGATATGGATATTTCTATAATACGTGAAAAACCAAAAAATAGAAAACCAATAAAAACTTACAGTAAACTAGAAGCTAAAATTGATGATGTTTTAAAATTTATAAATAAAGAAATTAATTTAGGTAACCAGATTTTTTGGGTATGTCCTTTAATTGAAGAATCGAAAAAATTAGATCATTCTTCTGCTGTAAAAAAATTTGAGTATTTAAAAAAAAAATTTCCCAATCAAGTTTCTTTACTTCACGGCAAAACAGATTTAGAAGAAAAAAATAAAATTCTTAATAATTTTTTAAAAAATAAATTCAAAATTTTAGTATCAACAACTATAATTGAGGTTGGAATTGATTTTCCAAACGCAAATGTAATTATAATTGAAAATGCAAATAAATTTGGATTGTCTCAACTTCATCAGCTTAGAGGAAGAGTTGGTCGTGGAAATAAAAATTCTACCTGTATACTTATGTTTAAATCAAATCTTAGTGATAACGCAAAAAAAAGAATTAAAATTTTAAAAAGTACAAATGATGGTTTCTTAATATCTGAAGAAGATATGAAATTAAGAGGTTTTGGAGATATTTTAGGTTTTAAACAGAGTGGAATTAAAAATTTTAAATTAGCAGATCCAATTCATAATAGTGATCTTTTTTTGTTAGCTGAAAAAGAAATAAGAAGAATAGAAGAGTCAAATGAAGATATAGCAAAATTTAAACCTTTAATAAAATTATATGATAGAGCTGATATTATTAATGATATTGCCTAATGTTTTTTGGTCGAAGTACCAGCTGAAACTATAAATTTAGAAGCTTCTTCAAAAGACATGTTTAAATAGATAACATCTTCGACAGGAAACATTAATAAGAAACCACTAGTTGGATTTGGTGTGGTTGGAACAAAAACATTAATTAGGTTTTTTCCAGTTTTTTGGGCCATCTCACCTTTATTCTCTTTTGTTGCAAATCCAACAGCCCAAACACCTTTTCTAGGATACTCAATCAAAACTACACTTTTTTTTCCATCATCTTTTTTAGAAAATGTTTCTGTCATTTGTAAAATGGCAGAATAAACAGTTCTTAAAAAGGGAATTCTTTTAAATAAATCATCAATTAACTTAAGTATCCTTCTTCCAAAAAAAGAGAGTGAAAGCCCCCCAACTATAGTAATCAATAAAATTGAAATTATGATTTCTACACCTGGTATATTGAAAGGTAAATAACTATTTGGATTAATATTTTTAGGAATTAAATTTGAGGAGACACCTATTAAAATTTTAGTTAAATATAAGGTAAAACCAATCGGTATTAAAACAACAACACCTGTAATAAAATAATTTCTTAATGTTAATGAAAATGATTTTTTATTTGTTTTTTTTTTCATAAGATTAACTATAACTGGCGTAAACCACAAAAATGATTGCTATGGTAAATAATATAACTAATATTTTATTATTAAGATTCATGTTATTTATATTTAACAATTTTATTATAAAATGAATAGAAGAAAATTTTTATCTTACGTAGGTTGTGGATGTGGAACTATATTGCTACCATCATGTGCAACAGCTCCAATAACTGAGAGAAAACAATTAAAAATTGTTTCAGAAGCAAAATTAAATGCACAAGCAGCTAGAATTTATGAAAAAATTAAAGAAAAAGAAAAAATGAGTGATGACAAAAAAACACTTAATGAGATTAAAGAAATTGGAAAAAGAATGGAAAATTCAATTTCAGAATATTTTTATAAGACTGGATTAGAAGACCCAACAATTAATTTTGAATGGGAATATATATTAATAGATAGAAAAAAAGTTAGAAATGCATGGTGTATGCCTGGAGGAAAAATTGCAGTATACACTGGAATTCTTGATGCAACTAAAAACACAGACGGTTTAGCAGCTGTTATGGGTCATGAAATAGCTCATGCTGTTGCAAAACATTCAGTCGAAAGAGCTAGTAGAGCAACCCTTGTTAATACAGGAACTCAGTTGATAGATATTTTTAGCGGAGGTAAACTATCACAGGTGAATAGAACAACTGGAATGAATACGGTTGGTTTAATAACTCAATTAGGTTTATTAAATCCTTTTAACAGAAAGCAAGAAAGTGAAGCTGATTATTTAGGTATGATTTTTTCATCATTATCAGGTTACGATATAAGAGAAACAGTTAAGATATGGGAACGAATGAAAGAGTTAAATAAAGGCAAGGAACCCCCTGAATTTATGAGTACACATCCCTCATCCGAAAATAGGATTAAAAATTTAAATGAAAAAATTAATGGAGTAATACTGGATTATCCTCCAATTGAATTTAGCTAATTAAAATAATGGTGAGCCCTGATGGACTCGAACCATCGACCCATTCCTTAAAAGGGAATTGCTCTACCAACTGAGCTAAGGGCCCCCAAATTATTCAAATTGAATAATTGTTATATACAGAATTATTATATTTTTTCAAATGTCAATTTGAACTAAAAAATCTAATACTGTTACAACTTATTAATGTATTTGTCATGAAATTGATCAAATGTGCCCTCATTAATATTTTTTCTAATTGAAGCCATTAATTCTTGGTAAAAATTAATATTATGAAGGGTTAGTAGCATTGATGCTAAAATTTCATTTGTATTAAACAAGTGATTTAAATAGTTTTTAGAATACTTGTTCAAATTTAAATTTTCACAATTTGGATCTAAAGGCGTATTATCGGTTTGGTATTTATTATTTTTTATATTGATTCTGCCTTGCCAAGTAAAGGCTAACCCCGTTCTTCCAGATCTTGTTGGTAGAACACAATCAAACATATCTATCCCTCTTTTTACAGCTCCTAATATATCAGAAGGTGTTCCGACTCCCATTAAATAATGAGGTTTTTCAGTTGGCATAAATTCTTTAATATCATCTAACACAGAAAACATTTCATTTTGTGTCTCTCCTACAGCCAAACCACCAACAGCATATCCATCAAATTTAATATTTATAAGTTCTTTTAATGACTGAAGCCTCAGATCTTTAAATAAACCACCCTGAACAATACCAAACAATGCTTTATGTGGATTTTTACCAAATGCTTTTTTTGATCTTGCTGCCCAGTATAGAGAAAGATCCATAGATTTTCTAATTAGCTCATAATCATTTGTATTTTTTGGACACTCATCCATAATCATAACAATATCTGAATTTAATCCTAGTTGAATTCTGATACTTTCTTCTGGACTTAAATAAAATTTTTTTCCATCGACATGAGAATTAAATATAGCACCCTTCTCTCTATCAATTTTATTTAACTTTGATAAAGACATAACTTGAAAACCGCCAGAGTCAGTTAAAATAGGTAAATCACAATTCATGAAATTGTGGAGGCCTCCAGCTGAATGAATTCTTTCTACACCGGGTCTAATCATTAGGTGATAGGTATTTGAAAGTATAATTTCTGAACCAGTTCTTTTTATATCATCAATTGTACATGCTTTAACTGTTGCCTGTGTTCCAACAGGCATAAAAGTAGGTGTATGAATATTTCCTCGATGAGTTTCAATTAGACCACAACGAGCAAATTTATCTTTTTTTAAAACTTTAAAGGCAAAATTTTTTAATGCCATTTAAAAAATTATTGTGATTTAAAACTGATGATTTTATCTGGATCTATTACAGCACCGTTGTTATTTTGGTCACCTCTTTTAATTTTATCAACATATTCCATCCCTTCTATTACTTTTCCAAAAACTGTATATTGTCGATCTAAAAATGGAGCAGGTTGAAAACAGATGAAAAATTGACTGTTTGCACTATTTGGATCTTGAGATCTTGCCATAGATAAAGTTCCTCTATCGTGTGGAAGGCTACTAAATTCCTGTTCTAAATCTGGAAAATCTGAACCACCCATTCCTGCTCTTCTGAGATCGAAATCCTTAGAATCTGAATTTCCAAATTTTACATCACCTGTTTGAGCCATAAATCCATCTATAACTCTATGAAAAACAACGTTGTCATATTTTCCACTATTCGCTAATTCTTTAATTCTTTTTACATGGTTTGGTGCAACATCTTCAAAGAGTTCTATTTTAACGTCACCATCTTTTAATTTTAAAATCATAATATTCTCCTCAGCTATTGATTGGTTGGTTATAAAAAAAAACAAAATAAGTATTTTAATAAATAATTTACTCATATTTATCTTTTAAAGATTTGATCGTACTTTTAGTAGTAAATTTTCTTATATCGCCTTTTAATTTGACAATTTCTTTAACAAATTTAGATGAAATAATTTGATTTTCTAAATCAGACATTAAAAATATTGTTTCTATATTTTGATTCAATTTTCTATTCATGCCAGCTAATTGAAACTCATATTCAAAGTCAGATACAGCTCTCAAGCCTCTTAAAATAATATTTGATTTATATTTTTTACATAAATCAGTAGTTAGTGATCCAAAGCAAACCACTTTTATTTTTTTTCTATTTAACTTTAAATCTTTAAATAAAGCTTTATTAACTATTTCTATTCTTTCATCAGAACTAAATAAGTAATTTTTGTTACTTTCTTCAGAAACTCCAACTACAATTTTATCAAATAATTTTAGTGACTTTTTAATAACATCAATGTGACCATAAGTGATAGGATCAAAAGTGCCAGGATAAATTGCAATTTTACTCATTAAATTAAATTATCATCAATTTTTATTGCTGAAACAACTTTCTCCTCACCAGATAACTTAATTATTCGCACTCCTTGAGTATTTCTACCAGCTGTTCTAATTTCTTTAACGGCAACCCTAATTACTCTTCCTTTATTTGTAGATATTAAAATTTCATCACCCTCGAAAACTGGAAAAGATGAGGTAATATTTCCATTCCTTGGAGAATTTACTATTCCTATAATTCCCTTCCCTCCTCTATTTGTAACTCTATAATCTATATGTGAAGTTTTTTTTCCATAACCATTTTCGCTTATTGATAAAACAAATTTTTCTCTTGCTTTAAATTCAAATTTTTCATCTTTCGATTTTTTCCCATTTTTATTTATTTTATCGTTATCAATTACTGATAAAGACACTATTTGATCATTCGGTGCTAGCTCTATCCCTTTAATTCCTTTAGATGATCTGCCTTTAAAAACTCTTAATTTCTTAGCTTCAAATCTTATACATTTTCCAAATTTAGTACTTAACATTACATCTTGGTCATCTTTGCAAATTTTAACACCAACAATTTTATCATTAGTATCTAGTTTCATTGCTATTTTACCTGAAGCATTAATAGAAGAAAAATCCTCCAAGCTATTTTTTCTCACTTTTCCATGAGAAGTTGCAAAAATTATTTGGTAATTTTTTAAGTCTGTTTCATCCTCTGGCATTGGCATAATTGAGCTTATTGCCTGGTGACTCTTTAAAGGCAATATATTAAATAAGGATTTTCCTTTTGAGGAAGAGGAACCTTCAGGTATTTTCCAAGCTTTTATTTTATAAACTAAGCCCTCTGTGGAAAAGAAAAGAACTGAAGTATGAGTATTTACAGATAATGTTTGAACAACAGAGTCTTGATCTCTAGTTGTAATACCTGATTTACCTTTGCCACCTCTTTTTTGTTTTTTTACACCATCTAGGGAACCCCTTTTAATATATCCTTGTAAAGTAACTGTAATTATTACTGATTGCTTTTGTATTGTTTCTTCAATATCATAATTCAAAACTGCATCTATTATCTTGGTTCTTCTTGGTATAGCAAATTTCTCTTTTATATTTTTAAGCTCTTCACTGATAACTTTTAAAAGTTCTTTTTTTGATGCAATAATCTTTTTATATTTACTGATTAATTCAGCTAATTTTTTAATTTCAACTTCAATCTCATTAATTCCTAAAGCAGTTAATTTTTGAAGTCTTAATTCTAAGATAGCAATAACTTGTGGCTCAGATAAAGAATAAAGATTTTTACCTTTTTTCCCTTCTACTAAGGAAATTAATTTTTGAGATTTACTAATTTTCCATTTTGTTCTTAAAATTGAAATTTTAGCATCATCAGGTGTTTTTGAGGATCGAATTATTTTTATAATCTTGTCTAAATTTTCAACTGATACAGATAAACCAATTAATATATGAGCACGTTCCTCAGCTTTTTTGAGATCAAACTTTGTTTTCTTGATTACTACATCTTCTCTAAATGTTAAAAAATTTGATAGGAAATCCTTTAAAGTACAAGTTTTTGGTTTGCCCTCAACAATTGCTAAAGTGTTAAAACCAAAAGAGCTTTCAATTTGAGTATTTTTATATAGTTGACGTTTAATTGTTTCAGGTTCAACTCCGTTTCTTAAGTCAATAGCAACTCTTATCCCCTCTCTATTTGACTCATCTCTAATATCTCTTATTCCTTCAATTTTTTTTTCTCTGACTAACTGAGCAATCCTTTCATTTAAAACTGATTTGTTAACTTGATAAGGAATTGAAGTTATAATTAATCTTTCACGACCATTTTTTTGTTGTTCAATTGAAATTTCACCTCTAATTTTAAAAGATCCTCTTCCGTTATTATATCCTTGTTTTATTATATCTTTGCCTATTATTACTCCACCAGTTGGAAAATCTGGACCTGGAATAAGTTTCATCAGTTCTTTAATTTTTATATCTTTGTTATCAATTAGCGCCAAAGTTCCATCTATAATTTCACCTAAATTATGTGGTGGTATACTAGTTGCCATACCTACAGCAATACCACCAGCACCATTCACTAAAAGATTTGGAAATTGTGCTGGTAATACACTTGGCTCTTTTTCTGTTTCATCATAATTACTTTTGAAAGAAATAGTATTTTTTTCAATATCGTCAATTAAATATTGAGATACTTTAGATAAACGCGTTTCAGTATATCTCATAGCTGCAGCAGGATCTCCATCTATGGATCCAAAGTTTCCTTGCCCTTGAACTAATGGTAAGCTCATAGAAAAATCCTGAACCATTCTAACCAAAGCATCATAAACAGATTGATCGCCATGAGGATGATATTTACCAATCACGTCTCCAACTATTCTTGCAGATTTTCTAAATTGTTTAGACCAATCGTAACCACCTTTATACATTGCATATAAAATTCTTCTATGAACTGGTTTTAATCCATCTCTTACGTCAGGAAGAGCACGACTAACTATTACACTCATTGCATAAGAAAGATATGATGAGCTCATCTCATCATGCATAGATATTAGTTTAATATTTTTATCTTTTAACTCTTCAGTTCTTTTCATAGAAATTAAAATGGAATTTCATCATCCATATCTGATGCTTGCGATGTATCCTCAATACTACTTTGTTGAGTTGCATCATTTTGAATACCACTTCCAGAGTTTCCACCACCTAACATTGTAAGTGAAGAATTGTAACCCTGAATAACAATTTCGGTTGAATACTTATCTTGACCAGACTGTTCGTCTTTCCATTTTCTTGTTGTAAGTTGACCCTCAACATAAACTTGAGCACCTTTTTTTAAATACTGTTGAACTACATTCACTAATCCTTCATTAAATACAACTATACGGTGCCATTCTGTTTTTTCTTTTTTTTCACCTGTATTTTTATCTTTCCAAGATTGACTTGTTGCAAGACTTAATCTTGCTACACTCTTCCCGTTAACCATTTGTTTAATTTCAGGATCTGCGCCCAAACGACCAATTAATAATACTTTATTTAAACTTCCAGCCATAATATTTACTATTTGTTAAATTAGTTTATTAGAATTATATCACAATTATTCTGAATATTAATTTTATTAACTCAAAGCAACTAAAATTATGATGAAAAAGATAGTTATTAAGGGGGCTAAAGAACATAATTTGAAGAATGTTACAGTAGAGATTCCAAAGGACAAATTTGTGGTCATAACGGGTCTCTCTGGATCAGGAAAATCATCATTAGCTTTCGACACCATCTATGCTGAAGGTCAAAGAAGATATGTTGAAAGTTTATCAGCATATGCACGGCAGTTTTTAGATAAAATGAAAAAACCTAATGTAGATTTAATAGAAGGATTAAGCCCTGCTATTGCAATTGAACAAAAAAATACTTCTAAAAATCCAAGGTCTACAGTTGCAACTGTTACTGAGATTTATGATTATATGAGGGTGCTTTATGCGAGAGCAGGTATACCCTATTCACCATTTACTGGTAAACCAATAACCTCTCAAACAATTACGCAAATAGTTGATTTGATTAAAAAATTACCAAAAAAATCAACAATATATATTTATGCTCCTGTGGTTAGAGGTCGTAAAGGAGAATATAAAAAAGATATTTTAAGCTATAAGAGAAGAGGTTTTAGAAAAATTAAAATTGATAACGTATTATATGATATAGAAAAATCTCCTAATTTAGATAAAAAACTTAAACATGATATTTCAATTCTAGTTGATAGAATAGTCTTAAATTCTAAACTTGGAAACAGATTAGCTGAGAGCATAGAAACAGCTGTAAATTTAGCTAGTGGTTTAGTGTTTGTAGAATACGAGGATGAAACATTGCCTCAAAAATTTAGAAAAACTGAAAAATTAATCTATTCAACAAAATTTGCATGTCCAGAGAGTGGATTTACAATTGAGGAAATTGAACCAAGGTTATTTTCATTTAATAGTCCTTATGGAGCCTGCGAAGAGTGTGAGGGAATAGGAATGAAATTAAATGTTGATCCAAATTTAGTTATTCCTGATGATAGAAAAAGTTTAGCAGATGGAGCTATAGAACCTTGGTCAAAATCTACTACATTATACTATGCTCAAACTTTAGCATCTTTAGCTAAACATTATGATTTTTCTTTAGATGAAAAATGGAAAAAATTACCAAAAAAAATTAAAGATGTAATCCTTTTTGGTTCTGACGAGGATGAAATTAAATTTAATTATGACGATGGTTATGAAAAGTACTCTTATAAAAAAACTTTTGAAGGTGTGATTAATAATCTAGAGAGAAGATTTTTGGAATCTGATAGTGAATGGAAAAGAGAAGCAATAGCAGAATATCAATCAGATACAGCATGTGAAGCTTGCAATGGTGACAGATTAAAAGAAGAGGCATTGTGTGTTAAAATCAACAATCTTAATATTAGTGAAGTAACTAAAAAATCTATTTTAGACGCAGCAGAATGGTTTAAAAATTTAGAAAGTAATCTTGATAAAAGACAGTTTAAAATAGCGGAGCATGTATTAAAAGAAATTAACGAAAGATTAAATTTTTTATTAAATGTTGGTTTAGACTATTTAACATTATCAAGAGAGTCTGGAACATTATCGGGTGGTGAAGCTCAAAGAATTAGATTAGCATCACAGATTGGATCTGGATTGACAGGTGTATTATATGTTTTAGATGAACCCTCAATTGGTTTACATCAAAAGGATAATGTCAAACTTATTAATGCATTAAAAAGATTACGTGATCTTGGAAATACAGTTATTGTTGTTGAGCATGATACTGAGACTATGGAAAATGCAGATCACATTATTGATTTAGGCCCAGAAGCAGGAAGTAATGGAGGTCAAATAACAGCTCAGGGAACGTATGAAGATTTAAAAAAAGATAAAAATAGTATTACAGGTCAGTATCTTGCAAATAAAAAAATAATTGAGATTCCTAAAACACGACGTTTAGCTAAAAATGGAAGATTTGTTGAAATCAATGGTGCAACTGGAAATAATTTAAATAATGTTAATCTTAAAATTCCAACCGGAACATTTACTTGTGTTACAGGTGTCTCTGGAAGTGGAAAATCTACTCTAATTTTACAAACTTTATTTCATGCTTTAAATTTAACTTTGAATAACAAAGCAAGAAAAACACCTAAGTCGTTTAAGGCTTATAAAGGTGTAGAATTAATTGATAAAATAATTGATATAGATCAATCACCTATTGGCAGAACGCCTAGATCAAATCCAGCAACATATACTGGTGCTTTTGGTCCTATCAGAGATTGGTTTACAAGTCTACCAGAGTCAAAAACAAGAGGGTATAAACCTGGACGATTTTCTTTCAATGTTAAAGGAGGGAGATGTGAGGCTTGTGAAGGAGATGGTGTAATAACATACGAAATGCACTTTTTGCCAGATGTATATATACAATGTGATGAATGTAAGGGAACTAGATATAATAGAGAAACTTTAGAAATTAAATTTAAAGGTAAAAGTATTGCAGATGTTTTAAATATGTCTGTTGATGAAGGATGTGAATATTTTGAGAATATTTCAAATATAAAAACAAAATTATTAACTTTAAAAAAAGTTGGATTGGGTTATATAAAAATTGGTCAACAAGCTACTACTCTTTCTGGGGGAGAGGCTCAAAGAATTAAACTTGCAAAAGAACTTTCCAAAAGATCTACTGGTAGAACAATGTATATTTTAGATGAACCTACAACTGGTTTGCATCAACATGATATAAAAAAACTTTTAGAAATTCTTCATACATTTGTAAAATTAGGTAACACTGTAGTTGTAATTGAACATAATTTAGATGTAATTAAAACTGCTGATTACATAGTAGATATGGGCCCAGAAGGAGGTGTTAAGGGTGGAAATATTGTCGCCGAGGGAAAGCCGGAAGATGTATGCAAGATTAAAGAGAGTTATACAGGCCAGTTTTTGAAGCCTTTATTAGTCTAAATTACCTAGTTAGTTTTTTTAATAAATATATTAGTTGATAATTTACACCATTTATTTAAAAAAATCTTAAATTTAACTTTCTAGATTTATTATGAATAAAGTCTTGTTAACAATTATGATTGTATTATTTGCGAGTAATGCATTTTCATATTCTTGTCCAATGTTATGGGAAGAGTTAGATTATGAAATCAATTTAGCTAAAAATTCGGGAATGTCTTTAGATAAAATAGAAAAAATACAAAAACTAAGAGATGAAGGTGTAAAGGCACATGATGATGGTAAACATGAAAAATCAGAGGATATACTCAATAAAGCCTTAAAAATGATTAAAAGTTAAAATGTTTAAAAAAATTAATAAATATTTTTTAAAAAATAAAACTAGTAAATATATTGCATTGGGAAGTTTCACATTTTTTTTTGTCAAAGGTTTAGTGTGGCTTGGTATATTTCTATTAGCTGGATCAAATTTTATAAATTTTAATTAACAAATGAATCAAGAAATTAATAATAGTTTAGAATATAAGATTTTTGGACTAACAATTGAATATTTATCTATTTTTTACGGATCATTTTTGATTTTATGGGGAGTTATTGTCAGTTTTGTTAGTGGAAGTGATTCTTTAACCTCTTTTATTCCCTCATTAATAGGTTTACCGATTTTAATTTTTTCAAACTTATCAATTAAATTTGTAAGTAAAAAAAAAATTTTCATGCACATTGTTGTTGTCTTTGGGTTAATTGCTTTTTTAGGGGGTTTGGACTTTTTTAGATCTGTATTTTCAGGAAATACTTTTCAAAATTTTTGGGCTGATACTTCTAGACTAATTTTATTAATCACAGGAACATTTTTTATATACCAGTGCATCAAGTCATTTATTCATGCTAGAAAAAATTAGATTAAAAAATTTAATCTAATAAAGACTCTACAAATTCCCAATTAATTAAATTTTCTACAAATTTATCAAGATATTCTGGTCTCTTATTTCTATAATCTATATAATATGAGTGTTCCCATACATCACATCCTAAAATAGGCTTCATATTTTTTATTAAAGGATTCTCTGCATTAGCTGTTTTGGTTACAACTAATTTTCCATTATTTATTGAAAGCCAACACCATCCTGAGCCAAATTGAGTAATGCCAGCATTTTTAAATTCTTTTTTAAATTCATCCACACTTCCAAAATCTGCGATAATTCTTTTTTCTAGTTTTGAAGGAATATTACCACCACCATTTGGCTTCATACATTTCCAAAAAAGATTATGGTTCCAATGTTGACTTGCATTGTTAAAAATTCCTGCCTTTGAATTCTCCTTCGAACTGCTTATAATTATATCTTCAAGAGACATATTTTCCATATCTGTATCTTTTATAAAATTATTTAAATTTGTTATATATGTTTGATGATGTTTTCCATGATGCAAATCCAATGTTTCTTCAGACATAATTGGAGATAAAGCATCTTTAGAATAATCTAATTTTGGTAATTCATGTATCATAGTAAATTTCTTTATTATATTATTTTTGTTATATATTTATTATATTAATAATTGAAACAAACTTTAAAACAATAAAAGAATTATCAATAATATAAAATTAGTGTATAATATTTACATTAATGAATAGTATATTATCATCTTTGTCAAAAACAATTCACTCTTCATTGGCTATTGCTATA
>CACOSU010000013.1 GCA_902629935.1 uncultured Pelagibacteraceae bacterium | reverse complement strand
TTAATTTTAACAACAAAAATTAGATGATACAAAGTGATAAAATTGATTCATAAATATGGATATTAAAAAAACAGCTAATTTATTGATTAATTATGCTATTAAGAGGCTAGCTGAGATATTTGGAATAATTATTTTTATTGCTGGGATTTTAATGTTATTAGCTTTAGTAACTTATTCCCCAGAAGATCCAAATTTTATCTTCCCGGAAAAAACAAAAATTAAAAATATTCTAGGATTTCAAGGAAGCTTTATTGCAGATTTGTTTTTTCAATCAATAGGGTTAGTTTCATATTTTTTTTCTTTAACTTTTATTGTAACCGGAATAAATATTTTTAGAAGTAAAGAATTTTTTTTAATTATAGAAAATATCTTCTTCGTAATAATTTATTCAATTTTAGGGACAATATTTTTCACACACTTTTATTCAGGTGCATTTGCTCTTTATATAAATGGAAACGGGGGTTTTGTTGGAAATTATTTAGATCAAACTTTTTTAAAATCTATAATTCTAACAAATGAATTAATTTTTTATTATGTTTTGATTATTCTTAATATTTTTTTATTTTTAGTAAGTATAAACTTTCACCCTATTAAATTTTATTTAGTAATCAAAAATATAACTGAATTTGTAAATAAAAGAGAAAATAAAAATTATACTAATAAAAATGAATTAATTAAAGAGTATATACCTCAAGAGGAAATTAAAAATCTTATTCAAGAAGATTTGCCTTTTATAAAAGCTGAAAATAGAGGCAATAATAAAACTAAATTTAAATTACCAGGTCTAGATTTAATAAAAACACCATCTAAAAAAGAAAAAGAGAGTTTTGTAAAAAATGAAACTCATGATTCAAAGTTCATAGAAAAAATTTTACTAGACTTTGGTGTTAACGGTAATATAAAAAAAACAAGCCATGGACCTGTAGTTACACTAAATGAATTCGAACCAGCAGCGGGAGTCAAAGTTTCAAAAATAATTAATTTATCAGACGACATAGCAAGGAATACAAGCTCAGAGTCTGCTAGAATTGCTACTATACCAGGTAGCAATACAATTGGTATAGAGCTACCAAACAATATAAGAGAAAATGTTTATTTGAGTGAGATATTGAATAATTCTGACTTTAAAAAAAAAGAAATTAAGTTGCCAATCGCATTAGGTAAAAGTATTTCTGGTAAACCCATAGTTGGGGATTTATCTTCAATGCCTCATCTACTTATCGCTGGTACTACTGGGTCTGGTAAATCCGTTTGTATTAATACTATAATTTTATCACTTCTTTATCGTCACACTCCTGATAAATGTAAATTTATTTTAATTGATCCAAAAATGCTAGAACTTTCAACATACGAGGGAATTCCTCATTTATTATGTCCTGTAATAACTGAAGCTAAAAAAGCTGCATCTGTTCTTGGTTGGGTAGTAAAAGAAATGGAAAGTAGATACAGGCTAATGACTAAGGAGGGTGTGAGAAATATTGACGGATATAATGCAAAACATAAACTTCCTATGCCTTATATAGTTGTTGTAGTCGATGAAATGTCAGATTTAATGCTGGTAGCAGGAAAAGAAATTGAAAATTATATTCAAAAATTATCCCAAATGGCTAGAGCTGCTGGAATCCACATAATTATGGCAACTCAAAGACCCAGTGTTGACGTAATTACCGGAACAATCAAAGCAAATTTTCCAACTAGAATATCTTTCCAGGTAACTTCAAAAATAGATAGTAGAACAATCTTGGGTGAGCAAGGAGCTGAACAATTATTGGGTAAAGGGGATATGCTGTATATGTCTTCTGCCAATCGTATAATAAGAATCCATGCCCCTTTTGTTTCAGATGATGAAATTGAAAAAATAAATAATTTTTTAAGATCACAGGCTGAACCAGATTATGTTGATGAAATTTTAAATTATGCAGATGAAAAAGAAATAGGTGAGAGTCACAATCAAGGTGAAAAGGATGAACTTTATCAGCAAGCTTTAGAAATAATTAGATCAGAGGGAAAAGCCTCTACATCTTTTTTGCAAAGAAAACTACAGATTGGTTACAATAGAGCCGCAAGAATCATTGACATGATGGAATCAGATGGAATTGTGAGCAAAGCTAATCATGTTGGTAAAAGAGATGTTCTTTAATGTTAAGGTTGATTTTAACTATATTTTTTTTTGTTATAATATCTAGTTCGCATGCTGAAATTAAAGATAAGATAATTCAAAATCTTAAAAATACAAAAAATTTAGACTTTAAATTTGAGCAAAATATAAATGGAGAAATAGAAAATGGTAATTGTACAATTAAATATCCAAAAAAAATTTATTGCGAATATGCAAGAAGTAATAATAAGATTTTGGTTTCAAATGGGAAATCTCTTGTTGTTAAAACAATTTCTAGCTACTATCGGTATCCTCTTGAGAAAACTCCTTTAAATTTAATTTTAGATAAAAATTTTATTATAAAAAAAATTAATTCTTTAGAAGCAAGAATAATTGAGAATAATTTTATTAATTTTACAATTTTAGAAAAAAATTACGAAATAAGTATATTTTTTGATAACAAAACATTTGATTTAATTGGTTGGCAAAACACAGACATGTACCAAAATTTTAATATTACTTTTCTTTCATCTATAAGGAAGAATAGAGTACTACCAAAGAAAATATTTAAATTACCTGTACAAAATTAAATTTTCAATATTTCAGATTTAAACACTTTCATTCCTCTAGAAAGATAGTTATTTAAAGCATTTTTATGATCTAATGAACATGTGTGAACCCAAACACGTTTAGAATTATTTACAAAAGATTTTTTTATAGCTTCTGATAATAAAAAAGAACCTAATTTTTTATTTTGGTATTCCTCTAAAATTCCAAAATATGCGATTTCGGTTTCATTATTTTCTTGATGAAAAATAAGTTCAAAAAAACCTACAAGATTATCTTTATTCTTAAATATATATGTCCTAACATCTTTGGATGAAACATAACTAATCCATTTTTCTTCTGACCACATTAGTCTATCTACCCACTTATGTTTTTTTCCAATGCTTTTGTAAAAAAATTTGTTTAATTGGAAATTAATTGGGTCATTTAAATTTAAATTATAATTACCAGATGGTTTTTTACCTTCTTTTAGATCTGCTAGAGAATTTATTTCTAAATAGTTTCTTTTTACTTCTTCATTCACCCTACCAATTTACCTACACTTTCACCTCCAAACAAATGGAAATGTAAATGAGGGACCTCTTGACCACCATGATCACTTATATTTGCTATAGCCCTGTAACCTTTTCCAACTTCTGATGAAATTCCAAGCTTTTTAGCAACTATATTAATACCTTTAAATAATCCAACCATCTCCTCAGGAGATGCTTTTAAAGTGAAATCATCAAGGTCAACATATTTACCCTTGGGAATTACTAAAGCATGAATTTTTTTTTGTGGATTTATATCGTAGAATGATAAAACAAAATTATCTTCATAAATTTTTTTACAGGGTATCTCCCCACGTAAAATTTTTGCAAAAATATTTTGATCGTCGTAGGACATCTACATTTTTTCAAGTACAGATTTAACTGTATCTCCCATAACAGATGGATTTTTTGAAATTGTAACACCACAATCTTTTAGTATCTCAACTTTTTCAATTGCACTTTCGCCGTAGGCTGAAACAATTGCACCCGCGTGGCCCATTACTCTTCCCTTTGGTGCTGTGAGACCTGCAATATATCCAATAACTGGTTTTTTCATATTCTCTTTTGCAAACTCACCAGCTGCTACTTCTTGAGGACCTCCAATTTCTCCAATCATCAAAATTGCATCAGTTTCATCATCCGTTTCAAATTTTTCAATTATATCTCTAAATGAACTTCCATTGATTGGATCTCCTCCAATACCAACACTTGTAGAAATTCCAATGCCTAAATTTTTCATTTGCTCTGCTGCCTCGTAACCTAAAGTACCCGATCTACTTATAATTCCAACTCTTCCCTCTTTATAAATATGACCCGGCATAATTCCCAGCATTGATTTACCAGGACTAATAATTCCAGCACAATTTGGTCCAACCAATGTCATTTTTTCATTTCTAGAGTATCTTCTCATATATCTTTTAATTCTAATCATGTCGTGTGATGGGATACCATCAACAATAGCTACACAAGTTTTGATACCTGCATCGGCAGCTTCCATCGCAGAGTCAGCCGCAAAAGCTGGGGGCACAAATAAAATTGATGCTGTAGCTCCCGTATGTTTAACTGCGTCTTTAACAGTGTTGAACACAGGCTTGTCTAAGTGTTTTTGTCCTCCTTTTCCAGGGGTAACACCTCCAACGACATTTGAACCATATTTTATCATCTCTTCCGCATGAAAAGTTCCCATCTTTCCAGTAAAACCTTGAATTAAAATTTTGGTGTTTTTTTCAATTATAACTGCCATTATTTTCTTAATGCTGCTACAGCTTTGTTCGCAGCGTCCTCTAAAGTATTTGCTTCGATATAATTTAATTTACTATCTCGAAGGATTTTATTTCCTTTCTCTACATTTGTTCCAGCCAACCTTATTACTAAAGGAACTTTTATTTCTATTTTTTCTAAAGCCTGTACTATTCCTTCTGCAACCCAATCACACCTATTTATTCCAGCAAAAATGTTCACTAAAATAACTTTTACTTTTTTATCCATCTTAATAAGCCTGAAAGCCTTAACAATTTTTTCAGGTGTTGCGCCTCCTCCTACATCAAGAAAATTAGCTGGTTCTCCGCCTGCTAATTTAATCATGTCCATAGATGCCATTGCTAATCCAGCGCCATTAATTATATTTCCAATATTTCCATCTAGGCTTACGTAATTTAGTCCTCTATCAGATGCATAAACTTCTTTCTCATCTTCTTGGGTTTTATCTCTTAATTCAGAAACTTTATCTCTTCTAAACATCGCATTGTTGTCAAAGCTCATTTTGCAGTCCAATGCTAATATTTGTTTTTGTTTTGAAATTACTAATGGGTTCACTTCAACCATTGTGGCATCTAATTCACTAAAAGCTTTTGCACATCCAACAATAGTTTCTGAAGCTCTCCTTATTAACTCTGGTTCAATACCCAACCCAAATGCTAATTCTCTCGCTTGAAAACTTTGAATACCGACTGCAACCTCAATTTTAGATCTTATAATTGAGTCTGGTTTCTCCTTTGCAATTTCCTCAACACTCATGCCGCCCTCTGTTGAAGCTACAACCATTATACTTTCTGATGCTCTATCAAAAACTAATCCTAGATATAATTCTTTTTCTATATCTGTTGCTTCTTCAATATAAATTCTATTTACAATTTTTCCTTCGGGACCCGTTTGATTAGTAACTAATTTTTTTCCTAAAAGTTTATCTGTTGCTTGGGCAACTTCTAATGGACTATCACAAACAATTACCCCACCAGCTTTTCCTCTTGCACCAGAATGAATTTGGGCTTTTACAACCCACTTCGAACCACCAATTTCTCTAGCTTTATTTTCTGCAGTTTCAGGACTATAAACAATACCACCCCTAGGTATTGTTACTCCAAAACCTTGTAAGATTTCTTTTGCTTGATACTCGTGTATATCCATTATTATTTATTATTTATTAATTTATCTATATTTACAATATTTTCTGCCATTCTAGCTGAAGCAGCATCAATCATTCTTCCATCAAGCTGTGCAGCTCCTTTACCCTCTTTTGCTGCCTTATCAAGTTCCTCTAAAATTCTTTTTGCTTTGTTTACCTCTGATTCTGGTGGAGAAAAAACATTATTAGCAAGCTCTATTTGTGATGGATGTATTGCCCACTTTCCTTCTATCCCTATTGCAGCTCCTCTTTTTGCTGCTGCAATGTAAGCATCTGGATCATTAAAATCTCCGAAAGGTCCATCTATTGCTCTTAACCCATAGGCTCTACAAGTTACTACTAATTCAGATAAACCGTGATGCCATTGATCACCTGGATAATCTGGATTTAAACCACCAATAACAACTGTTCTCGCTCTCAAACTTGCTGCATAATCTGCAACACCAAAATGTAAAGCTTCTAATCTCTCACTTGATTTTGCTATTTCTTTTATATTAGACATCCCCAATGCAGTTTCAATTAAACATTCAATTCCAATTTTATTTTTTAATTTTTTATTTGTTTCAATTTGTGTCAGCAAACAATCAACCATGTAAACATCACCAGCTGTTCCTGCTTTTGGAACTAAAATTGTGTCCACATTTTCCCCAGCTTGCTCAACAATTTCAACTAAATCACTATACATATAGTGTGTATCAAGACTGTTAATTCTTACTGAAATTGTTTTACCTTTTTCTCTCCATTTAATTTCATTTAAAGCTTTAATAACATTTGCCCTAGCTGTGATTTTATCATTTGGAGAAACCGCGTCTTCTAAATCTAAAAAAATATAATCTGCTGTAGAATTTAAGGCCTTCTCAAACATTTGTGGAGAAGAACCTGGGACGGCTAATTCACTTCTTTGCAATCTTGATCGTGCTGGTTTGTAGAATTTGTGGCTCATTTATAAAAAGTATATCTTTTCTTTAAGGGGAAATTACTTATAGAATTTATAAGTATTTTATAAAAGTATTATTTTTTTCTGGAAGACAATTCTTCCATTATATCCTCAATTTTAATATCATTAGCCTCTAGATACATCATTAAATGATAAAGAACATCCGCTGCTTCATGTATTTTATTTGAGTTTTTCTCTACAGCTTCTATTAACTCGTTTACTTCCTCAAGCACCTTTTCTTTTGCTAAATTCTTATCTTTTAAGAGTTTATTTGTATAAGAACCTTCGACAGGATTATTTTTTCTTTTTCGAGCAAGCAAAATAAGTTCCTCTAAAATTTTTAGCATATTAAATCCTAACAGGTATATCTTTTGAAGCCAAATACTGTTTAGCTTCTGCAACAGAATACGAGCCATAATGAAATATAGATGCTGCTAAAACTGCACTTGCACCAGACTTGATTCCTTCGGCTAAGTGATCCAATGTTCCAACACCACCAGATGCAATTACTGGGATATTTACATTTGATGAGATTGTTGTCATTAATTTAATATCATATCCTGATTGAGTTCCATCTTTATCCATTGAGGTGACAAGTAGCTCACCTGCTCCACAATTTTCCATTTTATTTGCGAACTCGATAGCATTAATACCAGTTGAGTTTCTTCCTCCATGGGTAAATATTTCCCAGCTTTCTCCATTTTTTTTGGCATCTATTGCAACAACAATACATTGTGAACCAAACTTTTTTGAACTTTCTTCAACAAGTTTAGGGTTTTGAACTGCAGCTGTGTTTATAGATACTTTATCTGCACCACAATTTAGTAATTTATTAATATCCTCAACACTTCTAACTCCTCCACCAACAGTTAAAGGAACAAAACAATTTTTGGATGTTCTCTCAACTACTTTGTAAATAGTATCTCTATTTTCATTTGAAGCTGTAATATCTAAAAAACAAATTTCATCTGCACCGCCGTCTGAATAAATTTTAGCTTGTTCAACAGGATCACCTGCATCTTTCAAATCTACAAAATTTATACCTTTAACAACACGACCATTTTTAACGTCTAAGCAAGGTATAATTCTATTCTTAAGCATTTAATTCCTTCACAAGTTCACCTAATTTAATATCACCATCATAAATAGCTCTACCTACTATTATACCTTCAATACTATTATTGTTTAATTCCTTGGCTTTCTTAATATCATCTATTGACGAAACTCCACCTGATATAACTACAGGACAGTTGGAAATATCTGCAACTTTTAAAGTTTCTTCAAGGTTAGGGCCTTGCTTCATGCCATCTCTATTAATATCAGTATAAATCAATCTACTTGCACCATAATCATTCACTTCTTTCAAATAATCTAAAGTTAATTGATTTGAATTTTCTTTCCAACCAGACACTGATAAATACCCATCTTTGGCGTCTAAACCTAAAGCAATTTTCTTTGGAAATTTTTCACAAGCTTCTTTTAAAAAATTTTTATCTTTTATAGCTGCACTTCCTAAAATAACTTTTTCAACACCAGCATCAGTATATTTCTGAATACTTTCAAAGTTTCTAACTCCTCCACCAATTTCAATTTTAATATCAAATTTATTTACTATTTCTTGAATAATGTCCAAATTAACTGTTTCACCAGTCAAAGCTCCATCCAAATCAACAATATGTAAATTTGTAAAACCATGGTCTTTATATTTGCTGGCTTGATCAACTGGAGATATTTCATACTCAGTTTTGTTTTCAAAATCTCCTTTTACTAACCTGACACACTTTTTATCTTTAATGTCTATAGCTGGAAATATTTTCATTTATAAATTTATAAAATTATTGATTATTTTCAGTCCAATTTTGTCACTCTTCTCAGGATGAAATTGGGTTCCAAAAATATTTTCTTTTTCAACTGCACAAACAATACTTGATGAATAATCTGTTGTTGCTGAAATTATATTCTTATCTTCTGGAATAAATTCATAGCTGTGAACAAAATACATGTGAGATTTATTTTCAATACCTTTAAAAATTTTACTATCTTTTGTAATATTAATTTCATTCCAGCCAATGTGAGGAAGTTTGTATTTTCTGTTTTGATTATCTATAATTGATACCTTACCAGGTATCCATCCTAGACCTTTTGTTTCTTTTTCTTCATAACCAACATCAGCAAACATTTGTAGCCCAACACAAATACCAAGAAGTGGTTTTTTATTGTTAATTGCAAAATCATTAAGTGTATCAACTAAACCTTTAATGTCTTTAAGTGCACCAACACAACTTTTAAACGAACCCTGACCTGGCAAAACAACTTTGTCAGAAGATTTAATCTTATTTAAATCTGAGGTCACTTCGATATTTACTTTGTCTTTAGCAACCTCCTTAAAAGAGTTTATTACTGAGCTTATATTGCCCGAATTATAATCAACTATTGTGACATTCATTTAACTTATAATGAACCTTTAGTGGATGGAATACTCTTTTTGCTTCTTGGATCCATCTCCAATGCGTCTCTTAATGATCTCGCTAAACCTTTATAGCAAGATTCAATAATGTGGTGACTATTATCACCATAAATATTTTCAACATGTAGTGTAATACCGGCAGATTGTGAAAAGGCTTGGAACCATTCTTTAAATAATTCGGTATCCATCTCTCCAAGTTTCTCAACTTTTAATTTTACATTCCAAATTAAATAAGGTCTATTTGAAACATCGATTGCAACTCTAGTTAACGTTTCATCCATTGGAATAATTCTGTGAGCATAACGTTTGATGCCAATAAATTTTTTAGCAGCTTTCTTTAAAGCCTCACCTATCGCAATACCAGTGTCTTCTGTTGTGTGATGAAGATCAATATGTGTATCTCCTTTAGCTTTTACTTTTAGGTCAATTAAAGAATGTTTTGATAATTGCTCTAGCATATGATCTAGAAAACCTATACCAGTGTCAATTTGGTACTTACCCTTACCATCAATATTTAACTCCACATTGATATTAGTTTCTTTTGTTTTTCGAGATACTTTTCCTTTTCTAGCCATATATTTTTAATGGTATACATACATAATCCCACTATATCAATATCAGTATGAACACTTGAAGTATCAAAAATAGTTACCATTTATTAAGTATGACAACAATTGTACTAATAAGAAAAAACAACGAAGTAGTAGTTGCTGGTGATGGACAAGTAAGTATGGGAAATACTGTTGTCAAAAGTACAGCATCAAAGGTCAGAAAAATTGAAAAAAGAAATGTTGTTGCTGGGTTTGCAGGATCAACTGCTGATGCCTTAACTTTATTTGAGAGATTAGAAGGCAAATTAGAAAAACATGCGGGTAATTTATCTAGAGCTGCTGTTGAATTAGCAAAAGATTGGCGAACAGATAAATATTTAAGAAGATTAGAGGCATTAATGGCTGTAGGCGATAAAAATAACAGCTATATTATTTCAGGGACAGGTGATGTGCTAGAACCAGAGGGAGATGTCATTGGAATAGGATCTGGTGGTAATTATGCCTTAGCAGCAGGAAAAGTTTTGATGGAAGGAGATATGTCAGCTGAGGAAGTAGCTAAAAAAGCAATTAAAGTTGCAGCAGATATATGTGTTTTCACAAATGAAAATGTAAAAGTTGAAAAAATATAATGGATAATTCAAACGTAACACAGCTGCACCCAAAGGATAAAGATCAAAAAGATCAAACTTCTTTGGTTAGCTCATTATCTCCAAGAGAAATTGTATCTGAGTTAGACAGGTTTGTTGTGGGACAAAATAAAGCTAAAAGAGCTGTTGCTGTTGCTTTAAGAAATAGATGGAGAAGACAGGCTCTTAAAGGTGAAATGAAAAATGAGGTATTACCAAAAAATATTTTAATGATAGGACCAACTGGTGTTGGAAAGACAGAAATTTCGAGAAGACTGTCAAAACTTGCTGAGGCCCCATTTGTGAAAGTTGAGGCCACAAGATTTACTGAGGTTGGATATGTTGGTAGAGATGTTGAGCAGATAGTAAGAGATTTAATTGAAATAGCTATCTCAATGGAAAAAGTAAAAAAAAGAAAAGAAGTTTTTGCTCAGGCACAAAAAGCAGCTGAGGAAAAAGTTTTAGATGCCTTGGTAGGAAAAAAAGCTAGCCTTGCAACAAGAGAAAGTTTTAGAAAAAGACTGAGAAATGGCGATTTAGATGATAACGAAATTGAAATTGCTGTAAGTGACACGGGCTCTAGTGGAGCTTCTTTTGAAATACCTGGGATGCCAGGAGCAAATGTTGGCATGATTAATATTGGTGAAATGATTGGTAAATCAATGGGTAACAAAGAAAAGAAAAGAAAAATGTCTGTTAAAGAGTCTCACGAAATTTTAATCAATGATGAGTCAGATAAATTAATCGAACAAGACAAGATTATTAAAGCAGCAAAACTCTCAACAGAAAATAACGGAATAGTTTTCTTAGATGAAATTGATAAAATCTCAGCAAGAACAGATAGGGTCGGAGGAGACGTTTCAAGAGAAGGTGTGCAAAGAGATTTATTGCCTTTGATTGAAGGAACTACTGTAAATACTAAACATGGTCCAATAAAAACAGATCATATTTTATTTATTGCTTCTGGGGCTTTTCAGCTAGCAAAACCATCTGATTTACTTCCAGAGTTACAAGGGAGATTGCCAATTAGAGTTGAATTAGAAGCATTAACAAGTGAGGATTTTAAAAGGATCCTAAGAGAACCTGATTTTAGTTTAATCAAACAGTATGTGGCTCTTTTAAAAACAGAAAATGTTGATCTTGAATTTTCAGATGATGGAATAGATGCTATAGCGACAATTGCTTCGGAGGTAAACGCAACTGTAGAAAATATTGGTGCAAGAAGATTGCATACAATTATTGAGAAAATTTTAGACGAAATAAGCTTTACCGCTACCGACAGGGCTGGAGAGAAGATAGTTATTGATAAAGAGTATATTAACAAAAATTTAGATACGTTAGTAAAAGATACAGATCTTTCAAAATTTATTTTGTAATTTTATTTTTTTTCAAAAAAATATAAAAAGCTCCCCCTCCACCATCTTCTAAATTAGCATCGGTTATTTCATGTATCATGCTCATCAAACTACTATTATTTGATATGAATTCTGGAATTGAATACTTCAAAATACCTAGATCTTTTGAAACATATGGATCTTTCTCATGCTTGGAATGAAGCCCTTTTCCAGTAACAATAATTAATTTTTTTACATTTTCTAAGAAAGCTTTATTTATAAAATCTTCTATAGCTTTGTTGGCTCCGTCCAAAGTATAACCGTGTAAATCTATTGATCTTGTTTTGGTTGTTTTATTAATTTGAGATTTTAAATCTTTGTCAGGTAATTTTTCATTACTATTTACAAAATTCTCCCAATCTTTTTGATTTTTATTTGAAATATTGTCGTTCAATTATGTTAAAATATTAACAAGCTGCCAATTTGGATTTGAAGAAGAGGTATCTCTTGAAAAAACCCATGTATCATAAATTTTCTTAATTTTTTCTGGATCGCCAGAAACTATTTTTTTGTCTTTATCTCGAATACATGTAATTACCTCTGCTATAAAATCTACAGTTACATTCAAAATTTTGCCAATTTTTTTATGCTCTTTTATTATTGCAGAATTTATACCAATAAATGTGATTTCGGCGTAATGTCCTCTTGAGCTTCTTTCTTTAAGTGCCTGATTAAACTGATTATAAATTTCATTATTTAAAAGTGATCTACTTGTGGTTATTTTATTATCATTATCACTAAAATCAGTAATAACTGTTTCATATGCAATCTTAGCACCTTTTAAAAAATCCATCTGAGCTTTATCATCAAACTTTTCGCCAATTTTTTTTATTTGTTCTTGATTTACAGTTTTAAGAACTTCTTTTAACTGAGAAGGTGCTTTACCTTCAAAGCCTGTTCTTTTGCCAAGTATTCCTCTTAACCTCAAAAAAATGAAGCCAGCTATCATTGCTAACAAAATAATGTCGATATATTCAAAACTATAACTCATAGATCTTGATAGTAATTACTATGTTGATTAATTTCAACCAGCAATTTAGATTAAGGACAAATGAACTCATTTTTTTTGGCTATTATATTGATCCCAATTATAGAAATTTACCTTTTAATTAAGATCGGATCTGAAATAGGAGCCTTGTCTACAATTTTACTAATTTTTACTACTGCAATAGTAGGTATCTACTATGCTAAATATGAGGGGCTAAACACTCTTAAATCAGGTTTCGCTCAACTTAGTAAAAATGAAACTCCAACATATGAAGTTATATCAGGAGCAGCAATTGCTTTTGCTGCTTTGTTATTGATAGTCCCAGGATTTGCAACTGATATTCTGGGTTTTTTGCTTATCTTTCCTTTAAGTAGAAGATTTATATTTAATATATTTTTAAAAAAATTGCCCCAGAGAGAACAAAAAAGAAATAATTTTATTGATGGTGAATTTGAAGATATAGAAGATGACAATGACAAAAAAATATAAAATTTTAGGTAAATATATTAAAGATTTGTCCAGTGAGACAAAAGATATTGAGACCTACTTATTTGTAAAAGAATTTATTTCAAAATATCAGTTAGGTATAGATATAACTTCACGTCCATTAAAGAATAGGCTTATAGAAATCAATACTACTTTAAAATTTGAAGATAAAAATGAAAATGAAAAAAAATCATATTTTGAAATTGTCTTTGCTACAATAATTCAAACTAATGAGGAGGTTAAAGAAAAAAAAGAAATGGAAAAAATTATTCTTTGTGAAGTGCAAATTGAAATATATCCTGATTTAGAAAAAACTTTGCTTAACGTTCTCCATAATTCTGGTTATCCCAACATAAAATTTGATAAGAAGGTTGACTTCGAAGCACTTTATAATAACAGGCCAAACTAAAAGAAATTTTTTTTTAATTTATTTTTTAAATACTCTTTATGATTTTGCAGTTCTATCGAATTAGGTTTTATAACTTTTTTATAATAAGATGTACTAAGTATATTTTTATTTAAAGTATCTTCATTTTGTGTTTGAAAATTCAATGTTGGTTCCTTCTGATCAATTAAATTTATATAAACCTTAGCTAGTAGATCACAGTCCATAAGTGCTGTGTGATTTTTTCTCCTTGAATTATCAACCCCATATCTTTTACACAAAGCGTCAAGATTTACTGAAGAGCCAGGAAATTTATCTCTTGCTAAAATAAGCGTATCTATGATTTCATTTTCTAATTTTTTTTTACCAATCAAAGCAAGCTCGTTATTAAGATGTGACAAATCAAATTCAGCGTTATGAATAACTAATCTTTTATTAGCAATAAAATTTAAAAAATCTTCTCCAATTTCAATGAATTTTTTTTTATCTGACAGAAAATCGTCAGTATAACCATGAATTGATAGTGCTTTTTCTGACACTTTCCTTCCTGGATTTAAGTAACAATGAAATCTATTTTTAGTTGGAATTA
>CACOSU010000012.1 GCA_902629935.1 uncultured Pelagibacteraceae bacterium | reverse complement strand
TTTAATAAAATTAAATTCTAATTTGTTTGAGGTTATGATGTTATTGTCATATTGAATTTTGATATTTTGACTAAAATAAGTATTGTAATTAGATGAGTTAAATACTGCTTTTTTAGATTTAATAAATAGTTTGTTGTTTTTTTTATCTGTAAATATTGCATTTACCCCATTCATTAAAATAATCTCCTGTCCATCTTCAAGACTAAGTTCACTTGTGTCTGCTTTAATTTCATATGTCCCACTATCAATTATTTTAAGATTATATTTTAAATTTTTAATAATATTATTTTTATTTTCAGTTTTTTGCTCTATTTCCTCTGTTTTATTCTCTTTTTCTACGTTTTTGAGAGTTACGTTTGTATTATTTTGATTATTTTTTTCCGCGAAGTAATTGTCATAAAATAAGTAACTTACAAAGAGCATTATTAAAAACAAAAAAATTTGTAATAATAATTTCATTTTATTTACCTCAAATTATCTAAGAGATCATGAATATGTATAACACCTACTGTTTTAAGTTTATTTTTTTTTTTATATACTAATACATTAGTAATTTTCCTTTTATTCATTTGATAAAGTACATCTGAAGCTAAAGTATTTTCTTCCACACAGTATGGTTTTTTAGACATATAATTCTTTATTTTTAAATGATCAATCTTAATATTTTTTCTTATTAACCTTTTTAAATCACCATCAGTAAATACTCCTTTGGTGAAACCATCTGAATTTACAATAACTAAAAATCCTAATTTTTTCTGATTTATAATTTTTATTGCTTTTTTCATTTTTTGGCTTTCATTTATAACGGGGATTCTATTTTTTGTGAGCATAAGATCTTGAGCCGTTTTTAATTTATTCCCTAATGATCCAAGAGGATGAAATTTTTTAAAGTCTAATTTACTAAATTTTTTCCTTTCCATAATAGCAATTGCTAGAGCGTCCCCAATAGAAAGTTGAGCAGTGGTACTTGACGTTGGTACTATACCATGTCCCGATTCTTCGACTTCAGGAATAATTAAATTGATATTTGCAGCTTTGTATAACATAGAGTTTTTATTTGATACAATCCCAATTAAAAAAATTTTATATGATTTTGCAAATTTTATAATATTTTTTAATTCATTTGTGTTACCTGAATTGCTAATTAAAATTAATATATCTTCTTTTGTTATTCTTCCTAAGTCACCATGAGAGCAATCGTTAGCAGATACTGTGAACGAGGGTGTTCCCACAGAGGCAAGTGTTGCAGAGATTTTAGATGCGATAATACCACTTTTTCCTACACCACATAAAATTACCTTAGATCTACAATTTATTATTTTGTTAACTGCTTTACTATAGGAATCATCAATTAAGTTCTTTAATTTTTTTAAAGCTTTAATTTGTAATTCAATTACTCTCTTTCCAGCAGATATTGAATTATTTTTCATTTTTTAATGTGACCAGACATCATCTTTAAATAATGCTAAATCAAGATCAACTCTAGTTTGTAAAAATTTTAAACAATTTTCATAAAGTTTTACTCTATTTTCTCTAACAAGTATTTTATAAAGCTCATCATGAATTTTATGCAAATATATAACATCGTTTGCACAATATTTGATTTGAGAAGGTGTAAGTTCACCTCCAAAATCTGAATTTTGAAATTGTTTACTAATATCAATGTTCATAAATTCTTTAATGAGTGTTTTTAAAGAATGATTGTCAGAATAACTTCTTGCTAGCTTAGAAGCGATTTTAGTATCTAAAATATTATTTGTTTCTGTTTTTAAATAATACTTTATGTGAGCCATATCTGCTCTGCCATAGTGAAATATTTTTTTAATATTTTTATCTTTGAGTATATTAACTAGATTAGGAGCGTTATATTTTTCTCTATTAAATTGAATTATGTACGCATCAGAATTGCCTGTAGATATTTGTATTAAACAAAGAGGATCTCGTCTGACATTTAGACCCATAAACTCTCCGTCTACAGCTATTATATTGCCTAATTTCAAATCATCTGGTAGATCATTTTTAAATAATTGAATTTTATTACTCATTTTTTAACATATATATATGAAAGCAAAAAATTGTCTAATTTTTGGTGGAAGTGGCCAAATTGGTAGAAACTTAATAAGAAAACTTACAAAGAATAACTACAAGGTGACAGTAGTTACTAGAAACATACATCAAAAAAGTTATATAATAAAAACCCAGGCTAATGCTGGCTATATAGATATTGTTGAAGCAAATATTTTTGAGGAAAAAAAAATTAGAGAACTTTTTAAAAAAACAGATATTTGTATAAATTTAGTTGGAATATTATTTGAAAAGAAAAGAGGAAATACATTTAAGAATATTCATACAGTATTTCCATCAATTTTATCTAAATTTTCTAAAGAATATAATCTTAAACATTTTATTCATTTGTCAGCGCTAGGTATTAACGAAGCTAAAGATTCTAAGTATGCTAAAAGCAAACTAGAGGGTGAGCAAAATATTTTTAAAAATTTCCCACTAGCAACAATACTTAGACCATCCATTGTATTCTCACAAGATGATCAATTAACAACTAATTTTATGACTTTATTAAACAGACTGCCATTTTTTCCACTGTATTATAAAGGTAATACAAAATTTGCCCCAATCCATTGTTCAGATTTAACTGACACTATTCATCATATAATTTCAAATAATATCTATTCAAAAATAATTGAATGTGTAGGACCAGAAGTTATTACTTTTAGAGAATTAATAGAAAGGTTGTTAAATCTAATTGGTAAAAAAAGAATTTTAGTCCCTTTCCCTTTACCCCTTGCAGAAATTTCTGCATCATTATTTGAAATAATGCCAAATCCAATAATTACTAGAGATCAGTTAAGGCTTTTAAAATACGATAATATTTTTTCAGGTAAATACAAAACAAATGCAGATATTGGTATGCCAAGTAAAAGGTATTTTAATCAAGAAGTTAAAAAATATTGTTATATGTGGAGAGATGGTGGACAGTTCTCTACAGAAAAATATATTATGAATAATGATTTAGGAAATAAGGGCAATTAAAACTAAGCAGATTGAATTTTTTTTTCTATAAATTCAGGAACTTCCTCTTTTTCAGCAACATCTTCTTTTTTACCTTTTGGTTGATAGGCATAAAGTAAGTGTAGCTTACAATATGAAAAGTCTTTTAATGAAGATCTTCCACAGAAGTAAAAAGAATCTTCGTTAGGATGCCCAATTGGCCATTTACAATGATTTTCATCTAATTGTTCTAATTGCAATGGATTTTCTGGTTCGAAATTTTTTTCAATTATTAGTGATTTAAATTTACTTCTACGACCTTTTTTAGGTTTAATATTTTTATCATCTAATGAGTTTTCAAATTTTTCATTTGAGGTAGCAGTTCTGGTTTTAATTTTTGCGGATAAATTAAGTCTATGAGCTTTACCAATGACGGCATTTCTACTTATACCACCTATAATTTCTGCAATCTGGCTTGCAGTATTCCCCTTACCCCATAGCTCCTTAAGTTTTGCTACTTTTTCTTCTGTCCAACTCATAATCAATATCTAGTACTTTATTTATCTAAAATAACAATATACTGATATAAAATTAAATTAAACAATCAAAATGTTAGAGTTATCAACATTAATTTGCAAATTAAGTATATATATATTTTCAATCCCAACTTGTATTAATAATTAAACTTTATAAAACAATTTAATTTATGAGTTATTTAGCAAAAAATTATAACAGAAAAAAAATTTCCTTTAAATTTGGCAAAGGTAGTTATCTATATTCTACAAATAAAAAAAAATATTTAGATTTTGTTCAAGGAATAGCAGTTAATTCTTTAGGTCATGCGCATCCCAAATTAGTAAAAACTATAAAGGATCAATCAAAAAAACTTTGGCATGTATCTAATGCTTTTCAAATTCCCGAAGGTGAAAAACTTGCTAAAAAATTATGTACTAAAACTTTTGCTGATTTTGTGATGTTTCAAAATAGTGGAGCAGAAGCTACAGAAGCAGCAATTAAAGTGGCAAGAAGATATTTTTATTCAAAAGGTAAACCAAATAAAAATAGAATTTTATGTATAAAAAATTCATTTCATGGAAGAACTTTAGCGGCAATTTTCGCAAGTGGATCAAAGAAAATGACAGAGGGATTTGGTCCAAAGATATCAGGTTTTGATCATTTCAATTTCGGAGATCACAATTCTCTTAAAAAGAAAATTAATAAAAATACAGCCGCTATTATGGTTGAAACTATTATGGGTGAAGGTGGCATAAAAGTGATACCAGATTGGTGCCTTAAAGAAATGAGAAAAATATGTAATCAAAAAAATATATTACTCATACTTGATGAAGTCCAATGCGGAATTGGAAGATCAGGGGATTTTTTCGCATTTGAAGAGTCAAAAGTAAAACCAGATATAGTACCAATTGCAAAAGGTATAGGTGGAGGTTTTCCTATTGGTGCAGTTTTAATGAATAAAAAAGTTGCCTCAGGAATGACTCCAGGAACTCATGGATCGACATTTGGAGGAAATCCTTTAGCTATGTCAGTTGGAAGTGCAGTAATAGATATTATATCAAATAAGAAATTTTTAAATAACGTTAAAAGTTTATCAAAATATTTTTTATTTAAACTATGTAAAATTCAAGAAAAATATCCAAATGTAATTAAGCAAATAAGGGGGAAAGGTTTTTTGATAGGGATACAGTTATATAAAGATCAAACAGAATTTATAAAAAAGTTGATGGATAATCAATTACTAACTATTCGAGCGGCAGAAAATGTTGTTCGTATTTTACCTCCATTAAATGTTAAAAAAAATGAAATAGATTTAGCAATAAAAATTATTGAGAAGGTCTGTTCACAGATAAAATAATATGAAACATTTCATTAATTTAAAAGATATACCTAGAAAAGATCTGAGAAAGATTATCACCGATGCTAAGAAAAGAAAAAGATTAAGAAAAAAACTTAGCACATTGCAGGTTGATAAGGATGCACCCTTAAAAGGTAAATTATTAATTCAAATGTTTGAAAAATCTAGCTTGCGAACAAGATTAAGCTTTTATTTGGCTATCAAACAACTAGGTGGTGGAACTTTGACTTTGAGATCAAATGAGCTTCATTTAGGCCACGGTAGAGAAAGTATTGCTGATACTGCTAAAATTCTTTCGACTTATGGTGATGGATTTATGCTTAGAACTGACAGTGATAATAAAGTTAAAAATTTTGAAAAATATTTATCCATACCAGTAATTAATGGTTTAAGCCCATCATCTCACCCAACCCAGGTTTTATCAGATGTTTTTACAGTTGAGGAAATAAAGAGGAAACCTATTTCTAAATTAAATATCTGTTGGATAGGTGACTCTAATAATGTTTTGGATAGTTTAATAGCTGCTTCAGTAAAATTTTCTTTTAAGCTCAGCATTGGTTGTCCAAAAAAATTTGAACCAGGAAAAAAAGTTAGAACCTGGGTCAAGAAAAATAATAAAAAAATTAATGTTTATAATGATGCTATAAATGCAGTATCTGGGGCAGATGTAATATTTTCTGATAAAGTTATTTCTTTAAATGACAAAGTTAATAAGAAGAAAAAAATACAATCATTCAAAAATTTCAAAATTGATAAAAAATTAATGAGTTATGCAAAAAAAAATTGTATTTTTTTACATTGCTTACCAAGAGGTGATGAGGTAAGTGATGATGTATTCTTAGGTAAAAAATCTCATGTATGGCAACAAGCACTCAATAGAGTGCATGTACAAAAAAGTATTTTATTGTATTGTTTTGGTAAATTAAGGTAGTGGCAAAGGGCTGTCTGAGTTCTCGTTTAAATATTTTATAACAGAGGCTCGATCTTTTTCTTTTCTAAGACCTGCATAAGCCATTTTTGTTCCTTTAATCCATTTAGCAGGTTTAATTAAAAATCCATTCAGTTCCTCAAATGTCCAATTTTTATTATAGGCTCCTAACGCTTTAGAATATTTATAATCTTCAATAACTCCGACTTTTCTTCCAACAACATTATATAGAGCTGGACCTATAGCATTCTTTCCACCTTTAACAATTGAATGACAAGCTGCACACTTTTTAAAAACTTTTTCACCGTGTGCAATGTCTCCCATTGCCATTAATGCTGCTATATCAACTTTGTCTGGTTCTGAAGTTGAGCTTGATGTGGATACAGTTTTTGTAGTTTCTATCTCAACTGAATAGCCTGGTGTTTCAGGTTTTTCTACATGGAATATAACATCAGTTAATTTTCCAATACCAATAACAATTAGGGCAACCATTAAAACTGCAGCAACTATTTTGTTAATTTCAAAAGAATCCATTTTTCTAAACTTTTTAGTGAACGTATAACATGATAAATATAAAAAAAGCCAAAATTTAATGTATAAATTTGCCTCTGTGGTTGTTTAATGAGTATAATAATTTGAAAATATAATGAAAACTTTAATAATTATACCCTCTAGAATGTCAGCAACTAGACTGCCAGGTAAACCTTTGTTAAAAATAAATGGTTTATCTATTATTTCACATGTATCTAAAAAAGCAGAAGAAGCCAATATTGGAGATGTGATCATTGCTACAGAGGACCAGGAAATTATTGATGATGTTAAAAGTAATGGTTTCAACGCTATCTTAACTAGTAATAAACACAAAACAGGTACAGATAGAATTTACGAGGCACTAAAAAAATCAAATATTAGAGATGTCGATTTCATTATGAATTTACAAGGTGATGAACCAGCAATCGATATTCAGGATATAGTAAGATTGAATGATAAAATGGTTGAAAATAACTCTAATATTGGAACTCTTGCTGCGAATATAAAAGATAACAAAAAACTTAAAAATGAAAATATTGTTAAGGTTATTATTGAAAATAGTCTGAAGGAAAACAACTTTCCAAGGGCTAAATCTTTTTTTAGAAAATCTGACCAGATAGATAATGTTTATCATCATATTGGAGTTTACTGTTATTCAAAAGACTCACTCGAAAAATTTGTCCAATTAAATCAATCTAAAAATGAAATAGAAAATCGGTTAGAGCAATTAAGAGCATTAGATAATAATATTGATATAAATGTTTCACTTGCAAAGTCATCTCCAATAGGAGTAGATACCAAAGAAGATTATCTAGCCTTAAAAAAAATAATGGAATATAAGAATTGATGAGTAAAATTTATTTCCAAGGAACATTTGGTGCATATTCACATTTAGCAGCACTTTCTATTGATTCTAAAGCAGAAATTTTGCCATGTAAAACTTTTGACGATTGTTTTAATAAAGCTTCTCAAGAACCAGATAGCAAAATTATTATTCCAGAGTCAAATAGAATTACTGGTAACATTGGTATTGAATATTTAATTTTTAAATATAGGTTAAATATTTATAAAGAGCATTTTCAAAAAATTGAACATAACTTATTGGGTCAACCTGGTACTAAATTAAAAGATATTAAAGAGGTATACTCCCACGCACAGGGGTTGTCTCAGTGTTCAAAATTTATAAAAGAAAATAATTTGGTTGAGCACATTAGAGCTGACACTGCTGGATCTGCTGAAATGATTTCAAAAACAAAAGATAGAAAACAGTCTGCAATAGCATCTGCTTTGAGTGCTGAAATTTATGGATTAGAAGTTATTAAAAAAAATATAGAAAATGAGACGGGTAATTTAACTAGGTTTTTAGTTATGGGAAAAAATATTTTTCAACCAGAATTTAAAAGTAAAACATATATAACCTCTTTTTTATTTAAATTAAAAAGCAAACCAGCTGCTTTATATCAATCACTAGGGGGGTTTGCCATAAACGGTGTGAATTTAACTAAACTACAAAGTTACCCAGAAAAAAATAGTTTCGACTCTTACTTTTTCTTATGTGATTTGGATGGACACATAGAAGATCTTAAAGTTCAAAAATCTCTTGAGGAGTTAGGCTTACATTGTGAAGATTTTCACGTTCTAGGTGTTTTTGAGGCGGATAGTTTGAGACAAAAAAAATAAGAAACTTTTCTTGTAGATTAGAAATTTTAACTGCTATAATGGTAGTGGAGGCTAGAGGTGGATGCTGCTTGAACCCGACCAGATCTTAACGGAAGCAGTCGTAGAGACAGTTATTCAGGTTCTAGTCTCCTTTTAGATATATGAATAATAACTCAAAAGTATTAGCACTAAAATATAGGCCACAAACTTTTAATGATCTTATTGGGCAAGAGGTTGTTGCAGAAACTATTACTAATTCTATTAAAGCTGACAAAATACCAAATGCTTATTTATTTACTGGAATTAGAGGTATCGGAAAAACTACTACAGCAAGAATTGTTGCAAAAGCACTTAATTGTTCAAATGGTATTGACAATTTATGTAAAGAAAAATTTTGTGAAAGCTGTAGATCGATAAGTGAGTCTAGTCATATTGATGTGCTTGAAATGGATGCAGCAAGCAAAACTGGTGTGGATGATGTAAGAGATTTAATAGAATTTTCAAGATATGGGCCGACCTCAGCTAAATATAAAATCTTCATTATTGATGAAGTTCATATGTTAAGTAAACAAGCGTTCAATGCTTTATTAAAAACTTTAGAGGAACCACCTGAATATCTAAAATTTATTTTTGCAACTACAGAAATTAAAAAAATTCCAATAACTGTAGTATCTAGATGTCAAAGATTTGATCTATCCAGAATTAAATCCTCAGAATTATTAGAATTTGTTAAAAAAATTAAGGACAAGGAAAATGGAAAAATAACAGAAGATGCTTTAAAGCTTATAGTAAAAATTTCAGAGGGCTCTGTTAGAGATTCTTTGTCATTATTGGATAGAGCATTACTAAGTCTAGATGAGGGAAAAGAATTAGATTTAAATTCAGCACAAAAAATTTTTGGATATTTTGATAAATCTCAATTAATTGACTTATTTGAGCTTATTTTAAAAGGTGAAGAATCAAAAGTTATAAACATTTACAGAAAAATTTATGACCAAGGAGTTGAACCAAAGGTTTTTATTAATGATTTCTTAGAGTTACTTTATTATTTTAAAAATATTAACTCATTATCATTAGAAGGCACAAACTTTTCTTTAAATGATGGGGAGTTTTCTAAAATTAAAAATTTATCAAATCAAATAGATACAGAAGTATTAATATTATTTTGGCAATTTACCATCTCTTCTCTCGAAGAGATAGATATTGTTTCTAATCAACATCTTTCAATTGAAATGTTCTTAATAAGATTGATGTATTTAAGTTCTATAAAATCTAAAAATAAAGTAGAAAAAATTGAGCTTGATTTGAAAAGTGAAAACTTGGTTAAGAATACAGGAAATGAAATAATTTCAAAAACAATTAATCAGATTAAAAATGTTGCACAGGAAGAAAAAACTAAACCAGAAGTTCAAACAGAAATTAAATCAGAACATAAAATTAATATAAATAAATTCGAGGATCTAATTGAAATCTGTGCGAAAAAAAAAGAGATTAAACTAAAATATGAGTTAGAAAAAAATGTTAATCTTGTAAAATTTGAAAAAAACAGAATTGAAATATCTTTTAATGAAAGTTTAGAAAAAGATTTTGTTAAAGATTTATCATTAAAACTTTTTCAATGGACTCGTGAAAGATGGATTATTACATTTAGTAAATTAAAAGGGCAAATTTCAGTAAAAGATAAAAAAAAAAATTTAAAAAAACAATTAATGGATGAAATGAAAAATTCAGAAATATTTAAAAGTATGATTGATAGATTTCCTGATGCAGAATTAACAGATATAAATTCAAAAAAAGAGGGAGTTGATAATGACTGATTTTAGTAAAATTTTAGATAAAGCAAAAGAACTTGAGGCAAAAATGAAAGAAAGCCAACAAAAAATTAAGGAAATTAGAGTTGAGGGAGTTTCGGGTTCAAATTCTGTTAAAATAACTTTGGATGGAGAGGGAGAGATGCAAACAATAAAATTATCTGATGAAATTATGAAAGAGGACAAAAGCATAATAGAAGATTTAATTGTAGCAGCACATAATAGTGCTAAATCTCAACTTAAATTAAAAACAACCGAGGAAATTTCAAAAGCAACCGGAGGCTTTGGAATTCCTGGTTTTAAATGGCCTTTATAATAGATGCAAAATATAAGTGAGATAGAAGAATTAATTAAATTAATTTCAAAACTCCCTGGTCTAGGTCCCAAATCAGCAAAAAGAATTGTTTTAAAATTAATTAATAATCGTGATGAACTTATAAAACCTATGGCAAATACATTGGCGCAAGTTTATAAAAATGTAGTGAGATGTAATTCATGTGGTGCATTAAAGTCAAATTCAAATGGTTGCCTAAATTGTGAGAGCACAAAAGAAAAATATAATAAAATTTGTGTAGTAGAGGATATTGCAGATCAATGGTCGATTGAAAATTCAAATATCTTTCAGGGCTATTTTCATATTTTGGGAGGAACAATTTCTTCAGTTGGTCAAAGAAAAGAAGATTTACTAATTAACTCATTAGTTGAAAGAGTTAATAGAGATAAAATCGAAGAGGTAATTCTTGCAACTAGTGCAACTGTAGAAGGTCAAACAACTGCATATTATATCCAAGATAGTTTAAAAAATTCAAATGCTAAAATTACTAAATTAGCACAGGGATTACCTATAGGTGGAGAGATTGAAAGTTTAGATGATGGAACTTTATTTTCTGCCTTTAAAAATCGATCTAATTTGGTTTCAAACTCAGATTAGATTTTTTTTTTAATCTATTTAAATGAAGTAATGGTTCAGTATAACCCGAAGGTTGTTCTTTACCTTTAAATATTAAATCACATGCAGTTTTAAATGCTATAGAGTTTTCGTAATCATCACTCATTTTAACATATTTTGCGTCATCTTTATTTTGATCATCTACTATTTTAGCCATATCTTTCATTATTTCAGTTACTTGTATTTTTGTTGTAATTCCGTGATGTATCCAATTTGCTATATGCTGAGATGAAATTCTAAGAGTTGCTCTGTCTTCCATTAAACCTATATTGTTTATATCGGGCACTTTAGAACAACCCACACCTTGATCAACCCATCTAACTACATAACCCAATAAAGTTTGAGCAGAATTAGATATTTCTTTATTTATATCTTCTATTGACCAGTTGGGTCTATCTGCTATTGGAATTGTTAAAAGATCATCAAGCTTAGCTGGATCTCTATCTATTAATTTTTTTTGTTCATTGAAAATATTTATCTCATGATAATGCAAAGCATGTAATGCGGCTGCTGTTGGAGAAGGAACCCATGCGCAGTTTGCACCTGCTTTTAAGTGACCTACTTTTTGCTCCATCATATCTTTCATTTTATCTGGAATTGCCCACATTCCCTTCCCTATTTGAGCTTTACCAGAAAAACCACAACTTAGACCAATATCAACATTATTATTTTCGTATGCTGTAATCCATTTAGAGGTTTTCATATCACCTTTTTTAATCATAGGACCGGCTTCCATTGATGTATGCATTTCGTCACCAGTTCTATCTAAGAAACCAGTATTAATAAAAAAAACTCTATTTTTAAGACTTCTAATACATTCTTTTAAATTTGCTGATGTTCTACGCTCTTCATCCATAATCCCAATCTTACAAGTGTACTTAGGTAAATTTAGAACTTCCTCAACTTTAGAAAAAATTAAATCTGTAAATGCCGTCTCGTCTGGACCATGCATTTTAGGTTTCACAATATAAATTGATCCAGTTCTTGAATTATTTTTGTTTTTAATATCATGAAGCGCAGCTGCTGTAGTTATAAAAGCATCCATAATACCCTCAGGTATTTCACTTCCATCGCTTAATAAAATTGAAGGGTTAGTCATTAGATGACCAACGTTTCTTACAAGCAAAAGGCTTCTCCCGTGTAATTTTAAACCTTTACCATCTTTTGAGATATAGCTTCTGTTTGGATTTAATTTTCTCTCAAATAATTTTCCTTCTTTTTCAAATTTTGACTTAAGGTCTCCTTTCATAAGACCTAGCCAATTTCGATAGCAAATAATTTTATCAACAGAGTCTACCGCAGCGACACTATCTTCATTATCACAAATTGTTGACACTGCAGACTCAAGTATTATGTCACTAATACCCGCGTGATCTTGTTGAGCAGCAAAAGCTCTGGTGTCTTTTAGAATTTCAATATGTAAATTATTATTTTTTAATATAATAGCAGATGGGTTATCACTTTCACCTCTGTGTCCAACAAATTTATTTTCGTCATCTAAATCAAAAATATCAGCTCCTTTTAAAACTTTTAATTTTCCATATTTTACAGCAAAACTCGTAATTTTATTCCAACTTAATCCAGCTAATGGAAAGTATTTATCTAAAAAATCTCTTCCATATTTTATAACCATTTCACCTCTTAAAGGGTCATACCGTTCAGATACACTATCTTCAGACTGTTCAATTACATCTGTACCATAAAGACTATCATACAAACTCATCCACCTTGCATTTGCAGCATTGAGTGCATACCTAGCATTCATTACAGGTACAACCAATTGAGGTCCAGCTATACTTGCAATCTCCTCATCAACATTTTGAGTTTCTATATTAAAATTAGGTCCCTCATTTTTTAAATAACCAATTTCTAATAAAAATTTTTTATACTCGTCTGAATTAAATTCTTTTTTTTTATTTTTGATATGCCAATCATCAATTTTTTTCTGCAAATTTTCTCTAAATTTAATTAATTCTTTATTTTTTGGCACGAGCTCATCAAGAGTTTTTTCAAGACCAAACCAAAAATTTTCTTTAGAAATATTTGTGTTTTTTAATAATTCATTATTTACAAAATCTGATAGTTTTTCAGATACTTGTAAATTATTAATTTTTATATATTTTTCATGCATAGCACTTTAATTCTTACCCCCATCTGTATTTTTGCCTGAGAGCTTTACTCCTTCGGCGGAAATCAATCTCTTTCCAGAGTGTTATGCTTTAATCGGTCCTTTTGCCTGAGAGTTTCCGGGGTGGTTGCTCCTTCGGCGCTATAAATAGTCTCTCCCGATATTTAGTTTTTATCTGTTAAAAGAATTAAGTCAATTATTAGAATTGTGCTAAAATTTAATATCATTTTGTTGCCTTTTTTATGTATTAACCGTTAATACTAAATAAAATATGAAAAATTATCTAAATTTTGAGACAGAAATTAAAGATCTTGAAAATGAGCTAGAAAAATTGAAAGATCCTTATAATCAGGAGGGATTATCAGAAGTAGATACTCAAAAAATATCTAGCACTCAAATTGAAATAGATGAAAAACTAAAAAATATTTATTCTAATTTGGATCCCTGGCAGACAACTATGGTTGCTCGTCATGAGGATAGACCAAAAGCAAAATATTTTATTGACAATTTATTTGATGATTTCATTCCGTTATCAGGAGATAGGTATTACGGAGAAGATAAAGCAGTTTTAACTGGATTTGCAAAATTTAATGGAAAATCAGTTTTAGTTATAGGTCAAGAAAAAGGAGAAGATTTAGATAATAGGATAGAACGAAATTTTGGAATGATGAGGCCTGAAGGCTATCGAAAAACTATAAGATTGATGAGATTAGCTGACAAATTTAATATTCCAATAATTTCATTTATAGATACACCTGGTGCATACCCTGGAGTTGGTGCTGAAGAAAGAGGTCAGGCTGAAGCAATCGCTAAATCAATTGAATGCTGTATGAAGCTAAAAGTTCCAACAATTGCAATTATTATAGGGGAAGGTGGTTCAGGAGGTGCTATAGCTTTAGCATCTTCAAATAAAGTTCTTATGTTAGAAAATGCAATTTATTCTGTAATTTCACCCGAGGGATGTGCTACAATTCTTTGGAGGGATCCGAAAAAAATGCTTGATGCGGCTAGAGCTATGAAACTTTCAGCTAAAGATTTGCTAAAATTAAAGGTTATTGATGAAATTATCCAAGAGCCCATTGGTGGTGCTCATAGAGATAAAAATTTAATATTAGATAACGTTAGAAATATTTTAGTCAAAAATTTAAATTATTTTGATGAATTAGGTGCTGACGAAATAATGAATGAAAGAAAAAATAAATTCCTAAAAATAGGAAGAAACGACGGATTTATAAGTAACACTGAGGGTCCAACCACTTTAACTATAAAGAAAAATAATTTTGATAAAATTTTAAGATCAAAAAATTATTTAGTTGGATTTGTTATTATAATTGCCTTAATAGTTGCTTCTTTAATCATATTGTAATTTTATAATCTTCCACAACAATGTTTATATTTTTTTTTGGAGCCACAAAAACAAGGTTCATTCCTTCTCATTTTTTTTCCAATATATTTAGGGTCAATTTCAGGTGATTTAATCTGATTATTATCATCATTTTTTTGTATTACCACTTTTAAATTAATTAAAATTGTTACAAAATCTAACTTTAATTTTTCTAAGAGATTTGAGAATAAATCAAATGCCTCTTTTTTATATTCAACTAATGGATCTCTTTGACCATAAGATCTTAAACCAACAACTTGTCTTAATTGTTCTAAATATTGAATATGTGATTTCCAGTTTAAATCAATTGATTGTAAAAATATTCTTTTCTCTATTTCCTTTGCATGACTTTCACCCAAAATTTTGATACGTTCATTTCTTGTCTCTTGAAATTTATCTGAAACTTTTTTTTTAAAATCATTTTCCTTAGACTCAATTAAATCTTTGAATTCATTTTCCTCAAAACTTTTTCCAATTATTTGTTTAGTTTTTTTGTAAAATTCATTACTTTTGGGATTTGATAAATTTGAGATTTTTAACTTAATCAAATCGTTAGAAATCTCTTTTAAAAATTCATCTGAATAGTCAAAAATATTATCACTATTCATCGCATTTTTTCTCTGTGAAAATACAACATGCCTTTGATCATTAAGGACATTATCAAATTTGATAAGTGTTTTTCTAATATCAAAGTTTCTAGCTTCTACTTTTTGCTGAGCCCTCTCCAAAGCTTTATTTATCCATGGATGGTCGATACTTTCACCATCTTTCAGTCCGAGTTTTTCTAGCATGCTATTCATCGACTCTGAGCCAAAAATTCTCATTAAATCATCTTCTAGACTGACATAAAACACAGAACTGCCTTCATCTCCTTGCCTTCCAGACCTTCCTCGAGCCTGGTTATCGACTCTTCTTGACTCCATTCTTTCTGTGCCAATAACAAATAGTCCTCCTAAGGATTTAATTTTATTTTTATCTATTCTTAATTGATCTTCTGGTATAGATCCTTTTTTTCCACCTAGTTGAATATCAACACCCCTTCCAGAAATACTAGTTGTAATAATTAATGAATTTTCTTTCCCAGCATTTGCAATTATCTCAGCTTCATTTTCATGATTTTTTGCGTTTAATACTAAGTGTTTGATTTTCTTATTATTTAATAAGTTTGAATAAATTTCAGATTTATTAATACTTGAGGTAAATACTAAAATAGGCTGACCCAACTTATGCTTTTCAATTATTTTTTTTATAATTGCATCATTTTTTTCTTTTTCTGTCCTAAAAATTAAGTCGTTAAAATCTTTTCTGATCATCTCTTTGTTTGTAGGAATTACAACAACTGGTAGATTATAAATTTCATAAAATTCTTGAGATTCTGTAGCAGCCGTACCGGTACAACCAGATATTTTTTTATAAAGTTTAAAATAGTTTTGATAAGTTATTGAAGCTAAAGTTTGATTTTCAGCTTGAACTTGTATTTTTTCTTTGGCCTCTAGCGCCTGATGCAATCCATCACCAAATCGTCTACCTTCCAGAATTCTACCAGTAAGCTCATCAATAATCTTAAGACTTCCATCTGCAATAATATAATCTCTTCCTTTTTCAAATAAATGATTTGCACGCAAAGCTTGATTCACGTGGTGAACTAAGTGTAAGTTTTCTGGATCATAAAAATTATTATTTTTTAAGATACCAACATTAGAAAAAAGTTTTTCTATATTATTAATCCCATCATTAGTTAATAGAATACTTTTTTCTTTTTCATCTATTTCATAATCTTTATTATTTAAATTTCTAATAATTTTATCAATTGCTAAATATTGAGCTGTTTTATCCTCAGCAGCTCCAGATATAACCAAAGGTGTTCTTGCCTCATCAATTAAACATGAATCTATTTCATCTACAATTGAAAAAGCATGCTCTCTCTGAACCATTTGTTCTTCAGAAAATTTCATATTATCTCTTAAATAATCAAAACCCAGTTCACTATTGGTTGCATATGTTATGTCACAACTATAATTTTTTTTACGTTCTGGATCGTCCTGATAATTATTAATAAATCCAGAAGTAAGACCGAGAAAATTATATATTTGCCCCATTTCAATAGAGTCTCTTTTTGCAAGATAATCATTAACAGTCACTATATGAACACCTTTATCATTGAGAGCATTAAGATAAGCAGCCAATGTAATAGTTAAAGTTTTTCCTTCCCCTGTTCTCATTTCTGCAATTTTACCCTCATGAAGAGCTACTCCGCCAATTAATTGAACATCAAAGTGTCTCTCATTACGTGTTCTCTTAGCAGCCTCTCTAACTAAAGCAAAAGCCTCAGGCAGCAAATCGTCTAAAGATTTTCCATTTTTAATTTGATTTTTAAATTCAAGAGTTTTTTTTGGAAATTCATTTTCATTTAGATTTTTAAAATTTTCCTCAATTGAGTTTATTTTTTCAACAATTTTACCAATTCTATCTAGCTCTTTTTGATTACTAGATTTGATAAATTTTGTTATTAAATTTAAAGGGTTGAACATTACAATTTGATTTATTCTTTACTTATATTGTTTAATATATGTATTAAATAAATAATTTAAACATTATGGGAATTAATTTAACAAATTTTTTAGCATCAAAATCAAAAAATACGAAAATGATTGATTTTCAGGACCTGGATCATCTTGACGGTCTATCAATTTCAGCTGTTTGTGCAAATTTATATAAGGACAAAAGAGATGATTTAACCATGTTCTATTTTAGAGAAGGTGCTAATTATGCCTCTGTTTACACTCAGTCAAAAATAATATCTGAAAATATAAAATGGAATATTAATCAAAGATCTAAAAAAGTATTTTCTCTAATTGTTAATACAAGAAATGCGAATGCCTTTACTGGAAAGCAAGGTTATGAAAGTTTAAAAAAAATTGCAGATTTAACTGCAAAACAATTAAATAAAAAACAAGAAGAAGACGAGGAAAGCCCTAAAAAAATTCATGCCAAAAATATTATTTTTGGTTGCACAGGAACTATTGGAGAAACTTTTCCTTATGAAAAAATTTCTAGTAGTATTCCAAATTTAATAAGTAAAATTCGTTATACACAAAATAAATTTATTTGGATGAAAGCAGCACTTTCAATAATGACTACTGATACAAAGCCAAAATTAGCTATGGAAGAATGTACAATTGGAAATGAAAAAGTAAAAATTTATGGAATTGCTAAAGGTTCTGGCATGATTTATCCAAATATGGCTACAACACTTGCTTATATATTTACTGATGCAACCTTATCTAATGATATTTTAGGAAAGCTATTAAAAAAAAATATAACAACTACATTTAATGCTATCTCTTGTGATGGAGATACTAGCACAAACGATATGGCAACTATTTTTGCGACCAATGAAGTAAAAAATTCTCAAGTAAAAAATGTGAATGAAAACAAAATTAAAAATTTTGATAACGCTCTGAATAATGTTCTTTTAAATTTAGCCAAACGTGTTGTTTCCGATGGAGAGGGTGCATCAAAATTTATCAAAATAAATGTTAACAAGTGTAAAAACGAAATAGATGCAAAAAAAATTGCTTTTTCAATTGCAAATTCACCGTTAGTAAAAACAGCAATCGCAGGTGAAGATCCAAATTGGGGAAGAGTAATTATGGCAATCGGTAAAGCTGGACCTAAAATTAATTTAAAAAAATTATTGATTAAGTTTGGAAATATAACAATAGTAGAAGGAGGTAAATTTAGTCAAAGTTACGATGAAAGATTAATATCAAGATATATGAAAGGTGAAATTATCGAGATAAATATTGAAACTTTCACAGGAAAAAAAAATTTCACAGCTTATACAATGGATTTAACAAAAAAATATGTTCAAATTAATTCAGACTATAGAAGTTAATTTGTTGAAAAAATAAATTTAATAATTAAGTAACAATAATGATTAAATACAAACTTTTATGCAAAAACTGTGATTTAAAATTTGACAGTTGGTTTGCGTCTTCAAATGAATATGAAAAATTAAAAAAAAAAAAGCTATTGTCTTGTCATAAATGTAACTCAATAAAAATTGAAAAAACAATTATGGCACCACAATTAATTAATAGTAAATTAAGAGCAGATGTAAAAATTAATTTAGGTAAACATAATAAAGTTAAAAAAACTATAATGGAATATCAAAAGTTTATTAAGAAAAATTTTGAATACGTTGGTAATAATTTTGCTTATGAAGCTAGATCAGTGCACTATAATAGTAAAAAAAAATCAAAGGGTATTTATGGAAGTGCATCAAAGGAAGATCTAAAAGAATTAAAAGAAGAAGGTATAGATGCTCAAATAATACCGTGGATAGATGAAAATGAAAACTAGTTTTTAATAAACTTGCTGATGTAATTTACTGAAAAATCTGAAGATATATTCCATTCATCCTTTACAATATTAAAATTCATTCCATCTAATTTGATATGAGAAAAATTATATTTTGCTAAAATTTTTTTAAGATCTTCAGGTTTAACAAATTTTTCCCACTCATGTGTTCCTATTGGAAGCCATCTCAGAATATATTCAGCACCAACAATAGCAAAAATATAAGATTTTAAAGTTTTATTTATTGTTGCAACAAACATTAACCCATTTTTCTTTAATAGCTTTGAGCATGATTTAAGAAAAAAATCTATATCTTCTACATGTTCAACAATTTCCATATTTAAAATAACGTCAAATTTTTTTTTTATCTTAAGTTTTTCAGGTGATGAGCATAAATAATTTATTTTTAATTTACTTTTTTTTGAATGTAATTTAGCAATTTTTATATTTTTGTCTGAGGCATCAATACCAGTTACATTTGCACCCATCCTTGACATCGGTTCAGATAATAAACCTCCACCACACCCAATATCTAGAATATTTATTCCTGATAAAGGTTTGGATTTATTTTTTAATTTGAAATCATTAATAATATTTTTTTTTATATATTCGATTCGTATTGGATTAAATTTATGAAGTGGTTTGAATTTACCTTTTGGATCCCACCAATCATTGGCCATTTTAGAAAATTTATCTATTTCTTTTTTATTTACGCTGGTCATTTATATAAATAGTTGACATAATAATTTAGATGTATTTTATCAATTATTTATTAAATATTAATAATTAAAGCTAGCATGAAAACAATAGTACTAAAATTTGGCGGAACATCCGTAGGAAGTATAGATAGAATTAAAAAGGTATGTAAAATAATTGCTTTTTACAAAAAAAGAAAAAATAGAGTAGTAGTTGTCACTTCAGCAATGAGTGGTGTGACAAATGAATTAGTAAAAAAATCAAAACTTATTAGTAACAATTTTGATAAAGCAGAATATGATGTATTGGTTTCCACTGGAGAACAGGTGTCATGTGCGCTTATTGCAGGAAGACTAATGAATAATGGGATTAAATCAAGATCATGGACGTCTTGGCAATTACCTATTTTAACAGATGGTCCCCACTCAAGTGCAAGAATTATTTCGGTGCGTATTAAAGAACTAAATTCATATATTCAGTCAGGTGGCATACCGATTATTACAGGTTTTCAAGGGATTAGTAATAGATTTAGAATTACCACTATAGGAAGAAGCGGATCAGATGCAACAGCAATTATGCTTGCAAAATTTATTAAAGCTGATGAGTGTATAATATTTACTGATGTGGATGGAGTCTATACTACAGATCCAAGGCAATATAAAAAAGCAAAAAAAATTAAAAAAATTTTTTATGATGAAATGTTAGAAATGGCATCTCTTGGTTCAAAAGTAATGCAGCCCACCTCTGTTCAGGATGCAAAGTTAAACAATATTGATATTAAGGTAAAATCTTCCTTTGTTTCAAAATCTGGAACTTTAATTACAAATTCTAAAAAATCATTTAGTGACCAAATTATCACTGGAATTTCTTCAACAAAAAATGATGCTAAAATAACAATTATAGGTGTAAAAGATAGGCCTGGTGTTGCTGCTTCTATTTTTAAACCATTATCAAAAAATCTTATCAATGTGGATATGGTAGTTCAAAATATTTCTTTAGATGGAAAAGAGACAGATCTCACATTTACAATAAAAGCAGACGATTTAAAAAAAACAGAAAAATTAATTAAACAAAATAAAAAGATATCTTTTAAAAAATTATCTTTTGATAAAGGTGTTTCTAAAGTTTCAATTATTGGTGTTGGTATGATCACTACTCCAGGTATAACATACAGAATGTTTCAGGCACTTGCCTCTAGAAAAATTAATATTTTGGTTATTTCCACTTCTGAGATAAAAATTTCAGTTCTAGTTTCAGCCAAGCATGCTAAAAGAGCAATAGCTGCTTTACATAAAGAATTTAAATTAGAGTAATTAAAATGAGTGTAAGACCTTTTAGAGATATTAAAAGAAGAAAAACAAAAGTTATCAATGTTGGAAAAGTAAAAATTGGGGGTGATAATCCGATTTCAGTTCAATCAATGACGAACACTTTAACAACAGATGTTAAAGCAACCATAAATCAAATTAATGATATAGCAGAGGAAGGTGCTGATATAGTAAGAGTTTCTTGTCCCGACGAAAACTCAACACTTGCGTTAAGGGAAATAATAAAACATGTATCAATTCCAGTAGTTGCAGATATACATTTTCATTACAAAAGGGCTATAGAAGCTGCAGAAAATGGAGCTAGCTGTTTAAGAATTAATCCAGGAAATATTGGAGATGAAAAAAAGATACATGAGGTATTGAAAGCTGCAAAAAATAATGATTGTTCAATAAGAATAGGAGTAAATGCAGGCTCTCTAGAAAAAGATATTTTAGAGGAATTTAAAGAGCCTTGTCCAGAAGCATTAGTTAAAAGTGCAATTAGAAATATAAAAATTTTAGAGGATAAAGATTTTTTTAATTTTAAGATAAGTGTTAAATCATCGGATGTATTTCTTTCGATAGCAGCATATAGACAACTATCTAAAGTTATCGATTACCCATTACACCTTGGAATTACTGAGGCAGGAACTTTTGTTTCTGGGAGTATAAAATCATCTATAGGGCTTGGAAGTCTGTTAATGGACGGAATTGGAGATACTATTAGAATTTCCTTGTCTGACAATCCAACTCAAGAAGTGAAAATAGGTAATGAGATATTAAAATCACTTAATCTAAGAAATAGAGGGGTAAAGATCATTTCTTGCCCTTCTTGTGCAAGACAAGCGTTTCAGGTAATCGATACTGTTAAAATTTTGGAAGAGAAACTGGCTCATATAAAAACACCAATAACACTGTCAATTATTGGCTGTGTTGTTAACGGACCAGGAGAAGCTTCAATGACGGATATAGGGATTACTGGAGGAGGAAAAGGAAATAACATGCTTTATTTATCTGGTGTTCAAAATGAAAAAGTTTTGACTGATGACATAATCAATAAGGTTGTCAGTGAGGTTGAGAAAAGAGCGTCTGAACTAGAGAAATAATTATGATACCCTTAAAAACAGTTGAAGAATTAATAATAAGACATTCATCTATAGAAAAAGATTTGTCAACAGGTGAATTAGATAACAAGTTATTTGCAGAAAGATCAAAAGAATACTCAGATTTAAATGAGATTGTTGGAAGTGCCAAAGATTACATTTCTTTTCAAACTGAAAAAGAAGAATTAGAGAAAATATTAAATGACAGTTCTGCAGATGAAGAGTTAAAAAAAATGGCAGATTTGGAATTAATAGATTTACAAAATCTACACGCGGCTAATGAAAAAAAACTAAAACTATTTTTGTTACCAAAAGATGAAGCAGATAAAAAAAATGCGATTATTGAAATAAGAGCAGGAACAGGTGGACTAGAAGCAAGCCTATTTGCATCTGATTTATTTAAAATGTATGAAAAAGTTAGTCATAAAAAGAAATGGTCTTTAGAGGTTATTTCAATATCAAGAAGTGATGCAGGGGGTTTAAAAGAGGTTATTGCCTCAATTAAAGGTAGTAATATTTATTCAACTTTGAAATATGAGAGTGGAGTTCATAGAGTACAAAGAGTTCCAGATACTGAAACACAAGGAAGAGTTCATACATCTGCAGCAACAGTAGCTGTTTTGCCTGAGGCAGAAGAGGTAGATTTGAAAATTAATGATAGTGATTTAAGAATAGATGTGTTTAGAGCAGGAGGGCCAGGGGGACAATCTGTAAATACTACAGATAGTGCAGTTAGAATTACCCATATACCAACAGGCCTATCAGTATCTCAACAAGATGAAAAATCTCAACATAAGAACAAGGCTAAAGGTATGAAAATTTTGAGATCTCGTCTATATGAGCTTGAAAGATCAAGAATAGATCAAGAAAGATCAAAAGATCGTAAAACAAAAATTGGCACAGGTGATAGATCAGAGAGAATAAGAACTTATAATTTTCCTCAAGGAAGAGTAACAGACCATAGAATAAATTTAACACTCCATAAATTAGATGAATTTTTGGAAGGAGAAGTTTTTGATGAAATGATAGAGTCTTTAACTTTACAAGCACAAGAAGAAAGCTTGAGTAATTTAAATAATATATGAATATAAATTCAGTTATTAAAGAGGGCTCAAAAATTTTAAGAGATAAATTTATATCTAGCCCGATACTTGATTCTGAAATTTTATTAGCAAAAACTATTGATAAAGATAGAAATTATATTCTGTTAAATTCTAATTTTCTTATAAAAGAAAGAGATTTAAAATCCTTTTATTATTTAATTGAACAAAGATCTTTAGGTAATCCCATCGCTTATTTGACTAACAAAAAATTTTTTTGGAATTCAGAGTTTTTTATTACAAATGATATTTTGATACCAAGACCTGATACAGAGCTAATAGTTGATAATGCATTAAGTTTAACAAAACAAAAAAATAAAATTAATATTTTAGACATAGGAGTAGGATCTGGATGTATTCTTTTATCAATCTTAAAAGAGAGAGAAAATTTTTATGGGACGGGTATAGATATAAGTAAAAAATGTCTTGATATAAGCAAAATAAATGCTGTTAATCTTAAAGTTGATTCAAGATTAAAATTATATAAAACAGATGTTGACAAATTCAATTTAGGTAAATATGATTTAATTGTTTCTAATCCTCCATATATTAAAATAAATAAATTAAAATATTTGGATAAGGACGTTGCTGACTTTGAACCAAGATTAGCATTAAACGGTGGGTTAGATGGTTTGTCAGTAATCAGAAAAGTAATTAAAAAATCATCTGAACTGATAAAGAAAAATGGAAAATTTATTTTAGAGATTGGGTTTGATCAAAAAAATAAAGTAATTAATTTATTAAAAAAAGAAGGTTTTTATATAAATAGTACTCAAAAAGATCTTGCTAGTAATGATAGGTGTATTGTTAGTACAAAAATATAATTTACAAAAATATGGTAACATTTAGAAATAATAACAATAACAGAAGAAGTAATTTTAGAAGAAATACTAGAAATTTTAAATCTAGCAGCGACAACTCAAAATTTGGATCTAACTATTCAAATAATGAGAACTTTAAAAGAAAAGCTCCTGGTAGAAATAATCATAATGCTCCAAAATTAATTGAGAAATATAATGATTTAGCTAGGGAAGCTTTATCAAATGGTGATAAAATTTTATCTGAGAATTATTTACAGCACGCAGACCATTTTACAAGAATACTTAATGAAAGAGAAAGTTTTCGTAAAGATAAATATCCAGAACCTAGATCTGTAAATAATTTAGATACCACTGAGGAAAATATTAATCAAAATTCCGATAAAGATATAGTAGGTACATCTAATGATGAAAGTGATATTAAAAAAGATACAAAACCTCAAGTCGAAATAAATTAGTTTATACCTAATATTTTTTCAGATTTTAGAACATCTAATTTTATTTTTTTCGTTTCAAAGAATTTTCTTTCTTTACCTTTTAATATCTTTCCCGAAGGTAGTTTTAATTTTTGAGAATTTACTTTTTTGCCGTTAACTATAACTTCATAATGTAAATGTGGTCCAGTAGATTTACCAGTTGACCCTACGTAACCAATAGTTTGACCCTGTTTAACTCTTACGCCAGATTTAATTCCTCTTGCAAATTTAGACATGTGTGCATAAACAGTTTGATAAGTTGAGTTATGTTTTATTTTAACACAATTACCACCTCCACCACACCATCCAGCTTTTTTTATAACACCATCACCTGAAGCCATAATAGGTGTGCCCGTTGGTGCTGCAAAATCAGTTCCTCTATGCATTTTATTATAACCATCAATTGGATGTTTTCTCATTCCGAATGGAGAAGAAAGTCTTGCTCCATTAATTGGTGTTTTCATTAAAGCTTTTTTAACACTTTTACCGTTTTTATCATAGTGACCTTGACTTCCATCTTTATCGAAATAATAAAGACTATTATCTTGACCGCTTAACTTTAAGTTTGCAAAAAGAATTTCTCCAGTTTCAATAATTTCTTTTTTTTCATTGAAAAAAACTTCATACATTATTTGAAACTTATCCTGTTTTCGAATATCTCTCTGAAAATCTACTTGAAATCCGTATATTCCTGCAAAATCAATGATTATATTTGCTGGTATACTTTCATCACTTGCTGCTTTATATAAACTTTGAACTATAATATTTTCTTTATATACAATTTCTTTATCTAGTTTTATTGATAATAATTCTTCATTAAATTTATCATTTTCTATATTTCTCTCTAAAAATATTTTTTGAGTATTTGATACTTGAAAAGTAAATTCCGTAATTTTATTATTAGTTTTATCCAAACTAAATTGAATAATTTGTCTCGTATTTAGTTTATTTAGA
>CACOSU010000011.1 GCA_902629935.1 uncultured Pelagibacteraceae bacterium | reverse complement strand
CTTATATCTTTTATAGAAAGTTCTTTTTTTCCTATACCTCCAGACGCCATGATAATTCCAATGGTTATTGCTAAAAAAAAAGAATATTTGAAAATATTTTTAATAGCATCAATATTTTCAGTTCTTGGAGGAATTTTTGGCTATTTGATGGGTTATTTTTTTATTGATTTAGCAATGTATGTAATCGAATTTTATGGTTATCAAGATAAGGTAGCAAATTTAAAATTGAGCATGTCTCAAGGCAGTGGATACCTCGCATGGTTGAGTATTCTTTTTTTAGCTGGCTTTACACCATTACCTTATAAAGCCTTTACAATTTCAAGTGGTTTAATTGCTTTCAATCTTTCTATTTTTATAATTGTTAGCTTAATTTCAAGAAGCCTGAGATTTTTTATAGTTGCTTATTTATCTCACAAATTTGGAGATTTATTTACAGACTTCATGGAAAAACATGGATCAAAATGGTTCACTATTATTGGAATTATTATAGTTATAATATTTATTATTATTTATTTATTTTTTAAATTTAATGGTTGAGATTAATAAAACAATTACATTAAAATTAATTTTTTTAATTAGCATTCTTGCTCTAGCTTCAGCATTTTATATTGAATATGCTCTAGGTCATCAACCTTGTAACCTGTGTTTACTGGAAAGAATTCCATACATATCAGCATTAATAATTATTTTGTTAAATTACAAATTTATTCAACTAGAAAAATATTTCATACTGTTGCTTATTTTAATTTTTTCAGCTGCTACCATTTTGTCTCTATATCATCTAAGTATTGAACAGGGTTTTATTGAGGAATCATTAGTTTGTGATTTAAAAAAAGGGTCAGATTTATTATCAAAAGAGGATATATTAAAACAATTGCAGGAAAAAAATATAAGCTGCAAAGATGTGACATTTAAAATTATGGGATTATCACTTACAAGTTATAATATCGTTATTAGTTTGCTGATAAGTATTAGCAGTGCAAAAATTTATTTAGACTATGACAAAAATAAATAAAAAAAGAGTTGAAGAATTTATAAGAGTTGATCACGCTGGTGAACGAGGAGCTGTTAAGATTTATGAAGGACAGTTGCTCGCACTAAACACTTTTGTAAAAAATGAGGATTTAAAAAGAAAAATTGAAGATATGAAGGTTCATGAGAAAGAGCATTGTGAATTTTTTGAAAACGAAATTAAAAAAAGAAACATACAACCTACTAAATTTTTACCGTTATGGGACTTGTTAGGTGTTGGATTAGGTTTTGGAACAACATTACTTGGAAAAAAAGCTGCGATGCTATGCACTGCATCTGTTGAAGAGGTTATTGATGAGCATTACTTGAATCAAATAAATCAGCTGGATAATAGTGAAAAAGATTTAAAAAAAAAGATCACAAAATTTAGACAAGATGAAATAGACCATAAAGATATCGCTTATGATGAAGGTGCCACAAAAAAGGGGCCCTATTTATTGTTAGACAAAATTATTAAGACCGGCTCTAGAATTGCAATAAACATATCTGAGAAAATTTAGGCCTCCAACTCCACATCCCAATACAAATAATCCATCCAACTTTTATGTAAAAAATTTGGTGGGAAATTTTTTCCATTTTTATGCAAATCCTCTGTCGATGGTCTGTAAGGATACTGATGCAACTTCATACCTGAAAATTTTAACAACTTTCCACCTTTTTTTACATTACACGCAGAACAAGCTGTTACAACATTATCCCAATTAGTTTCACCTCCTTTGGATCTAGGTAATAGATGATCAAAAGTTAACTCCTCATTACTTCCACAATATTGGCATGAAAATTTATCTCTTAAGAATACATTAAATCTTGTAAAACTTGGCTTACTTTGAGGAACGATATAATCTTTTAGAGCTATCACGCTTGGCAATTTCATATTGAACGATGGACTTCTTATATTTCTATCATAATTGCTGACAATAATAACACGATCAAGAAAAACTGACTTAACTGTATCCTGCCATGACCATAAAGATAAAGGGTAATAACTCAAAGGTCTATAGTCAGCATTAAGTACTAATGCTGGACATTTTTCTAATGAAACATTTTGTTCAATAAAGTTATTCATTTGTTTAATTTTAACTTAGTTAAACAAATTTATCAATAATAAGAGATGTTAAATTTTTTTTAAGATAAAATTTAAAGCTGTACTTGATGCTTCAATAGGAATATGATGATCACAATTTTTTATTAATAATGTATCAACTTTAACATTATTTCTAATTAAAAAATCTTTTGCTTCTAGTAAATATGTTGATGAGACAATTTGATCTGCTTCACCATGTATAAGTAATATTTCAGTATTATTTTTGATTCTATTTTTCAAATCTTTTTGATTAATTATTTTTCCAGAAAAACCAACTATACATAAAAATTTTTCTTCAGATGTAAGACCTACATTTAAAGACATCATACATCCCTGACTGAAACCTGATAAAGAGATTTGATCATTTGATAACTTAAACTCTTGTTTTATTTCATCAATAAATTTTTTTAAAACTTCTTCAGCTTTAATTGATTGCTCTAGTATGTAGTCAGAATCATCTTTAGTTAAATCAAACCATTGGTAACCTGAAGGATTTATAGCACATGTTTCGTGACCATTAGGACAAATAAAGATTGTATTAGGCATATGTCTTTTCCAGTTTAAGGAAAGCATGCTTATATCCTTTCCATCACCTCCATAACCATGAAGCAAAATGATTGCATTTTTGATTTCAACACCATTTTCTGGTTTAATAATTATTGAATCTAGGCAAAATGTCATAGTAGATAAATTATGTTTTTTATGTCAAAACACAATCTATAATAAAAAAATGATTTCAGGAATATTAGTAAAAGTTTTATCAATAGCTCTTTTGATAGCTGTGGGAGTAGTTTTAATCTTAGGTATAGGTACACTTTTTAAAGGTGGTGAAACTAGTAAAAAATATTCAAATAAATTAATGCAATTAAGGGTTCTTTTGCAATTTATTGCTATTATAGCTTTAGTTGGCTTTGCTTATTTTTTTAAAGATTAGTTATATTTTTTTATCCAGTTAACAAAATTTTTATCTTCAAAATCAATTGAACCTATTATCCTAGCAAATTCTTGGCCCTCTTTATTAATTAAAATTGATGTAGGGACACCTCTTAAAGAAAACATTTTTGCTAATGTAGTAGGTGGATCGAAATAAGGTTCAAAGTTTTTAATTTTAAGATCTACAAAAAATTTATTAACTTTGTCTAAATTTTCTTTACCAATGTTAATTGCAAAAATTTTTATTTTATCCAAATCTGGATTAGATTGGATTTTATCTAAAGATGGCATTTCTTCTTTACATGGTTCACACCAAGTTGCCCAAAAATTCAATATCAATAAGTTGCCCATATATTGATCGATATTAATTTTTTGATCCTTTTTGTCTAAAAAAATAACATTATCATATGTTTTTGGTATTTTATGGATTACAATATTTTTAATATGAGGTAGTTCCTCAGCTACGACATTTGTTATCAAAAAAATAAATATTATTAAAAATCTCATGTTAAAAAGGTATAATTAAATACCATGGCAAAAAATAAAAACAACCAAGCAATCTGGAACACACGGATAAAAAAAAATGCATCAAGTTTGTTTCAAAAAGTCGGTAATTCAATAGATATTGATAGAAGACTCTATAAAGAAGACATCAAAGGATCAATTGCTCATGTTGAAATGCTTTTTAAACAAAAAATAATTTCATTTAAAATTAAAAATAAAATTATTTATGGACTAACAAAAGTTGATAAGGAAATCACAAACAATAAATTTGAGTTTAATAAAAAATATGAAGATATTCATATCAATATCGAAAAGAGACTTTTTCAAATTATAGGTGAGGAGGCTGGCTATGTCCACACTGCAAGATCAAGAAATGATCAAGTGATTACTGACTTTAAAATTTGGATTAAAAATTCAACAAATGAAATAAATAATAACATTAATAAAGTTATTAAAAGTACAATTAAGTTAGCTGAAAAAAATGTTGAGACTATTATGCCTGGATTTACACATCTTAAAAATGCCCAGGCCATCTCTTTTGCACATTATTTAATGTCTTATGTAGAAATGTTTAATAGAGACAAGAAGAGATTTTCTAATAATTTAGACAGTTTAAATGAAAATCCCTTAGGCGTTGCAGCTTTAGCAGGAACATCATTTAATATAGATAGAAATTATACAACCAAAAAACTTGGTTTTAAAATGCCTACAAATAATTCTATTGATACAGTTTCTGATAGAGATTTTGTTTTAGATTTTTTATACGCTTCATCTGTGTGTGCTATGCATATTTCTAGAATTGCTGAAGAGTTAATTATTTGGAATTCTGATGGTTTTAACTTGATCAATTTAACTGATAAAGTTGTTACTGGATCATCGATAATGCCACAAAAGAAGAATCCTGATCTTTTAGAATACTTACGTGGAAAATCAGGAAGCGCTTATGGAAATTTATTTTCTATGCTTACTATTTTAAAAGGCTTACCATTGTCTTATTTTAAAGATTTGCAAGACGACAAGGAGATTGTTTTCAAGTCGAGTGACAATCTAAATAATAGTTTAAAAATTTTTGATGAAATACTAAAAAATTTTAATCCAAATAAGAGCAAAATGTTAGAACTTGCTAATTCTGGATATATTACAGCAACTGATTTGGCTGACTATCTTGTGAAAAATCACTCAATGACTTTTAGAAAAGCATATCAAAAAACTGCTGCTGTAGTAAATTTTGCTGAAAAAAGAAAAAAAAAATTAAATGAATTGACTTTAGAGGAATTAAGAAAAATTGAACCTAAACTTAAAGATGACGTATTAAAAGTATTTAATTTAAAAAATTCGATTAATTCGAAAAAATCTTTTGGTGGAACTTCTTTTGATAATATTAAAAAAATGATAATGAAATATAAAAAAGAAAAATGATTAAAAAATTCACTATAATTATTTTGTTATTTTGTGCTGTTATTTCTTGTGGAAAGAAAGGTGATCCTGAATACAAAGATCCAGATAAAAAAGCAGAAATAAAAGAAGTTTCAATTTACTTAGCTTAATGAAATACATAAACAAAACATTAACAATAGAAAAAATTAGTTTTCAAAAAATTGCAAATAAATTTGGAACTCCATTTTATTCTTACTCCTATTTTAAATTAAAAGAAAATATTAATAACTTTAAAAAAAACTTCAGTTCATTTTCACCACTTGTCTGCTTTGCAGTTAAATCCAACACAAATGTTAATTTGATTAGAGAAATTAAGAAATTTGGATTAGGTGCAGATGTTGTTTCAGTAGGAGAATTAATGATAGCACTAAAAGCAGGAATTAACCCAAACAAAATAGTATTTTCTGGTGTTGGTAAAACAACAAGTGAAATAAGCTATGCTATTGACAAAAAAATTTTGCTTATTAACGCTGAGTCTTTGAGTGAAATAAAAGAAATAAATCGAATAGCAAAATCAAAAAATAAAAGAATAAAAATTGGTGTAAGGCTAAACCCCAACACAGATGCAAAAACCTTAAGTCAAATATCCACTGGGAAAAAAGAAAATAAATTTGGTGTAGATAAAAATACATTCTATGAAATTATAAACTATTGCAAAAATTCAAAAAATATTAATTTGAAATGTCTAAGCGTTCATATAGGTAGTCAAATTTTAGATCATAGACCTTATGAAAAAATGCTTAAAGTGGTTAGTCAAATTCTCAATAAAACAAATCATAAATTTGAATTTATAGATTTAGGTGGAGGTATGGGCATTGCTTACACCGATAAAAATAAAAAACTTAATTATAAAAAATACAACACAGCTATTCTTAAATTTTTAAGGAAACATAGAGTTAAAATTATATTTGAACCAGGTAGATCAATTATTGGCAATACCGGTACATTAGTATCAAAAATAATTTATATAAAAGATAGTGGAAGTAAAAAATTTATCATATTAGATGCTGCAATGAACGATTTAATGAGACCTGCTTTGTATGGATCAGTCCATAAAACTTTGGCTGTTACAAAATCGAATAAAATATCAAAAAAGCCATATGAATTTGTTGGTCCTATTTGTGAAAGTACAGATAAATTTATTACAATAAAAAAATTTCAGGAATTAAAAGAGAAAGATTTAATTGCAATATGTGATGTAGGAGCATATGGAATGTCACTTAGCTCAAATTATAATTTAAGACCTAAACCAATAGAATTATTAATAAAGGGATCAAAAATTAAAGTAATAAGAAAAAGACAAAAGCATAAAGATATAATTTAGTTTTTGATAAAAATGATAAGAAACTTTTTATTTTCAATATTATTTTTCACTGGAATTATTACTATTTCAATAATTTTTTTACCATCATTTTTTTTGCCTAAACAGATTGTTATGTTGGGTGGAAAATTAATGGGTTATTGGGCTAGTTTCTGTTTAAGGTTTGTATTATCAATAAAAATTTTTATTAAAGGAAGAGAAAATATTATTAATAATGAAAAATTTTTTATTGCAGCATCTCATCAATCAATGTTTGAAACTTTTTATTTACAAACAATTTTTAACTCACCAGTGTTTATTCTTAAAAGAGAATTATTATTAATTCCAATATTTGGTTGGTACTTAAAAAAAATAGGATCAATATCGATAAAAAGAAATAAAGTTACAAAAGATAACTTGGACTTTTTTGATGACATTTCAAAAATGATAGCTACTTCAAACAGACCTTTAATTATATTTCCTCAAGGGACTAGGGTTCTTCCAGAAGAAAGACCACCATTTAAAAAAGGTGTTTCGAGAATTTATGAACAGCTTAATGTTACATGTCAGCCAGTTGCAATTAATTCAGGATATGTATGGCCAAAAAAAGGTGTGAAGAAAGCTAATAAAACTATAACGATCTCTATTTTAAAACCAATTCCTTCAGGATTACCAAAAGAAAATTTCGTTCAAATTCTTGAAAAAAATATTTATTCGGAGTTAGATTCAATAAATTAGCCCTTCATAGGCATAACAACAAAAATACTATCAAAATCCCCTGGATCTTTAATTAGCGCAGGTGAACCTGTATCATTAAAGAAAATTTCAACTTTATCTCCATCTAATTGTGATGCAACATCTATCAAGTATCTAGAATTAAAACTTATTTCTAAGTCATGATCAAATTTAACAGTTAAACTTTCTTTACCATCACCACTATTGGTATTATTTACTGATAAATTTAAAGTATCTTTAGATAAGTTAAATTTTACACCATCTTTTTTATCTAATGAAACTGACGCCACCCTATCAACAGAATTTAAAAACAACTTTAAATCTATTTCTAATTTTTTTTGATTATTTTTAGGAATAACTTGAATGTAATTTGGAAATTTTCCATCAATAAGTTTTGAAATTAAAATACTATTATTTAATTCAAATTTAATTTTTGATTTCATATTCGAAACCCTTACAACTCCATCATAACTATCTAATAAAGAACAGAGCTGAAAAATCGTTTTTTTTGGTAAAATTATTGGATCAAAATCAATTTTTTCATCTAATCTAATTTTTGAAATAGACATTCTGTGGCTGTCTGTTGCAACCGCTGTTAAATAGTTTTTATCCTCAACTTCTGTTTGATGAAAATAAATTCCACTTAAATAATGTCTTGTCTCATCATTGGAAACGGAAAACTTACACTTATTTAATAATTTTAAAAGTTGTTTTGATTTAATTGTAAACTGATTTTCATTAAAGTTTTCGTCTGTAAGTGGAAACTCTGATGCACTAAGACAGTTTAAATTGAAAATTGATTTTTCAGATTCTAAATGAAGCTTGTTAGTATCATTTAGAGTCAAATTTATTTTTTTTCCTGAATTTAATTTTCTTACTATATCATAAATAGTAGAAGACACTGTTGTTGTTTTTCCTTCCTCTAATATTTCAACATTGTCTAATTTATGTATAAATATTAAATCAAGATCTGTAGCTGTTATAGTAAGTTTTGAATTAATTGCATCAAGTAGGATATTTGAGAGAATTGGAAGTGTGCTCCTTTTTTCAATAACACCCTGACAATAATTTAATGCTTGCTGAAGGTCTTGTTGATTTACGTTAAATTTCATTTTCTTTATTATTATATAATATTTGGTTTTTTAATTTGTTTATATTATCGACCATTTCAAGATCTTTCTCTTTTATCTTTTCAATAGTTTTCACTGAATGAATTATTGTCGTATGGTCTCTGTTAGAAAATTCTCTTCCAATTTCGGGTAATGACTTTGAAGTCAAAATTTTGGTTAAGTAAATTGCTGTTTGTCTTGGTCTTACCAAGTATCTTGATCTTCTAGAAGATAACATTTCATTCTTACTGATTTTGAAGAACTTACAAACAATTGTCTGAATTAAGTCTATTGTAACTTTATTTTCACTCAGGTTTAATAAATCTTTTAAGACCACTTTTGTTTCAGCAAGGTTTGGTGCTTTGTTGTAAATTCTTGAAAAAGAAACAACTCTATTTATTGCGCCAACTAACTCTCTTATACTTCCAGTTATTTCATCACTTATAAAATTTTGAATTTCTTTTGAAACTTGTAATTTTTTTGAATATAGAGCATTTAATTCGTCTGTTTTTTTTTCAACTATTTTTTTTCTCAGCTCAAGATCTGGCTTTTGAATATCTACAACTAATCCACCAGAAAATCTTGATTTAATTCTTTCTTGGATCCTTGACAATTTACCTGGTGCTCTATCAGCTGATAGAATTATTTGAGATCCTTTATCTAGTAATGCATTAAATGTATGAAAAAATTCTTCCTGCATAGCTTCTTTTCCGCTTATAAACTGAATATCATCGATTAATAAAATATCTGTATTTCTAAAATATTCTTTAAATTTAACCATATCATTTGATTTAATGGATTTTACAAACTGATACATAAAACGTTCTGCAGAAATAAACATTACTTTATTATTTGTTTTGAGCTCTAAACCTATTGAATTCAGTAAGTGAGTTTTTCCCATCCCAACTCCACCATAAATATAAAGTGGATTATAATGGGATATATTTTCTGAAACTTTTAAAGAAGCTTCATATGCTAATTTGTTGCTAGATCCTATTATAAAATTATCAAATCTTTTGTTTGGATCAATACGATTATACTGAAGGTAAGAGTCTTTAATAAATGAAACGTTTTTATTTATATTGTTCTGTTTAATGCTACTTTCTTCTAAAGTGTTGTCTTCTACTTTTTCAACTATTTTAAACTCAATTCTTATTATGTCTTTTTTATAAGTTTTAACTATATGCAATATTTGATCTAAATATCTTGATGTAATCCAATCTCTAATAAATCTTGTTGGAACTGATAATAATAAATAGTTATTAAATTCTTCTAAGAAAGAAATTTTTTTTAACCAGCTCTCATAAACTTCTAAGCCTAGCTTGTTTTTCATTTCATTCTGTACTTGCTTCCATTCGATGGTATTAGAGGAAAAATTATTAATATTTTTTGTATTTATTAATTTATTCATAAATTAAGGGGAGATCTCAGTTAGAACTATTTAAAAAAATTTGCAACAAGTTAATAAAAAAATTTAAAAAAAAATAAAATCTATGATTGTGATATTAGATTTTAAAAAAATAAAATTTAAAGTTAAAAATTAAAATTTTAAATTGAATCAAATACTGATTGAATCAAATACTGATTGAATAATTTCCTTTCAAATATTTACTAAATCTAAATATAGTAATTAGTTGTTATGCATGAATATATGGTGTGGGTACTAAAGGTTGTTAGAAAATTTAAGGTTAACGCTTAGATTGCAGAGATTTTTTTTGTTATTCTAGATACATTTCTAGAAGCATTTTGTTTTTTTATAATTCCTGTTTTTGCAATTTTCATCAACTCAGAGTTTAACTTTGGTAAAAATTTTAAGGCTTCATCTTTTTTTTTATCATCTATCAAAAGATTCATTTTTTTGAGAGCATTTCTAAACCGACTCTTTCTTGCTTTATTTACTTCAGTTTGTTTAGAAATTCTTCTAATTTTTTTAATTGCTGATTTTGTGTTTGCCATCTGCGCAGGGGTATAACTTGAGAATTTATAGTGGTCAACTAAATATTTAACTATTTTTGACAAGAAACACAAAAAAAAGTCGACCTATTTGACGTTATTTTTTTTTTTATAATGCCCTTACAGGTAAGTCGCTTACACACCGCTCCCTCTTGCTGATAGACTCTAAACTCTTTTTGAAAGGTACCTTTGTTACCTGAGACATTTGTAAAATCTCTAATACTTGACCCCCCCTTATTAATTGCCTGTTCAAGTATTTTTTTTGAATTTGAAATAATATTTAAACATTCATTTTTAGTGAGTCGCTTCGCTTTTTTAAAAGGATTTATTTTACTAGCAAAAAGTATTTCACTTGCATAAATATTACCTATTCCAGAAACAAATCTCTGATCAAGTAAAAAACTTTTTATATCTTTATTTTTATTCTTAAAATAATTAATTACATAATTTAATTTAAATTTGTCGCTAAATGGTTCAGGTCCCATGGATTTAAATCTTTTATTTAAATCTTGATGATTTTTTATTATTTCGAAAAATCCAAAACGTCTTGGATCATTATAAATTACTTTCAAATTATCAAATATAAACTCTGCATGATTATGTTTTTCAGGTAAAAAGGGTGAATGATAAAAACTAGTATTTGTAAATTTTAGGGGTTTTTTCTTATCAAGGATATGGATTGTTCCTGACATTCCTAAATGAATTAAAAAATATTCCTCATTTTGAAAATGAATAATTAAATATTTAGAAAATCTACTAACTTCGATTATTTTTTTATTTTTAATAAAACTTTCAAAATCACCTGGTATTTTAAACCTTAAATTCCTATTTCTAATTATTACTTTTTTTATGCTTTTTTTTTTGATCTTTTTATGAAGGGATTGTCTAACAATTTCTACTTCTGGTAATTCTGGCATTTAATACTATATTCAATATATATTTTTTTATGCAACAAAATCTTCAAAATAAAAAAGGACTTGTAGAAAATGTGTTTAATCAGGTCTTCAACAAATATGACTTGATGAATGATTTTATGTCTTTGGGTGTACATAGATACTGGAAAAAAAGTTTAATTAACTTGATGAGTCCTAGGTTTAGCAGAAAACTAATAGATGTTGCGTGCGGGACAGGGGATATTGGAAAATTATTTTTAGATACTAATAAAGAAGCTGAAATTACTTGTGTAGATCCCAATAAAGGGATGATTAGTGTAGGGAAAAAAAAATTATCCGATTTTAAAAATGTAAAATGGGTAATTTCCCCAGCAGAAAATTTACCTGTAGCAGACAATTCATTTGACTATTACACTATCAGTTTTGGACTAAGAAATACAAAAAATTTAAATAGAGCTCTTTCAGAAGCCTATAGAGTTTTAAAGCCTGGCGGACGCTATCTATGTCTGGAATTTTCTAAGATTCAAAATTCAAATCTTGATTTTATATATAAAAATTATTCAAAACTTATTCCTATTATTGGTCAATTTGTAATTGGAGAAAAAGAACCTTACGAATATTTAATCAAAAGTATTGAACAATTTATCAATCAAGACGAATTGATAGAATTAATGGAAAAAAATAATTTTCATAAATGTTCTTACAGAAATCTTTCTGGTGGTATTGTTTCAATACATAGTGGTTGGAAAATTTAATGATTAAAAAATTTATTACTTTATTTAAATTAGGAAGAAAAATTGCAAAATCAGATATTATAAAAATTGCATCAAAATTTAAAAAACCTCCTTTAGCTTTAACAGTATTATTTCAAATTTTATCCATTTCATTAAAAAAAAATGAACAAAGTAATTTAATTGAAGATGATGGTGAAAAACTATCTAGGTCATTAGAGTCCATGGGTACAACTTTTATTAAACTTGGACAATTTCTTGCCACTAGACCTGATATAATTGGAAAAGAATTATCTTTAAAGCTAGAAAAACTTCAAGATCGATTACCACCTTTTTCAATTCATGAAGCAAAAGAAATTATTAAAGAAGATCTTGGAATTGATGCATTTAATTCAATAATAGATTTAAGTGAACCAGTTGCTGCTGCATCAATTGCACAAGTCCACAAAGCAAAAATAAATGACAATGGAACAATCAAAGAAGTAGCTATTAAAATTTTAAGACCAAACATAAAAAAAATATTCAATGAAGAAATAGATGCGATGATGTTATTTGCATTTATTATTGAGTCATTTGTAAAAAAAACAAAAAGATTAAAACTTGTTGAAGTTGTTTTTTTACTTAAAGAAATAACTAATCTTGAGATGGATTTAAGATTCGAAGCTGCTGCGGCAAATGAATATGCAGAAAATACTAAAAATGATGCTGGGTTCAAAGTTCCAGAGATTTACTGGAATTTTACAAGTGAAAATGTAATGACTTTAGATTGGATAGATGGAATTTCAATAAGAGAAGCTGAGGAGTTAAAGAAAAGAAATTTAGATACAAGTAAAATAGCAGAAGATATTATTCAGCATTTTTTGAGACATGCTGTAAGAGATGGTTTTTTTCATGCAGACATGCATCAAGGAAATATTTTTGTTGATAATAGTGGCCAAATAGTACCTATAGATTTTGGGATTATGGGTAGATTAGATAAACTTAGTAAAAGGTTTTTAGCAGAAATTTTATTTGGATTTATTCAAAGAGATTATCGCAAAGTAGCTGAGGTTCACCTAGTGGCTGGATTAGTTCCTAAAGAAGTACCAATTGATGATCTGGCTCAAGCTTTGAGGTCGATTGGTGAGCCTATTTTCGGTCAAGAAGTAAAAGATATTTCGGGAGGGAAATTACTTAAACAACTATTTGATGTAACAGAAAAGTTTAATATGCAAACTCAACCTCAATTATTAATGTTGCAAAAAACTATGGTAGTGGTCGAAGGTGTAGCAAGAAAATTAAATCCAAATACAAATATTTGGACAACATCAAAGCCTGTACTAGAAAATTGGCTTAAAGAAACAAAAGATCCAATTAACAATTTAAATGAAACTTTAAAAAATACATCTGAAGTTATTAAACGTTTACCAGAATTTCCTGAAATTATGGATAAAGCAAATCAAGCATTAACGTTTTTGGCTAGCGGTCAAATTCCACAAAATTCAAATTCTTATACTGCTCTAAATGATAAGAAATCAGAAATGATAGCATTTAGAAATCAATCTATTATTGGTTTATTACTTGTTGTAATTTTTGGCCTTATAGTATTTTAATTCCGCAAATGAAAAATTTGTTAAATAAAAAAATACTATTCATTATCTGCGGGGGAATATCTGCCTACAAAAGTCTAGAAACAATTAGGCTTTTTAAAAAGAATGGAGCAGAAATAAAGACTATTCTCACTGCAAGTGCAAAAGAATTTATAACTCCACTTTCAGTAACATCGCTTTCTCAAGGTAAAGTATATATCGAATTATTCAGTGTGGAAAATGAATCTGAAATGGATCATATTTCACTTTCAAGATGGGCAGATTTAGTTGTAATTGCACCAGCAACAGCAAATACAATTTCAAAATTAGCTCAAGGAACAACTGATGATCTAGCATCTACTGTGGTTTTAGCCTCAGATAAAGACATTATTTTAGCACCAGCAATGAATGTAAGAATGTGGGAACATCCAACTACAAAAGCAAATATAAAAAAATTAAAAGAGTTTGGATATAAACTAATTGGACCAGAGGTTGGTAATATGGCATGTGGTGAATATGGAGAGGGTAAAATGTCAGACCCATTTGTAATTGCTGAAGAAATTGATAAATATTTCTTAACTCAAAAAAATAACAAAAAATTTAAAGCATTAGTTACAGCAGGTCCAACTAATGAGTACATAGATCCAGTTCGTTTTATTACTAATAAATCAAGTGGCAAACAAGGATATGAATTAGCAAAATCATTATCCAAAAAAGGTTTTGATACAACATTAATATCAGGTCCAACTAATCTTGAAATAACTAAAGATATTAATCTTATAAAAGTTGAAACTGCAGATGAAATGTTAGTCGCCACCCAAGAAAATTTACCTGTTGATGTAGCAATTTTTTCTGCTGCCGTTGCTGATTTTAAAATTAATAAGAAGTATGAAAATAAAATTAAGAAACAAGAGAACTTAAAGTTAAATTTAGAAAAGAATATAGATATTCTTAATTATGTGTCCAACCATAACTCTATGAGACCTAAACTTGTCATTGGATTTGCAGCAGAAACCAGTGAGGTCAATAAAAATGCAGAAGAAAAATTAAATAAGAAGAATTGTGACTGGATAATTTCCAATGATGTATCAAATAAAAATATAGGATTTAATTCTGATTATAATGAGGTAACAATTCATTACAAAAATAGAGATGCTAAAAAAGAAAAACTTTCGTACAAAAAAAAATCTGGAATTTCTGATGAAATAGTTGATAGAATAATTGATCAATTAAATTAATGGCTAAAGTTCTTATCAAAAAGTTAGACCCTGCAGTAGAATTACCTGCTTACAAAACAGATGGTGCATCAGGCATGGATTTAATGGCATTAGTAAAAGAACCTATAAATCTTAAACCAAACTCTTCATGTTTAGTTCCAACAGGACTTGCAGTAGCATTTTCAAATGATTTTGAAATCCAAATTAGACCGAGATCTGGTTTAGCAGCAAAAAACAGCATTACTGTTTTAAATACACCTGGAACTATTGATAGTGATTACAGGGGAGAGATAAAAGTAATACTTTTTAATCACGGAAAAAGTGATTTTTTAATCAACAACAAAGATAGAGTCGCGCAAATGATTTTAACTCCTGTAATTAAAATGGAATTTGAAGAAACAGATAATCTTCCAGAAACTGTTAGAGGAGAGGGTGGTTTTGGTTCGACTGGAAAATGAGTAAAGATTTAAGCAAAAAAGAAATAGATAAATTTTCGAGGCAAATAATTTTAAAAAACATAGGTCCGTTAGGACAAAAAAAAATTCTCAACTCAAAAGTTTTAATAATTGGAATGGGTGGTCTCGGTTGTCCAGTAGCCGAATTTTTAACACGAGCTGGAATTGGTACGCTTGGAATTATAGATCATGACTCAGTAAGTCTCTCTAATATTCATAGACAAACCCTTTATAATGAAAAAGATATAAAGAAACCAAAAGTAAAGATAGCAAAAAAAAAATTAAAAAAAATTAATTCGAAGACAAAAATAAATATTTTTAATTTAAAATTAAATAAAAGTGCATTTGAAGAGATTATTAAAAATTATGATTATATTGTTGACGGTACTGATAACTTTGAAAGTAAATTTTTAATAAATGATTTAAGTCTAAAATATAAAAAATTTCTAGTTACAGGTGCTATAAGTAAATTCGATGGACATATTTTTACTTTAAATTTCACCAATAAAAAAAATCCTTGTTTAAGATGTTTTTATCAAGAAGACAAAATTACTGATGAAATATTAAATCGCGAATTTGAGGGAATTTTAGGAACTGTAGCTGGAATTGTAGGCACATTACAAGCTAATGAAATTTTAAAAAAAATATTAAATGTAGGACAAAATTTAGATGGATTTATTTTAATCTTAGATTTATTAAATTTAAATTTCAGAAAAGCAAAAATAAATAAAAGAAAAAAGTGCAAATGCAAATAATAACAAAAAAAATTTATACAATTTTCTTTTTATTTTTTTTTATACATAATTCTTTTGCTAACGAAATATTTGTCTCTCTTAAAAAAAATAAAGTAAATGTCCGATATGGACCGAGCTTTGAGTCGGATATCAAATATGTTTACAAAAAAATCAACCTTCCTCTAAAACAAATTGATAAAAAAGAAAATTTTAGAAGAATTATTGATTTTAAAAATAATAGTGGTTGGATACATATTTCTCAATTGAAAAAAAGTAATTCAGTTATAGCTACTAAAGATAAAATATTATTCAAAAAACCGACATCTTTTGCAGAACCAATTGCACAAATTAAAGAGGGCAGAATGCTAATAATAGAAAGATGTGAAAATATTTGGTGTAAAATAATAGCTGAAGAGTATGAGGGTTGGGTTAAAATCAACAATTTATGGGGTCTTAATTGATTTAAACCCACCAATTCATCATTAAGTTAATTAAAACTTTCTATTTTTTTTGTTCACAAACATCCTTAATTACTGGTGTATTAGCACAGTCTAAACATTTTGTTTTTTGGACTATGCAACCATCATCAAGAACTTGTATATCAACAATTTTATCACACTTTGAACAAGTTGATGAAATTGTTAATCCACATTTTTTGCAACTATAATTTTCTATCTGCATGCTAATAGAATGAAATATAAAAAAAGTTAATTCAATAAAAAATATTGAGAATGATTACTATTCACATATTTTTTTTGCGAATGATTATCACTCGCTTAAATTAATAAGATTTTTTTAATTAAGATCTTTTTAAATTTTAATTTTTTTCTTATGTAGATTTTACTTTACTTGCCCACCATTTATCTAAAATAAAATACCAAACAGAGTTGGCAATTGGTTCGACAATAGCATCTGTTAAAGCAATCATAAAAGCAACGTCTGCAATTAGCATTAAAACAGTTATGGCAATTGCAAAATGTCCAATTGTATAAACTATTGTTCTTAATATTGATCCTCTATTTTCTTTGTAGAGATTTTCTAAATATTTAAAAACATTTATTGATAGTTGCATAATTAAAATTTTAATTTATTTATAATTGATCATTAAAGATTGTTTAATAAATAGCAAAAAAATAATGTGCTAATAGTAATCATTATCAAATATTTTTTTTAATGAATTGAGATAAAAAAATTATTTTTTATTAAAAGGGCTCTCAAGCACGCAAGCAACAAGATGAATTCTGGCTTGCTCACCACCATTAAAAAAATTATGATATTTTGTATTGTTTGTTATCCAAACATTACCATCTGCGGGTAAATGTTTAGCAACATTTTCTATAACCATAGAACAACCTTTGTTGGTTATAATTGGTACATGCAACCTACACTCAGGATCTTTATGCCAACTTAAAGTGGATCTAGGTTCTTTTAGTAAAAGCCTTACTCTTCCAAGCTTAAATCTTGAACTCAATGCCTCAAAAACTTCTTTAAAATAAGTTTTTTCAAACTCAGGAACTAATTGAGTATATTTGCTTTCATCTATATCAATATCTCGAGCTACCTCTTTGCCTGTATCATCTGCTATAGTCCAATATTTTCCTCTAATATTATTGCCTTTAACAGAATTTTCGTCATTTGGAATTTGATTAACAGGTATTGCCCCAAAATGTGTTACTCCAGGTGATTTAAATTTTTTTTGCTCTAGTATTTTTTGTAAGTCCTGTCTTAATCTAGAAATATTAAAATTTAAATCTGGGACTTTGTAAAAATCTTCAAAACTTACAGTTGTCATTATTGATATCTTTCTTTTTAAAAAGATTAGTTTAACTTCAAATCAAATCTGTCTGAATTCATAACTTTGACCCATGCAGAAATAAAGTCCTTAACAAATTTAGATTTTGAATCCTCATAGGCATAAACTTCTGCTAAGGCCCTCAGTTGAGAATTTGAGCCAAAAATAAGATCTACTCTTGTTGCTTTCCATTTATTTTTTCCAGTTTTTCTATCTTTACCAATAAATGTTTGTTCAGAGCTATCAACTTCCTTCCAAGTAGTATTCATATCTAACAAGTTTACAAAGTAATCGTTTGTAAGTACTCCAGGTTTTTTTGTGAAAACACCACTTTTAGAATTATCATAATTAGTATCTAGGACACGCATTCCACCTATAAGCACAGTCATTTCTGGTGCAGACAGCCCCATTAATTGAGCCTTGTCTAACAATTTTTCTTCTGCAGATACAATTGAAGCACCTCCATTTAAATAATTTCTAAAACCGTCAGCTTGAGGCTCTAATAAATTAAATGAATGAATTTCTGTCTGATCCTGTCTTGCATCGCCCCGTCCTGGAGAAAATGGAACATTTACTTTATGGCCAGCCTTTTTTGCTGCCATCTCAATGCCAACATTGCCAGCTAATACAATTAAATCAGCCATTGATATACTCTTTTTCTTATTATCAAATTTATTTTTAATTTTACTTAAAGTTTTTAAAATTTTTTTAAGTTTTTTAGGATTATTTACTTTCCAATTTTTTTGAGGCTCTAGCATAATTCTAGCACCGTTAGCACCACCTCTTTTATCCGAACCTCTAAAAGTTGAAGCTGAAGCCCATGCAGTAGAAACTAAGTCTGAGATAGATATTTTAGATTTTGAAATTATATTTTTTAAATTTTTTATGTCTGTTGATTTTAATTTATAATTTGGTTTATCAATTGGATCTTGCCATATTAATTGCTCTTTAGGCACTTCACTTCCTAAATAACACACTCTTGGCCCCATATCTCTATGAGTCAACTTAAACCATGCTCTTGCAAAAGCATCATGAAATTCTTTTGGATTTTCGTGAAAATGTTTTGTTATCGGTCCATAACTTGGATCTACTTTCATCGAAATGTCTGTTGTCTGCATCATTGGAGGATGAAACACATCTTTATTATGGGCATCAGGGACCATTTTAATTTTTTGTCCGTTTTTCTTTGGTGTCCATTGATGTGCGCCTGCAGGACTTTTTGTAAGCTCCCATTCATGATCGTATAAACAATCTAAATATCCCATATCCCATTTAGTTGGGTTTTGAGTCCAGGCACCCTCAATACCACTGCTAATAGTGTCAACACCTTTACCTGATTTATAACTGCTATTCCAACCAGTTGATTGATCTTGAATTTTTGAACCTTCAGGATCAGGACCTTTAAAATCTTCTGAAGCTGCACCATGTGATTTACCAAAAGTATGTCCACCAGCTACTAGGGCAGCCGTTTCGTAATCATTCATAGCCATTCTACCAAAAGTTTCTCTAATATCATGAGCTGCAAGTTTTGGATCTGGGTTTGCATCAGGACCTTGTGGGTTTACATAAATTAGACCCATGTGTGATGCTCCTAAAGGCTGTTCTAAGTCTCTTTTTCCACTATATCTATTTACAGCTAGCATCTCTTTTTCTGAACCCCAATAAATATCATCCTCTGGCTCCCAAATATCTGTTCTGCCAGCACCGAATCCAAAAGTTTTAAAGCCCATTGATTCTAGAGCTACATTTCCTACTAAAATATACAAATCTGCCCAAGATATTTTTTTTCCATATTTTTTTTTGATTGGCCATAAAAGAAGTCTGGCCTTATCTAAATTAACATTATCTGGCCATGAGTTGAGTGGTGCAAATCTTTGATTTCCAGTTCCAGCTCCACCTCTTCCATCACCCGTTCTATAAGTTCCTGCTGCATGCCAAGCTAATCTTATAAATAATGGTCCATAATGACCATAATCCGCAGGCCACCACTCTTGAGAGTTGGTCATTAATTTTTTTAAATCTTTCTTAAGTGACTTAAAATTTAATTTTTTAAATTCTTTTGAGTACTTAAAACTTTTATCCATAGGATTTGTTAAACTTGAATGCTGACTAAGAATTTTTAAATTCAAACTATTAGGCCAGAAATCTCTGGCTGTTTGACCTCTTCCTGCAGTAAATTTGGCTGGAGTACCAGCTCCAGTAAATGGACATTTACTTAGCTCACTTGACTTAAAAGATTTTGATTTAAAGTTTTCAGTACTCATTTTTCTCCTTTTAAATAATTATTCTAGACATCTAGTTTATAATAATTCTAAAAAGGAATGTCAAATAGATTAGAATGATTTTAATGTATGTTTATTAATCTTCTAATTTAACAAGAACTTCAACGGATTTTATTTTTTTACCAGGAATTGATTTTTGAATATTGATTGGTCCAACATCTTTATTGTCAAGATCAATTAACTTTCCAGCTTTTATATCGTAAAAATGATGGTGTGCAGTTATATTTGTATCAAAATATGTCTGACTTGAGTTAATTGGTATTTGTTTTAAATAACCTTTTTTTTCAAAAGCATGAACAGTGTTATAAACTGTAGCAACTGATATTTTTTTATCCGTTTGTAAATGAATTTTTTTTGTAAGATCGTTAATTGTAAAATGAAAAGTTTTATCTGTTTCGAACAAAACTTCACATATTTTTATTCTCTGTTTTGTGGGTCTTAAACCGGAATTTCTCAATTTTATGATATATTTGTTTAAAATTGACATGTTAATTATAATTATTCTAAACTATTTCTATATTATAATTGCCTTAAATCAAGTAATAAGGGAGCTCAAATTATGAAAAAAAACTCATACTCTTATGATGATCTAATAACATGTGGAAATGGGGAGCTGTTTGGTCCTGGAAATGCTAAATTACCCCTACCACCAATGCTAATGTTTGACAGAATAACAGAAATAAATGAAAATAATGGAGCGTTTAATAAAGGCTCTTTGAAGGCTGAATTGGATATTAAAAATGATCTTTGGTTTTTTGACTGTCATTTTAAACAAGATCCAGTTATGCCAGGATGCTTAGGTTTAGATGCAATGTGGCAACTAGTAGGATTTTTTCTTGGTTGGCTTGGGAATCCAGGAAAAGGTCGAGCTTTAGGAGTAGGTACAGTAAAATTTACAGGCGAAGTTTTACAAAGTGTGAAAAATGTAAGATATGAAATAGATATGAAAAAAATTATGTCTCCTGGAGGAACAACCGTTGGGCTTGCAAATGGAATGGTTCTTGCAGATAATAAAAAAATATATTCAGCAGAAAATTTAAAAGTAGGATTATTTAAATAATGAGAAGAGTAGTTATTACAGGATTAGGAGTGGTTTCTTGCTTGGGAAATAATCAGAAAGAAGTTCATCAATCATTATTACATTCAAAATCAGGAATCTCTTTCGCAAAGGAATATAAAGAGCATAATTTAAAAAGTCATATTCATGGAAAACCAAATATTAAGCTTGAAGATCACATCGACAGAAAGACAATTAGATTTATGGGTTCAGGCTCAGCTTATAATTATGTGGCAATGAAAGAAGCTATTGAAGATTCTGGATTGGAAGAAAATGAGGTAAGTAACATCAAAACTGGTATTATAATGGGTTCAGGAGGACCCTCTATAGAAAACGTAATTCTAGCCGCAGACAAAACAAGAGCTAAAACTCCAAAACTTATGGGACCTTTTATTGTTCCAAGAACTATGGCGAGCACAGCTTCTGCAACACTTGCTGTCCCTTTTAAAATTAAAGGGACGAATTATACCATGAGTTCTGCATGTGCAACCAGTGGACACTGTATTGGAAATTCTATGGAATTAATTCAAATGGGCAAACAGGATATAGTTTTTGCTGGTGGAAGTGAGGAGATTCATTGGGCGATGACTGCGATGTTTGACGCTATGACTGCCTTATCTTCAAAATATAATGATACTCCACAATCTGCATCAAGAGCATATGACAAAACAAGAGATGGATTTGTAATTGCAGGTGGAGCAGGTGTTTTAGTGCTTGAGGATTACGAACATGCTAAATCAAGGGGGGCTAAAATATACGCAGAATTAACAGGTTATGGAGCAACTTCAGATGGGTACGATATGGTAGCCCCATCTGGCGAAGGTGCTGTTAGATGTATGAAAATGGCGATGACAACTGCTAAAAATAAAATTGATTACATTAATACCCACGGAACATCTACTCCAGTTGGAGATATAACTGAACTTAATGCTATTAAAGAAACTTTTGGAGATGAAATCCCAAAAATAAGTTCAACAAAATCTTTATCAGGTCATCCTTTGGGAGCAGCTTCAGTACATGAAGCCATCTATTGTTTAATAATGATGAAAAATAATTTTATAACAGGATCAGCAAATATTACAGATATGGATGATGATGCTAAAAAATTTCCTATAGTTTCAAAAACTGAAACGGGAGCAACTTTAAATACAGTAATGTCAAATAGTTTTGGTTTTGGTGGAACTAATGCAGCTTTAATTTTTGAAAAGGTTTAATTTATGAGTTTAATGAAAGGTAAAAAAGGATTAATCATGGGTGTCGCTAATGAAAGATCTATTGCCTGGGGTATATCTCAAAAACTTGCTGAATCAGGAGCTGAACTAGCATTTACTTATTTGGGTGATGCTTTAAAAAAAAGAGTAGTTCCTTTAGCAGAAAAATTAAATTCAAAAGTGACATTTAGTTGTGATGTTGAAAAAAAAGAAGAAGTTGTAAAATTATTTAAAGATATAAAATCTAAATGGGGTGAAATTGATTTTGTAGTTCATGCAGTTGCTTTCTCTGATAAATCAGAGTTATCAGGTGAATATTTAAATACGACTAGAGAAAACTTTTTAAGAAGTATGTTAATCTCGTGCTTTTCATTTACTGAAGTAGCAAAAGAAGCTTCAAATGTAATGAAACAAGGTGGAAGTTTGTTAACTTTAACTTATGAGTCTACTAAAGCAATTCCAAATTATAATGTAATGGGCGTTTGTAAATCAGCTCTTGAAGCAAGTGTTAAGTATCTTGCAAGAGATTTAGGAGCGAAAGGTATGAGAGTAAATGCTATTAGTGCAGGACCTATCAAGACATTGGCTGCCTCTGCAATTGGAGACGCAAAATTCTTATATAAATGGAATGAAGACCATTCTTTCCTAAAGAGAAATGTAGATATCCATGATGTTGGAAATTCTGCGTTATATCTGTTAAGCGACCTAGCAAACGGTGTTACTGGTGAAATTCACTATGTAGATGCTGGGTATAATAAAGTTGGGATGCCAGATCCAAAAAATATTAGCTAAAATTTATTTAAAATATAGTTTCTTCACATTCGTAATAATTTGACAAAATTATACATATGCTCGAGGCGACAGGATTTAAACCTGCCACCCCTTAATTCTTTATTCGGCAGCTTGTTTCATAGATAGTTTAACTTTACCTCTATCGAAACCAATCACTTTAACTTTAACTTCGTCACCTTCTTTGACAACATCAGTTACTTTTGCAACTCTTTTATCTGCTAGTTCTGAAATATGAACAAGTCCATCTTGTTTTCCTAAAAAGTTAACAAATGCACCAAACTCCATAATCTTCATTACTTTACCTGAATAAATTTTGTTTAATTCAGCTTTTGCGGTGATGTCTTTAATCATTTGCATCGCAATGTTTCTAGACTCTTCATCTGGGGCAGCAACTGTTACTACACCTTCATCATTTACATCTACTTTTGCACCTGATTTTTCAACTATCTCTCTGATCGTTGCACCACCTTTTCCAATAACAGCAGCAATGTCTTTTTTATCTACATTAACTTGTTCCATTTTTGGAGTATGCTTTCCAACATCAGATCTTGAAGCTGATAATGCTTTATTCATTTCTCCTAAGATATGAACTCTTCCATCTTTAGCTTGGCTTAATGCCTGCTCCATAATTTCAAAAGTAATACCTGTAATTTTGATATCCATTTGAAGAGAAGTAATTCCATCTTTAGTTCCAGCGACTTTAAAGTCCATATCACCAAGATGATCTTCATCACCCAAAATGTCTGAAAGGACGCTAAAATCATCACCTTCTTTAATTAATCCCATTGCAATACCTGCAACTGGCTCTTTTATTGGTACTCCAGCATCCATTAATGCTAAAGATGTTCCACAAACGGTAGCCATTGAAGAAGAACCATTAGACTCTGTAATCTCTGAAACTACTCTAAAAGTATATGGAAATGCTTCTTTTGTTGGTAATGAAGAATTAATAGCTCTCCATGCTAATTTACCATGACCAATTTCACGTCTCCCGGTTCCAATTCTTCCAGTTTCTCCGACTGAAAAAGGAGGAAAGTTGTAGTGAAGCATAAATCGTTCTCTTTGAAGACCATCTAAACTTTCAATTCTTTGTTCATCATCAGATGTTCCTAAAGTTGCAACTACAATCGCCTGTGTTTCCCCTCTAGTAAACAAAGCTGAACCATGAGCTCTTGGTAAAACACCAACTTCACACGAAATTGGTCTTACATCTGATAAGCCTCTACCATCAATTCTATTTTTGTTTTTAAGAATATCAGTTCTAACAATTGATTTTTCAAGATTTTTTAACTGACTGTTAACATCAAGATCTGTGTAGTTTTCATCTTCCTCATAAAGCTTTTTAGCTTTATCGGTAATCTCTGAAATTTGATTTGATCTATCTTGTTTATCTCTTGTTGCAAAAGCTTTCTTAAGATCTTCCGTAAAAGTTTCTTCTAATTTTTTCTTAACTTCTGATAGATCTTTCTTTTCAACTGTCCACTCAGGTTTTCTACATTCTTTTGCAAGCTCCTCGATCATGTCAATTACTGGAACAAAACCTTCATGCCCAAATTTAACTGCATTTAACATTTCTTCTTCTGTTAAACCATTAGCTTCAGATTCAACCATAAGCACAGCATCTTTTGTACCTGCTACAACTAAATCTAATTTTGATTTTTCTAGTTCTACTTTAGATGGATTTAGAACATATTTACCATCAATAAAACCAACTCTTGAAGCTCCTACAGGTCCCATGAATGGCATTCCTGATATTGCTAATGCAGCTGATGATGCAGTGATTGATAAAATATCTGGTTCATTTTCTTTATCGTATGAAATTACTGTTGGTAATAACTGTACTTCATTTTTAAATTCATCAGGAAACAAAGGTCTGATTGGTCTATCAATTAATCTAGAGATTAATGTTTCGCTTTCAGTTGGTCTTGCTTCTCTTTTAAAATACCCACCTGGAATTTTTCCAGCTGCATAATATTTTTCTTGGTAATTTACAGATAATGGAAAGTAATCCATATCGGGATTTACTTTTTTTGCTCCTACTACTGTTGCTAGTACGACTGTCTCTCCACATGTTGCGATTATTGCGCCGTCTGCCTGTCTTGCTACTTTACCTGTTTCTAAACTTATCTTCTTTCCTGCTACTTCAATTTCCTTCTTATATACTTTAAACATTTCATTTCCATTTCGTTTCGTTCGTTTCGTTCCATTCCGTTCTATCTATTTTGATTTCTATTTTCTTAAATTCAATTTCGACAGTACATTTTTGTAAGAATCCATTTTATTTTTCTTAAGGTATTCTAACAATTTCTTTCTTCTATTTACCGCTCTCAACAATCCAACAGATGAATGTTTATCTTTTTTGAATTGCTTAATATGCTTAGAGAGAGTTTCAATTTTCTCTGTTAACAAAGCAATCTGTATCTCTGAGGATCCAGTATCTTTATCGTGCGTTGCTAATTCTTGTGCCTTTTTATTCATGCCTCTTTTTTCCTATTTATTTGTTTGTTTAATTAAGTTTTCTATTTTTTCCGCATACTCAAAAGACTCATCTTTTCTAAAAAGTAATTTTGGTAAAAATTTCATAGCCACTTTTTGTGATAAAATTTTTCTAATTAAAAATGAGTATTCTTTTAAAACACTTATTATTTCTTCTGCATCTTTTCCTCCTAACGGAAGAACATATGCTTTAGCAATTTTTAAATCTGGACTCATTTTAACCTCAGTAACAGTTATAGTGTTTGTCTCTAAATTCGGCACCTTAGCCTCATTTCTTATAAAAATCATGCTTAAAGACTGCTTAATCATTTCCCCTACTCTTAACTGTCTTTGAGATACTGGTTTTCCTATTCTATCCGCCATTAAATCGACCTCTCAGTAGAAGTAACATTAAAAGCCTCTATTGTGTCATTTTTTTGAAAATCCATGTAATCTTGAACAGTTATTCCACATTCTTGACCATCACTAACTTGTTTTACCTGGTTTTTTTCTCTAAATATTGTTGAAACTTTTCCAGTATATATTATTGCACCATCTCTAATTATTCTTACATCTGACGTACTATTGATTTCACCCTCTGTTACTTTTGATCCAGCAACTTTACCTGCACCTGAAACTTTAAATATTTCTAAAATTTTTGCAGTACCGATTATTTTCTCTTGAACATCAGGTGCTAATAGTCCTGACATTCTTTGTTTAATATAATCTAAAACTTCATAAATAATATTATATGATGAAATTTTTATCTTTTCGTTTTCAGCAAGTTTTTTTGCTTCCTTGCTAGGTTTAACATTAAAAGCAATTAATACCGCATTTGATGCTTTGGCTAATGTAACATCTGTTTCGGTTACCATACCAATGTCAGCTAAAATTATTTTCGGTTTTACTTCATCATGTTTGATTTGACTAATTGCATTTTTAATTGCTTCTGAAGATCCATGTACATCTGATTTAATAATTAAATTTAATTCTTCTGTAGATTTATCTGAAAAAGCAGAATCTTGGGTTGCAAATGTAAGTGGATTTTTTCCTTCTTTACTTTCTTGAGCTCTATTTTCGCTTAATATCTTAGCTTCTTTCTCTGTATCAAGAACAATAAAATCATCACCAGCTTTAGCTGCACCATTAATCCCTAGAATTTCAACTGGTGTTGATGGCAAAGCTTCATTAATATTTTTGCCTTTATCATTAATAATAGCTCTAATTTTTCCCCATTTTAAACCACTAACAAAAAAATCGCCTTTCTTTAGTGTTCCAGTAGTAACTATTATGTTTGCCACAGGACCTCTGCCAACATCAATTTTAGACTCTAGTACAATACCTGTAGCTTTAGACTCATAGTCTGTTTTAAGATCCAATATTTCTGCTTGAAGAATTATAGACTCAACTAGTTTATCTAAATTTTGTTTTGTTTTAGTTGAAATTTCTACCATTAAAGTATCACCTGATAAATCTTCAGCAATTAATTCATGCTCCAATAATTGATTTTTTATCTTCTGAGGATCAGCATCTGGTAAATCACATTTGTTTATAGCTACAACTATTGGTACATTTGCAGCTTTAGCATGTTTGATAGATTCAATTGTTTGAGGTTTAACTCCATCATCAGCTGCAACAACTAAAACAACCACATCGGTTAACTTTGATCCTCTTGCTCTCATCTCTGTGAAAGCAGCATGACCAGGTGTATCGATAAAAGTTAACTTATTATGCTGACTTTCAATTTGATATGCGCCGATATGTTGAGTTATTCCACCAAACTCACCAGATACTACATTCGCGCTTCTTAACACATCTAAAACTGAAGTTTTACCATGATCAACATGTCCCATTACAGTAACTATTGGTGGTCGATTTTTTAAATTTTCTGTTCTTGAAGCTTTTATTTTTTGGATTATTTCCTCTGCTTTTTCCTCTCTAATAGGATTATGACCAAATTCTTTAACTAAATATTCTGCAGTATCTGCAGCTAGTGTCTGATTAATAGTAACTGTAACACCCATACCAAATAAATGCTTAATGACATTACTTGATTGCTCAGCCATTCTATTTGCAAGTTCTCTTACTGTAATTGCTTCAGGAATATTAATATCTCGTTTGATTGGTTGAGAATTATCTTGAAAATCATCTTTTATTGAATTTTTAATTTCTTTTTGTCTTGCTCTTTTAACAGATGCTAAACTTCTTTGTTTTGCATCAATTTCATCACTTAAAGCTCTTGATACAGTTAATTTTAATTCTCTTTTTTTTGATCCTGTTTTTAATGTTTTTTTATCTTTGTTATCGTTATCACCTTTCAGTCTTTTAGTTGCTCTTTGTTCTGCTAATTTTCTCTTTTCAAAATCATTTGTAATAAGTGGTGATTTTGGATTAAATGAGGGTTTTAAAGTAGCTCCTCTATTAAATGATGACGTAATTTTTGGCTTACTTGTATTAGATCTAAAAGATCCACCTCTACCAGTAAACTTACCAGTTTGTTTTTCAATTACTACAGAGTTTTTTCCTTGAGTTTTTGCTATCTCAATATTCTTGATAGATTTTTTGGCTGAGCCAGAAATTGATAATTTTGTTTTTTTCTCCATACTTCATTACTCAATCTTTATAAACAATATTTCTAGCAGACATAATCAAATCATCTGCCTCTTCTTTAGATAGGGCAAAATCCTCGAGATAACCTTGAATTTTAACTCTCTCGCCTTTAACTACATCGTAACCACCTGTTAATTCATCAGATGCTAAATCTGCAAAATCTTCTAAGGTTAAGATTTTTTGTTCTCCTAATGTAACCAACATCCCTGGTGTTAAACCCTTTAAATTGATCAAAGCATCCTGAAGACCTAGTTCTTTAATTCTTTGAGAAATATCTTCTTGATCCTTTTCATAAAATTCTTTAGCTCTCTCAATCAAAGCTTTAGCAGTATCTTCCTCTATACCTTCAATTTTCATAAGATTTTCAGCAGTAGTATCTTTTATATCATCAATTGTCGAAAAACCTTCTGCTACTAGTAGCTGTCCTAAAGTTTCATCTAATTCTAAATTTTTAACGAAATTTTCAGTTTTTTCTTTAAATTCAGATTGACGTCTTTCAGAGTCCTCTGCATCCGTCATAATATTTATTTCATAATTTAATAACTTTGTTGCAAGTCTAACATTTTGACCTCTTCTTCCTATTGCCTTACTTAAATTTTCTTCAGTAAGAATTACATCAAGTTTCTTTCTTTCAGTATCAACATTAACTCTTTGAACTTCTGCAGGTGATAATGCATTAGAAACTAAAATTGCAGGATCTTCAGACCAATTAACAATATCAATTTTTTCACCTTGAAGTTCGTTTACAACAGCCTGAACTCTTGAACCTCTCATACCTACACATGCCCCAACTGGATCCAAAGAAGTATCAACTGCCTTCACACATATTTTTGCTCTGCTTCCAGGGTCTCTTGATGAAGATTTAATTTCAATTAGACCATCATAAATTTCAGGCACTTCTTGAACAAACAGTTTTTCCATAAACTTAGGGTGAGCTCTTGATAAAAAAATTTGTTGACCTCTTGGCTCTCTTCTTACATCGTAGCAATAAGCTTTAATTCGATCACCAGCCTTAATATTTTCACGTGGAATTAGCTCATTTTTTTGAATAATCGCCTCTGTTCTTCCCAAATCAACAATAACATTCCCAAATTCTAATCTTTTTACAATACCACTTAAAATTGTATCTTTTTTATCAATGAAATCGTTAAATTGTCTTTCTCTCTCTGCCTCTCTAACATTAAAACTAATTACTTGCTTTGCGGTTTGAGCAGCTATTCGACCAAAATCAAAAGAGGGAAGTGGTTGCAAAATTTCATCTCCAATAGACTTGTCTTTATTTGTTTTATTCAGACTTATTGCATCTTCCAGTTTTATTTCAGTATTTGAGTTTTCTGGGTTTTCAGAAATTATCAATTTCCTAAAAAGCTCAATATCTCCATTATCTCTATTTATAAAAACTTTAATTTCATTTTCTTGACCAAACTTTGATTTTGCGGCTTTAGCAATACCTGTTTCCATAGAACTTATTATAAGTTCTTTATCTATAGATTTTTCTAAAGCTACAGCCTCAGCAATTCTTAGTAATTCAAGTTTATCTGCTCTTTTATTTAACATAATTTTGTTTATTCAAAAAAAAAATGGGCTAAAGCCCATTTTGTGAAATTCAATAATGTAATGGCAATATAGTAAAGATTTTGTTTAATTCAACAGAAACTATTTAGAAAATATGCTAATTTTATCAGTTTTTTCCCAAGAAAATGAACCATTTTCTTCAGGCATTCTACCGAAATGGCCATAAGCAGCTGTTTTTTCATATATAGGTTTGTTTAAATTTAACATCTCCCTAATTCCTCTAGGGCTCAAATCAAAATTTTCTTTAATTTTTTCTATTACAAATTTATTTTTATCTAAATCATTATCAAATAAATCTACATATATTGATAAAGGTTTTGAAACACCGATTGCGTATGCTAACTGAATTAAACATTTATCTGTTATCTTTGAACCAACAACATTCTTAGCAATATACCTTGCTGCGTATGCTGCTGACCTATCTACTTTGGTTGGGTCCTTTCCAGAAAAAGCCCCACCCCCATGAGGTGCGGCTCCACCATATGTATCTACAATGATTTTTCTTCCTGTAAGTCCACAATCCCCATCAGGACCACCAATTACAAAATTACCAGTTGGATTTACATAAAACTCATCCTCATTAAAATCCTGAAGAAAGTTTTCTGGAATAGACTTTAACATGTAAGGTCTCAACAAATCTCTAACTTGAGCTTGATTAACATCATTTGAATGTTGTGATGATATAACTACAGATTTAACTCTTGAAGGTTTTCCATCAATGTACTCAAAAGTTACTTGGCTTTTAGAATCTGGTTCAATATTTTTTAACTTTCCAGATTTTCTATCCTCTGCCATTAATCTTAAAATTTTATGTGAGTAATGAATTGGTGCTGGCATTAAAACTTCTGTTTCGTTACATGCATAACCAAACATTATACCTTGGTCCCCAGCTCCTTCATCTTTATTGCCAAATGAATCTACTCCCATAGCAATATCTGCTGATTGAGAATGAAGATGACTTTCAATTTTTGTAGCCTCTTTCCAGGTAAATCCATCTTGATCATATCCAATATCTTTTATGCAATTTCTTACTTTTTCAATTAATTTATCTTTTTTAATTTCAGGTCCTCTTACTTCACCTGCTAAAACAACTTTATTTGTTGTAGTTAAAGTTTCGCAAGCAACTCTAGAATACGGATCTTCAGAAATAAAACTATCTACAACCATATCTGAAATTCTATCAGAAACCTTGTCCGGATGACCTTCAGATACAGATTCACTTGTGAAAAGATAATTTTTCAAATTACTCATTTCTAAGTTTCTTAAATGAAAATATTAAAAAAATATACAATAAAATTATTAATCCAAAAATTTTATTTCCATATTTTGCAAATAGAGTAATTTTGATTTGTCTTGTTTCATTTAAATCTATATAACCAGATTTATTTAAACTAACTTTTTGTTCAATAATTCCGAGTGGACTGATAATTGCTGTTGTACCATTGTTAGCAGACCTCAAAACATATTTTCCACTTTCTATCGCTCTAAAAACACTATGAATAAAATGTTGATGTGGACCAATTGATTTACCAAACCAACCGTCTTCAGAAATATTTACAATATAATCAAATTCATTTTTTTTGAAAATTTTACCTGAATAAATTATTTCATAACAAATAAGAGGTAATATTTTAACTGACAAATTCTTATAGTTCAGATTAATTACATCTCTTTGTTTTCCTTTTGAATATGACTGATAACTATTTGTGATAGTCTTTAGTCCAATACTATTTAATGTTTTTTCAAAAGGTAAAAATTCACCAAAAGGAACAAGGTGAATTTTTTTATATGAGTTAACTATGTTGAGATTATGGTCAAAAATAGATAAAGAATTAAAATATTTGATAGTACTATTTACATCCTCTTTAATGTTTATTCCAATCGCTAACAAATGATTCTCGTTGAATTTATCTTCGAATAACCATTTGTATTTTTTAAGTTGATCTTGCGAAATACCTGGGATTATACCTTCTGGCCAAATAAAAATTATTTTTTCGTCTTTTATAGGTGAGCTGATTTCAATTAGTTCTTCAATTGTCAAAACTGGATCAATATTGTTATAAAATCTGTCTATGTTTATTTTAGAACTTATAATTCTTATTTTATAATCCAACTTTTTTGAAGGTTCTTTATAAAATTTTTCTATATTTTGTGAACCAAAAACATAAAAAGACATCATTGTTATAATAAATGCAATGCAGACACTTACATCTTTTTTATTATCTCTTAAAATAAATATAGATGGACTTGTAAAAAGTGAAATACAGAAAATATTAAAGCTATAAGTACCAATAATTGATGTTATATTTAAAACTTCAATTTGATTAGAGAAGCTGTAAGCAATTAAGTTCCAAGGAAAACCAGTAAGTATTGATCCTCTAATAAATTCTACCATTCCAAATACTAAAGAAAAAAGAAAAAATGAACTTAATTTTTTTTTTGGTTTGAATAAGACAAATAAGTAAGGAACCAAAGCATAAAATAAAGCTAAGAAGCCTGGTACTAAAATTATTGCGAAGGGTATTAAAAATTTAAAGTTTTCGTCAAAAGTTAATGATATTGATATCCAAAATAGATTACTTATAAAATAACCAAAGCCAAATAACCAACCATAAAGAAAAAAAAATTTTTTATTTTGATTAGTC
>CACOSU010000010.1 GCA_902629935.1 uncultured Pelagibacteraceae bacterium | reverse complement strand
CCGATATTTTTTGAGAGGAAATTACATCTAAAAAAATTGGATACACCGTCCCAATTAATACTACTGATAAAAAATACATCATAAACCAGTTGTTAATTAAAATTGAAGTTTCCTTACTCAACCAAAAAAAACTATAAGATTGTTTGTCGTCATCTTTATGAAAAAAGAAAAAAATAAAAATAGATAAAAAAATTAAAATGAATAAAAAAATGAGAATAAATAACCCTCTTTCAGGATCATTAGCAAATGTATGAACTGAATTTAAAATTCCTGATCTTACTAAAAAGGTTCCACACATACTTAGCATAAATGTTGCAATTGAAAGAATAATTACCCAAGAAGTTAAAATAGATTTTTTTTCTAATACCAAAATACAATGCAAAAGGGTAGTTAACGCAAGCCAAGGCATTAGAGAAACATTTTCAACTGGATCCCAAAACCAAAAACCTCCCCAGCCTAATTCGTAATAGGCCCAAATTGATCCAAGCAAGATTCCTAAAGTCAAAAAAATCCAAGAAATTAAAATCCATTTTTTTATATGCGATGCCCAACTAGTAGAAATAATTTTTAAACTCGTTGCTGCTAAAACAGAAGAAAAGATAATTGAAGAACCTACGTAGCCCAAATATAAAATAGGTGGGTGAATTGCTAAAGCTGGATCTTGTAAGATTGGATTTAATCCAAGACCTTCAGCAGGTATTGGAAAAATATAATTAAATGGGTTTGATGTTTTTATTAGAAATAAAAAGAAACCAACTATTATTATTTGCTGAAAAACTAAAGTTAAAATTTTATATTTAATTGGTTGATTTTTGCTTCTTACTAAGAATAAAAAAATAAATAAAGTTAAAACAAGTAACCACAATAATAAACTACCTTCATGATTTCCCCAGGTTCCACTTATTTTGTAAAATAATGGTTTTGTTGTGTGAGAATTATTAAATACTGTCTCATTACTAAAATCTGAGACAATAAAAGAAAATATCAAACACAAAAAACTAATTAAAACAAATAATAATTGTAAAAATGTAAAAGATAGTATTTTGCTATCTAAAATATTTGAATTATTAAAATTTTTAAAGGAAAAATAAAATAATAATAATCCAATGATTAATCCTAATATTAAAGAATAATATCCAACAAGACTATAAATCAATTTATTTTTCTCCTAATGCTTCTTTTACTTCTGGTGGCATATAATTTTCATCATGCTTAGCTAAAATTTTTGTTGCCGAAAAAAAATTTCTGTCTTTCAAAAAACCTTCTGCTACGACTCCTTTTTCCTCAGCAAATAAATTTGGTAATGCTCCAGAGTAAGTAACATTTATTTCATTTTTAAAATCGCTAATTATAAAGCTAACTTCGTTTGAATTTATAGAAATAGAATTTTTTTTAACCATACCCCCAATCCTTATTTTACTTTTATCTATTTCAGTAAGTAATTTTATTTCTGACGGTGATTGGAAATATACAACATTTTCCCTTAAAGATTTTAGAATCAGAAATGTTGTTACAATTAAAGTAATTAAGATTACTAAAATAAACAGAAATCTTAGTTTAACTTTTCGACCATACATGGTTCAAAAGTTAATCGTTTGTTGCGTTTGCCAAAATTTCTTTATTTATTCTTTGTAATTTTGCAGAGTTGGCTTGCTCATTGGTAAGCGATCCGAATTTAGCAACAAATTTATTCTGTTCTCTAACAAATTGTCTTTTGGTCACAAAATATAAACCTAGGAAACTTAATAGCGTAAAGCTAAAAGCTGGTAGTACATAAACTGCATATCCATTCATAGAAAGTAATTCATTTATCATAATCTATCTAAGCCTTTATTTTTAATTTTTATCAGTTCTGTATTATATTTCATTAAGAAAATTAACAATGAGAAAAGTGCAAATGCCGCAGTCATTAACAATAATGGGTAAAGCATTGATGAATGAATTGAGCTTTTAGATAAAATATTTATAGATGCCGGTTGATGCAGAGTATTCCACCAATCAACAGAATATTTTATTATTGGAACATTTATAATTCCTAAAATAGTTACAAAAGTTGAAATCTTATAGACTTTTTCCTCCTTATCATAAATTCTCCATACGATCAGATACATCAGATAGAATAAAGCTAATATTAACATTGATGTTATTCTAGCATCCCAAGCCCACCAAGTGCCCCAAGTCGGTTTTCCCCATATTGATCCTGTAACTAAAGCAACAATATTAAATACTAATCCTGAAGAAGCTAAACTTTTAGAGATTAGAAAAAAGTTTTTGTTTCTAAACACAAAACCACAAATAGAAAAAAAAGTTATTGAAGAAAATATTCCTAGTGAAATCCAAGCAGCAGGAACATGAACATACATTATTCTAACTGCATCACTTTGTTTGTAATCTTCAGGGGAGATAACTAATGCTTCTACTAACCCAATACTTAATACGATTATAAATAAAAATAGGACGTATTTTGGTGCCGTAGATGTGATCTTGAAGATCTTGTTCGGTTCAAAAAGTTTAAACATATTTTAATTTAGAATTTATTTTGGTGATTTCTAGTATGAAATAGTTTTCTGATCAAGAATGCAGAGGGGAGATAATAAAAATTAAAATTAACGTTTAACACTCTTGACCAGAAGAGGCTTAAAATATATCTCATTTTTATGGCTTAGATTTGAGCTAAATGTGTTTGAATAGTGGTTTCCTTAATTAGAGAGCTTGAAATAACTAGAACCTTTTCTCCCTGAAAAAATCTCTTCAATTAAAGGGTGTTTTATTGGCTCATCAGAATCGTCCATCAGCAAGTTTTGCTCAGAAACGTAAGCTTCATAAGTTATCTCGTCATTTTCTGCTAATAAATGATAAAATGGCTGATCTTTTCTGGGTCTGACATTCTTTGGAATAGATTGATACCATTCTTCCGAATTATTAAATTCAAAATCAACATCATAAATCACACCTCTAAATTCAAAGTGTTTATGTTTGACGATGTCTCCAATAGAAAATTTAGCTTTTTGAAATGACATTATAATTAGTATGGGTATTTAAAAAAAAAAATCAATGCTAAAAATTTAAATGTTTTGTGATGTGGCAAATATGTTAATATCTTTTGAGTGAATAAATCTTTTTTAAAATTTGTTACTGATTTTGGTCCTTTAGCAATATTTTTTTTCTATTATTACAATAGTGGTAAAAATTTATCAGTAGCAATACCTCCACTAATAGTTGCAACTTTAGTTGCATTAGCAGTCGTTTGGTTTTTTGAAAAAAAAATTCCTCCAATGCCTTTAGTTAGTGGAATTCTGATTACTTTTTTTGGTGGATTAACTATCTACTTTAATAATCCTATATTTATTTATTTAAAACCAACAATCATCAATATTATGTTTGCTCTTACGTTATTTTTGGGGAAATATTTTACGAATGAACCTATTCTTAAAAAAATTATGGGAAAATCTATTCCACTAACCGATGTTGGATGGGAAATTCTTAATAGAAGATGGATGTATTTTTTCTTTGGTCTAGCTGTATTAAATGAATTTATTTGGAGAACTCAAACAGAGGAGTTTTGGGTAAATTTTAAAGTGTGGGGAATGCTTCCAATAACGATAGTATTTACTGGGTTTCAAGTACCATTAATTAATAAACATAAGATTGATGCGTAGTAATTTAAAACTAGTTGTAAACAATCCTCATAACAAAATAGAAGAAAAACATTTTTTTGAAAAAGATGAACTTAAAATTATATTAGATTTATATGCTAAAATGGTTTCTGAAGGTTCTTGGAAAGATTATGGTTTAAGTATTTCAAGTAAACAAGTGGGGTTTAGTGTTTTTAGAAATGCTACAGAAAATGCCTTATATAAAATTTGTAAAAATTTTAAGCCTAAAAATAATAATCTTAAATATTTAATTACTGGTACAAGTGGTAAAATATTAAAAAATTCTTACGACCTTAGAATTTTGTTAAAAAATACTAATTGGAAAAAACTTCAAAAATAAATTTATCTTCTTTGACCAAACAATCTTAACAACATTATAAATAAATTTATAAAATCTAGATATAAAGTTAAAGCACCCATTACAGCTTTCTTTCCCATTAACTCACCAGAGTCTGAAGCAACGTACATATTTTTGATTTTTTGAGTGTCATAAGCTGTTAAACCAACAAATATTAAAACACCTAAAATTGAAATCGCAAAATACATCATAGAAGATTTCATAAAGATATTAACAATTGAAGCTATAATTATTCCAATTAGGCCCATCATTAAAAAAGATCCTAATTTTGTAAGATCTCTTTTAGTTGTGTATCCGTAGATACTCATCGCTCCAAATGTTGCAGATGTAATGAAAAATACTCTTGTTACACTCATTCCAGTATAAACTAACAATATTGAAGATAAGGATAGACCCATCAAAGCTGCAAAAACCCAAAAAGTAGTTTGTGCTTTTGATGCACTCATCTTATTTATTCCAAAACTCATATAAAAAACGATTCCTAAAGGTGCTAGCATTACAAGCCACTTAAGACCTGATAAATAAATTGCATTCCCCATCTGCGTTAGACCAACGATTGAACCTGCATCATTAGTTACTACAGACATTTTGAAGGTTAATAGTGCTACTATTCCAGTTAGCAATATACCTGTTGCCATGTAATTATAAACTTTTAGCATGTAGGCTCTTAAGCCTTCATCCATTACAGCAGCAGTTTGTTGTGCTGATTTTGCTCTATTTAGTATTCCGTTTTTATCGAATTCCATAATGAGTAATATATATATTCTTTTACTAATTATTCAAGATACCTTAAAAGATTAACAAAATTTTAACTTAATATTTCTAATGAATTACAAAAATTTAGGTAATACCGATATTAAAGTGAGTACAATTTGTCTCGGTACTATGACGTGGGGAGAGCAAAATACTGAGCTTGAAGCATATGAACAAATGGATTTTGCTTTAGATCAAGGAGTAAACTTTTGGGACACTGCCGAATTATATGCAGTGCCTCCTAGAAAAGAAACCTATGGTGATACAGAAGAAATTATTGGAAACTGGTTTGAAAAAACTAAAAAAAGAGACAAAATCGTTCTTGCAACAAAAGTTGCTGGTCCAGCGAGAGATTATTTAAGAAGTGGAGAAAATAGTTTTACAGGTCCAAATTTAGAATCTGCTTTAAATAACAGCCTTAAAAGACTTAAGACTGATTATATAGACTTATATCAACTTCACTGGCCAGAAAGAAATGCAAATAATTTTGGAAGACTTGGTTATGTTCATAAAGAAAATGAATGGAATAAATTTGAGGATGTTCTTACAGAATTAAATAAATATATTAATCAGGGAAAAATAAGATACGTTGGTTTATCAAATGAAACCCCTTGGGGAGTTTTAAATTATCTTCAATTATCTAAGGATAAAAATTTACCAAGAATGATGTCAATTCAAAATCCTTATAGCTTATTAAACAGATCATACGAAGTTGGATTAGCTGAAGTTTCTATAAGAGAAAATATTGGCTGCTTGGCTTACTCTCCTCTTGCAAGTGGATATTTGAGTGGAAAGTATAGAAACAAAAATTTCCCTAAAGGATCAAGAATGGAGAGAGATTATGATTTTTGGACACGGTATAGAAAACCAAATACTGAAGACGCAGTAGAGCATTATTATAAAATAAGTAAAAAATATGACCTAGATATGAGTCAAATGTCTATAAAATTTTGTGAAATCCAGGACTTTATGACTAGTGTAATAATTGGAGCAACTACAATGGAGCAGTTGAAAACAAATATAGAAAGTGTAAATGTAAACTTATCTGATGATGTCATTAAAGAAATTAACCATGTACAAACAATTTATCCAAATCCATGTCCTTAATTAAAAAAATTACAATATTTTTAGGAATATTTTTTATGGTTGGAATTAACCAGATTTCTGCTGGAGAGATAAAAAAAATTGGTAAATATAAAGATTGGGAAGCAATGGTCGTTTCTGATACCGATGGCAAAGTATGCTTTGCACAATCTTTACCTATTTTGCAAGCACCCAAAACTAATAAAAGAGATGCGAAATTATTTGTAGCATTTAGACCAAACGATAATATAAAAAATGAAGTAAGTGTTACCCCTGGTTATGAATTCAACAAAAATAATTCTGTAACAGCTGCTTCGGGGAAGAATAAATTTAAATTTGATATTAAAGAACAAGGTTTTGCGTGGATCGCAGACAATAAAATCGAATTAAAAATGATCAAACAAATGAGAAAAGGATCTAGAATTATGATCACTGGATACAATCAACAAGGTTCTCAAACAATTGATCATTACTCATTATTAGGATTTACTAAAGCTTATAACGCTTCAAGAAAAGCTTGTAGTTAATTCAATGAAATCAAAAAAGAAAATTGTTCTAGCTTATTCTGGAGGGCTCGATACTTCTATAATTTTAAAATGGCTACAAGAAAATTATGATGCAGATGTAATTTGTTATACAGCAGATGTTGGACAAGAAATTGATAGAAAAAAAATTATTACTAATGCAAAAAAATTTGGTGTTAAAAATATAATTATTAAAGATTTAAAAGATATTTTTGTTAAGGATTATGTTTATCCCATGATCAGAGGACACGCGATCTATGAGGGTGTTTATTTATTAGGAACATCAATAGCAAGACCTCTTATTGCAAAAGATCAAATAAGAGTTGCTAAAAAATTTAAAGCCTATGCAGTTTCACATGGAGCAACTGGTAAAGGCAATGACCAAGTTAGATTTGAATTAGGCTATCATTATTTTGGTCCTAAAATTAAAATTATAGCTCCATGGCGAATTTGGAAATTAAAATCCAGAACAAATTTAATTAATTATGCTAAAAAGCATGGTATCGCTATACCTAAAGATAAAAAAGGTGCTCCACCATTTTCGGTTGATGATAATTTGTTTCACACATCAACTGAAGGTAAGATTTTAGAAAATCCAAAGAATTCTGCACCAGAATTTATTTTTCAAAGAACGGTTTCTCCAGAAAAGGCAACAAACAAACCTTCATTTGTTACTATCAATTTTAAAAATGGTGATCCTTTTGGAATTAATGGAAAAAAAATGTCACCAGCTAAGTTGTTAACTAAGCTAAATGTTCTTGCAGGTAAAAATGGAATCGGAAGAGTTGACTTAGTAGAAAATAGATTTCTAGGTATAAAATCTAGAGGAGTGTATGAAACACCTGGTGGAACTCTTTTAATTAATGCACATAGAGCAATCGAGTCGGTTACTTTAGATAAAGAAACTATGCATAAAAAAGATCGGATAATGTCTAGATATGCTGAGTTAATTTATAATGGTTATTGGTATTCAAAAGAAAGATTTAAACTTCAAAAAATTGTTGATTTAAAAAGAGGTAAAGTTAACGGTGCGATTAAGCTTAAATTATATAAGGGCAATATTACAATTCAATCAAGAATTACTAATAGTAGTGCCTATTCAATGAAGAAAGTTTCATTCGAGGAAAACAAGTCATTTAACAAATCTAATGTTGAAAGATTTATCAATTTTCATAAAAAAAAGCTTCGTTAACACTATAGTTTAGGACAAATTAACATTTGTTTTAATTATTAAAAATTATATCTTCAACTTATGGAATCAATAAAGAATTGGATGAGAGATGCTGCAAATATTTTATTTGATGATAGTAAAAATGATCTACGTGCACTTCCCAAAACAGTTAGATTGCAAATACTTTTGGTTTTAAGTTTTATTTGGACTACAGTTTTTAGTTTATATGTTTTTTCATATACAACTTTTGCATTTGGATGGGCTGGACTTTTTTTAGCTCACATTGGTTTGATATTTGCCGTTTACATGACTTTTAAACAATTCCATAGAGCAGAAGCGAAGTCCGCAAGTGTTTTTCAGACAAAAAATTTTGATCCTTTTAAAATAATGGTAATCGTTTTTGTAATAGTATTTATCTTTGTATTTTCAAAAGGAATAGAGGTTTTAACAAGTCCAAACCCAAATTCTTATTCAATTCCATATGATGGTCCCTTGAAATCAGCAATTGAAAAATGGCTACCATTTAGTAAGGATAAATAATGGACAGTATTACAAAAAACTTACAATTAGCTTTGATGAGTATAATTTTAGTTAGTACAGTTATTGCTGTTGGAATTGAAATAAAAAATATGTTCACCAACCAATCTGTTACTCTAGCTGATTTACTTTTAATGTTTCTTTACTTAGAGGTTCTAGCTATGGTTAGAGTTTTTTGGAATCAACAGTCTATTAGTATTACACTTCCATTACTTATTGCAATTACGGCTCTTGCTCGGTTTATTATCCTACAAGGTAAAGAGATGGATCCTACTGCACTCGTTTACGAAGCAGTTGCAATTTTGTTAATTGCTGCAGCGATTGTTGTATTAAGGTTGAGACACAGTGATAAATTAGGTCTTAAGAAAAAAAAATCGAAATAGTTAAAAATTATGTTTGAAGCTTCAAGGGCTAAGGCCTTAAATCAATTAGATAATTTTGTTGAGAATAATCTTGGAGATTATTCAAAATTAAGAAACTTTGATTTTGGACCTGAAAAAAGATCAAACATATCTTGCTTATCACCATATATAACTCATGGAATAATTAATGAAAAAGAGGTAATTCAAAAATCACTCAATAAATTTTCTTTCTCAAAAAATGAAAAATTTATCCAAGAAGTTCTTTGGCGAACTTATTGGAAAGGTTGGTTAGAACTAAGACCTAATGTTTGGACAGATTATCTTTTAGAATTAAATATAATAAAAAATGAATTTCAAAATAATGAAGATTATCTTTCAGCTATTGATGGAAAAACAAACATAGGTTGCTTTAATGAATGGGTAAAAGAGCTTAAAGAGAATAATTATTTACATAATCACACAAGAATGTGGTTTGCCAGTATCTGGATTTTTACTTTAGAATTGCCTTGGCAACTTGGGGCGGAATTTTTCATGCAACATCTTTATGATGGAGACGCTGCATCAAACACTCTTGGTTGGAGATGGGTTGCAGGTGTTCAAACTCAAGGAAAACATTATCTTGCGAGTGAATGGAATATTAAAAAATTCACAAATAATAGATTTCAAAATATAAAATTAAATGAAAATGCTCCTCCAAAAGTATCTGAAAAATCTTACCAAATAATTAAACAAGATTTTAATAACTCACAAAATATTGAGGACAAAAATCTATTAATTTTTGAAAATAATCTCTCGTTTGAAATCACTGATTTTAGAGATAATAAATTTAAAAAAATTTACTTAGTTTCAAACAGTAATGAAAATAGAACTATAAAACTGAGTGAAAAATTAGTGAAATTTAAATCTATGTTAATTAAAGACCAAGAACAGAGATTAAAGGATCAATCTATTGATTGTCAGATTGTAAATATAAATGAAATAACAAATATCGAAAATTGTTGTGGCTTATATCCAACAGTTGGTGAAAATTTAGATTTTATAAATTTAAAGAACTTAAAAATAGATTTTTTATATAGAAATCTTGATCAATTAGCCTGGCAATACTGCAACAAAGGATTTTTTAATTTTAAAAATTATATTCCCAAAATTGTTTCGACTTTTAACTAAAACCAACGAACCATACCTATAATTCCAGCTGTAGCATAAAAAAATTGTAAAAATAAAATTCCTTTATGGCCACCTCTGTATGCCCATATACCAATTAAGATTGCAGATAAAAGTAATAAACAAAAACCAAAAAATTCTATCCCAATATTTAATGCTACAAATAAAGAATATAATATTGCAGTTATAACTCCTGCCCATTCAAAGATTTTATTACTCATAAAAGTTTTTTAAAATTATTGTATAGAATTGTAGAATAGTTATTCATATCTTTCATGTTGTCATTTGCAGATTTATCAAACTTTTCTAATGCGTCATTACCAAGCTGATCCTCTAATGCTTTTTTATACTCTGGAACACATCCCCATTCATTGACTGTGGTATCTTTAATTTCTATATGAAATTGAATTCCATAAGCATGGTTTTGATATTTAAAAATTTGATATTTAGTGATTGGCGAAGAAGCTAATAAAGTTACATCTTTATTATTTTCAATACCTTGAACCTCATAAGAATGCCACTGTAAACTTTTAATAGTGTCAGGAAATTTTGAAAATAATTTATCTTCCTGTTTATCTTTTAAGAAATTAATATCCATAATTCCAATTTCTGCTGGATTTGATTTAACCACTTTACCACCTACTACTTCTCCTAAAAGTTGACAACCTAAACAAAAACCTAAATAAGGTTTTTTTAATTCCACAACAAACTCTTTAATTTTTTTCTTTTCTTCTATTAACCATGGATATTGCTTTTCCATATATGTATCCATCGGACCACCCATACAAAACATTCCATCAAATTTACTTAAATCCTTTGGTATTTTTTCACCTTCGTCTAATTCAATAGTGGTAATTTTAAATCTATCAGCCAACATTAAATCTTTAATGTAACCTGGATCTTCTATTTTTATATGTTGAAGTACTATTATGTTCACTAGTTTAAGCTTAACTTAGAATAGTTATTTGAACAATTTAAATATTACTATCTTGCAAGCTTTATAAAGATATCACCCATCCCGGTTTTTAAATTTTCTAAAGGGGTATTATTTCGGAATTCACAAAATCTTCCTGTTACTTGATGGCTATTAACAAAGTCTATATCATTTTTTTTACAACTTCTTCCTTCGTGTAATAAGCCTATTACTAATTTATCATTAAGACTATACACTTGATCATCGTTAATTTTTTCACCATCACAAAAATAATTCTTATTAACTCTATTTGGAAAATCTTTTTTATTGCAAGGATTTCTGATTGTGAAAACATAAAATTCTTTTAAACCATCCAAAAATTTATGTTTCATTTTTTCAACTTCGGAATATTTCATAATATCGCATGAACAGGGAATACAGCATTTATAGTAATCACCACAAATTTTTTCCCCAGAGTTACTTTCATTAGCATATATGAAATCTGGTTCAGCATTAGGATCAATTAACGATCCAGAAACAGCACAATATAATTTGTTAAATTCTTTGAAATCTTTGTAAGTTATTTCTTTATCGATTATATATTTAAAAAACATCGGTCCCCCTGCATTTCTATTTTGATCGGGAAATATTCTAGACCAATCGGCTATTAACTCCTTATGATAATTTTTTTCCTCTGATATTGAGTCAAATTGAATTAATACGAAAAAAATTACTAAAAGTTTTAATAAATTTTTTTTCATTTTTGTTTTACAATAATAGTTTGATTTAATGAGTTTATTTTAATTATATCTTTACTTCCATTAGTCCATTTTACTTCTACTCTAAAATCTTTTTCATTTTTTCTAATTCCATAATGTGCCACAGGCTCCATTTGGCACAAATAACCTGAACCAGAATCTATGGTTTTTGAATGTTTTCTTTGATTAGAAAGCAATGTCACTGTTGCGCCTCTTGCTGGAGCACCAAATTTGTTAATAGGTTTAATTCTTAAATATTTAGTTTGTTTATCAATTTTTGCTTTGTATAAAGTTAATGGTTGCTCTTTACTTTCACCGCGCGAAACTAATAATTCTAAAATACCATCATTATCAATATCAGCAACTGCAGCTCCCGTACCATACCCATCAGCTTCTAAACCAGTTTCTAATTTTATTTCCTCAAATTTTCCATTCTCTCTAATTTTAAATAGTTTATTTGGCTCAGCTATATTGTTCATAAAAACTTCATCGTAACCATCATTATCAAAGTCTGCGGATATTATTGTCCGAATTCTAGAAGGTTTATCAAATTTACTATTTCCTATATCTTTATACTGATTATCTTTTAAAACATAAGCTCTATGATAACCCTGCCAATTCCCACTTAATATATCTAATCTTCCTCGATAAAGTATGTCTGAAAGTGCAGTTCCTCTACCGTTCTGGATTACATCATCTACTCGGTAATTAAACGCTAAGTCCTCAAAAACTCCATTATTATTTTTTAAAAGAAAATTTGCACCTCTTTCATTTGCTGCAAAAATGTCAGATCTATCGGTTAAAATATGTCCTGAAACAACTGCCCTTCCGCCCGTAACCTTATCTAGATTTAAATTAACTGATTTATCTTTAATCTTTTTGTTTTCAATTTCATAAAACCTTGTTGGGCCCCCATAATTTGATACGTAAATACCATATTTGCCATCACCTTTCCTATCCACACAAGCAACTGATCTGCCTGCTGTTAAATTTAAATCCTCTTTGTTTTTTTTAATTTCAAACATATCTAAAAACTTACTTTCAACTAAATCTATAAGTCTGTCAGAATATTTTTTTGTTCCACTATAAGTATCTGTATTAAGAAAATATATTTCTTCATATCCATCCCTATCAACGTCACATGCAGCAACACCAATTGTTTTTCTAGATTCATCGGAAAATATATTTTGATTAGCAATATTAATTAATTTTCCGTTTTCATGTGAGAGTGCTAAATTTGGATAACCAAATCCTGTTACTATAAATTCATACTTTCCATTTTGATCTATATCGGCGACAGAAATACCGTAGCTAAGTCTTTTTGGATTATCTGCAATTTTATCAGTTATGTCCTTAAAAAAATCAGCATTAACAATATTTGGTATTATTAAAACTGACAAAAATATTATTTTTTTAAAAAAATTAGATAACTTAGTTTTCATTTTTATTTTTTTTATATTTTTTCATCCAATCATTAAATACCTTTATTGCACCGCCCATATTTTGGGTTTTGGTTGGATGATTTTTGGCTCTGCCTAACATAGTTGAAACTACATTCACTTGATACTTGGCAGATCTATTTTTAATTGCATTAATCGTAAATAATGCTTTTTCTTTATTTTTAAATCCTAATCCATATGTTGTAGTTTTAGGATTATAATCTGAATATAAAGATAGGTTAATTGGTTTAATTTTTTTTCCTAATGGCACCTTGTCAATTATTTGAAAAACTAACTTATAGTTTAAATCCTTCATTACTTTTTTTATTTTTCCATCAAAACCAATAAGATTTACTGAGAAAGGTTCTTTTTTATTTGTCTTACAAATTAATTTCACATATCTTTTGTGAAATTGCTTAATATTGCTTTGATATATTTTTTTAACTTTTTGATATGATTTATCCTTAAAATTTGGCGTAATTACTAATAAAATCCTACTTTTCCATTTATACTTTTCCAAACTCATACTTAAATTTTTTTATTAGAGCATCTTTTTGAGCAGTATTTAACTCTGTCCCAATTAAGCTTCCATTTTTTTCTCCATTTAAATGGTCTGCTACAAACTAAACAAATTTTGGATGGCAAATTTTCTTTTTTCACTATACTGTATTTTGTTTAATAAATTTTTCAGCTTCAGTTAAAATTAATTTTTTTCTATCTGGTTTCATTTTGTCAAATATTCTTACCATCATTGATAGACGGGGATTTTTTAAAAAAAATTTTCTATTTCTGTCTATAAATCTCCAATAAAGTCCATCCATTGTGTTACACCACTCACCCTTTTTAAAATCCATCATTTTCATAAAGTATGCAGATCCACAAATATAAGGTTTAGTTGCAAAAATTCCTCCATCATTAAATAGTCCCATACTAATATTTGGAACCATCACCCAATCTGAAGAGTCAGCAAACATTTCCATAAACCACTTATAAACAAATAATGGTTTGATCTCACAAAGGTTCATAATGTTTGATAAGATCATTAATCTTTCAATATGATGTGACCATGCATTATTGACCGCATTTTTAATTGCATAATCCAATGGTGGAAGACCAGTTGATCCCTCATACCAAGAACTTTTCATTTTTCTATTATGTTTAAAAAAATTTCCATTTTCAATTTCTTTTGAATATGACTGATAAACTCCTCGCATAAATTCTCGCCATCCAATTACTTGACGAATGTAACCTTCTAAAGAATTCATTCTAATTTTATTTTTTTTATGAAATTCTAAAACTTTTTGGATAACAAATTCAGGGGTAATTAAACCTAAATTTATATAAGGACTTAATGCACTATGAAATAGGATATTATCTTTTTGATCAACCGCATCCTCATAATCACCAAATAAATTTGATTTTTCTTTTATAAAAAAATTTAAAAGTTTGACAACATCATCGTATTCTGTTGCAAACCAAAAATTGTCTGTACTTCCAGGATGATTTTTAAATTCTTTTTCAATAATAGGCTTTAGTTTTTTTGTGTGGGTTGTTTCATTAATTTTTGGAAATTTAGGAATTGAAATATTTTTTGGTAGTTTGTTTCTATTATCTTCATCGAAACTCCATTTACCTCCAATAGGATTACCATCTGAGCCCATCAGTATTCCAGATTTTTTTCTAACTTCTTTGTAAAAAGTTGCCATGAATGGTTTTTTTGATTTTAATAAATAATTTTTAAATTCTTCTCTAGAATTTAAAAACATAGGAGTTTGAACAATATTCCAATTTATTTTTTCTTTTTTTAGAAATTGTAAAATCTTCTTTTCAAAAAATTTATCCTCTACTTCAAAACTTGAAATTTCTTTTATTTTTTTTTGTGCGATTATTTTTTTTATTTTTTTTAAGTAATCATCACTAAATTCTTTATCTTCGATTTTAAGGTAATCTAATTTAAATTTATTTTTTCTTAACACATCTGCATAAGAACGCATTGAGGATAAAAATAATAAAATTTTTTGTTTATGATGCTTTTCATAGGTGCATAAACCCTTGTCTTCTGCCATAAAAAACAGGTGGTCTTTTTTGAAGCGGTCGAGGTATTTTGTTGGAAATAATTGATTACCGAGTATAAAAAATAACTTCATAGTTAAATATAACTAATAAAAATTTTTATGTCAGAAAAATATGTAATTTTTGGTGCGACAGGTTCTATTGGATCAAGTTTGGCTGAACAATTAAAAAACTCTGGAAATGATATTCATTTAGTTGCAAGAAATGAAAGTGAACTTAGTCCTATATCTAAAAAACTTGGATGTTCATATACTATTGCAGATGTTTTAGAGGAAGGTTTTATTGAAAAAGTTAAATCAGATATTTCTGAAATTAAAGGTCTAGCATATTGTGTAGGTTCTATTGATCTAAAACCATTAAGAATGGTAAGCGAGCAAGACTTTCAAAAATGTATGAAACTTAATCTTTATTCTGCTGTAGAGGCTATTAAAGGATTTCAAGAAAGCTTAAAAAAGAATAAAGGTTCGATAGTATTATTTTCTACTGTTGCTGCCCAAAGAGGATTTACTAATCATGCAATAATAGCTTCAACAAAAGCAGCTGTAGAAGGTTTAACAGTTTCTTTAGCAGCTGAATTTGCCCCAAATATAAGAGTAAACTGTGTTGCTCCAAGTTTGACTAAATCTAAAATTGCAGAACCAATGTTAAAAAATGCTGCATTAGCTGAAGGGATCGCAAAAGCACATCCCCTTAAAAGATTAGGTGAAGGAAAGGATTCGGCAGCTCTTGCTAAATTCTTGCTAACGGAAGATAGTTCTTGGGTAACAGGCCAAGTAATTGCTGTAGACGGCGGCAGATCTAAACTTTCATAGAGTGATCAAATATTTTATATCGATATTTTTCTTTTTTTTATTTTCATCAAAAAGTTATTCTGAGAATTTTACTTTTCAAAAATTAGTAGATTTAAATGATCCATGGGGATCATCTTTTATAAACAATGAAGAGCTTATAATTACTGAGAAAACTGGAAAAATAAAGATAGTAAATATTATTTCTAAACAAGTTCATGAAGTTGAGCATAACTTAAATTATTTTGTCCATGGCCAGGGTGGGTTGCTCGATATTATTTATCAAAACGATACCTTGTGGATTTCTTACTCTGAAAATAGAGGTGATTGGAAAACAAGTACCTCTATTGCAAAAGCTAAATTAAATAAAAAAAAATTAGATTTTAAAAATATATTTCAAGCTGAACCACCAATAGAATCTGGCTATCATTTTGGATCAAGGCTAGCAATTAAAGATAATTATCTTTTTGCATCTGCAGGTGAAAGAGGACAAGGAATGATTGCTCAAGATCCTACAAAACATGCTGGAAGCATAATTAGAATTCATATTGATGGAAGTATACCAAAAGATAATCCAAAGTTTGATGGTAAATCCAGTTGGTTACCAGAAATATACCAAATTGGGGTTCGTAATCCCCAAGGTTTAACTTTATCTACTTTTGATGGAAAAATTTATATTAGTAATCATGGTGCAAAAGGTGGTGATTGGTTTGGTGAAGTAAAAAAAGGAGAGAATTATGGTTGGAAAATTTTAGGTTGGGGAGGCACGAATTACTCAGGATCTAAAATTGGACCTAAATGGAAACCAGGATTTACAAAGGCAATTAAGTACTGGGTACCATCTATAGCTACAAGTGCAATAACTATTTATGAAGGAAAAGAGTTTTATGAGTGGAATGGGCAAGCACTTATTACTTCACTAAAAGATAAATCGTTAAGAAAACTAAATTTTAAAAATTTATCAAACGTAGAGGAAATAATTATTTTTAAAGACAAAATTGGAAGAATTAGAGATATTCAGGTACACCCAAGTAATGGTAAAATTTATTTTCTTGCGGGAAATAGTTTGTGGTTAATGGATAAACAAAAATAGAATGAAAGAAAGACCTTATCATCATTTACCAGATGGTACTTTTAGAAACCCAAAAGGATCACCAGTAATCATATCTAGGTCAGCAAAATTCTCCTATAGAACTTTTAGTAAATTAAGAAAAAAAGTTGATCTAAATTATCCTACAGAACATGTAATTGAGAAAAAAAAAGTCCTTGAAAACTTAGAAAAATATAAAGACGATGATTATATTGCTTGGATTGGTCATGCAACATTCCTTATAAAAATAGGACAAACGACAATCATAACTGACCCTGTATTTTCTAAAAATGCTGGACCACTTATTTTTGGTCCAAAAAGATTTACTAATCCTGCAATAAAATTAAATGAGATACCTAAAACAGATATATTTTTACTAACTCACAATCATTATGATCATCAGGATATGTCAACCATTAGAAATTTTCCTTTTAAGGATGCAAAAATATTGACGCCACTGAATCTTGGCAAATATTTTAAAAGATACACAGATGTAAACGAAATGGATTGGTATGATCAAAAAATTATAAATGAGAATTTAAAAATCTCTTTACTTCCAGCAGTTCATTGGTCGAAGAGAAGTTTAACAGATACAAATAAAACTTTGTGGGGTAACTTTTTAATAGAATATAAAAATAAGAAAATTTTATTTGCATGTGATACAGGATATGGAGGAATTTACAAGAAGTTAGGAATAAAATATGGTCCAATAGATCTCACGATGATTAATATTGGGGCTTATAATTTTAAACCAATGTTTGATAAAACTATCTATCACACCACACCAGAAGAAGCCTTGAATGTTGCAAAAGATTTAAAAAGTAAAAAAGTGCTAGGAATGCATTGGGGAACATTTGTTTTATCATTTGAGCCAATTATGGAACCTCCAATTAGATTTAAAGATAATGCAGAAAATTACGGATTTAAAAAAAGTGATGCTATTACTTTTAAAATTGGAGAGGTTAGTCCTTTAAATAAAATTTTATAAAGTTAAATACTTAATTGCAAAGAATATAGTTCCTATAGATGCAATAGTAGATACAAAGATAGCTTTTATTATATTTTCAGGACTTACATTGTATGCAGAACATAAAACTATAGCTGTAACACCGCAAGGTGCAACACTAACAAAAAAAGCACCTGGTATTTCAACTGGTGATCCTGCATTAAAAAACGAAAGTCCAATCAATAATAAAATAATTGGGGAAATTATTAATTTTAAAATTGATATAGAAACAGATAACTTATTAATTACATTTTTTGTATAAAATGAAAGAATTATACCAATTGCAAACAATCCAACTGGTGAAACACATGCTGCTAGTTTAGATAATGTATACTCGATTGGTGTTTGATCAATATTAAAGTTTAATAATAAAAATAATAAACCAATAATTATTGAAAGAATAAATGGATTTAAAAATAAATTTTTAATAAATATAAATAAATTTACATTTGTTTTTGTTGATAATTCTAAAAAAAAAGCGATTACGGACAATAATATTATTCCATCCATTAATATAATACCTGCAACTTGTGTAATAACATTTTGTTGAAAATAAATTTCTGTTATTGGCAAAAGCAAAGTCACATGGTTTGATAATGCAACTGTTAAAGCCCAAATTATAGACTCTGGGATTGATTTTTTAAAATATTTTGAAGTAATTAAATAAGCGATAATTCCACATATTGATTGCATAATTAAATAAGAGAGAATTTGTTTAAAATCTACTTGTCCAATTTCATTTTGTGCAATTAACTTAATTATCAATGCTGGGACAGCTATATAAAATAGGAAAAGATTTAAAATTTTAGCATGACTAAGATCTAAGACTTTTAATTTAGCAAACATAAAGCCTAAAAAAGTAATAAATATAAAAGGAGTAAGTCCCAAAAAAATTGTGAACATAAATTATTTGATTGTTATTCTATGCATTATTCTATTTCCTTTGAAAGGAGTTGCCTGATGTAGCATAGACCTGTTATCCCATATAGCCAATTGATTTTTCTCCCAAGGAAGTGAGAACTGGAATTTTTTTTTAATTTGATGATTAAATAAAAATTTTTTTAATTTTTTCTGACTTTTAATCTTTGAGCTAAATCCAACAAAATGTCCTGGACTACAGTAAATCGAATACTTTGAGCTAATTTTCTTAATTATCTTGTGTGAAGATTTAAGTTCTTTAATATTTTTTCCTTTTTCTTTTACTCTTTCCTTAGTTGTAATTGAAATTGGACCTTCAGAGGAATATTTACCTTTAATTGTTTTAAATTTCTTTCTAATTGAATTTGGCAAATCTTCATAAGCAAGGTATTGAGAACTAAATTCTGTATTAGCTTTTCCTTTTTTTGGGACAAGTTTTGAGAATAACATAGTAAATCTAGGTGGTTTTTTTGTATAAATTGAGTCTGTATGAAATTGTTCACCAAAACTTGGGCCTTTGTCAGTTGATTTTCTTTGTACTACTGTAATTTGAGGAAATTTTTTATTTAAGCCTTTTAGTCTTGGATAGTTTGCTAATTTTCCAAAATATTTAGCAAACTTTATAAAAGATTTAGAAGTTAATTTTTGTTTTTTAAAATATAGCATTCCATATTTGTTAAGTGCTTCTTTGATTTTAAAAATATCTTTATTTGTAATATTTTTTAAATTCACAATTATTTCTGCACCAATATTTTTTTTATTTGGAATTATTAACATGTTTAAGAAAAAAATTTTTTATGTGTTTTATTGTTTGATTTGGTCTTTCCTCAGGGATAAAATGATCTGAATTAACTTCAGCACCATACACCTTTTTATTTGTATATTTTTGCCAAACTTTAATTGAGTTAAATTGTTTTCCAACAACTCCTTTTTTTCCCCATAAAACTTGAATAGGAATATTTAATTTTTTTTTTCTATCTTTTTTATCATGCTCCAAATCTATAGTCGCTGCTGCCCTATAGTCCTCACACGTTGCATGAATTCTTTTTTTTTGTTTAAATGATCTTAAATATTCATCTTCAATTCTTCCAATCGTACTTTTAGAAGATCTGTTAAAACGACTTTTTAACCATCTTTTAGGATCTGCCATTATCATTTTCTCAGGTAAGGGTGCTGACTGAATTAAATAAAACCAGTGGAAGTACTCTTTTGCAAACTTCATATCTGCTTGTTCATACATATCCAAAGTTGGACATATATCAAGTACACATAAAGCTAAAATTTTATCTCTAAAATCTCTCGCCATTCTATGTGCAACTCTCCCACCCCTATCATGTCCTGCAACAAAAAATTTTTTAAAATTAAATTTACTCATTAACTGAACCATATCTTTAGCCATTTCTCTTTTAGAATAATTTTTATGATTTTTACCACCGGGTAAAACTAAACTGTCTCCATATCCTCTAAGGTCAGCAACAATTACTGTAAAATATTTACTAAGTTCTGGAGCAGTTTTGTGCCACATTACATGTGTTTGTGGGTATCCATGAAGTAGCAACAATGGAGGACCATTACCTTTAAATCTACAAAAAATTTTTCCCTTATCAACCTTAACAAATTTTTTTATAAATCCACTAAACATGATTAAACTATTAGTTGTTTAATAGTTTATTTTTTGCCTTTTCAAATTCTTCTTGAGAGATTACACCTTTTTCCTTCAAATCATTTAACTTTGATAACTCTTCACTTAAATTAATATTTTGGTCTGAATTATTTTCGTGATTTATAATTTCATTTTCCTCTTTTTCAGCTCTATTTGCTTCTTTAGATTTAAAACCATTCATAATTGCCATACCACCTAAATATAAAACATAAGCCATAATGGGAATAACTAATCCAAAAAATATTATTTTTTCCATGAATTAATCCTCATCTTCTTCTCTCCAGTTTTTTTCATACATTAAATAGGCGGCATAAACTACTGAAACTGTACCTACTATCATACCATAGTCAAATCCTGTTTGCATGTCATGCAAATACCAGCCTAATTGTGTTGCCCCTATTGGCGGTACCGTAAGAAGTAAAAAAATAATGCCAAATCGATAGGGTCGCCTTGGTTTTTTCATGGAAAGACTTTAACAATTAAAATTAAAAGATTAAACTTTAGGCTTAAAGATGTGACTAAATACACCTGACCAGATTAATTCGTAATGAAAATTTGATAAGTATTTATATATATTACTTTCTTTTATTTCTCTGTCATGAATTTCCACACAAATTAGTGCTGGTTTGTATTTTTCAATAGAAAAACCTTGAAGAACTTTTAAATCAGTTCCCTCTACATCAATATCCAACAAATCTATTTTAATATTTTTTAATTTTGTTTTTTCTAAAATAGAATCAAGTGTAAATGAATTAATTTTTAATTTCTTTATATCGCCTTGAAATACTTTTTTTGCCTGAGTCTCGTCGATAGTGCTTATTTGGCTTAAATTTTTCTGATAAAACATCTCTAAAATTTTATTTTCATTTGAAACAGCAAAGTTATAATTAAAATCTTTAGGTCTCATAAAATTAAAAAGGTCAATACTAAACTGATGAATATCAATATTTATGCCTGACCAGCCCATTTTATGTAGAAGAAATGTATTGTTTCTATGAATTGGATGATAACAACCAACGTCAACATAAAAACCTTTTGTTTTATTTTTGAAGAAATGAGTAATAAACAAATCCTCACCATCCATTGAATAAGACTTTTTATTAATCAGAAATTTATTTTTAAAATATATATTTTGTATAATATGAATTTTTTTTTTAATTTTGCTTAACATTTAAAATATTAAACATTACTTTTGTGCTCTTTTAAAACATTCAATCGTGTTTTTTAATAAGCACGCAATAGTCATTGGGCCTACACCACCAGGAACTGGAGTTAATGCTTTTGCAATTTTTGAAACTTCATCAAAATGAACATCGCCAACTATGCCTTTATCAGTTTTATTTATGCCAACATCTATGACGATAGCATCTTTTTTAACCCAATCTCCTTGAACAAGTTCAGGAATACCTACAGCTGCTACAATTATGTCTGCTTCTAAACATTCAGCTTTTAAATCTTTAGTTTTTGAATGAGTTATAGTTACGGTGCAATTTTCTTTTAAAAGAAGTTGTGTCATTGGTTTACCATTTAAATTTGATCTTCCCACAACCACAGCTTTTTTACCACTTAAATTAGGTTCAATTTTTTTTATCAGCAAATAACAGCCAAGAGGTGTGCAAGGTACTGAACTTTCATAGCCAGATGAAAGATTACCTACATTCATTGGATGAAATCCATCTACATCTTTCGAAGGGGCTATTGCCTCTATAACTTTTTGTTTATCAATGTGCTTTGGTAAAGGAAGTTGAACTAAAATTCCCGAAACAGTTTCATCACTGTTTAGTTCTTGAATTTTTTCTAGAACAGTATTTTCTTCAACTGAGTCTGGATATTTAATAACTTCAGATTTTAATCCTACCTCATTTGCTGATTTCTCTTTGTTTCTTACGTAAATCTGACTAGGTGTTAAATCACCAATTAGTATAACCGTTAAACCTGGTACTTTATTATGTTTCGCTTTTAACTCTGTAACTTCTTGCTTTAACTCTGCTCTTAATTCTGCGGCTGCTTTTTTTCCATCAATTAAAATCATATTTTTTTTTAAAAAATCATTGGTGCAATGTACAGCTTCATACACATTTCAATAAACCAAATCAATAAAAGAAGAATGATTGGAGAAATATCTAGTGAACCTAAATTTGGCAAAAAACGTCTTATTTTGTTCAAGAAAGGTTCGGTTAATTTATAGCTCAACTCTAAAATTGCATAAACAAATCTATTTTGAGTATTAAGAACATTAAAAGCAATTAGCCAACTTACAATAACATTGGCAATTACTATAAAAGAATACAATTTTAAAATTTGTAAAACTAAATAAAAAATAGCTATCATTTTTTCTCAACGTAAATCGACTGACTTGGAAACGCGAATGAGGCATTATTTTTTTCTACAATTTCTTTAATCGCGATTGCCAATCTTTCCTTTACATCAAGCCAATTATTCCAACTTCCCGTTTTTGTAAAACATCTTACATACATATCTATTGAACTATCAGAAAATTTATCAACTCTTACTGCAACTCCAATTGAAGTGTTATAATCTTCGCTTGAATTAATATGATTTTCGATTTCATCTCTAATTATTTTTAACTGTTCTACTGTAGTGTCATATTGAAGTGTAATAATCCAACTAATTAACCAGTTTGAAGTTTCGCTTACATTTACAACTGCATTTTCTGCAAATTGAAAATTTGGAATAATAGCTAGAGATTTGTCAAACTTTCTAATTGTTGTTGATCTAAATCCAATCTTTTCTACTACACCTTCAATAATACCCTCTACAGCTATCCAGTCTCCAATTTTAAATCTCTTTTCAACTAAAACTAAAATTCCTGAAATTAAATTTTTAAATAAATCTTGTGCCCCTAACGCTACAGCAACTCCAAACAGTCCAAGACCTGCAATAATTGGTCCTATTTTAATTCCCCATAATTCTAAAACTGCAGCTAAACCTAAAATAAAAATTAAAATTTTTAATGACTTAATTATCCAACCAATAAGTTCTCTTGTTAATAATTTATCTAAACCACTAAGTATATATGAGATAGGTTCTATGATTTGATGAATTATCCAAAAAATTAAAATAGTAATCAGAGTTCTATTAATTGTATCTACCACTTCTCTTCCTTCTATTGAGAAAGTCATGTAGTAACTTGCAATAAAAAATCCTAATACAATTGGTAAAAATCTTGCTGGGCCTACAAGTGATTGAACAAAAGTATCATCTAATTTATTTGTTGTTCTTTTTGAAATAATTTCTAATTTTTTAATAACTAATTTGCTTATTAGACCTCTAAAGATAAGAAATAGTAGAAATATTCCAATACCAATTAATATTTGAAAAATATCAACACCAAGAATTCCTTTATTCCATACTGATAAAAATATCTCAGAAAAATTATTAATTAATTCCATTTTTTAAATTTTATATAACAAAAACTCTTCTTCTCCAGGATTAAAAAGAAAAATCTTTTTCCATTTGATTTCGTTCAATATTGACGAGGTTTTTTCGCCTATACACATCAAATTTGTATTCATCCATAAATTTTCGGTTTGGTAAATCTTTATGAAATTTAAGAAACTTGACGCACTATTTTGAGAGTAAATATAGACCATATCAGGCACATTTAATTTTAATTCATTAACAAATTTCTCATCAAATTTTTGATTATGATCTACTCTGTAATTAATAATTCTTTTTACCTTAAAACCTTCGCTTAATAACTGTTGATCTAAATCAACCGATATTGTTTCACCACTAACATAAAGTAATTCTTTATTTTTGGTCTCATAACTTTGTATAATTAACTCCTTTAAGTTTGTAACATTTCCTTCAGCCGCAATTGTATTTTGTAAACCAACACTTCTTGCTTTGTTTTCTGTAGAATTTCCAACACAAAAACATTTAATATTTTTATCTAATTTTACTATGTTTAAAAATTTTACTGCATTTGCACTAGTAAAAACAATTCCACCATATTCAGAAAAGTTAATTTCTTCATAATTAACCTTTTCAATTCTTATTAATGGAAGATGAGAAACTTGATGTCCTAATGATTGAAATTTTAATATCATTTCAGAACAATCCTCCAGTGGTCTAGTTAACAAAATATGCATATTATCTTTTATATGAATTTTTTGATTTTGTTTTTAAAAGTATTCCAATCTCTTTGCCAATTTCTTTAAACTCATTCAAATTACCAACTTTTTTTTCATAAAACCTTTGTTTACCATCTAAAGAAAAAAGTTCAGCCTCCACTGTAATCTTATCTCCATCAACCACTGAATGAGCACCAATTGCTGTTTCACAATCTCCATCTAAAACTTTTAAAATATTTCTCTCAAGGTGAGCTCTTTTATGTGTTTCCTCATGATTAATTTTGTTTAAAACTGAAATTGTCTCATCATCATTCTCCCTGCACTGAAGAGCAATTACGCCTTGTCCTGCACTAGGAATTATTTCTTCAGCTGAAAAAATTTCTGAGATTTCATTTTCAAATTTTAAAAATTTGATACCAGCGTAAGACAAAATAATTGCATCATACATTCCTTCATTCAATTTTCTAATTCTAGTATCTACATTTCCTCTAATTAGTTTACAGTTCAAATCTTGTCTAATTTTTTTTATCTGAAATTCTCTTCTGTATGATGAGGTACCAACAATTGACTTTTGATCTAAGTCTTTAAGTTTTTTTTTGTTCTTTGTAATTAAAATCTCTCTAGGGTCATTTCTTTTAAGAAAAGAATCTGTCCTTAATCCTTCTGTCTCATTAGCAGGCATATCTTTCAGTGCATGGACTGCAATATCAATATTTTTTAACTGAAGTTCTTTTTCAATATTACTTGAAAACAAACCTTTGCCACCAAGCTCAGATAATCTTGTATCCTGTACTTCATCACCTTTGGTTGTAATTGATTTAATTAAAATATCCTCATCGGATAGACCTGTATTTTCAATAATTTTATCTTTAGCTTGTTGGGCATAAAGTAAGGCAAGCTTGCTACCTCTTGATCCAATTACTATTTTTTTTATCATAAAAATTTATTTCTTACTTGTATAAAGATTGTACAATTATTAAAAACTATTTGAATGATCAAAAAACCCCTAATTCTTGGAATAGAGACTAGTTGTGATGAAACTGCAGCGTCTTTAATAACTGAAAATGAAGAAGGATTCCCAGTAGTTTTATCCAACATTGTTTCAAGTCAAGTAGAAGTTCATAAAGAGTTTGGTGGAGTGGTTCCTGAGCTAGCAGCCCGTTCGCACATTGAAAAAATCGATTGGATTGTCAAAAAAGCTATTAATGAAAGTGGTAGAAAAATTGAAGAGATAGATGCGGTTGCCTCTACCGCTGGTCCTGGATTAATTGTATGTCTATCTGTTGGTTTAAGTTTTGGGAAAGCTTTCGCAACAGCAATGAATAAACCTTTCATCGCTGTTAATCACTTGGAAGGGCATGCCTTAAGCCCAAAACTAAATACAAATCTAAATTATCCATATTTACTTCTTTTAATTTCCGGTGGGCACTCACAATATTTAAATGTGCAAAATCTTGGTAGATATAAAAGATTAGGAACAACTATCGATGATGCTTTAGGTGAAGCATTTGACAAAACTGCAAAACTTTTGGGGATAGAATTTCCAGGTGGTCCTCAAATAGAAATTTTAGCTCAAAAAGGCGATCCTGAAAAATACGACTTACCGAAACCAATTTTTAATAAAGGAGGATGTAATCTTTCTTTTGCAGGTCTAAAAACTGCCGCGTTGAAGATAAGCAAAACAATTAAATCAGAACAGGATAGATATGATCTTGCAGCATCTTTTCAAAAAACAATTGAGGAAATTTTATATAAAAAAACGAAAATTGCCTTTACTGAATTTGAAAAAATAAATGAATTAAATGAAAAAATTTTTGTTGTTGCTGGAGGTGTTGCGGCAAATAAAAAAATTAGGTCTATGTTGATTAACCTATGTGGGGAAAATAATTATAAAAGTATTTTTCCACCCATTGAATTCTGTGGAGATAACGCAGCAATGATTGCAATGGTAGGTTTAGAAAAATTTAAAAAAAAACAATTTAACAATTTAGATTTTTCCCCAAAGCCTAGATGGCAATTAGATGAATTTGCTGCTTTTTTGAAAGGAGCAGGTGTAAAAATTTAAAAATTATTTATATTTTTACAAAGTAAAAAATATTGAAATTTTAAATTATCAATTACATCGTAAGTTTATGTTTTTAGGGAGTTTGTATTTTTTTTCTAACTCAATTTCATAATCCGTCAACTTCAATACTCCATCAAAAAAACCAACGAACACCTCTTTATCGGAAAAATATATACATCCTTTTTCAATCTGAATTTCTTCTGGTATGATTGACATAATGTCCGCTCTCCAAATCCGAATTATAACATCATACTCTGACAAAGTGATATACGCACCGGGAAAAGGGTGCGAGCACGATCGTACTATATTTCTTGCACTAGTCACGTTTAGATGGCTTGGATAAAGTTTACCAGATTTTTCATTAAGTGCAGGAAAAGATATAAATGGATTCTTTATTTGTTTTGAAAGTTTAAGTTTTTATCACGAATATCAGATATCAATCTAATTGCTGAATCACATATGTGTTCAATAGCTTTTTCTTGAACATCATCTATGTAATCATTTTTTTTAATTGTTAGTTTTCTAGTTTCATAAATATCACCTTCATCAACACCCTCACTGTATCTGAAACAATTATGGAAAATCAAATCTAAACCAAGTCTGATGCTCCAATTAATAGGGGATCTTCCTCTTCCATTTGGAAACTCATATCCTGATCCATGCCAACCAAATACCCCAAAACGAAAGCAGCTTAATACATCTTTTGGGATTATTCTTTGCCAACTTGTACATAGACCTAAATCAAAAGACTTTGTTTTAAAAAAATTTTTATCTGCACCTGATTTTAATGAATATGTTTGGGCCAAAAAACAATTAATCCCTAAATCTTCAGCTTTTGAAGTAATTTTACTATCATGGCCAGAAATATGAACTGAACCTAATTTGCGAGGATCAAGTACCACTAATGTATCAATATTTATTTTATTTTTGGTAAGATGGTTTAGCAATTTTAATGTAGAATTCTTGGAACCAAATACACAAATTTTCATAAAATCTTATCTCTGTATGGTGCAAAGCTTTTTAATTCTTCGTCAACCGTGGAAATATAATCTCTTCGACTTTCATCCACTAGAGATTTAAGAAATTCTAATTCTGTTAAATTTTTTTCTTTCGACCATTCATCCGGATGGGCTAGAATCTGCATCTTAGAAAATTCTAAATTATCTAATGGGTGACCATATCTCCACTTATGATTTGAATCTGATATATATTTTATTGTCTTAGGAGTTGGCGTATACTCAAAAAAAGATGGTCCATATGCATTTAAAGCACCAAAAAGATAATCTTTCCGAATTTCAAGAACCCAAGGTGGTGGACGATGAAAGCTAAAAATTTTGCAAGGTAATTCTAATCCTGATTCAAACATTTTTTTTTGTTGTGTAAATTCATATTCTAACTTTTCAAAATTATTTGTTGGAACATGTGAGATATAAAAATGTAAACCTACAGAATGGCCCATCTCTATCAAGCTTAAAATTTTAGCCTTATTTTTGACTGAAAAAGGATTATAAGCTGATGAAATTACTTGAAAAAAGAAAGTTGATTTGATGCCATACTCTTTGTCTATAGCTCCCATTTTTTGAGCTCTATCAATATTAAATTCTACATCATGACGTAATATAATAAATTCCCCTTTTAAAGCATCATCAAAAGTTGTTTTTTTTCTTTTAAGCGCTTCAAGAATCAACTTATATTCGTCATAGGAAAATGTTCCTTTTAATTGAAGTAGTTCACTCATTTTTAATTAAAAACTATATTACTTCTTAAATCAATTCAATCTAAAGCTAATTATAATCAGCAAATGTGTTGTACTTTGTGTGATGAGTGTTTTATAAAATAAAGTATAACAAAATAAAGACAAACCAAAAAAAAGGTGAATACTTAAAAAATAATTAAATGAATTACTGGTTACTTAAATCTGAACCTGATGTTTGGTCAATTGATCAGCAAAAAAAAGCTGGAGTTAGAGGTGCACCTTGGGATGGTGTTAGAAATTATCAAGCAGCCAAAAATTTAAAGAGTATGAAAAAAGGCGATCTTTGTTTTTTTTATCATTCAAACATTGGAAAAGAGGTGGTTGGAATAGTAAAAGTTATAAAAGAATCTTATCTAGATAAAACAGACAAAACAGGAAAGTTTGTAGCTGTAACTGTTCAATTTAAAAGTAAATTTTTAAAGCCAGTAGCGCTAGAAAATATCAAAAAAAATAAGGATTTAAGCCAATTAGCTCTCATAAAGCAAAGCAGACTTTCTGTAATGCCTGTTGATTATAAAAGCTGGAAAATTATAAATAACATGAGTAGAATTTAAAAAAAAAATTATCCTATGCCAAAAAAAAAGAAAAAGAAAAGCAAGGCAAGAAAAAAAAGGTCTAAAATCAGAAAAAAAACCTCAAAAAAGGTGAAGAGAAGGTCTAAAGTTAGAAAAAAAAATTCCAGAAAAATAAAAAAAAGAATTAAGCCAAAAAAAGAAAACGGAAATACACCCCCTGAAGTTGTTATTAAAACAAAACCAGAATGGATCAAAAGTAGCTTAGCAAATAAAAGTAAGTATCAACAAAAATATTCTCAATCTATAAAAAGTAACGATGAATTTTGGAGAAAAGAGGGAAAAAGAATTACTTGGATAAAACCTTATAAAAAAATTAAAGATGTAAAATACAGTACTAAAGAAGTAAAAATTAAATGGTTTGAAGATGGTACATTAAATGCTTCAGCTAATTGCATAGATAGACATTTAAAAGATAAAAAAGATAAAACTGCTATTATTTGGGTAGGAGATGATCCAAAAGATAGTCAGAAAATTTCTTATAAACAGCTTCACCAAAAAGTTTCTAAAGCAGCAAATGGTTTAAAAAAATTAGGAATTAAAAAAGGTGATCGTGTTACAATTTATTTAACTATGATACCAGAGTTAGCTGTTTTAATGTTAGCTTGTGTGAGAATAGGTGCAGTTCATTCGATTATTTTTGGTGGTTTTTCGGCAGACTCCATTTCAGGAAGAGTTAATGATTGTGAATCTGAATACATAATTACTGCAGATGAAGGAGTGAGAGGTGGAAAAACAATTCCACTGAAATATACAGTTGATGAAGCTTTAATGAGTTGCCCTAATGTTAAAAAATGTATTATTGTAAAACGAACAGGCAATTACATCAACTGGGATCAAAACAGAGATGTTTGGTTTCATGATTTAATTAAAGACGTTCCAAATCATTGTGAGCCTGAAGAAATGAACGCAGAGGATCCTTTGTTTATTTTATACACTTCCGGTTCAACAGGTAAGCCTAAAGGGGTTCTTCATACTACTGGTGGTTATATGGTTTATGCATCAATGACACACCAATATATTTTTAACTACAAACCAAAAGATATATATTGGTGTACTGCTGATATTGGTTGGGTAACTGGCCATAGTTATATTATTTATGGACCGCTTTCGAATGGTGCAACAACTATAATGTTTGAAGGGATTCCAAATTATCCTGATAGTTCAAGGTGGTGGCAAATAGTTGATAAATATAAAGTAAATACTTTTTATACAGCCCCAACTGCAATTAGAGCTTTAATGCGTGAAGGAGATAAACCAGTTAAGAAAACCTCTAGGAAATCACTTAAACTTTTAGGAACTGTAGGAGAACCAATAAATCCGGAAGCTTGGATGTGGTATTATAAAACCGTAGGTAATTCTAAATGCCCAATTGTAGATACTTGGTGGCAAACAGAAACCGGAGGTATAATGATTGCACCTCAAACTGGTGCTATCCCCCTTAAACCAGGTTCTGCAACAAAACCTTTCTATGGAATTAAGCCAGTGCTTGTTGATAAAAACGGAAAAGAGATCAAAGGAGCTGGTGAGGGAAGACTTTGTATATCTCAGTCATGGCCTGGACAAATGAGAACTGTTTATGGTGATCATCAAAGATTCATAGATACATATTTCTCACAGTTTAATGGCAAATATTTTACAGGCGATGGATGTCGAAGGGATAAAGATGGATATTATTGGATAACTGGTAGAGTAGATGATGTTATTATAGTGTCAGGTCATAATTTAGGAACAGCAGAAATTGAAAGTGCTTTTGTAGCTCACCCAAAAGTTGCTGAAGCAGCTGTAGTTGGATACCCACACGATATTAAAGGTAATGGATTATACTGTTATGTAACACTTAATGCAGGAGAAACTGAAACCGGTGAACTTGAGAGAGATCTTAAACTTTGGGTAAGAAAACAAATAGGACCTTTAGCAACTCCTGACCTAATTCATTTTACTCCAGGTCTTCCTAAAACAAGATCAGGAAAAATAATGAGAAGAATTCTAAGAAAAATTGCTGCTAATGAGCATGGTCAATTAGGAGATACGACTACTCTAGCAGATCCAAGTGTAGTTGATAATTTAGTTGATAATAGAAAAAATATTTAAAACTGGATTAAATCTTTAAATTCCTGTTTAACGACATCCCATTTTAAAATCATCGAATTTAAAACGATCTTTCGATCTAAAGTTTTTAATTCATCTGCGATTGGAGCCCATTTATATAAAGAGAGAGCGCTAGGATTAAAAGGTAAGTCTTGATAATAACCATCCCAATTTATTTTTTCTAATCTTTCATCAAAACTTTTCCTAGCTTCATCAATGATATTTAATGGCATCTTATTAGAAATTTCATCATCTAAAATTTTATTAAAAATTTCATTTGCTTTATGAATATCCTGATAGTTAAAATTTACTTTCAAATATGAAAAAGTAAAAAAAGTTAAATCTTGTAATGCAACTGAATAAATATTCCATTTAGCAAGATTTACTGATGACATAAATTCATCATTATCAAAATGAAGGACGTATCTTGTTCCCATTCTAGTTTTTAGATAATTATATAAAGTAACTTGGGTGGCCCATGCAGATTTTGTTTGGATAAATAGTTCCAATTCATCTAAATTTTTTATTTTTTTTTTGGGAATAAACGCCTTAAACATGGCGAATAAATACGTTTTAAAATCCTCAATTTTTAAGTCTTTCCAAGTTAGTTTGTATTTTGCCATGTTTATCTATAAATGCGCCAATTATATCTTAAAAAAGTAAGTAAATAAGTACCTAATATGGTGAATTTTAGGTCTTTTCAAAACCCTCATAATGGTTATGGTTTCACCCAGTTATAACTAAATAGAGAGGTATAAATGTCAAATCAACAAAAACACTGGGAAAAAACCAGGGGATTGTTATTTATAACACTGGCAATCTGGTTTGTTTTCTCAATTGGCATCTTTCTCTTTGGAGCTGAAATGAACGAGGTCACAGGACCTTTCGGTTATCCATGGACATATTGGTTTACATGTCAGGGATCTCTTGGTGCTTTCGTAATCCTAATTTTTTGGTTTGCGAATAGACAAGAAAAAATCGATGAAGAGTTCGGCTTTAGCGAAAGAGAGGACGAATAATGAAAGGTAATTTCATAGATAATTTGCCAAAAGTTTATGGAATCTATACTGGAGGATTTATAGGTTTCATAATCATCATGGCAATTGCTGAACAGATGGGTATGACGGCTAAAGCGATTGGTATCGCTTTCGTTGCATTTACTGTATTCATCTATGCATTAATCGGTTGGCTATCAAGAACAGCCCAAGCAGATGCATATTACGTAGCTGGTAGGCAAGTACCAACAGTCTTCAATGGAATGGCAACTGCAGCAGACTGGATGTCTGGTGCTTCATTCGTTGCAATGGCAGGTGGTATTTACTTTAAAGGTTATGGCTATATGGCTCTACTTGTAGGTTGGACTGGTGGTTACGTGCTTGTTGCATCTTTATTAGCACCATACTTAAGAAAATTTGGCTGTTATACAGTTCCAGATTTTATAGGTACTAGATACGGTGGTAATTTAGCTAGATTTAGCGCAGTTGTAGTTTTAACTGTTGCTTCATTTACTTATGTGACTGCACAAATTAACGCTACAGGTACTATTGCGTCTGTTGCTCTTGATATCCCATTCCAATACGCGGTTTATGTTGGACTAATAAGTATTTTATTATGTTCAATGTTAGGTGGTATGAGAGGGGTAACTTGGACACAGGTTGCACAATATATCGTACTAATTATAGCTTACCTGCTTCCAGTATTCTGGATCAGTAACAAAATGGGTGCGGGTTTCTTCCCTCACTTTATGTTAGCTGATGAGGTAGCTAGAATTGGCGAATTAGAACAACAGTTCGGTTTTGTTAAAAACGCAGCTGCTGATCTAAAATCAGTACCTAAAGGCTTAGCAGGAATAACTAAAGCTCACTCTGCGGTGAACGCGACACCTTGGGCATTTATTTCATTAGCATTGGCGATGATGATGGGAACAGCTTCATTACCACATGTGATGATGAGATACTTTACTACTCCAAGTGTAAAAGCAGCTAGAAAATCAGTAGGTTGGTCACTATTCTTTATCTTCTTACTTTATTCTTCTGCTCCAATGTTAGCTACATTATCTAAGTTATCATTGATCGATCCAAATTTACCAACTGGTATTATCGGTAAAACATTTGCAGAAGTGGAAGCGATAGATTGGTACCAAAACTGGAACCAAGCAAACCTAATGTTTATCAGCGACTTTAACGGAAATGGAACTCTAGAATTAAATGAGTTCTTCATGGGTGGTAAAGCCGTTGTATTAGCAACACCAGAGATAGCTGGATTACCTTATGTAATTTCAGGTCTGGTTGCTGCAGGAGGTATGGCAGCTGCCATGTCTACTGCTGATGGTTTGATTCTAGCAATTGCAAACGCTATATCACATGATGTTTACTATAAGATCATTGATCCAAAAGCGGAAACTGCAAAACGACTTCTTGTTGCAAGGGTATTACTTGTAATAATTGGTTTTGCTGGAGCAACTATTGCAGCAATGGAGATTCAAGGAATCTTGGGTTCAGTTATCTGGGCTTTTGATTTTGCAATGTCTGGATTGTTCTTCCCACTTGTACTTGGTGTATGGTGGAAGAGAGCTAATAGACAAGGTGCGATTGCTGGTATGCTAGGTGGTCTTGCCGCTGGTACTTGGTACTTAGTTTGGGTACGAACAGGCGGAAGTGGATTCCTAGGAATTACTCAGTTAACATTTGGTATCTTCGGATCAGCTGTTAGTTTGATAGCTATGGTTGTAGTAAGTTTAATAACTGCAGAACCGGATAAAGCTACTCAAAAAATGGTTGATGATGTACGTGTGCCAAGTGGTAAATCAATTCTTGGTAAATCACACTAAATAATCTTTTGAAGGGGCGATTAATTTCGCCCCTTTTATTTCAATAAATTTTCCAATATAAATTTTAAATGTCAGCAAACTTCCATCCTTTAATATATCTTATTGATTATTTGCTGGGGATTATAATGTGGACTCTGATTGGAAGAGTTGCAATGAATATTTTTCAAAGAGAAGATTCTCAATTTTTTTTCATGAAGGTATTTGTAAAATATACCAATCCTTTAATAAAATTATTTAAACCAATAACTCCTTCATTTATTATTGGACCATTAGTACCTTTATATGTTGCTTGGTTCTTTTATATGATCAGATTTTATCTAATGCCTTGGATCTTAGGCTATTCGGTCATGGGAATGTTGTCATTCCCTTTAGAGAGCGAAATTTCTAGACAAATTTATCAATTTTTTAATTCATTTTAATTTTTAAAATTGATACTAGTTAATCTAACGATCAATGAAAAATATACAAATTTCTCCATCAATTCTTTCAGCTGATTTTAGTCAGTTAGGAAAAGAAATAAAAAGACTTGAAGAAGGTGGGGCCGATATGATTCATGTAGATGTAATGGATGGTCATTTTGTTCCTAATTTAACAATAGGACCACCTGTAATTAAAGCTCTTAGAAAACATTGTTCATTAAAATTTGATGTTCACTTGATGATTTCACCAGTTCATAATTATATAGAAGCTTATGCTGATGCGGGTGCAGATATAATTACTATTCACCCAGAAGCAACCGATAATTTAGGAAATTCAATTAAAAAAATAAAAGAAAAAAATAAAAAAGTTGGAGTTTCACTTAATCCCGAATCTAAAATTGATTTAATATTAGATTTACTAGATCAAATAGATTTAGTTTTAATAATGAGTGTAAATCCTGGATTTGGAGGTCAAAAATTTATGCCAGAAGTTTTAGATAAAATTAAAGAACTAAAAAGAATAAAAGAACAAAAAAAAGTTGATTTTGATATAGAAATTGATGGTGGAATCAATTTTGATAATTGTAAAAGTGTAATTGATGCTGGTGCTAACATTCTTGTTTCTGGTACTACAGTATTCAAAAGTAATGATGGAGATATAAAGAAAAATATTAATTTATTAAAATTAAAATAAGTTAATGATTAATACAAATTCCTCAGGCATATTAAGTCAATTTTATTTCAATATAAAAGAAAGTTTTAAATCAATTTATCAAAATTCAAATTTTTACGAAAAAAAAATATCAAAAACTTTTAATAGTAGCTTTGAATATAAACCAAGTCCTCACCTACTTTCGTCCATAATAAAATATCAAAATAAGAAATATAGAATTGAAGACTTTGCTATTGAATCAATTTGGCAAAATAATTTAAACTCAAAAGATTATGAAAAATTAAATAATTTTTTTTGGTTTTTTAGTTTAGATTTAAAATCTTCAAAAAAAACTACGCAAACAGTAATCAAAAACTGGATTTCAAATAACAGTAAATATCAAAAAAAAAGCTGGGAATTTGATTTAACAGCAAAAAGAATTATTTCATGGTTATCAAATCATCAACTCACTTATGAAGATAGCGACCAAGAATACAGATCTACTTTTGATCATATGATTCAAAAACAAACTAATCATTTATTAAATGAAATCAAAAACTCAAAAGAAGTGGAGAATAAGATGATTGGGTGTGCTGCAATCATATTAACTGGATTAGCTTACAAAAGAGATAAACAATATCTTGTAAATGGATTGAATTTATTAAAAAATATCATTAAATCCTCAATTGATAATCAAGGATTTCCAAAATCAAGAAGTATCCGACAACTAATATTTTATTTAAAATATTTTATTATTATTAGAGAGTGGTTTAAAGAATCTCAGAGTTTAATTCCTGAATATATTGATGAAACCATTTATTATCTGGGCTCAAGTTACGCTTTTATATGGCAAAATATAAAACAAGATATTTTTTTTAATGGTAATTATTTCTCTAAAAATAAAGAATTTGATCAATATTTAAAAAGATTTGGTTATACTTTCAAAAACCAAATTAATGAACTTGGTGGATATGCAATACTTAAGAATAAAAAAATAATTTTTGCTGTTGATATAGGCTCTAGTCCAAACAAAATTTTTTCTAGTGACTATCAAGCAGGCGCTTTATCATTTGAAATATTTTCAAATGATAAAAAATTAATTTCAAATGGTGGTTATTATTCGGATATAAGTAATAAATTTAACAGATTATCAAAAAGTACAGCTTTACATTGTGCTTTAACAATTGAAGATTATTCATCCTGTAATTTTAAAAAAGATCGTAATAATTTATTTATTAATAAAGGACTAAAAGTTACAAAAAAAAATATAATTTTTGAAAATAATTATTGGAAAATATCGGGAGCACATGACGGATATTCAGTTAAATTTGGAGTAATTTATGAGAGAGAAATTGAGTTCTACCCTGAGCAAATGAAATTTATTGGCTATGATAAGTTATTTAGAAAAACACCTAATAAAAAAATTAAATTTAATATTAGATTTCATCTTGATCCAGGCTCAAAAGTTATGAAAACACAAGACAACAAATCTATACTAATAGAAATAGATGAAGAAGGTTGGAAATTTACTTGTGATAACTTTGATATTAATATTGATAATGGTTTATATTTCGGTAATAAAAATTCATTTAAAGAAAACCAAAATATTTTTATTTCAGGCATGAACAATCAATCCGAGCAGATAATAAAGTGGGAGATCAGTAAATTATAATGAAGAAAAAAATCAAAACTGCTCTTATTTCTTTATCTGACAAAAAAAATTTAAAACCATTATTAAATATTTTAAAAAAGAATAAAATCAAAATAATTAGTTCAGGAGGTACATATAAAGAAATTAAAAAATTAAATTTTAAATGTTTGGAAGTATCCCAATTCACTAATTCTCCTGAAATTTTAGAAGGTAGAGTAAAAACTCTCCATCCCAAGATTCATGCAGGAATTTTAAATAAAAGAAAAAAAAAATCTCACTTAAAAGATCTAAAAGATAATGATTTTGAAAATATTGATTTAGTAATTGTCAATTTTTATCCATTTGAGATCAGTTTAGAAAAAACAAAAAATCATAAAAAAATTATAGAAAATATAGATATAGGTGGACCTACAATGGTTAGGTCTGCAGCTAAAAATTATAATGATGTAACTGTAATAACATCTCCAGACCAGTATGAAGAATTAATTCAAGAACTTATTCAATTCAAAGGATCTACTTCTTTAGATTATAGAGAAAAACTGTCAAGAATTGCCTTTGCCGAAACAGCATACTATGATTCTGTGATTTCTAACTATTTTAATAAAAAAACAAATACTATTTTTCCTAGAAAAAAAATTTTTTATGGAAATCTTACAGAGCAACTTAGATATGGAGAAAATCCTCATCAAAAAAGTGCAATTTATTCAAATAATTTAAATAAGAATTTAAAACAAATCCATGGGAAGCAGCTTAGTTATAATAATTATAACGATATATTTAGCGCTCTAGCAATCTCAAAATCACTTCCAAAAAACAAAGGAACTATAATAATAAAACATGCAAACCCTTGTGGAGTTTCAGTAAAAAATAATCATTTAGAAAGTTACAAATCAGCTGTTTCATGTGATCCAGTAAGTGCTTTTGGAGGAATAGTTTCTTGTAACTTCAAAATTACTAGTAAATTAGCTTCTGAATTAAATAAATTATTTTTAGAAGTAATTGTCGCAAATGGATTTGATAAAAATGCTATTGAAATATTAAAAATTAAAAAAAACACGAGATTAATTGACTCAACAAATTATAAAGTTGAACAAATCCTTAAATTTATTTCATTTAATCAAAATATATTAGTTCAATCAGAAGACTTAAATTTCTTTTCAATGAAAAATTTTAAAGTTGTTTCCAAAAAAAAACCAACATCAAAACAATTTAAAGATCTTATTTTTGCGTTTAATATATGTAAGTATGTAAAATCAAATGCAATAGTATTAGCATCTAATGAGACAACTATCGGTATTGGTTCGGGTCAACCGAGTAGATTAGATAGTTGTCAAATAGCAATAAATAAAATGAAAAAATTTAATTTACAAACTGATAATATAGTAGCTGCCTCAGACGCATTTTTTCCTTTTATTGATGGTATTGAAAAATTAGTTCAATCAGGTGTTAAAGCAGTAATTCAACCGTCAGGATCAATAAGAGATAAAGAAATTATTAACTTTGCTAATGAAACTGGTACGGTATTGCTTTTTTCAAAAACAAGACACTTTAAACACTAGTTATTTGATCTATTTTTGCTGCAAGAATAAAATCGCTTTCTGCTAGACCCTTTATTGCATGTGTAAATATTTTAATTCTTGCATAACCCCATCCAAACCATAGATCAGGATGATGACCTTCAGTCTCGGCTATTTCTCCAACTTTATTTACAAATTCCTGACTTTGTAAAAAATCATCGAATTTAAAATTTTTAATTAAATGAAAGCCGTCTATCTTGTCTTCTAAAACTTGCCAACCATCAACCTTTTTTAAATATTTATGAATTTCCTCTGCATTAAACGGAGGAATATTTCCTTCACATGGTACACATTTTTTATTTACTAAATCACTCATAATCTTTTTTGGAGCGGGCAAAGGGGGTCGAACCCTCGACCTTCTCGTTGGCAACGAGACGCTCTACCACTGAGCTATGCCCGCACTCTTAAGATCCTTAATCGTTTACGTTAATTTTCAACAATTAATTCACTATTAATTTTTTTTTTTTTGTCAAACCATCTAACATCATTTTTAAACCATCATCAAGTTTTATCGAAGGTTTATATGAGAGATCTTGACGGGCTTTATTAATGTTTGGAGATCTATAAAAAATATCTCTATTTTTTTTTCTATCTGAGTTTTTATATTTAACAAAACTTATCTTTGTTTTATTTTTTGTAATTTTTTTTATTTTATCTGCTAATTTTTTAATTGAAATTGGTTCTTTGTCATTTCCAATATTATAAATTTGTTTATTTTTTCCCTTTTTTAGAATTTTTAGCATACCTGTTGCTGCATCATAGACATTGCAGAATGATCGTATTTGATTACCATTCCCATAAACTGAAATTGTTTTATTATTTAAAGAAGTTTTAAAAAAAATTGGTATTACAAAATCTGGTCTTTGATCGAAACCATACACATTAAAAAATCTACATATGTTATAATTTAAACCAAATTTTTTACCGTAAGATTTTATATATTCTTCTCCTACTAATTTACTCACTGCATAAACTGATTTAGGAATAACTTCGTCAGTTTCTTTTATTTTTTTTCCTTTGTGATCTCCATAAACCTCAGAAGATGAAACTAAAATTACTTTTTTTATCTTTTTTTTAACACAAGCATCCAAAACATTAATCGTTCCTTGTATATTAACATTAAGACAATTTAAGGGTTGATCGTCAGTTTTTTGTACTCCAAGTGCAGCAGCCAAGTGGATAACGGCATCACATCCATTCATTGCTCTGGATAAATCTTTATATTTTAATATGCTCCCATTAAAATATTTTATTGTCTCTTTTTTTAAAAACTTTTTTTTAGTTATATCAAGTACGTTTAGTTTATAACCATTATTACTAAATATTCTTATAATTGCCCTCCCTATAAATCCGTTTCCTCCTGTAATCAAAATTTTCATGTTATTATTTATTATAAAAATTATAAAAATTAAAATCTAATATCATTTAACACACAAAAAAAAAGAATTTTTTTAAGGTAAAACAAAAGCTGCTCACTTGCTGCGTAATTATGATTAAAGATGACGATAAAAATTGTGCTGCAACAGATCAAATACAGTAAGTCAATACCTATAAGTTTCTTCATTGTTTGAATAGAACGAGATTATAGTTTATTATTTTAGCTTTGTGACAAAGTGAAATATTATTTATAAAATTTTATATGATATGTTAGAAATTATGAAAAAAGAAAATCTTCCAAATAAAATTTCTGTATTCCCATTAAGCAATTTTATAATTTTTCCCAAAACTACTGTACCGCTGAATATTTTTGAACCGCGATATATTGATATGATAAATGATAGCATGAAATCAAATAAATTGATCGGAATGATACAGCCAAAAAACTATAATAATAAAGAAATTGAACCAGAATTACATGAGGTTGGCTGTCTTGGAAAAATTACTAGCTTTAGAGAAACAGAGGACGGGAGATT
>CACOSU010000009.1 GCA_902629935.1 uncultured Pelagibacteraceae bacterium | reverse complement strand
CAAGGAAGATATATTATAGAAATAAACAAAAAAAATTTTAAAAAAGTTGCTGATATATTGAATAAAAATGCAGTCCATTTCGATGAACTTGGTACAATTACTGAAAATGAACTATATGTTAATGATAAGACAAAAGTTACAATTGACGAATTATCAACTTCAAATAAAAGTTGGCTTACAAACTATATGAGTAAATAATGGCAATGGATTTAAAAGAAATTGAGAATTTTATAAAAGAGGCAATGCCTGATGCAATTGTTGAAATACAAGATTTGGCAGGTGATGGAAATCATTATTCAGCTACTGTTACCTCTTCTCAATTTTCTGGAAAAAGTAAAATTGAGCAACATAAAATGGTTTATAATTCATTAAAAGGTAGAATGGGTAATGAACTACATGCATTAGCAATAAAAACAAAGGAGAGTTAAATGGATCAACAGACAAATGATTTAATAAAAAATGAAATTGAAAACAACGAAGTATGTTTGTTTATGAAAGGCACACCTGACGCACCACAGTGTGGTTTTTCAATGGCTACTTCGAATATATTAAAAGTTCTTGAAGTAAATTTTAAAGGTGTAAATGTTTTAGAAAACCAAAATCTTAGAGAAGGTATAAAAGTTTTTAGTGATTGGCCAACAATACCACAACTATATGTCAAAAACGAATTTGTTGGTGGATGTGATATAGTGAAAGAGATGTACGAAAGTGGAGAATTAGCAAAACTTTTTGAAAATAAAAATATAAAATTTAAATCTAAAAATTAATTATCTAGAGTAGTATTCAATTACTAAATTAGGTTCCATTATAATTGGGTATGGAACTTCTTCAAACTTAGGAACTCTAACAAATTTAAGTTTTTTATTTTTTTCATCCATTTGAATGTACTCTGGTGTCTCTCTCTCTTTGTTAGCAAGTGCTATATCAATAATTGCAAGTTGCTTAGATTTATCTCTTATCTCAATTGAATCTTCTTCTCTAACTGAATAACTTCCAATATTTACTTTTTTACCATTTACTCTTACATGTCCATGATTAATTAATTGTCTGGCTGAAAAAATTGTTGTTGCAAATTTTGCTCTGTAAATTACAGCATCTAATCTTCTTTCTAAAAGACCAATTAAATTCTCTCCAGTATCACCTTTAAGCATAACCGCTTTTTTATAAATATTTCTAAATTGTCTCTCATTGATATTTCCGTAATAAGCTTTTAACTTTTGTTTTGCTTGAAGTTGAATACCATAATCTGATGGTTTAGAGGTTTTTGTTTGACCATGTTGACCCGGACCATAAGCTCTTTTATTAAAAGGACTTTTTGGTCTACCCCAAAGGTTAACTTTTAATCTTCTGTCTACTTTGTGTTTAGAGTTTAATCTTTTTGTCATTTAATAGTGGGCTTTATAAACTTACTCATAATTTTGTCAATCAACGTTTTTTACCCAAACTTGCAAATACACCAGATAAAATACGTATTTCTTTAGTCGATAATTCCATTCTATAAAATATATTCCTTAAATTTTCTAACATTATTGGCTTCTTCTCTTTTGATTTAAAAAAATTAATATATTCAAGATTCTTAATACACAAATTTGCCATAGCAACTATTTCTTTTTTTGAAGCTGGTTTAACTTTATGAGATTTATTAAAAAAGGACACTTTTAAATTAATTATATTTGACACATATTGTGCGATTATTATTAAACTGTGGGATAAATTTAATGATTTAAAAACAGGATTTGTTGGAATTTGAAGGGTATAATTTGCATAACTGATCTCATTATTTGATAAACCGGATGATTCTGATCCAAATAAAAAAGCTACTTTTTTTTTATAATTTATTTTTTTTAAATCCTCTAATTGAATATGTTTAATATTTTTATTTCTAAATCGTGCAGATGTTGCAATAACAATATCAATATTTTTTAAAGATTTTTCTATATTTTCAAAATTTTTTGCTTTATTTATAACGTCTTTTGCCCCAACTGATGTTGCAATAATTTTATCATTTGGAAATATAGGTTTAGGATCAACAACAGTAAGCTTATTAAAATTGAAATTTTTCATACCTCTGGCACAAGCACCAATGTTTTCTGAAAGTTGAGGCTTATGTAAAATGAATGTAATATTGTTTGATAACATTATTTATTAAAAAATTGAATTTATAGACTAGCTGGAGCCTTATCTTTAAATAGTTTATAATCCAAACTATCAACTAGTGCTTTAAAAGATGCATCAATTATGTTTGGAGAGACGCCTATAGTAAACCAGTTAATACCTTTAGAGTCTGTGCTTTCAATTGAAACTCTTGTAACCGCTTCAGTACCTGTATTTAAAATTCTCACTTTATAGTCAACTAATTTTAAATCTTTCAAATAATTAGAATATTTTGCAAGTTTATTTACATTTTTTCTAATTGCATTATCAAGTGCATTGACAGGGCCATTACCTTCTCCTTCGCACAATATTTTTTGACCATCAACTTCTAACTGAGCTTTAGCGTGTGAAATAATTTCACCTGAACTATCTTTTTTAACTGAGACATCATATTCGTTAATTAAAATATATCTTGGAATATCACCCATTAATCTTCTTGCTAATAATTCAAATGAAGCATCTGCTCCATCATAACTATATCCAATAAACTCTCTGTCTTTAACCTCTGCTAAAAGTTTTTTAATTTTTGGATCATTTTTTTCAATTTGTATACCAATTAATTTTAATCTAGACATTATATTAGATTGTCCAGCTTGATCAGAAACTACAATATTTCTAGAATTTCCTACTTCCTCAGGATCAATATGTTCGTATGTTTTTGGATCCTTTTGAACTGCGGAAACATGCATGCCCCCTTTATGAGAAAACGCTGAAGCTCCTACATAAGGTAAATGTTTATTAGGTTTTCTGTTTAATAGTTCATCCAGTAACCGAGAACATTGTGTTAGATTCTTAAGATTTTTTCTTTTTATATTAAGTTCATATTTCTCACTGAAATCCTTTTTCAAAAATAATGATGGAATTACAGACATCAAATTTGCATTACCACATCTTTCCCCCAATCCATTAATAGTTCCTTGAATTTGTCTAACACCTGCTTGAACTGCCGCCAAACTATTTGCTACAGCATTTTCTGTATCATTATGAGCATGAATTCCTAAGTTTTCTCCTGGAACATGTTTTATAACTTCAGATACAATTTCTGTTACTTCATGTGGCAGAGTTCCACCATTAGTATCACATAAAATAATCCATCTTGCGCCTTGATCATATGCTGCTTTTAAACACTTTAAAGCATAATCTGGGTTAGATTTATATCCATCGAAAAAATGCTCTGCATCAAATATAAACTCTTTACCTGAGGCAACTATATGTTTTGCACTTTCGCTAATATTTTCTAAATTCTCTTTATTAGAGATTCCAAGTGCAACGCGAACTTGAAAATCCCAAGATTTTCCAAACAGACAAACTGAAGAGCTTTTTGAGTTAATCAATGATGCTAACATAGGATCATTTTCAGCACTATGCTCAGATTTTTTGGTCATACCAAAAGCCGTAAGTTTCGCGTTTTTAAAACCATGATCTTTATTGAAAAATTCAGTATCTGTTGGATTGGCTCCTGGCCATCCAGCTTCAATATAATCTACACCTAATATTTCTAATGAATTTGATATTTTTTCTTTATCGTCAATTGAAAAATCTACACCTTGGGTTTGCGCACCATCACGTAAAGTTGTATCAAATATGTAAAGTTTTTCTTTGCTCATTTAAATTTCCAAGTTGTTTTACCATCTTTATCTTCTATTAAAACACCTTTGTCTAAAAGCCCCTTTCTGATTTTATCAGCTTCTTCGTAATTTTTATTAACTCTGGCCTTGTTTCTATCTTGAATTTTTTTCAAAATTTCTTTTTCAGAAATTAAAGCTTTGCTAATTTTTAATTTAAGCCATCTTTCCTTACTTTCATTTAACAGTCCTACAAATTGACAAGCAGAAACAAATATAGATTTTTCTTGATCATTACCTTTTTGGGCTTTGTCATATAATTTATGTAAATTGGCAATGTATCCTGGAGTATTTAAATCATCATAAAGTGGCTGTAAAATTTCTTCAGGAATCTCAGAATTATTTTTAATATCTATATATGAATTATACCACTTATTAATTATATTTTGACAATCATCAATAAGTTTATCATTCCAATCCAAAGGTTGTTTGTAATGTGCGCTCATTAAAGCTAATCTTAAAACCTGGCCATTTAACTTATCTCTAAAATCTTTTATTTTTAAAATATTTCCCTGAGACTTAGCCATTTTTTCATTGGACATAGTAATAAATGCATTGTGCATCCAAAATTTAGCAAATATTTTTGTATCATTAGCACATCTTGATTGGGCTATTTCATTCTCGTGATGGGGGAATAATAAATCAATACCACCTCCATGCACATCAAACTCGTCTCCTAAAAATTTCTTTGACATTGCTGAACATTCTAAATGCCATCCCGGTCTTCCTTTTCCCCAAGGAGAATCCCAAGATGGGTCATCATTTTCTGATGGTTTCCATAAAACAAAATCTTCTGAATTTTTTTTATTTTCGCTAACTTCCACTCGCGATCCTGCAATTAAATCATCTAGTTTTTTATTTGATAGTTGACCATAATCTTTAAATTTTTTAACCTCAAAATAAATATGCTTGTTATTCTCATAAGCAAATCCTTTTTTAATTAATTCAGATATCATTTCAATCATCAACTCAATATTTTCTGTAGCTTTAGGCTCGTGAGTTGGTTTATCACAATTTAAGTAATTACAATCTTCACTAAAACTTTTAGTCACATTATTGGTTAGTTCTGAAATTGAAATATTCTTTTCTTTTGAAGACTCAATAATTTTATCATCAACGTCTGTGATATTTCTAACATAAGTGACTTTTGGATAATTTTTTTTAAAAATTTTATATAAAATATCAAATACAACAATTGGTCTAGCATTGCCAATATGGGGATCATCATAAACGGTTGGGCCACACACGTACATTCTAATATTACTTTTATCTAACGGAACAAACTTTTCTTTTTTATTTGTTAGATTATTTGTTAAAAAAATTTCTTTACTCATTATTTTAGGAATATACTTAAAATTTAGATTTGTGAATCTATTTGATTAATTTGGAATTTTGCACACTGGAATTGGCTCCATTTTATGCAGATTTTGTTTTCTAATTATTTCGTATTTAGCTCTATTGGCTGAATTTGGATTATTCATCGCCTCTTCTAATTCTTCGTATTTTAATCCTAGTTGACCTTCATCAGTTCTTCCATCGTCCCAAAGGCCGTCTGTAGGAGCTGCATTTATAATTTCTTTTAAAATTCCAAGTTCTTTCCCAAGTTCCCAAACCTCAGTCTTATTACAATCAGCAATTGGTGATATATCTACTCCACCATCTCCATACTTAGTATAAAAACCTACCCCAAAATCTTCTACTTTGTTTCCAGTACCTACTACTATTCCTTTGTTTGCTGCTGCAACTTGGTAAAGAGTTGTCATTCTCAATCTTGCTCTAGAATTTGCCATTCCATGTTCATTATCAAATTTATATAAGGTTGAACTAAAAGCTAAAAAAAGTTCATCCAAGTCAATGGTATGAGCTTCTACATTTTTAAAATTTTTAACCAACCATTCTTGATGTTTTAAACTTAAATCATGCTGATATGATTTTTGCTTAATTGGCATTGATAAAACAATTGTTTTTAGACCAGTCATAGCACTTAAAGTGCTTGAAACAGAGGAATCTATTCCTCCAGAAATTCCTATAACGAGGGACTCCGCCTTACTTGGCATGTCGTTAACATAATCTTTAATCCATTTAGATATAAATTTTACTTTTTCAGAGGAAATCATAATTTTAAATTATTAGATATTTAAATTTTAACAATGTCTTAAGATGCCGCTCTATCTGCATTTTTAGAATACGAGCTATTCTTTTTTATCTCATCAGAAATTAAAAAAGCAAGTTCTAAAGCCTGATCAGCATTAAGCCTTGGATCACAATGTGTATGATATCTGCTTGATAAATCTTGATCTTGGATATTTTTAGCACCACCAGTACATTCAGTTACATTTTGTCCTGTCATTTCAATATGTAAACCTCCAGCATAAGATCCCTCGCTTTGATGGACTGAAAAAACATCTTTAACTTCTTTTAATACGTTATTAAAACGTCTTGTTTTATAACCTGTAGTTGATTGAATTGTATTTCCATGCATAGGATCACATGACCAAATAACATTTACACCATCTTTTTTTACACCTCTAATCAGTTTTGGTAAATATTTTTCAACACTATCATGACCAAATCTTGAAATTAAAGTTATCTTTCCTTTTTCATTGTTTGGATTTATTAAATTACAGATCTTAACTATCTCATCAGGTTTACTTGTTGGCCCACATTTTATTCCAATTGGATTTTCAATTCCACGGCAATATTCAACATGACCACCATCAAGTTGTCTCGTTCTATCACCTATCCAAACAAAATGGGCTGAGGTTGCGTGGTATTCTCCTGTTGTAGAATCTATTCTGGTCATACTTTCTTCAAAAGGTAAGTGCAATGCTTCATGTGAAGTCCAAAAATTAACGGTTTTTAATCTTCTATTAAATTCTGAGTTAATTCCGCAAGCATCCATAAATGATAATGCATCCGCTATCTTGTCCTCTAACTCCTTAAATTTTTTTGCTTGAGGACTTTTTTTAATATACCCTAAATTCCATAAGTGAACTTTCTTTAAGTCTGCAAAGCCACCATGTGAAAAAGCTCTTAAAAGATTTAATGTTGACGCAGATTGGGAATAAGCTTTAAACAATCTTTTTGGGTCATGTTTTCTTGCTTTTTCACTAAATTCTATACCATTAACATTATCGCCCAAATAACTTGGAAATTCTAAGTCTCCTTGTTTTTCAGTAGGTGCACTTCTTGGTTTAGCAAATTGACCTGCTATTCTTCCAAGTTTAATTACTGGCAATGATGCTGAATAAGTCAGAACCAATGACATCTGAAGAATTACTTTAAAAAAATCTCTTATATTATCTGGATTAAATTCTGCAAAACTTTCAGCACAGTCACCTCCTTGAAGTAAAAATGCATTACCATCTGAAACATCTGCTAATTGTTTTTTAAGATGTCTTGTTTCTTCAGCAAATACAAGAGGAGGAAAAGTCTTAATCTTATTTAGAACTTGATTTAATTCTTTTTCATCCTTGTACTCAGGAATGTGTTTTACCGGATAATTTCTCCAACTATTAATTTTCCATTTTTTCATATTCAACCCGGGATTGTTTTAACAGAGTTTTTATATTATTCAACAGTAACAGATTTAGCCAAATTTCTTGGCTTATCTATATCATAACCTTTTTTAAGAGCAGAGTAATAAGCAAGTTTTTGTAATGGAATTGTTAAAAGAAATGGAAACAAATCTTCATTGGTATTTTCAACTTCAATTGTTTCCCAAATATTTTCAGAAACAACTTCATCTTTGCTTTTGCTAGTTATTAATAATACTTTTGCTCCTCTCGCTATGACTTCTTGCATGTTTGAAATTGTTTTCTTATAATAATTATCTCTTGGAGCTAAAACTACAACTGGCATTCCCTCTTCAATTAATGCTAATGGTCCATGTTTCATTTCACCAGCCGGATATCCTTCAGCATGAACATAGGACAGTTCTTTAAGTTTCAACGCACCTTCTAAAGCTATTGGATATGAAAAACCTCTTCCTAAAAACATTGAACCTTTAGCATCATTAAATGTAGAAGATATAGCCTGAATATCATTATCATGTTGTAATGTTTTTTCTATTAAACCTGGTAAAGTTTTTAAATCTTTAATCTTTTGTTTATATTCAACTCTATCAATTTCATTCCTTAAGAATCCAATTTTTAAAGATAATATGTATAAAACGAGTATTTGACCTAAAAAAGCTTTTGTAGATGCAACACCAATCTCAGGGCCACAATGAATTGGTAAAACAAAATTTGATTCTCTCGATATTGAGCTTTCAATTACATTAACAACAGAGCATGTTTTCATTTTATTTTTGTTACACAAATTGAGAGCTGCATAGGTATCTGCTGTTTCTCCTGATTGTGAAACAAATATGTATAAAGTATCTTTTTTAAATCTATTTTTTCTATATCTAAACTCAGAGGCAATATCTACACTTACATCCAAATTTGTAAGTTCCTCAAACCAATATTTTGCCATCAAACAAGAATGGTATGCAGTACCACATCCAATTAATGTTATTGATTTAATCTCATCGATATTCCATGGAAAATTAAAAATATTTACATCTTTGTTGACACTATCAATATACTCTTTTATCCCAGTTTTAATCGTTGTTGGCTGTTCTTCAATTTCTTTTGCCATAAAATGTTTAAAATCACCTTTGTCATAACTTGCTTCATCTGAAGATAGTTTTAATATTTTTTTATTTACTTTTTTTCCTGCTTCATTAAAAAAAAGAACCTGATCTTTTTTTACGAAACAAAACTCACCATCTTCAAGATACGTAATTTTATTTGTCATAGCTTTTAAAGCATAAGAGTCAGATCCTAAGTAATTTTCATTTGGTCCATAACCAACAGCTAAAGGCGATCCTCTTCTTGCACCAACTATTAAATCTGGTATGTCTTTAAAAACTATCCCTAGTGCAAAACTACCATGAAGTTGTTTCAGTGTTTTTGTGATAGCATATTCTAGCTCTAATGTTTTTAGATTTTCAGTTATTAGATGTACAATTACTTCTGTATCTGTTTGAGATTTAAATTTATGACCATTATTGATTAGATGCTTTTTTAATATTGTTGAGTTTTCAATAATGCCATTATGAACGACTGATACATTATGAGATGAATGTGGGTGAGCATTTATTTGATTAGGAATTCCATGAGTTGCCCATCTTACGTGTCCAATCCCAATATTTCCTTTTAAATTTTTTAAATCAAAATTATTTTCTAAATTATCTACCCTACCCTCAGACTTTACTTCAATTATTTCTCCATCAGAAAGTGTTGCTATGCCCGCAGAGTCATAGCCTCTATATTCTAATTTTTTTAAAGAATTAATTATATTTGCTGAAACAGATTTGTTGCTTGATATACCAATTATTCCACACATAAATTATTTAATCTTTCTTTTATAATTTTTAATTTCTAATTGTGGCGCTCTTGTTATCGCTAACGATTTTTTTTTAACGTTTTTAGTTATGACTGAACCTGCACCCACAATACTTTCCTTGTCTATTGTAATCGGAGCAACTAAAGAAGAATTCGAGCCTACAAATACTTCATCTTTAATCTTTGTTTTATTCTTATTTATACCATCATAATTACAAGTAATTGTGCCAGCACCAATATTTACTGATTTTCCAATATTAGTATCACCAATATATGATAAATGATTTATTTTTGATTTTTTTCCAACAATACTTTTTTTAATCTCTACAAAATTTCCAACTCTAGAACCTTCTCTTAGAATGGTATTTGGTCTAATTCTTGCATAAGGACCTATTTCCACTTTATTTTCAATTTTACAATTTTCCAAATGCGAAAAGGATTTTATAATTACATTGTTACCAATTTTTACTTTTGGGCCAATTACCACATAGGGTTCTAGTGTTACATTCTTTCCAATTTTAGTATCTTTAGAAAAAAAAATAGTCTCTGGTCCTATCATTTTAACACCTGAAATTATAAATTTATTTCTTAATTTTTTTTGATTTGTATCTTTCATTATGAATTTATTTACATTAAGTATATAGTTTGATTAATTCACAATTTATTTCTTTAAAATACTTTAATAATGAAACAGAAATTTACGGTTTTATTTGATTTAGATGGCACCCTGGTAGATACAGCTCCAGATTTAATACGTGCTCACAATCATGTAATGAAAAAATTCGGCTACCCTACAAAAACTTTAGGTGAATTAAAAAATGCAGTTGGTCAAGGTGCAAAAGCTATGATGGCAAAAGCTAATGGTCAATGGAAATGGTTTGATGAAAAAATTCAAAACAAAATGACTGATGAGTTTTTATCTTACTATGGAAAAAATATTTTACATGAAAGTAAATTAATAGATGGGGTAAAAGAATTTCTAAATTGGTGCAAAAAAGAAAATATTTCTATGGCAGTTTGTACTAATAAAACTGAACATTTAGCTGTAGATCTTTTAAAAAAAATTGGAATACATGATTATTTTGAATATGTAGCAGGATTTAATACTTTTGAATATTGTAAACCAGACCCTAGGCATTTAACTACTACTATTGAAATTTTAAATGGTGATAAAAATAAGTCAATAATGATCGGGGATAGTGAAACAGATGCTAATGCTGCTAGGGCAGCTGAAATTCCAATAATTTTACTAAAATATGGATATACAGAAAAAAGATCTGAAGAAATTTATCATAATCACTTAATAAAAGACTTTATTGGTATTGAAAAAATAATAACTCAATATCTTTAATATTGATTAATTTATTTTAACTATTAAAACAAAATCACTAATTAGGAGTTATTTTGTTATTACATACAGTTAAAGTATATCCGTCAAAGATTAATCTTCCAAAAAAGAGACAGCTTGCATGGAAAATAGCTGAAATAGCTAGCGATAATGCTAAATTAAATAGATACGCTATTGAGATGGTTATCAATAGAATAATTGATAACGCATCTGTTGCAATCGCTTCATTAAATAGAAAACCAGTTATTTCATCGAGGGAGATGGCTTTAAGACATTCTAGAAAAAATGGTGCTACGTTATTTGGAATAAATTCAAAATTAAAATTTGATTGTGAGTGGGCAGCATGGTCTAACGGAACTGCTGTTAGAGAATTAGATTTTCATGATACTTTTTTAGCAGCAGATTATAGTCATCCAGGTGATAATATTCCTCCTCTTATAAGCGTAGCACAACAAAATAAAAAAAGTGGATTAGATTTATTAAAGGGAATAATTACTGCATATGAAGTTCAGGTAAATTTAGTCAAAGGTATTTGTTTGCATGAGCATAAAGTAGACCACATTGCTCATTTAGGTCCTAGTGTAGCTGCAGGATTAGGAACAATGTTAAAATTAAATACTGAAACTATTTATCAAGCTATTCAACAGGCATTACATACATCAATATCTACAAGACAATCTAGAAAAGGAGAAATTTCAAGTTGGAAAGCTTATGCTCCTGCACATGCGGGTAAACTTGCTATTGAAGCTGTAGATAGAGCTATGAGAGGTGAAGGTGCTCCAAGTCCAATATACGAAGGTGAGGATAGTGTAATAGCAAGAATATTGGACGGTAAAAAAGCTAACTACAAAGTCCCATTACCGAAAAAAGGTGAAAGTAAAAAAGCTATATTAGAAACTTATACAAAAGAATATTCTGCAGAATATCAATCTCAAGCATTAATAGATCTAGCTAAAAAACTAAAAACAAAAATCCCTGATTTGAAACTAATTAAAAAAATTGATATTTTTACAAGTCATCACACTCATTATGTTATTGGAACTGGTGCCAATGATCCTCAAAAAATGGACCCTAACGCTAGTAGAGAAACACTGGATCATTCTATAATGTACATATTTGCTGTGGCTTTGGAAGACGGTGATTGGCATCATATAAAATCTTATACTAAAACCAGAGCTAACAAAAAAAGTACAATCAAAATTTGGAGATCAATAAAAACGTATGAGGATAAAAAATGGACAAAAAAATATCACGACCCTAATCCAAAAAATAAAGCATTTGGTGCTAAAGTCGTTGTAACCCTTAATAATGGAAAAAAGATATCAGAGGAACTAGATAGAGCAGATGCACATCCATATGGAGATAGACCATTTAAGAGGGAAAATTACATTAATAAATTTTTAACTTTAACTGATGGTATTTTAGATAAAAAAGAGAGTGATCGTTTTTTAAAAACTGTACAAAATTTAAAAAATTTAAAATCTGGCCAACTCCATAAATTAAATATTGAAGTAAGAAAAAACAAATTAAAACAAAATAATAAAAAAGGAATTTTTTAATGCACTTTGTAGAAAAGGAACCGAGTCAAAAAAGATTAGATTTTGATCAAAAATTAAAATCAAATAAAATTTTAAGAGTTCCTGGTGCCTACAATCCACTGACAGCAAAATTAATTGAAGAAATAGGCTATGATGCGGTTTATGTATCTGGTGGAGTGATGGCTAATGATCTTGGTTTTCCTGATATTGGCTTAACAACACTGCAAGATGTTAGCACAAGATCTTACTTAATTTCTAGAGTTACTAATCTTCCGACGATAGTTGATATAGACACAGGTTTCAAATCTTGTAAAGAAACAATAGAAACATTTGAAGAATTTGGAATAACAGGAGTTCATTTAGAAGATCAGATTGAGAGAAAAAGATGTGGACATCTAGATAATAAAGAACTTATTTCAACTGACAATATGGTTAAAAAAATTAGAGAATGTGTAGCAGCAAAAAAAGATCAAAATTTTAAAATTATTGCACGTTCAGATGCTAAAAGTGTTGAAGGAATTGATAAAATGATTGAAAGGTGTAAATCCTACATTGATGCAGGTGCAGAGATTATATTCCCAGAAGCTCTAGAGCATGAAAAAGATTTTGAAAAAGTCCGTAAAGAATTATCAGGTTATTTGTTAGCTAATATGACTGAATTTGGTAAATCAAAATTATTTAATTACAAAGAATTAGAAAATTTTGGCTATAACATTGTGATATATCCTGTAACAACACAAAGATTAGCTATGAAAAATGTTGAAGATGGATTAAGAGACATTTATGCAAATGGACACCAAAAAAATATTATAGATAAAATGCAAACTAGGAAGAGACTTTATGAATTAGTTGATTATGAAAAATACAATTCATTAGATGAAAAAATTTATAATTTTAGTACTGAAGGACATGAATAATGAGTGATGATATTAAAAAAGGCTTACTGGGAATAGTTGTAGATGAAACTGAAGTTTCAAAAGTAATGCCTGAAATAAATTCTCTAACTTATAGAGGTTATGCTGCTCAAGATTTATGTGAATATTGTAGATTTGAAGAAGTTGCCTATTTAATTTTGAACAAAGATCTACCCAATTCGATTGAATTAACAAAATTTGAAAAAGAGGAGCGAAATAATAGAGAGTTAACCAAAAATCTATATGAAATAATTAAGCATATGCCAAAAAAATCTCATCCAATGGATGTTGCAAGAACAGCAGTTAGTGTAATGGGACTAGAAGATAAAGAAACAACTGACTCCTCACCAGAGGCAAATATGAGAAAGGCTTTAAGAATTTTTGCAAAAACCCCAACGGCACTAGCTGCTTTTTATAGAATTAGAAAAGGTAAAAAAATTATAAAACCAAAAAAAACTCTAACTTTTGCTGAAAATTTTTTCTATATGTGTTTTGGCAAAGTTCCTCAAAAAGAAATTGTAAAAGCATTTGATGTTTCTTTAATTTTATATGCTGAACACAGTTTTAATGTTTCAACTTTTACAGCTAGAACAATTACAAGTAGTTTATCTGATATTCACGGTGCAATAACTGGTGCTATTGCTAGTTTGAAAGGTCCACTACACGGTGGAGCAAACGAAGAAGTGATGCATATGATGAATAAGATTAAAAAACCTGAAAATGCTCTAAAATGGATTAAGAAAGCACTAAAAAACAAAGAAGTGATAATGGGATTTGGTCATAGAGTTTATAAGTCAGGAGACTCTAGAGTTCCTACCATGAGAAAATATTTTAGTAAGGTTGCCAAAGTTAAAAAGGACAAAAAATTTGAAAAAATCTATGATATTGTTGAAAAAGTAATGATTAAAAGGAAAAATATTCATCCTAATGTAGATTATCCAACTGGACCTACTTATCATTTAATGGGTTTTGAAACAGACTTTTTTACTCCAATATTTGTAATTTCCAGAATTACAGGCTGGTCTGCACACATAATGGAACAACATGCTGCAAATAAATTAATACGACCTTTAGCAAAATATAAAGGAAATAAGCATAGAAAAGTTATGGAATTAAACTACAGATAAGTTTTTTGTAGCAAGAGTATTTTCAATATCTATTTCACGTAATTTGTATCCTTCGCTGACTAATTTTTTTTTAATTTCTTCAAGCTTTTCACCTTCCTTAAAAGTTCCATCAAAGTGTTTAGACTCAAATTGAATTGAATTTATATTTATTTTTTCATAATTTATTGATTTAAGTATTTCATATTCAGCACCTTCAACATCAATTTGTAATTTATCAATTGATTTTATTGAGAAATCCTCAACTAATTTGTCAAAAGTAATAAATTCTATTTCAATCTCCTCAATATCATCATCTTCAACTTTAAATCTTTTAGTTCTATGGTCCAAGATATGGTTTTTATTAAATGATCCTATTCCACTAGCCCAATGTTTTCCTAATTTTGAAATAGAGCTCCCTTTAACGAAGTAAAATTTACTTATTTTATTACTGGAAAATACAGCTTTGTTACAAAAGAATATGCTTTCTATATTTTTGAAATCTTCTTTTAATTTATTATAATTATAAGGAACCGGTTCAACTAATAAAATATTTTGACCTTTATATTTATTTATTTCATCTTTAAGCCATACTCCGAAATGAGCACCAAGAACTATTAAACCAAAATGTTTCATTTTTTTAATCTAGATCTAAGTCACCACACATAGTATCAATAAATATAAATGTTGTGTAATGAAATGTTTTTCACACCTTAATGTGCCCCAGGTCCAATCTACCAAGATAAAAATAATTATGTTTTAGGCTGAATAAGATTAGAAAAAAATATTATTAAATATTTTTTTTTGCACCATTAAAATTAACTAAAAGCTTCTGCCCAAGTCCCTTGAGTTGATGCTTTAGAATACTCTGTAGCACGACCCTCAAAGAAATTCATGTGCTCAACAGCATTAAGCATTGTATCCAACCATGTTAAAGGATTCTTCTGAACATCGTAAATAGGTTCAAGACCTAACTGAACTAATCTTCTATTACCTATAAATCGAATATAATCTTTAACTTCTTTAGCTGTTAATCCTTCCATTGGACCCATCTCAAATGCTAGATCAATAAAAGCATCTTCATGCTCAATAATTGTTCTGCAAGCTTCATATAACTCTTTTTTTAATTTTGCTGTCCAAATTTCTGGATTCTCTTTTATAAATTCCTTAAATATTCTTATCATTGAATTACAATGAAGGGTTTCATCACGAACTGACCACGTAACTATTTGGCCCATTCCTTTCATTTTATTATGTCTTGGAAAATTTAATAAAATTGCAAAACTTGCAAACAGTTGCAATCCTTCAGTAAAAGCACTGAAAACCGCAACAGTTTTTGCTATATCCTCTTTTGAGTTTACGTTGAAGCCCTGCATATAATCATATTTGTCTTTCATTTCTTTATATTTCATGAAAGCTGAATATTCTGACTCTGGCATACCGATTGTGTCTAGTAAGTGTGAGTATGCAGCGACATGAACTGTTTCCATTGCAGCAAAAGCTGTCATCATCATTAATACTTCAGTTGGTTTAAATACACTTGTGTAATGACGCAAGTAGCAATTGTTTACTTCAACATCAGCTTGAGTAAAAAATCTAAAAATTTGTGTTAATAAATTTTTTTCTGGTTGCGACAAATTTTTTTGCCAATCTCTTACATCGTCACCTAGTGGAACTTCTTCGGGTAACCAATGTATTCTTTGTTGTGTTAACCATGCATCGTAGCACCATGGATATCTAAACGGTTTATAAACTGGGTTTTCAACTAGTAACCCCATTTTTTTTGGTTGTATAATTTCGTTTTTAACTTTTTCTACTACTGACATGATAAACACTCCTCGTATTCTGGCTGCTCGTTTGATTGTTGATTTTTTGATTTATAGACATTTGCTGTAATATCAGTTGATTTAGCATCATTAATATTTTCAGCTCTTTGAATTGATTTTGATCTACAGTAATAAAGACTTTTTAGGCCTTTTTTCCATGCATCAAAATGAATTTTATGCAATTCTTTTTTATGAACATCTGCTGGTAAAAATAGATTTACTGATTGAGCTTGTGAAATGTAAGGTGTTCTGTCACCACTTAATTCGACAATCCAATTCTGGTTAAGTTCAAATGCTGTTTTGAATACGTCTTTTTCTAAATCAGTTAAAAAATCTAGATGACTAACAGATCCTTGATTTGTAGTAATGGTAGACCATGTATCATCATCATTTTTGCCATGACTTTGTAGTATTTCTTCTAGATATCTATTTCTGACATTAAAAGAACCCGATAAAGTTTTGTGTGTATAGCTATTAGCTGCAATAGGTTCTACCCCTGGAGATGCCCCGCCACAAATAATTGAAATAGAGGCTGTTGGAGCTATTGCTGTTTTATTCGAAAATCTTTCTTTATAACCGTACTCAGCTGCATCTGGACAAGCTCCTCTTTCTTCTGCTAAATCCTTAGATGCTTGATTTACTTTTTCATCAATATTTTTAAATATTTTTTTGTTCCATGATTTAGCCATGACCGACTCAAGTGGAATTCTATTTTTTTGTAAGAAAGAGTGAAAGCCCATTACTCCCAAACCAACACTTCTCTCTCTTTCGGCTGAATATTTTGCATCTTTAAATTGATCAGGTGCTTTATTAATAAAATCTGATAAGACGTTATCTAAAAATCTCATCACATCACTAATCATATCTGGATCATCTTTCCACTCGTCGTACTTTTCTAAATTTAAAGAGGACAAACAACAAACTGCTGTCCTATCTCTACCATCTTTGTCAATTCCTGTTGGTAGTGTTATTTCACTACATAAGTTAGAAGTTTTAACAGTTAAGTTTGCAAGTTTGTGATGTTGTGGAATCTGTCTGTTAACAGTATCGATGTAAATGATGTATGGTTCACCAGTTTCTATTCTTGCGGTTAACAGTCTGATCCACAAATTTCTTGCAGAAATAGTTTGTTGAATAGATCCATCTGCTGGACTTTTTAATGCCCATTGTTCATCTGTTTCTACAGCTCTCATAAACGCATCTGTAACCAAAACACCGTGGTGTAAGTTTAACGCTTTTCTGTTGGGATCACCGCCAGTAGGTCTTCTCATTTCAATAAACTCTTCTATCTCAGGATGATCAATTGGAAGATAACAAGCAGCAGAACCTCTTCTTAATGAGCCTTGGCTAATTGCCATTGTTAATGAATCCATTACTTTAATAAAAGGAATTATTCCTGAGGTTTTTCCAACTTTACCAATCTTTTCACCAATAGATCTTAAGTTTCCCCAATAACTACCTATACCCCCGCCTTTAGCAGCTAGCCAAACATTTTCACTCCAAAGATCTAGAATTCCACCTAAGCTGTCTGATGCTTCATTTAAAAAACATGAAATCGGTAAACCTCTTTTTGTTCCACCATTTGATAAAACCGGTGTAGCTGGCATGAACCAAAGATTGCTAATATAATTATAAATTCTTTGTGCATGTAGATTATCATCAGAGTATGTACTCGCTACTCTTGCAAATAAATCTTGATAAGATTCGTTTGGACCAAGGTATCTATCTTTTAAAGTTGCTTTGCCGAAGTCTGTAAGATTCGCATCCTTGGAACGATCAATCTTGATTATTATGCCTTTATCATTTTGAAAAAGCTCAGTTTCATTATTTAGCGAGAAGAGATCAGGTCTATTTCCTTTAGGAATTTCGTTGATTTTTGGGCTGTATTCGGAGACAGCTTGTTTTAGTGCTTGCGAAAGAATCTTATTCATAATTAGTTAATATATTTTGTTATTTATACGAAAACAACTATATGTTGTAGGCGCATATAGTAAATACACTATATAAACATTTAATCAACGGAACATTTATAGAACGCGACAAAATGATAATCAACAAAAAAATAAATTTTTTTCCAAGAAATCAACAAAAAAAGAGTAAGAAATAAGTAATGAGTCAAAACATAAAAATAGATCCTTATGGTTTTAGAGAGTATGACGCCCGATGGTTGTATGAAAAAGACATAAACTCATATGGAATAGAGAATCTCGGAAAAGGACTTGGAACACAAATTAAAATTCACACTCAAAAAGAAAATCCAAGAGTCATAGTTGGCCATGATTATCGTTCTTATAGTGATGAAATAAAAAATGCTCTTAAGTATGGATTGATATCAACTGGATGTAATGTTGAGGATGTGGGTCTTTCGTTGTCACCAATGGTTTATTTTGCACAATTTTATTTAGACGCGGATGCAGTTGCAATGGTTACAGCAAGTCATAATGAAAATGGTTGGACTGGCGTCAAAATGGGAATCAAAAAAGGACTAACTCATGCACCAGAGGAAATGAAAGAATTAAAAGAAATTACTTTAAATGAAAAATTTACAAAAGGTAAAGGTAATGAAAAACAAATAAAAGATTTTGATAAAATTTATAAGGAAAATTTGATTAATAAAAATAAAATTAAAAAAAAGATTAAAGCTGTAGTAGCTTGTGGAAATGGAACAGCAGGTGTTTTTGCTCCAGATATTTTAAGAGGCATTGGTTGTGAGATAATAGAATTAGATTGTAATCTAGATTGGAATTTTCCTAAATATAATCCAAACCCAGAAGATTTAGAAATGCTACATGAAATAGCTAAAGCAGTTAAAGATAACAATGCTGATATAGGTTTTGGATTTGATGGTGATGGAGATAGAGTTGGAGTTATTGATAATAGTGGCAATGAAATATTCTCGGATAAAATTGGTCTTCTAATTGCTAGAAATTTATCAAGCAAATATAAAAATTCTAAATTTGTAGTTGATGTAAAATCAACAGGTTTATATTCAAAAGATAAAATATTAATGGAAAATAATTGTGAAACAATTTATTGGAAAACTGGTCATTCACACATCAAAAGAAAAGTAAATACTGAAAAAGCTTTAGCTGGATTTGAAAAAAGTGGACATTTTTTCTTTAATCAGCCATTAGGTTTTGGATATGATGATGGGATCAACTCTGCTATTCAAGTATGTCATTTATTAGATAATCAAAATAAAAAAATGAGTGAAATTATTAGTGAATTGCCTAATACATTTCAAACACCTACAATGGCACCTTTTTGTAAAGATGAGGAAAAATATTCTGTAGTCGAAGAACTAGTAAAAATAATCCAGGGTATAAAACAAAAAAAAACTAAAATAGATAATCAAAATATTACAAACATATTAACTGTTAATGGAATTAGATTTTCTTTTGCAGATGGTTCTTGGGGTCTAATTAGAGCCTCATCAAATAAACCGTCTTTAGTAATAGTAACTGAAAGCCCTACTTCAGATGAAAGAAAGAAAAAAATATTTGATTTCATTGACACATTGCTAAAATCAACTGGAAAAGTTGGCGAGTATGATCAAAAAATTTAGTATCTTATTATTTTTTTTTTTATTTTTAAGCTCTAAAAGCATAAGTTTTAGCCCTGAAATTGAACAACAGATTTACATTGGATGCTATGGGAGCTCAAAACAATATATAGGTCCTGAAAAAGCAAAATCTTATTGTTTATGTACATTAAAAAAACTTAATGAGAGATTTAATGATGATCAAATCAAAGAAATATTCAAACAAAAACCTGAAAATATAATAGAGACTACAAAATTTGCCTCTTTGTACTGTGAAAAGAAACTTTAATTTTTATAATCATTAGTCTTATTTTCTAAATTATCTGTATTCTCATAATTTTCCTCTTCAGCAACTTCATCACTGTAAAATTTTTTAACTAACTCTTCTTCTTTTAATCGTTGCTCCTCATCAAATTTTTTTTCCCATTCTTTCATTCGCCTATTTTCCTCTTCAATTCTCTCATTTTGAGCTATTTCAGCTAATCGGGTTCTCTCGTTTTCTTCTTCAATTCTTTTTTGTCTTTCCTCCTCTATTTTCAATTCTCTTTCTCTTTGACGTCTTTCATTTTCTTGTTTTATTCTCTCACGTTCTGCTTCTTTAAGTTCTTTTTCTTTAATTCTTAATTCCTCTTCCTTCGCTCTTTGCTCACTCTCCTCTTTTAATATCTGTCTTTGAATTTCCTGTTGTCTTTCAGTTTCTAGAACTCTTAATCTTTCTTCCATTTCTTTAAGTTTTTCTTGCTCATATTTTAACTTTCTAGCTGCCTCTCTTAATCTTTGTTCTTCCTCAAGTCTATTTTTCCTTTCAATTTCTTTTAATCTTAATTTTTCTTGTCTTTCATTTTCTTTTTCGTCTCTTCTTTTTTGAGCTTCAATTTCTTTATTTTTTAGTTCTTCTTCTTTAATTTTAATATTTTCTTCTCTAATTCTTTGTCTTTCTAACATTTTTATCCTTAAATCTTCTTGTTTAAGCTTTCTGGCTTCTTCTCTAAGTTTTCTTGTTTCTTCGTCTTTAATTTTTTTTTGTTCTATTTTAATTCTCTGAGCTTCTATTTTTTGTCTTTTCTCCTCATTCTTTTTTTCTTGCTTTTGATTTTCAATGATTAATTTTTTTTGAAAAAGGAGTTTTTTTCTTTCCTCTTTTATTTCATCTTGTTTAGCTTTTTTGGCTAATTTTTTTTCTAAAACTAATTCTCTTTTTTTTTCTTTTTCTAGTTGTTTTTGTATTGCCAGATCTTTTTTAACTTTGTTTTTTTTTATATTATTTAGTAAAGAGGATAGTTTATTTTTTGATTTGTCTAATGGATCAAATAAATTTTTTTTAATTTTTTTATTAATGTCTTTTATTGAAACCATGATTTAAAGTATCAATTTTAATTGAAACCCTAAATATTAAGTATGGCTAAATTGAGTTTTTCAAAAATCTAAATACAACTTAAGATTGATGGTATTTAAATAAGTTTATAAAATACATTTACAACTATTAAGTGTTAATGAAATTTAAGAGAATCAAATACTTTAAAACATGAGGTGATGGAGGGAGACTGAAGTCACCTCTTTTTTTTGTAAACTATAGTTTTAAGTATTCGTAAAAAAATTTAATCGAAACTACTAAAAGAAAAGTTCCAAAAAACTTACTAATTTTATTTTTATCAATACTATGAACTGTTTTAGCTCCTATCCGGGCCATGAAAGTTGTAATTGGTATAAAAATTAAAAAAGCAGGTAGATTTATAAAGCCTATACTTAAAGGGAGGCTAGAATTTAAATAATTTCCTGAAAGAATAAATCCTGTCGCTCCAAATAGAGCAATTAAAAACCCTATAGCTGCTGCACTTCCTATAGCTTTATTTATTGAATAACCAAAAAACTTAAGAATAGGAACATTCATTACAGCTCCTCCTATACCCATAGGAGCAGATATAAACCCAACAAGAAAACCAAGAATAACTTTTAGATGTAATTTCATTTTAACAATTATATTTTGTTTCTTTTCTTTTATTGAAATTAAGTAGATTCCTAAAAATAAGATCATAATAGAAAAAAACAAAACCAAGGATTTAGTTTTTAAGGAAGCTGCAAAAACAGTACCAACAATAACTCCTAGTACAACAAACAGACCGTAATTCTTAACAATATCAAAATCAACTGCTTTAAATTTATGATGTGTTAAAACTGAAACTGTAGATGTTGGTATTATGATTGCAAAGGAAGTCCCAACAGCAAGATGCATAACATATTGTGGATCAATATCTAAAGAACCAAAAATAAAATATAAAAAGGGAACAGTTATCAACCCTCCGCCAATACCAAATAATCCAGCAACAAAACCAACTGGTATTGCGGTTAAGGCCATTAATAAAACAATATAACTGTATTCGTTTGTTAAAATTGAATTAAGCAGACTGCCCTACTCTAGTATCTACATTATTATATTTAATTTTATCCATTATGTGATCAATTTTTTTCACATCAGCATCTCTTACACACATGTTTTCGCTTAAATATCTTTTCCAATAACTTGCACCCGTTTGACCATGAAATAAACCAAGAGTATGTCTCATGATTTGATTTAATCTTGTTCCTTTTTTTAATTCTTCTTTAACATAAGGAATAAGTTGTTCAATTACATCTTGTCTACTTGGAACATCATCATTATTGAATATTGCTCTTTCAATATCTGCAAGTAAATAAGGGGTATGATATGCGGCCCTTCCTATCATTACACCATCGGTTTTTTCTAAAAGAGGTTTTATTTCATCTACTGAAGTTATTCCTCCATTAATTACGATCTCTTCATTAGGAAAATCCTCTTTTAATTTATATACATACTCATATTTTAAAGGTGGAATATTTAAATTTTGCTTAGGAGTAAATTTACCTAGCATTGCTTTTCTAGCATGAATAATGAAAGTTTTAACTCCAGTTGCTTTCAGAGTAGAAATGAAACTATGTAAATTTTCATAATCATCTACATCATCATAACCAATCCTTGTTTTTATAGTTACTGGCAGTTTTGTAACTGATTGCATTTTACTTAAACAATCTGCCACTAAATTGGGTTCTTTCATTAAACAAGCTCCAAATCTATTTTTTTCTACTTTCTTACTAGGACAACCTAAATTTAGATTGATTTCATCATAACCAAAATCTTCACCCACTTTAGTAGCTTCAGATAAAAGTTTTGGTGAAGATCCTCCCAATTGAAGTGCTAAAGGTTTTTCATTAATATTAAACTCCAATAACTTTTTTTTATCTCCTCTGTTTATGGCTTCATCGACTATCATCTCGGTATAAAGAAGAGTATTTTTAGATATTAATCTTAGAAAAAATCGTTCATGACGATCTGTACAATCCATCATAGGAGCAACTGATACTTTCCTATTCATGATATAACTTTATATTATTTTTTTATGAGTTTGAAGCTTCTGTGTCGTCTGAAGCTACGTCTACTTCATGATTTTCCGACTCTGACATTTCATCTAAAGAAACTTCACCTTGTTCGTTCATTGTTTCTTCAGCAATTGAAGAATCAATACCTGGTTTAGCTGTTTCAGATAATTCAGCCAAGTCATCTTTAGAAACTTGGATTTTTTCAGGAATTTTTCTTGCTCTTTTTGATGGTAATATTGGCGTACCACTTTTAGAAATTTCGCCTTTATATAAATTTTCAAAATCGTCGCCTATTTCTTCGTCATCCTCAATACCTTCATCTACTTGCTCAACATGTTTTCTTAATTTATAAACAGCACTTTCTGTTAAATCTGAGACTATAATTTTTTTCTCAGCAATTTCTCTTAAAGATATCACTGTGTTTTTGTCATTATCTCTATCTATTGTTGGTTCAATACCTGCATTAAGTTGAGTAGCTCTTTCTTTAGCAACCAAGACTAATTCGTAAGGACTCTCTACTTTATCTATACAATCTTCTACTGTAACTCTTGCCATGCGCAGTATCTACACAGTGAGTCTTTAAAAATCAAGGTCTAATTTTACAAATAAGTTGGATTAAGCTTATTTTTGACCAAATAAAGAAGAATAATTGAGCTAAAGATGTAAGATCCAGAAACAACAGCAATTTGTTCAATTGAAAAACCAATATCAATCAAAAATCCAAATAAAGCTGTGCCAAAAGCTGTTGAAAATACCATTAGTGCAGTTGTTAAGGCTTTTATAGATCCAATATATTTAACACCATAAATTTCAGCCCAAGTAGAGGAACCAAGAACGTTAGCCAAACCATTAGTTATTCCAAGTAATCCAAAAAATATAAAAGAAGATAACGGTGCATTAAAATAATAAAGAACTAAAGTTGAGAAAAAAAGAGGTATATTCATATAAATTAATAATTTTCTACTTGAAAATTTATCAATTAAAAATCCTGATATAAAAAGAGTGATTACTGATAAAATCGAGTAAACCATAAATGATTGTGCAATCACATAGGGTCCCCATTCTTTAGAAGAAGAAATAAAAGACTGATAAACAAAAGATCCTGTTGCAATCCATGGCATAGCTAGCATTGTCATGCAAATTACATAAAATCTATAATCTTTTAAAACCTCTACCCTTCTCCATTGTTTAATTTCTCGATTACTCTCTTCAATTTGAGAGTCCTCTCTTGTATCAAGTTTAACTTCTTTTACTAAAACGTAAGTTGCAGCAGGCAAAAGGAGGATAACTAAAATAGAAATAGAAACCCAGATATCTCTCCATTCAATAAAAGTTAATAAAAAAACGATTAAAACTGGCATTATAAATTCAGCTAATGACAATCCAAGCCACGCTGTACTTAAAGCTCTTCCTCTATTTTTTTCAAAAAAACGAGATATAGTTGTTGTAGCGGTATGACTAGATAAGCCTTGACCAGCCAAACGCATTAAAAAAATTCCTACGAATAAAAAAATTACAGATGAAATTTTTGAAAATATAAAACACGATACAGATAAAAAAATTATTACATAAGATGCAAATTTTAAAATATTTATATCATCAATTTTTTTTCCAATCCAAACTAGAGTTATGCTACTCAATAGAGTAGCTGATGCATAAATTGAGCCAAATTGTCCATGTGTTATTGATAAAGCATCTCTAATACTAGAATTAAATAAGCCTAGAAAAAAACTCTGTCCAAAGCTTGAAAAAAATGTAAAGATAAATCCAAATAGAATTACTTTTAAACTTAAACTTTTAAACATAGAAAAAAATTATGACTTGTAATGTTGCTTTCATAGGTCTTGGTGTTATGGGCTATCCAATGGCTGGTTATATATCAAAAGGTGGCCATAATGTAACTGTTTTTAATAGAACAAAATCAAAAGCAGAAAAATGGATATCAGAATACAATGGTAAACTAGCTGAAACACCTGCAGAGGCAGCAAAGGATGCTGAGTATGTTTTTACATGTGTTGGTAATGATAATGATTTAAGAGAGGTTACCTTTGGTGACAACGGTGCTTTTAAAACAATAAATAAAGGTGCAATTTATATTGATAATACTACTGCCTCAGCAACGATTGCTAGAGAAATTTATGAACATGCAAAAAAAAATGAATTCGGATCTTTAGATGCTCCAGTATCCGGCGGTCAAGCGGGTGCAGAAAATGGTGCTTTAACAGTAATGATTGGCGGAGATCAAGAAGATTTTGATAAAGCAAAAGATAAAATTGATTGTTATAGCAAAAAAATGAAGTTATTAGGATCAGCAGGTAGTGGTCAGCTGGCTAAAATGGTTAATCAAATATGTATTGCTGGATTGGTTCAGGGTTTATCAGAGGGAATAAATTTCGGTATGAAAGCTGGATTAAATATGGAAGACGTAATCGAAGTTATTTCAAAAGGAGCAGCTCAGTCATGGCAAATGGAAAATAGATACAAAACAATGATTGAAGATAAATTTGATTTTGGTTTTGCAGTAGATTGGATGAGAAAAGATTTAAAAATTGCTATGGATGAGGCTAAAAATAATGGATCATTATTACCTATCACTGAAATAGTGGATAAATATTACGGAGAAATTCAGGAGATGAAAGGTAATAGATGGGATACTTCAAGTTTAATTAAAAGATTTAGGAAGTAATATGCAACCCTCATACTATGAGGATTTCTCAGAAATTAAAAAAAAAATTTGGTCATTACTAGATAATGCTGTTAAGGACCGAAGTTCACCATTCAGAATTCCAGTATTTGTCTGTGGAGATCAAAATGATATTGATGGAAGAATAGTTGTTTTGAGAAAATCAGATCAAACAAATAATCTTATACAATTTCACAGCGATATAAGATCAGATAAAATTGAAAAATTAAAAGCTAATAAAAATGCTGCCATGTTATTTTATGATAAAGATGAAAAAATACAGGTAAGATTAAAAGTGGAATGTGTTATTAACCATGAAAATGAAATAACCAAAGAATCTTGGTCTAAAACTCAGCACATATCTAGAAAATGCTATTTAGTTGATAATGGACCTGGAACGGAATCTGATATTCCAACCTCTGGATTAAAACCAGAGCTTGATAATTTCGATTACACTAAAGAACAAAGTGAAGAAGGTTACAAAAATTTTACTGTAATTCAGTGCAAAATTAAATCTATCGAGTGGCTTTATTTAGCAGCTAAAGGTCACCGTAGAGCAAGGTTTGATTTGGAAAATAATAAAGATAATTGGCTAGTGCCATAAATGGTTACTGGATACATATTCACAGCATTTTTAATTATTCTAGGATTAGCTGTAATGAGATTTGGGAGTATTCATTTTAAAAAAATTAAAGAAGGTAAAACCAAAATTAAATCAAAGTTAAGTGGACAATTATCTTTTTTAATTTTATTTATATTAATAATTGGATTGATTGTTTATTCAATTAACGATCTATTATTTTAGTAAATAAATTATTCTTTCAAACACCTTTTATAATTATATTTGAGCCCTCAGAATTATCTAATCTTATTTGCTTTATTGGTTTGTACTCTTCAGAATTGTACCATTCTAATGCTTTTTCATAGGATGGGAATTTAAGAACAATAATTCGAGGAAATTTTGTTTCTCCATCAAAAATTTGAAATTCACCAGCTCTAACTAAAAATTCTCCACCAAATTTTTCCACAAGTGGAGTAACTTTTTCCACATATTCTTTATAATTTTCAGGGTTTGTGATTTTTAATTGAGCTATTACATATCCTGCTGGCATTATTTTCTCCTATAAAAAAAAGTTGAGTTAAAAACTTATAAATATTTCTTAAAAATTTAATTTAACAATTTTTCTTCTTTAGGAGCAAGTACTACTGCTAAAATTCCCCCTAAAACTATTAACGAGCTACCCGCTATCTCTCTCCAGCCAAATGGTTCGTTTGTAAGCATGCCTGAACTTATTACTCCAACAACAATTTCTGCAAGAAAAAGAATTGAACATAAACCCGCGCCTAATTTACTCGGAGCCCAGAGTATTACTATTGCTGTAGGAATAAAATAAAAAACAGATATTACAAATAAAAAAGAAGACATTGAAATGAAAGATTCAATAGCAGGCATTTCTCCTAGATAATCAACTAAAAAAAATCCAGCAACTATATTAAATAAAGCTCCGTAGAAAAAAAAAGAAAATATAATTGGAAATACACCATCAGTTTTAACAACTTCCAGTCTTATCATTCCACCAGCAAAAATTGCACCACCTGCTAATGCCAACCAATCTCCAGCATTTTCTGGAAGAGGTATAATAGTTTGTTTGCTAAAAACTATCCATAAACCACCAAGAGCTAATCCCAAAGTAAGTACTCTTTCTAGACCAGGTCTTTTTTTTAGAAATAATATTTCAAATATTGTTGTCCAAATTGGCGTCATGTAAAACAATATTAAAGCTCTAACAACATCAGTTAAAAGAAAACTTAAAGCATAACAAATAAAACCACCACCAACTAGTAAACCGGTGACTGGTAACTCTAAACCAGTTTCTTTTTTTTTAATCAATCTCCAAATAGCTATTGGTAATAATATTAAAAGTCCAATTATCATTTGAGCAATTGTCCCCCAGCCACCTGTAAGACCGCCTTCAACAAGTATTCTTTGTGGTAACCAATAAATTCCCCAAGACCCAGCTGAAATAGCCAAAGCAAAAGCAATTTTAAAATGATGGGGGTGTCTAGTCATTAATTTAAATTAAATATATCTAAAAAATTGATTTTGAATATTTTTTCCAATTATCTTGATAATGTTTTGTGTTTTCTAACACTGCCTTTTTTTCCTCATCTGTAACTTCTCTAATAACTTTACCTGGAGATCCAACAACTAAAGAGTTATCAGGTATGACTTTATTTTCAGTAATTAAAGCCTTAGCTCCGATAATACAATTTTTTCCAATATTGGCTTTATTTAAAATGACAGCTCCAATTCCAATTAAACTGTTATCTCCTATTGTACACCCATGAAGCATGACTAAATGACCAATAGTAACATTTTTTCCTACTTTTAAAGGACAGCCTGGATCTGTATGTAAAATACTTCCATCTTGAACATTAGATCCTTCGCCAATATAAATATTTTCAATATCTCCTCTTAGAACTGCATTAAACCATATACTTGTATTTTTTTCTAATGTCACATCTCCAATTATAGTTGCATTAGGAGCTACCCAATTTTCGCCAGAGTTTTTTGGTTTTTTATCTTTTAAATCATAAAACATAATCTATATATTTTACATTATGCCTATACAAACTCCAATATGTGATTTTGGTCAAAAAGCTATCCCATTTGAATTAAAATCAACTGACAATAAAATTCTATCCTTAAATGATATCAAAGGTGAAAATGGAACTTTGATAATGTTTATTTGCAATCATTGTCCTTATGTTAAAGCAATTACAAAAGAATTAGTTGAAGATTGTTATGAATTGAAAAAAATTGGTATTAATACTGTTGCTATCTGCTCAAATGACTTTGTTAATTATCCCGACGACTCTTTTGATAATATGATTAAATTTTCAAATGAAAATCATTTCAATTTTCCATATTTACATGATGAAACTCAAGAAATTGCTAAAGCTTATGACGCTGTATGTACTCCAGATTTCTTTGGCTACAATAAAAATTTAGAACTTCAATACAGAGGACGACTAAGAGAGCTTAAAAAGTTTATTCCAGTTAAAGATGGTGAAAGTGATTTGCTAACAGCTATGAGGCAAATAGCTGAAACTGGAAAAGGTCCTGAAGATCAAATACCTAGTGCAGGCTGTGGTATTAAATGGAAGTATGATTAATGTATCTGATTGTAACTAGATCGTTCCCACCTGAGCTTGGTGGCATGCAAAGTCTAATGTGGGGTCTTTCAAGAGAACTATCTAAAAACTTCATGATAAAAGTTTTTGCAGATTATAAAGAAGGTCATAAAAATTTTGATGAACAAGCCTCTTTTTCAATTGAAAGAGTTGGTGGAATTAAATTACTTAGAAAATATAGAAAAGCACAATTAATTAATGAATATATCAAAGAAAATAAAGTAGATGGTATTATTGCTGATCATTGGAAAAGTTTAGAACTTGTTAAAACATCTAAGAAAAAATATTGTTTAATACATAGTAAAGAAATCAACTATCCTAAGGACTCTAGTCAGAATAAAAGAGTGATTAGTGTTTTAAATAATGTTGAAAAAGTTATAGCGAATTCTCAGTTTACAAAAAATCTTGCTATAGCACTTGGAGTAAATGAGAATAAAGTTATTGTAATAAATCCAGGTGTAGATCCTACCGAAGAATTAAACAAAAAAACTTTAGGTAAAGTTGAAAGCATACTTAAAGTTAAAAATCCAAGACTAATCACAGTTTCAAGATTTGATAAGCGTAAAAATCACGAAAAAATAGTAATGGCTTTGAGAAATTTAAAGCAAATTTATCCTGATATTGTTTACATTTGTGTTGGGTATGGAGAGGAAGAAGAAAATATTAAGAAACTTGTAAAAGAACTAGATCTAGAAGCACAAGTCATGTTTTTTAAAGATATAAGTAATGATTTAAAAAATGCTCTTATTGCAAAATCAAACATTTTTGTAATGCCATCAATAATCCATAAAAAATCAGTCGAGGGTTTTGGCATAGCTTATGTTGAAGCTGCACAATACGGTATTCCATCGATTGGTGGTAAAGATGGTGGTGCATCTGATGCTATAGATCATGAAAAAACTGGTCTAATCTGTGATGGTAATAATCTTGATGAGGTTTATTCTTCAATTAATTCAATGTTAGAAAATAAAAAATATTTACAGCTTGGGAAAAATGCTAAAGAATTCGTGAATAAATTTCAATGGTCAAAGATAATTGAAGAATACAAGAAGATATTAAATTGATTTCAAATAACAAAATAGCAATTTTTTTAATTGTAGCTTCAGTATTATTTGGAACATTGATGCTTACATTTTTAAAATTAGCTCAAGAGGAAATTAATGTTTACGTTGCAGGATTTTTTAGATTTTTTTTTGGTTTTCTAATTATTTTGCCCTATATATTAAAGTCTAAATTCACAGTTTTTAAAACAATTCACCATAAAAAACATTTTTTTAGAGCTTTTTTAAACTTACCTTCAATGCTGTTATATTTCTCAGCCTTAGTAATGATGCCAATTGAAAAAGTTACGGCAATTTCTTTTGTTGTACCTTTTTTGGTAACAATATTAGCTGTTTTGTTTCTGGGAGAAAAAATTTACCTATACAGGAGTTTTGCCCTAGTTTTAGGATTTATTGGAATGTTAATAATTTTAAGGCCAGGAATAATCGAAATCTCTCTTGGAGTTTATATGGCACTTGCCTCTTCTTTTATGTGGTCTGTAGTGATTATAATTACAAAAAGTATTGCTAAAGATGATAGTTCAATCACAATTTTATCTTATGGATACACATATATGACAATTTTTAGTTTCATTATTGCATTATTGCATTGGCAAACACCGAGTTTGCAGACTTTGATTTATTTATTTTTTGGCGGTTTATTTGGCACATTGTTACATCTTTGTATTAATCACGCTTATAGATTGGTAGATGTTAGCGTGACACAACCATATTCCTTTTTAAGTCTAGTATTTGCATCTTTGATAGGATTTTTTATCTTTAACGAAATACCTGATTTATTTACATGGATTGGTGCAAGTATAATTTTTTTAGGAATATTAATTATTTCATATAGAGAAATGAAATTAAAAAAAGAAATAATTAGAAAAAGTATAGATATTAAAAATTAAAAAATAATTTTAGATAGTTTTTCAAAAACTTTTTCTGGTGAAATTTTGGATATTTCAGTAGCTTGTATCGCTTTAAAATTTTCTCTTTCGATACTTACTTTAAAAGCAGTTGTATGAGATCCAAATAAAGCTAATCCTTTTGATCCTAAGTGAGCTGTCATGTGTGCAGGTCCAGTATCATTTGCAATAACAAAAGTGCTTTCTTTAATTAATGCTGATAACTGAGAAATATCAAGAGCTTTGCCATTATCTAAAATACTGAGTGCATTAATATTTGATGCCTCTTTAATTTCACCAGGTCCAGGTGCTATAACTACTTTAAATTTATTGTCTGATTTTTCATTAATTATAGAAATTAATTCATTATAATAAGGCCATTTCTTTGATGTTAAATGAGGTGAACAAAAAGGAAAAAGGAGAATATATTTATCTAATTTATAATAATTTTTTATTTGGGATATATCTGAAACACTCCAAGAAAAATCAGGGCTCAACGTATGGCTTGTATTTATACCTGAGCTTTTTAATTGATACTCAAATCTAGATAAAACAGAATCATTGTCAAAATCTTCTTTTGTTGTTTCCTGAGGAAGTGTTGTTTCTGTAGATGACCATGTGTCTTTCGATGCTTTAGGGAATAAAATTTTTTTATAAAATGCTGTTCTGCTTGAGTTCTGTAGATCATAAACTTTAGAAAAATTATATTTTTTTATGTTTTTCATTAATGAATATAAATAAATCAAGTTTAGTCTTGACAATCTCTTATCTAAAATAACATCAGAGATATGTGGGTTTTTTTTAAATAAATCAAAATATGGTTTCGTTGTAAGTAAATGAATTTCGTCATCTTTATGATTCTCAGAAATATCTTGAATTGCACCACAAGCTTGAGCTATATCACCCAAAGAACCATGTTTGATAATTAAAATATTAGACATATTTCTAACAACTTAGCATAGTATAAAATTTTATGAATAAAATTATTGTTGAAGTATCAATTGGAGAATTATTAGATAAAATTTCTATATTAGAAATTAAACAAGAAAAAATTAAAGATACTGAAAAGTTAAAATTTATATCTAAAGAACATTCTGTTTTAAAAGAACAATATAAAAAAAATGTCAAATCAGATGATAAGTTGAATAATTTATTTCAATCTTTAAAAGAAATTAATTCTAAACTATGGGTTATTGAAGATGACAAAAGACAGTGCGAAAAAGATAAGGATTTCAACGAAAAATTTATTAAATTATCAAGAGATGTTCATTTCCTAAATGATGATCGGGCTAAAATTAAATTAGAAATAAATAATTACACTGGATCAAAAATAAAAGAAATCAAAGAATACACTAGTTATTAAGTAATGGCTCTTCATTTTTCAAATAAAGAATTTTTACAAAGAAAAACTAAAGTTCTTAAGTCAATGAAAGAACAAAATCTTGATGCCATACTAATGTTTAGACAAGAGTCTATGTATTGGTTAACTGGTTATGATACTTTTGGTTATGTATTTTTTCAAACACTGGTTCTTGACATAAAAGGTAATATAATTCTATTAACTAGAGCTCCAGATTTAAGACAAGCACAAAATACATCCAATATTGAAGACATTAGAATTTGGGTTGATAAAGATGGCTCAAACCCAGCCAATGATCTTAAATATATTTTAGATGAATTATCTTTAAAAGGAAAAAAAGTTGGTATTGAATATGAAGCATATGGTTTAACAGGTAGAAATGCATTAAGATTAAATCAATCTCTTGAGAATTATTGCAATATAGAAGATCAGTCTGAACTTATAACAAAACTAAGAGTCATTAAGTCAGAAGAAGAAATTGTTTATGTAAGAAAAGCTGCAGAGTTAGCTGACTTAGCCTTAGATCAAGCTTGGAAACATGCTAAAGCTGGAGCTAGCGAAGCTAAGATTTTAGCAGAAATGCAAAAAGTAGTTTTAGAAGGTGGTGGTGATTACCCGGCTAATGAATATATTATTGGATCAGGACGCAATGCTTTATTGTGTAGATACCAGTCAGAGAAAAGAATTTTATCAAAGAGAGACCAACTAAGTATTGAGTGGGCTGGTACATATAAACATTATCACTCTGCTATGTTTAGAACTATTATTATTGGAAATCCCGATACTAATCATCTTAAAATGCATGAAGCTTGTCTTGAAGCATTAAATAAATGTGAAAAAAAATTAATACCTGGAAATAAAGTTGGTGAGGTTTTTGATGTTCACGCAAAAACTTTTGATGATAATGGATATAATAAATCTAGAATGAATGCTTGCGGATACTCGTTAGGTACAACATTTTCTCCAAATTGGATGGATTGGCCTATGTTATATACTGGTAATCCTTATATAATTACACCAGGTAATGTTTTCTTTATGCACATGATTTTAATGGACTCTGAAAATAAGGTTGCAATGAATTTAGGCGAAACATATCTTGTGACCGAAAATGGAAACGAGAGATTAGGTAAACAAAAATTAGACTTAGTAACTCTATAAAACTTTAATAAGAAGAACTTGATATATTTTAGCACTTTTTATTTAATTAATTAAAAAATAACCATATACCAACTAATATTAATATCGATCCACCAATTGAATTTAAAATTTTTAAGTATTTATTTGCAATCAAATTTCTAAACTTTCCAAAAATTATTGCATAACAACTATCAAAAATTGTAGCTACAAGTACAAATAACAAACCAAAATAGATAATTTGTGAACTTACTGAATACTTTAAACTAATAAACTGAGGCAAAAATGACCCAAGAAATAAAAATATTTTAGGATTGGTCAATATTACTATCAATCCTTGAAAAATGAATCTTTCATCATATTTCACATATTGATTATTTTTAAAATCTACTTTTGCTTTTAATGCAATTATTCCAAGAATAATTAAATAAATTGCTCCAATTATTCTAACAATTATAATTATTCGATCTATGAAAGGAGAAATAAATTCAAACCCTACGGCTAATAAAAAAATTAAAATTAAAACACCAATCTGTGTTCCTAAAATATTTAGTAGACCAGCTTTGACACCAGATTTTAAGGAATTTGCAATTATCAAACTTACAGTTGGCCCAGGAACAATAACAACTAAGAAGCTTGCTATAATAAAATAAAATAATTCCATAAAATAAGAATTATAAAATTTTAGGAAACCAATCTTCTCTCATTAAATCTCCAGTTTTTAAATTGATACCATCAAAAGGTGGTGAGGTAGGACCTCCTCTATCAATATATTTAACATCATCACCAATAAATCGCATTGAAAATGCCCTTCGTGATTTAGAAGTATTGTTTCCTGTTGAACCATGCACAGTTTTAAAATTAAATAAAACAGCATCACCTAAATTTAAATCAGGTATTAAAATATTTTTTTCAAATTCTTTTATTGATGGTAAATCCATGAAAGAATTGTTGTCTTCATACCAAGGTTGGTTATTTGACCATTTTGTAGGTCTGATTAATTTTGGCCATTTATGAGAACCTAAAATTAATTTAATATTATTGTTCTTATCTACTTCATCCAATGGAATCCAAAAACTTCCAGTATCGTTACCATCAACGCAGTAATAAGGCATATCTTGATGCCAGGGTGTTTCTTTATGGGTCCCTGGATTCTTTATAAAGATATGTTCATGAAAAATTTGAGTAACTTTAGAATTAGTTGCTTCAGTAACTATTTGAGCTCCAGGTGAATTAAAAATGCAATCTTTAAATTCTTTTATCCTCTCCCAATTACAATAATCCTCAAAAAATCTTCCTTTTTCATCAGTGACATTTTCTCTTCCGTGTTTACTGGGATTATCTAAAACTTTTTGAAAACCAATTCTCAAGGGTTCAATCCAATCTTTAAACGCATTTTTAATGATTATCACGCCTTGATTTTGATAAGTATTAATCTGTTTTTTAGATAGATACATATTAACTATTGTTGAAAACTATACTTTTTCTCTAAATATTTAATTACATTATGAATGATAAAAGTCATGAAAAGATAAATTCCCCCAGCAACAATAAAAACCTCTATTGGTTTAAAAGTTGTTGAAATTATATATTTAGCAACACCAGTTAAATCCATCAAAGTTACTGTGCTTGCTAAAGAAGTTCCCTTCATCATCAATATGATTTCATTTCCATATGCAGGAAGTGATTGTCTTATAGCAATTGGAATTTGGATTTTATAAAATATTATTTTGTTAGATATTCCTAGACTTTTACCAGCCTCAATAATTCCTGGTTTTATTGTCTGAAATGCTGATCTTAATATTTCAGATGTGTAGGCGCCAGTATTTAAAGTAAATGCAATTATCGCACACCAATATGGTTCTTTCAAAATAACCCACAGAAATGTTGTTCTTAAATATTCGATTTGCCCCAATCCAAAATAAATAATAAAAATTTGAACTAATAAAGGTGTTCCTCTAAAAATATAAGAATATCCATAAGCAAATTTATTAATAAATATATTTTTATTTAATCTTAGGATTGCAAAGAAAAGACCAAAAAATAATCCAAAAAATAATGATGCTGTTAATAGTTTTAATGTAACAACTGTTGCTTCTAAAAGTTTAGGAAAACTATTAAACATTAATTCAAAATCCATTAATACCCCCTGCTATATTTAACTTCTAACTTGTTAATCAGTTTCATACTCACATAAGTAAGCAGCAGATATAAAATTGCAGCAAAAGAATAAAAAAATAGTGGATCTCTTGTTGATCCTGCTGCAATATAAGATTGTCTCATAATCTCCACCAAACCAGTTACTGAAATAAGAGAGGTATCTTTTAAAGTTATTTGCCAGACATTACTTAAGTTTGGAATAGCTAACCTCAACATTTGAGGTAAAATTATTTTATAAAATTGACCAAACTTACTTATTCCCAGAACTTTAGCAGCTTCAAACTGGCCTTTATCTATTGATTGGATTGCTCCTCTGAAAACTTCAGTTGAATAAGCACCAGAAATAATTCCTATTGCCATAGATCCAGTAATGAAAGCATTAATTTCTATATATTCGTAATAGCCAATTATTGAGGCTACATACATAATGGCTCCGCTTCCTCCAAAAAAGAAAAGGTAAATTACTAAAAGCTCAGGCACCCCTCTAATAACTGTTGTATAACAATTACTAATTAGGTTTAGTGTTTTATATTTTGAAAGCTTTAATGGTGTAAAAATTAATGCAAAAAAGAAACCAATAAGCATTGCTGTAATTGAGACAGCAATGGTCATTAGGGTTGCGTAAAATAACTCGTCTCCCCAACCTGTTTTTCCAAATGCTAGAAGTTCCATATAGATTGGCGACTATATATTATAGTCGCCAAATCTGAAATTAATTACATAGAGGCGTCGAAACCAAAGTGTTTAATAGCAAGTTTGCTAATAATTCCTTTTTTTCTAGCAGTATTAATTGCTCTATTGAAGTCTTTTAGTAATTTTGCATCTCTTTTTCCGATAGCATCATCACCACCTTGTCTGATACCAACACCAACACCATTACCGAATGCACCACCTGAAAAAGTTGGTCCAACCAATACAACTGGCTTTCCTGATTTATCAGCATAATCTGTAAATGCCACTGCAGCAGCTAAAGCTACATCACATCTTCCAGATGTTAGATCAAGATTTACTTCATCCTGGGTTTTGTAAGTTCTTACATTTACACTACCAACATCACCGGAATCTAAAAAATTTTGATGTATAGTTCCTGTTTGTGTACAAACAGTCTTACCAGAAAGTGCACTTGTCAAAGTTTTAAGAGCTTTCTTTACATCAGATCCACCAAGAGAAAGATTGATACCTTCTGGTGTATCCATTCCCTCTAAACTTGAACCTTTCATAACCGCAAGAGATGCAACTTCATCTGCGTATCCTTGAGAGAATGTAATTGTTTTTTGTCTCTCAGCTGTAATTGACATACCTGCCATGATCGCATCAAACTTTCTCATTAATAAAGCAGGAATCATTCCATCCCAATCTTGCTCAACTATTGTACACTCATGTTTCATAATCGCACAAAGTTCTTGAGCCAACTCAACCTCAAAACCAATAAGATTACCTGAGGCATCTTTAGAATTCCATGGAGGATAAGCACCTTCAGTTCCAATTTTTATTTTATCAGCATAAACGTTACCGATTAATAATAAAGAAGCCAGAACTGTTAAAATTGTTTTTTTGAATATATTCATTATTTTCTCCTTTAATTTGAAATAATTATTTCACAAATTTAAATAAGAAAAAAGAAAAATTAATGATTTATTGATGAAGAAAAATTCCAAGAGCAATCAAAACTGGGTATATAAACTCTAGATAATTTAGCGTTACCAAAGTTTTGATTGAATACATTAAGCCAATTTTCAACCTGATGTGGTTTTTTATCCTGACTTCCTACTTGAGCGGTAATAACTCCTTTAGGTTTTAAAATTCTTACCAAAGAATCCATATTTTTTGCAGCTAAATCTATACAAAATTGATCATCATTAAGGTCAACAAAAATATGATCATAAGTATCATCGCTTACTGATTTTATACTAGCAAATGCATCTCCCCAAACACATTTTACAGAATTTTTCTCTGTAGCTTTTTTACCAATATCACCTAAATGCTTATTGCAAACATCTACAACTTCTGGATCCAATTCATACCAATCGATAAAGTTAAAATTTTTTGAAATACATTCTCTTGCAACACCACCATCTCCACCACCAATTATAGCCGCTCGTTCTTTATTTTTATTTAAGTCTAACCCAGAACTAACAAATGTAGAGCTATACAAGTGTTCATCGGTTGCAGCAACTTGTATTTCACCATCGATAAATAAAGATTTTCCAAACTGTTCTAATTCTAAAATTTCAATATGTTGACCAACTTTTGATTTAAAATCCTCTAAAACATCATTTACAACGTAAGATTTTTGTAAGCCTGGCGAACTGTAAATGTCATGATAAAGAGATTTTGTATCTCTATTAAATTCTTTTTTAACTATTCTTTTATGTTCAAATTCTTTTTTTATAATATCTATCGCCACTGATGGGTTTACTTTTCCACATGTAAAGAAATCAAAACTTATAATTCCTTTTTCTGGAAATGTATGAAAACTAATATGACTCTCAGCTAATAAAGCAAGAATTGTAAAACCCTGAGGTTCAAATTTATATTTGGATATATTGAGAATTGTTACTTTTGCAGCTTTTGCAATATCATTTATTACTTTTTCAAATACAGAAGGATCGTATTCTTTTGTAGTACCAATAATGTCTATAGTTATGTGTTCTCCAACTTTAGTCATTAGCTATCCTTTTTTATAATTCTTTGCTTTGGATAAAACTTTTTTCATTTCATTAATTGAAAGAATCTTAGGCTTACCCAATTTAAGGCTCGTTATATACTGAAGCGATATATTTTCAACCTCTTCAGCAAGTTCAAATGCTTTTGATAAACTTTTTTCGAATGCAATCTGTCCGTGATTTGAAATTAAACAAGCTTTTCGACCCTTTAAAACTTTCAAAATATTTTTTGACAATTCTCTTGTTCCAAATGTTGCGTATTTTGCACATTTAATATCATGACCTCCAGCCATCGCTACCATATAATGAAAAGGAGGTATTCCTCTCTTGTGAGTAGAAACTGCTGTAGCGCATGTTGAATGTGCATGAACAATTGCTTTTGCTTCTTTTTTGTTTCTGTAGATATCTTGATGAAATTTCCACTCAGATGAAGGAATTCCCTTTTTTTTATCAAAGTATCCATTTAGAGAAACAAAAACAATATCACGATTCTTTAATGACGAATATTTTTTTCCTGAGGGAGTAATTAAAAAACCATCTTTGTACCTTGATGAAATATTACCAGATCTTAATGCTGATAATTTTTTTGAATTCAGCATTTTTGAATATTTTATTATTTCAGATCTTAAATTTTTCATTTAAATAATTTTTTTAAACTATCAAAAGAAGCTTTCGTAATCCCTCTTTCGGTAATTAATCCTGTCACATATTTTGCAGGCGTAACATCAAAAGCTAAATTCATAGCTTTACTTTTAGTTGGGTAGATTAAAACTTTTTTAATTTCATTATTCTCATCTATACCTTCAACATGAGATAATTCCTCTGAATTTCTCTCTTCAATGGGAATATCTTTTGCATCTTTGATGTCCCAATCAATTGTTGAGCTTGGAAGAGCCACATAAAAAGGAACGTTATTATCATGAGCAGCTAATGCTTTAAGATAAGTTCCAATTTTATTACAAACGTCTCCATTGGATAAAGTCCTATCAGTACCTACAATACACATATCAACTTCACCCCTCTGCATTAAAATACCCCCTGTATTATCAGCAATAATAGTATTTGGAATTTCCTCTTCATTTAATTCATAAGAAGTTAAATTTGCACCTTGGTTTCTAGGTCTTGTTTCGTCTACCCATACATGCACTGGTATTCCTTTTTTGTGTGCATGATAAATTGGTGATGTGGCTGTACCCCAATTAATTGTTGCTAACCAACCTGCATTACAATGTGTTAATATATTTACTGTATCTCTCTTTTTATTATAAATTTCTTCAATTATTTTCAATCCATTAATACCTATATTTTCACAAAACTTTTCATCTTCATCACATATTTCTTTTGCCTCATTTAAAGCAATACTTAATATTTGATCACTGTTAATTACTTCTAATTTTTTTATCATTCGATCTACAGCCCACTTAAGATTAATAGCAGTTGGTCTTGATTGAATTAATTCTTTTGCACTTTTTTTTATAAATTCTGGATCATTATTTTCTTGAACTGCCAAAGCTAGACCATAAGCAGCTGTACCTCCAATTAGAGGTGCTCCTCTTACCTCCATAACTTTAATTGCATTAATTGCATCATTAACAGTTTTAAGTTCTTTAATTATGAATTGGTGAGGAAGTTTTGTTTGATCAATAATCTTAACAACATTATTTTCAAACCATATAGTTCTATACTCTTTTCCCTCTATTTTCTATTGCTGATACAAAGTTGCTAGTTTTGTAAAAATCCTCAATAGACCCTGTGTCTAGCCAAGCTCCACCTCTTCCAATAAAGTCTGCGGATAATTTTTTTATTTTTTTGTATTTATTAAGTAGATCGGTGATTTCTAACTCATTTCTTTTTGAAGGTTTCAACTGTTTTGCAAAGTTAACAACTTTATTATCAAAAAAATACAAGCCAGTGATTGCATGATCTGATAGATATTTTTTTGGTTTTTCTTTTATCTGTATAATTTTTTTATTTTTAACTTTAGCAACACCATATTTTTCTGGATTTGTCACTCTATGTAGCAACACTTTTGCTCCTTTACTTAATTTTGTGCATTCAACTAATTTAGATGATAAATACTGACCATAAAAAAAATTATCTCCAAGTATTAAAGCAACATTGCTTTTACCAATAAATTCTTCTCCAAGTATAAATGCATCAGGTAATCCTCGAGGGCTTTCTTGTTCTTTAAAAGTAAGATTTATTCCAAGTCTTTTTCCATCAGGAAGAATTTTTTTATATTGTTCTAATTGTCCTTTGTTTACAATTATTAAAATATTTTTAATCTTTGCTAACATTAATATTGATA
>CACOSU010000008.1 GCA_902629935.1 uncultured Pelagibacteraceae bacterium | reverse complement strand
AGCAGCATTATTTTATTTTAGGTGGGCAGCACTTTTAACGGTTATATCTGGTTTAATTCTTGCTTTGCTTAATGGTTATTTGCATGATGCGATGACATTAAGTATCTCATCTGGTGTACCAAAACATACTGCAATAGGTATAGGTATGTGGCTAGGTATTATAATGGCTTTTAATGTTTGGTTTGTTATTTGGCCAAATCAAAAAAAGGCTTTAGGAATTGTAGAGAGTGATCCAGATACAAAAGCAAAATCAGCTAAAACTGCAATGCTTTTCTCAAGAACAAACACTTTATTATCATTACCAATGTTGCTGACAATGGTTATGGCTCAAAACTTATATTAAATTATTTTTTATCATCTTCTTTAAGAATAGTTTTTTGTGAAACTCTTAGTCTAACTAAAACAGTATTGGCTATATATATTGATGAATAGGTTCCAAAAAAAACACCAAGTATCATTGCAAGAGAGAAACCTTTTAATATCTCACCACCAAAAAAATAAATTGCTAATAATGCAAGCAAAGTAGTTGCAGATGTTATTATTGTTCTTGAAAGTGTCTCATTAATTGAAATATTTGTTAATTCAAAAATTTTTATATCTGAATATTTTCTTAAATTTTCACGCACACGGTCAAAAATTACTACTGTATCATTCATGGAATATCCAACTATTGTTAATACTGCTGCTATAATTGATAAGTTTATTTCTAAACTAAATAGTGAAAAAACTCCTAGAGTTACGATTACATCATGGAATAATGCTAGAATTGCACCCAAACTAAATTGCCATTCAAATCTTATCCAAATATAAATTAACATTAATGCTAAAGACAAAGATATTGCTATTACTCCTGATTTTAATAATTCAGCACTTACCTTTGGTCCAACATTCTCTACTCTTCTAAAATCATAGTTATTTCCAAAAGATTGATCTAAATTAGCTTTAATTTCCTCAATAATATTCTTTTTATTATCTTTGTTTTCAAATTTAACTAAAAAATCTGTATCATTACCAAATTTCTTAACTGAAACATCTCCTAGATCCATTTGATTAAATCTGTCTCTTAATGAACTAACATTTATTTTTGAGTCTGAAGCTCTTAATTCAATTAAAGTTCCACCTTTAAAATCTATACCAAAATTAAGACCTTTAAAAATTAACAACAATAATGAAAAAATAATTAAAACTGATGAGAGAAAATTAAAGTGATTATAATATTTATTAAAAGCAATCATTAGATTAATTTTTCCTTATCTTTATTTCTTGAAACATAAATACTAGTGAACAATCTTGCTATAAAATAGACTGAAAATAGTGTTGTAAATATTCCAACTCCTAAGGTTACAGCAAAACCTTTAACTGGACCTGAGCCCATGAAAAATAAAATAATTGCAGCTAATAATGTAGTAATATTAGCATCTAAAATGGCTGTTCTGGATTTAGTGTAACCACCATCAAAAGCCAAAATATTATTAGTCTCATCTTTTAATTCCTCTTTTATCCTCTCAAAAATTAAAACATTTGCATCAACAGCCATACCCACAGTTAGAATAATTCCTGCAATACCAGGTAATGTTAAAGTAGCCTCAAATAAGGTTAAAACACCTAAAAGAATAAATAAATTAACTATCAGCGTTACATTGGTTATTAATCCAAAAATTTTATATTTAACAAACATAAAAATTATCACCAACATAAAACCTATCGCTAAAGCAATCATTCCTGCATTAATTGAATCTTGTCCAAGATCTGGTCCAACTGTTCTTTCCTCAATTATTTCTAATGGGGCAGGTAATGCTCCTGATCTTAATAATAAAGCTAGATCAGTTGCAGTTTGAAAAGTAAAACCTCCACTTATTTGACCTGATCCACTTGCAATAGTGTCTCTAACTACAGGTGCACTAATAATTTTACCATCTAGAACAATTGCTAATTGTTTTCCAATACCAGTTGATGTTGCCTTACCAAATCTCTTTGCACCTACTCTATCTAAAGTAAAAGAAACAATTGTTTGATTATTTTGAGTATCCATTTTTGGTTGAGCATCAAGTAAATTTTCACCACTTATTATAATTCTTTTACTAACTGTGGCTTCTTCTAAACCATTTTCAAATTTTAACTTTTCAACACCAAAACGATCGTTTTCATCATTTGTTACAAATCGAAAAGTAAGGTTTGCAGTTTTACCAAGCAATGATTTTATTCTCATCGGATCATCTAATCCAGGTAGCTCTACTAAAATTCGGTTATTTCCTCTTTTAAGTATGTTAGGTTCATTAGTTCCAACTTCATCTACCCTTCTTCTAACTATTTCTATAGCTTGATCTTGAGAAGATGTTTTAAGTTTAATTAATCCCTGCCTTGAAAAATTTACTTTAAAATTTAACCCCGTATCTTCAATTTCTAACTGATGCGATTTAAATCTTGGGTAATAAGGATTAAGATCACTATTCTCATCTTGAAAAACATCTAAAACAGATTGTTTATCATTTTCTATTACATTAAAAAAAATATTTTGATTTTCTATCTTTATATTGTTGATCTTAATATTTTTTTCTTTGAAGTAATTTCTGATAGTTGATGTTAAGTTTTGAAGTTTTTGTTCAATTACAGGCTCATTATCAATTTCAAGTAATAGATATGATCCTCCCTGAAGATCTAATCCTAGATTAATTTTTTTATCAAAAAAATTATCATCAAATTTAAAGAGGTTTGATGAAGCAATTAAAATAAATAAAACTGAAAAAAGAGTTATAAATAAAATTCTTAACTTAGAGAAATAAAGCACTTAACTAAAAATAATTATTTTTTAACTTCTTGAGTATTTGTATTAACAAGACTTTGAATACCAGTTGATTTAACTATCTCAACTTTTACGTTTTCAGCAATTTCTACTTCAACTTTATCATTGTCTATAAGTCTCTCCACGGTACCTGTAATTCCACCAGAAGTAACAACTTTGTCACCTCTCTTAAGACTTTCAACCATTGCTTTGTGTTCTTTAACTTTTTTTTGCTGTGGTCTAATTAAGAAAAAATAAAAAATTACAAAAATTAAAATTAACGGTATAAATTGTCCTATTCCTGAGCCTTCCATAAATCTCCTTATAAATTATGTGAATACTTATACTATCTATGTAATTAAAACAACTTTATTTAGCTGAAATCAATTCTAAATTATTCATATACGGTCGCAGTACCTTAGGAACAATAATCGAACCATCTTTTTGTTGATAGTTTTCTAGTAAAGCAATTAAAGTTCTACCCACAGCTAAACCACTTCCATTTAATGTTCCAACAAAAACAGTTTCCTTGTTTTTATTTTTATATCTTGATTTCATTCTTTGTGCCTGAAAAGTTGAACAAGAAGAACATGATGATATTTCACGATACTTGTTTTCTGATGGCAACCACACTTCAATATCATAGGTTTTTTCTGCACTGAAACCCATATCACCTGAGCATAAAATTACTTTTCTATAAGGTAATTCCAACTTATCCAGTATATCTGTTGCACAATTTGTCATTCGCTCTAATTCTTCTAGGCAATTTTCTTTTTCTACAATACTAACCATCTCAACTTTATAAAATTGATGTTGCCTAATCATTCCTTTTGTGTCTTTTCCATAACTGCCTGCTTCTTTTCTAAAACATGGAGTTGAAGCAACAAATCTCATAGGTAAATCTTTTTGGTCAACAATTTTATCTTTAACAATGTTTGTTAAAATTACTTCAGCAGTTGGAATTAAAAATTTTCTATCAGTTGCTTCATCAAATTTTATTTCAAATTGATCGTTTTCAAATTTTGGTAATTGGCCAGTTCCATACATTGTATTGTCTGAAGCTATCAATGGAGGTGAGATCTCTTGATAACCATTTTGAACAATATGTGTATCTAACATAAAGTTAGATAATGCTCGTTCCAGTAATGCTAAATCTTTTTTTACAAATACAAATCTTGATCCGGTTGTTTTTGTTGCAAGATCAAAATCAAGCATTCCTAAATTTTCACCAAGTTCGTAATGAGATTTGGGTTTAAAATTAAACTCAGGAATTTTTCCAGCTTTTAAAACTTCAATATTATCACTTTCATCTTTGCCATTTGGAACATCTTGATGAGGTATATTTGGTATACTTGATAAAATATTATCTAATTCAGTTTTAGTATTTTTTTGTTGCTCAGAAATCTTTTCTAATTCTATAGATATTTCTTTAGATTTTTTGAATAAACTTTCATCTTTAGATTTTGAAATATCTTTTTTTTCTTTTTCTAAGTTTTCTTTCTTTTGAATTAAATCTCTATTTAACTCATCAAGCTTTTTTAAATTATTAAAATCAATTTTAACTAAACGTTTTTCAAGATCTTTTTCGAATTTTGAAAAATCTTTTCTAATTTCTTTTAAATTATGCATCAGTCTTTTCTAAGTTTTTGTTTTCTATAAATTTTACTGAAAATATTGATAATTCATATAAAATTAACAAAGGAATTGCTAAACCTATTTGTGTAATTGGATCAGGTGGTGTAAGTAATGCAGCAGCAGCAAATATAATTACTACTACATACTTTCTTCTTTCTTTTAGAAATTGACTGTCAACAATACCTATTCTTGCTAATAAACTTAAGACTATAGGTAGTTGGAAACTTATTCCAAATGCAAAAATTAACTTCATAACAAGTGATAAATATTCATTTACTTTGGCTTCTAATTGAATTGGTAAACTTGTAGACATCCCTGTGCTTTCAAATGATAAAAAGAATTTAATAGCTAGAGGCATTATTAAATAGTAGACAAGCATACCGCCCAAAAAGAAAAGAATGGGTGTTAAGATAAGGTATGGTAGTATAGCAACTTTTTCATGTTTATATAATCCTGGTGCAATAAATTTCCATATTTGCATTAGAATAAATGGACAGGTCACAAAAAAAGCTGTGAAAAAAGATACCTTTATATAAGTTAAAAAAGTTTCCTGTAAGGCGGTAAAAATAAGTCTTCTATCAGATCCATCATCTTTTACAGCTTGAGCAAAGGGATCAACTAAAAATCCGTAGATATGTTCTGCAAATATATAACAAACAACAAAAAAGATTATTAGAAATATAAAACTATGTATTAATCTTTTTCTTAGTTCTGTTAGATGGCTAACAAATCCACCTTCATTTTCTTCTTTGCTCATCTTTTTTAGTTTCTTTTTTTATTTCATTATCAATTTTTTCTTCATCAATTTCTAAATTAGAAACTTCATTTTGAATGTTACTCACATATCTTTTTGCAGTCCCTATCCAAGAACCTGCTTTTTTTAACATGATTGGAAAATCCTTAGGACCAAGAACAATAATTGCAATACCAACAACAATTAATATCTCAAACCAACCAATAGTAGGCATGTGATTTAATCTTTATTTTCTGAGTCTTTATTTTCGTCGGATATATTTTTTGGCTCTGTATCGTCAGCAACATCTGACGCCATTCCTTTTTTGAAACTTTTAATTCCCTTAGCTACATCACCCATCAGACTAGAGATTTTACCTCGTCCAAATAATAAGACTACTAATATAACTACGATTGCTATTTGCCAAATTCCTATGCTCATGAAAAACTTATAACCTTTTTATGGTTAATTTAAAAGTTACTTTTTTGTTAATCTTTCTCTTCTGTATCAAGTGTGCTGTTTAGCATCTCATCAATATTAGAATAAATATCCTCTTTTTTTTCTTCTTGTTTTTCTTTGTAGAATTTACCAGTTCCAAAAATTGCATTATCAATACTAGAACTGTCAATCAATCCAGCAGCACCTAATTCATCAATTGTTGGTAAATCAGATAATTTTTGAAGATTAAAATGACTTAAAAATTCATCAGTTGTGACATACTGAATTGGTCTACCTGGTACATCTTTACGACCGCCTGGTTTCACCCAGTTTAGTTCCATCAATATTTCAAGAGTATTTGTTCCAAATGCAACACCTCTTATCTCCTCAATCTCAGCTCTAGTTACAGGTTGGTGATAAACAATTATGGCTAAAGTCTCAACAGCAGCTCTAGAAAGTTTTTTTTCAACTGTCCTTTCTTGTGACATGATATTGGACAAATTAGAAGAAGTTCTAAAAGACCACTTATCTTTTATACAAATTAGATTAATACCTCGATTATTATATTCTTGCTGAAGCTTCTCTAATGATTTTATAACACTACCTTTTTTTGTAACTTTACTTTCGATTGTATCGACATCTAATGGTTCAGCAGCTGCAAAAATAACAGCTTCGATTTCTTTTTCTAAATCAGTTAACTTGGATGGAAATTTAACAATATTATCTTTTGATATTTTCTGTTTTTTAATCATTATTTTCCTTAACATAAATATCGTCGAATAATTTATCTTGTTTCATAGTCAGATTTCCCTCTTTAACTAATTCTAATGAACCAGCAAAAATTCCTGCTTTTCCAGTTCGTTTATATTTTGACCCGTTTTTAAAATTTTTAGGTATTAAATCATCTAGTTTTTTCCAATCAATTAATTTTCCAAAAAATTCTCTTATTGTTTTAATTCCATCCTCAGCAGTAAATACAGGTAATTTGGGGATATTCATTTTTTGAAAGTCCTTGGTCATAATAATTGTTGAATACGACTTAAGAAGCTCAAATAAACTTAAATTATATTCTGTGCTATAAATAGATCTTATATTTCCTTTCATTCCTCTTGATCTAATTTCTCTTCCTAATCTTTTTCTTTTTAACATTTGTTCAGAAAGCAATCTTATCAATTCTAATTTTTTAAGTTGTAATTTTAATTTTTCAGCAACTTCTTGAACTTTAAATTCTTCTTCTGGGGTTCCTGGAAGTAATAATTTAGATTTTAAATAAGCTAACCAAGTTGCCATCAACAAATATTCTGAGGCAATTTCTAAATTTAAATCTTTTTCTTTAGTAATGTAATCGTGAAACTGATCTGCTAACTTTGTAATTGATATCTCTTCAAGATCTACCTTTTGTGCTTTTGCCAAATCTAAAAGTACATCTAAAGGGCCATTATAGTTATTTATATCTACATTAAATAATGCAGAATCAGAAATAGTCATGCTTAGATATTAACTTAAAATTTTATAAAATAGCGATGTTTTTTTTATGATAAAATTACTAACCTTTGGTGAATTATCACCAACTACCTTCATTTCAGACAATTTACCATTGCAATGGAGAGCAAGATTACAACCTGCACTAAATGTTTTAATTGTATTAGTTTTCAAATTATCTTTTAAACTTTTCATTGATAAATCATCTGAAATTAAAATATTTTTAAAGCCAATTGTATTTCTAATTAAATTTATAATTTTTTTAGAGTGTGTAGCTGTATTTAGCTTATCGATACCTCGATATATTACATGCGCTGTCATAGCAAAATAGCTTTGTTTTTTCTTGAATGGAAAAAAATCATTTTTATTCAAATAATTTAAGTTTTTGGTAACTATAGGAGTAAATTTATGACTATCTACCTTAGCTAATCCATGCCCTGGTATGTGTTTCATCACAGTTCCAATGGAATTTTCATGAAAATAATCAATACAAATATCTCCAATTTTAGAGATATTTTTTTTATTTTTTGAAAAAGACCTATCACCAATAATGTTGCTGGCTCCTTTAACCCTAAGGTCTAAAACAGGAACGGTATTTATATTAACACCAATTGATTTTAATAAATACGAAGTCTTATCGATAAACAATTTGTAAATAATATTAAATTTTTTCTTATCTTTAATGAATAAATTACCAAAATATTCAGAAGTTAAATTATCAAATGAAATAATTTTACTTAATCGATTTACTCGTCCACCTTCTTGATCAATTAGTATTGGGTATTTTTTGTCTTTAAATACCTTTTTTATTTTATCAGTTAATTTTTTAGTTTGTTCAATTGAACTTATGTTTCTAGAAAATAAAATAACCCCCCATGGTTTATATTTCTTTAAAAAAGTTATCTCTTTGTTTGATAATGTTGATGATTTTAAACCAACAATAAAGGCTCTTCTATTCTTAATCATTCTCTAAAAGTTTCCAAAAATTAAACTTTTTTTTCTTTTTTTTATTTGTTTGCTTTAAATATTCTATTATATTTTGTGTGTCGTTTTCCAAAACAGGTAAATTTTTTGAATATAATTTAATTTTTTCATCATTATTTTTATAAGATCTGTATGATTTCTTCTTATTTTCATCAGAAAAATAATATCTACCTGTCAAAAAAATAAATAAAAAGATTACAACAATAAAGATTAAATACTTAATTTCTTTTAGCATTACATTTTATCTGGTGTATCAACACCAACTATATCCATTCCTGATTTTACAACATTAGATATTGCTTTTAAAAAAATTAATTTATCTGGTGAAACTGTTTTTTGATCATTAATAAATCTTTTTTCTGGGTTTTGTTTGCCAAGATTCCAATACGAGTGAAATTCTGAGGCAAGATCATATAAATAAACAGGTATTCTATGTGGTTCTAATTTTGAACTAGCCGCATCGATACATTTAGGCCATTCTGAAATCTTTTTTAAAATTTTGATCTCATCATTTGAATATTCAAAACTAAAATCATCTAATTCAATTTTTGAATTTAAATCTTTGCCAATATGTCTAAAGACAGATGAAATTCTGGCATAACAATATTGAACATAATATAACGGATTATCTTTTGATTTTTCTTTTACAGCATCAAAATCAAAATCTAATTCCACATCACTACTTCTGTTAAGCATGATAAATCTAGTTGCATCTTTTCCAACTTCTTCAATTAAATCATCAACAGTAATGTAGTCGCCTTTTCTTTTGGACATCTTAAATGGTTTGTTATCTTTAATTAATTTTACAAGCTGACTGATTTTACAGATTAATTTATCTTTTTTTCCTGATAAAGCTTCAACTGAGGATGAAATTCTTTTAATGTAACCAGCATGATCTGCTCCAAGGATATTTATTAAATAATCAAATTTACGATCTACTTTATTTTTATGATATGCAACATCACTTGCAAAATATGTCCAAGCTCCATCTGATTTTTGCAATGCTCTATCTTTATCGTCACCAAAATCAGTAGATTTAAAAAGTAACTGTTCTCTCTCTACCCAGTTTTTTTCATCTTCACTAGCTGGAGCTTTAATTTTTCCTTTGTATATAAAATTATTCTTTTCTAAAAATTTTATTACACTCTCTACTTCATTGTTTAAAACAATACCTTTTTCACTAACAAAATTATCATGATTAATTCCTAAGCTCTTAAGGTTCTTTTTAATTAAAAGTAGTGCCTGTTCTATTGATAATGCTGTTAGCTTATCACTTATTTTCTCATAATTATCGAAATTTAGATCTGAATTTTCTGAAACTATATTTTTTGCAAAATCGATAAGGTAATCTCCTGGATAAAAATCAGGATTATCTTTAGGGAATGTTTCATTAAATTTTACTTCCCTAATTCTAAAATATACAGATTTTGTAAAATTTATAATCTGGTTACCATAATCATTTACATAATACTCTTTTGTAACCTTGTGTTTATTAAATATTAACACATTAGATATGACATCACCTAAAATGGCTCCTCTACAGTGACCTACATGCAAGGGTCCAGTAGGATTGGCTGATACAAATTCAACTAAATAATTATTTTTTTTCTCTTTTTCATTAATTCCAAATTTTTCAGTGTTATTAATTATTTCTTTAATAAAGTTTGACCAAAAAGATGGCTTAAATTTAATATTTATGAAACCGGGTTTAGCAATGGATATATTTTGTATTTGATCATCACTATTTTTAATTTCAGGTATAAGTTTTTCTGCCAATTGTATTGGAGAAGTTTTGTTTAGTTTCGATAAAACCATTGCAACATTAGTTGAAATATCACAATCAAATTTCTGCGGTGGTATTTCCGCATTAATACCATTGAAACTTTCTGGAACTATAAGTTGATTTTTTTTACTAAGCTCAACAATAATTGATTTAATTTTATCCAAATATAATTCAAAAATATTCATTTATTGTTGTTATAAAGGTTAATTGCGTATCTATCTGTCATACCGGATATAAAATCTGAAATAGCTCTATATTTGTCTTTAGTCAATTGCTCTTTAGTAAGAAATTTTCTTGGATTTGATTTAATTATTTTAAATAATTTCTTAATTATCATTTTACCTCTTTGATTCTTATTAAGCACAGATTTATTGTTATACATTCTATGTCTTAAAAATGATCGGATTTCTTGTTCTGAATTTTGTATTTTATCTGAAAAAGAAACTATTAATTGATTTGATTTTGATACATCTTTTAATGACTTAATTTTGCATTTTTTAATATTTTTTTCTGTATTACTTAGTAAATCTCTAATCATAATATCAATTGAATCTCTGATAATTTGATAAATAGCAATTTTATAATTTTTTTTATTAATTTTATTTTTATATTTTTTATAAATGTCTTTAAAAAAAACTAATTCAACTAATTCCTCAAGTTTAAATAGGTTTGCTTTAATTCCATCTTGAATATCATGATTATTATAAGCAATATCATCTGATATAGCAGATATTTGAGCTTCTAATGATGGATAAGTATTAAAATTAATCTTATTTTTGAAAACTTTTGATCCAATCAGTTTGTTGATCATGCTTATATCTTCTACTGGTCCGTTATGTTTTAAAAGTCCCTCTAAAGTTTCAAGTGTTAAATTTAGTCCAGCAAATTTGAAATATTTATTCTCTAAAAACATTACGATTCTTAGTGTCTGAAGATTATGATCGAAACCTCCATAGTTTTCCATACACTCATCTAGAGCATCCTCTCCTGCATGACCAAATGGAGTGTGACCTAAATCATGAGCAAGGCTTAATGTTTCAGCTAAATCTTCATTTAATTTTAGATATTTTGCAATTGATCTCGCTATTTGAGCAACTTCAATTGAATGAGTAATTCTTGTTCTAAAATGATCCCCTTCTGTGTTAACAAATACTTGGGTTTTATGCTTTAATCTTCTAAATGACGCACTATGAATTATACGATCTCTATCACGTTGAAAAGGAGATCTGTATTTTGAATTTGCTTCGTTATTAAGTCTACCCTTACTTTTAAATACGCCTAACAAAGTGTCTTTTTTCATCCTTTAATTTAAATAATTAAGTATTATATTAGTAATATCAATGTTCAGATATGATTAAAGAAATTAAATTTACAGATAAAGCATTAAAACAAATAGATAATTTGTTATCAAAAAAAGACAAAGGATCATTCTTCAGAATCGCTATTAAAGGTGGAGGATGTTCTGGTTTTCAATATGAATTTACTTTTGATAAATCAAAACAAGATGATGATTTAAATTATCAAAATATTTTAATTGATAAAACCTCAGCTGATTTACTTAAAGGATCGGAGGTCGATTATGTTTCTGAACTAATAGGTGAACAATTCAAAATATCTAATCCACAAACCAAATCTTCATGTGGTTGTGGAGTTTCTTTCTCACTTTAATGCTCATTTCATCTTGGAATGTAAATTCAGTACGAGCAAGAATTGAAAATATCAAAAGCTATTTATTTAAATATAAACCAGACATTTTAATGATGCAGGAAATCAAAACTGAAGATGTTAATTTTCCATATGATGATTTTTCATCAATGGACTATGAAAGTCATGTCTTTGGTCAAAAAAGTTATAATGGTGTAGCGATTCTCTCAAAAAATAAATTAAAAAATATCAAAACGGATTTGATTAAGGATAAGTTAAAACAATCAAGAATAATTTCAGCTGAATTTGAGCATAAGAAAAAAAATATACAATTAATAAATATTTACACCCCTAATGGTAATCCTGTGGATACTGAAAAATATGATTATAAAAAAAATTGGCTTGATCAATTAATAAAACAATTAAAAACTTTATCTAAAAAAAATTCAAATATTATTTTAGCTGGTGATTTTAACATCATTCCATCAGCAGAAGATGTCTATAATGTTAAAAGTTTTGAAGACGATGCTTTATACAGACTTGAAATAAGAAAAAAATTTAGAGAAATGATCAATCTTGGTTTTAATGATGTCTACAGACATTTTCATGAGGATAAAGAAGGATATACATTTTGGGATTATATGAGAGGTGCTTGGCAAAAAAATAATGGAATGCGTATTGATCATTTTTTAGTATCAAACTCAATAATTGATCAGATTAAAGATATTAATATTAATAAAGATCCACGTGGTAGAGAAAAGCCCTCTGATCACACACCTATTGAGATTAATTTAGCTTAAAGATTTAATTTTATTTACTAATTCTTCGTTAATATTTCTTGGGCCAGTATCCATTCTATTCTTGTGACGTCTTTCTCCAGGTAATCTTACTTCGCCCATTGATTTCATTTTTTTAAAAAATTCTTCAGCATGTTTTTGCCAATTAGTGCCTGATGTTTTATCTGGATTAATGGCTAGTATGAATTCACCACCACTTGGGGGACCACCATCATTATTATCTTTGGCAGCAGTTTCAAAACTAAAATTATCTCCAACTAATGCTCCTGCTAATAATTCTACCATCATCGCAATTGCAGATCCCTTGTAACCACCAAATGGTAATAAAACTCCACCATCAGCAATTTCTCCAGGATCAGTTGTTTCTTTACCATCTTTAGTTAATCCTGTTCCAAGTGGAACTTTGTGCCCTTCTCTTTTAGCAACTTGAACTTCTCCCATTGCCATTGAGGCTGTTGCCATATCATAAACAACTGATGTTTTACCTGGACGTGGCCAAGCAAATGAAATTGGGTTTGTTCCAAATAATGGTTTTATAGCACCAGCAGGTGCTACAGCAGGCTTATAAGATGTACAAGCAAATGCTACCAAACCTTCCTCTGCTAACTTTTCTGTTTCAGGCCACATAGCGGCCATGTGATGTGAATTATTTATTGCTAGTACTGCAACACCATTTTCTTTTGCAGCTTTTGCTAATTCAGGCAACCCTTTATTTAAAACAACAGGTGCCAAACAATTATTTCCTTCAACTTTGATAACAGATGGAGATATTTTTTTTACTTCTGGTTTCCCTTTTCCATTAATCTTTCCACTTTTTAATCCAGTGACATATGCTGGTAATCTAAATAGACCATGTGATAACGAGCCATCTCGTTCAGCATTTTTAATTAAATCTGATAAAATTGATGCTGTTTCATCATCACAACCATTTGCCAAAAGTGTTTTTTTAGCTAGTTCAAATATTTCGTCTAAAGTTAATGAAACTGTACTCATTATTTTGATTTACATTTCTTACATAAACCAAAAAATTCTAAATTATATTTGCTATATTTCATTCCTGAACTATCTGAAAAATTAGATAAATATTTTGAAAGTTTTGAGTTACTTATTTCAGATACATTTTCACAACTTTCACAAATTGAAAATGCTGTAGCTTTTGAAACCTGACAGCTAGAATTTTGACAAGCTATAAAGGCATTTCTACTCTCAATCTTATGAATTTTTCCAATTTCAACTAACTTATCTAGCGCTCTATAAACTTGAAGTGGTGCTTTAATTCCTTTTTTTTGAACATTAAATAAAATTGAATAAGCTTTCATTGGTCCACGAGATTTATCAATAAGATCAAAAATAATTTTTTGATTTTTAGAAAGATTATGTTCTTTTTGCATTTTTAAATTCTTATCAATTAGTTGTCAGTTTTTCAATTTAATCGATTGTTTAATATTAAGTAAAGACAATATAAATAATGCTAAGGCCGCCATAATTATTGAAGGCCCAGATGAAGTGTTAAATTCTAATGAAGAAAATAAACCTAATAAAACAGATAAAAGACCACCAATTATCGAGAATAATACCATCTTTTGTGGACTATCCGATAAATTTCTAGCCATTGCAGCAGGTATAATTAACATTCCAGTAATTAATAATAATCCAACCATTTTAATTGATATGGCAATCACTGCTGCCATAAGAATAGTAAATATAGCTTTTGCTCTATCAGGATTTAATCCTTCTGCTTCAGCTAATTCATAATTAACAGTAGATGCAAACAATGGTTTCCAAATCAATTTAAGAACTAATAAAATTAAGGCTCCACCAGTCCAAATAATTAATAGATCATCTGTTGTTACAGCTAATATATCACCAAATAAAAGTCCCATGATGTCAAAACGAATAAATGTTAAAAAACCTATTACTACTAATCCAACTGCTAAAGAAGAGTGTGCTAAAAGACCTAACAAAGCATCCCCAGGTAAATTAGTCTTCTTCTGTAATTGAATTAAAATCAAAGCAATTAAAGATGATATAATAAACACCGAAAGAGCAATGTTTAATTCAAATGAATAAGCCAAAGTAACACCAAGTAAAGCTGAGTGAGCTAGTGTATCACCAAAATAAGATAACCTTCTCCACACAACAAAACAACCAAGTGGTCCTGTTACTAAAGCAATACCTAGACCCGCAATTAACGCTCTTATAAAAAAATCATCAAACATATTAATTTTTCTTTATTTCACCTTTGTCTGAATGTACGTGATCATGTTTATGTTCATATACAGATAGAATTTGAGAAGCTTGTTCACCAAACAAGGTTTTGTATTCATTATTTTTTGCAACATCCATTGGTGTACCTGAACAACAAACATGACCATTTAAACAAACAACATGATATGTTGCAGTCATGACTGTATGTAGATCATGTGAGATTAATAAAATTCCACAATTTAGCGTATCAGAGATTCTTTTAATTAATTCATATAAAGCAATCTCACCAGTGTAATCAACACCTTGAACTGGTTCATCAAGAACCAATAGTTCTGGTTTTTTGGAAATAGCCCTTGCAATTAAAACTCTTTGGAATTCACCACCTGATAAATTTCCTAAGTTTTTATTCTTAAGGTGTATTACTCCAGTTAAGTTAAGAGCTTCATCTATTGCTTCATCTCTAATATTTTCTGTTAAAAGCATAAAATCATGAACTCTAAGTGGTAGAGTCCAATCAATTGATATTTTTTGAGGAACATATCCAACCTTGTTTGTGTATTTCTCTACACTTCCTTCTATGTTTTTGTAAATCCCTAATGCAATTTTTGCTGTAGTACTTTTTCCAGAACCATTTGGACCAATAAGGGTAACAATTTTTCCTTTTTCAACAGTTAATGAGACACCTTCAACTAACCATTTATTATTTTGTTTAAAACCAGCGTTATTTAATTTTACTAATGTACTATTTTCTAAACTCATATATTGCTTGACTTATAAATGTTATATTATTACATACTGTTATATTATAACAACCTATTAAATTACTTATTATGAAAAATATTAAAAAAATACCACTTATATTCTCAATATTATCAATTCTAACATTCTTTACACCAGCAAACGCTGAAATAAAAGTAGTAGCTTCTATTAAACCAATTCATTCATTAGCCAGTTATTTGATGGACGGTATTGCTAAACCTGATCTCATAGTTCATGGATATGCATCTCCGCACGGATTTGCAATGAAACCTTCTCATGCAAAAATGCTACAAAATGCAGATCTAATATTCTGGGTTGGTGAAGATTTAGAAAATTTTTTAGAAAAACCACTAAGCTCAATTGCAAAAAAAGCAGAAAAAATTGAACTAATGGAAACTAAAGGATTACAGGTATTAAAATTTAGAGAAAGAAATATTTTTGACGAACATGATCATGACGATCACGGACATGACGATCATGGTAAAAAAGAAGATGATCATGATGACCATGGACATGACGATCATGGTAAAAAAGAAGGTGATCACAACCATGACGACCACGGTAAAAAGGAAGATGATCACGACCATGACGATCATGGTAAAAAAGAAGATGATCATGATGATCACGGACATGACGATCATGATGGACATGCGCATGGTGAATTTGATCCACACATTTGGTTGGACCCAATTAATGCAAAAGCTATGTTAAATGAAATGGCAGAACATTTAATTGAAAATGATCCAAAGAATGAAGCTAAATATAAAAGTAATTTAGCTAAAGCTTTGCAAGAAATCGATAAACTTACAATTGATGTTATGACTGATTTAAGTACCAGTGTTTCTTCAATTGTATTCCATGATGCTTATCAGTATTTTGAGGAAAGATTTAATGTTAAAGTGTTAGGTGCATTTACTGTTAATACAGATGTGATGCCTGGAGCTGAACAACTTGCTGAAATTAGAGAAATTATCGAGCATGATAAAGTTGCATGTGTATTCTCTGAACCTCAATTTAACCCAGATATTATCAAAGCTGTAGCTAAAGATATGAAGATTAAAACTGGTGTTTTAGATCCCTTAGGTGCAACATTAGACCCAGGTAAAGATCTATATTTCAATTTAATTAGAAATATGTCTGCATCTTTCAAAGGTTGTTAAGATATTATTTATTGATATTAGTATTTCTTGAATTGTAATTAGTTATTAAATTTACAAGAAAGGAAAAAATAATGTTCATAAAAAAGTATCTTAAATGGATAAGTACATTTCTCGTTCTAGTTGGTATTCTTTTAACAAATCTAAACGTATATCCATTGAATATCTACTTTCACGGATTAGGAGTTGTAGGATGGACTATCGCTGGATTTATCAGCAAAGATAAAGCGATACTAACTAATTTTGGATTGCAAATACCATTATTTGTAATTGGTATATATAAAATAATATTTTAATTTTTTTATATAGACTTTGAACTAAATTAGTTTACTTGTAGATGAATCTACTCTCTGATTCTTTAATAAATAAATTTATACGTAGAAAAATTCTTTGACCTACATTAAACACTCCTCAAGTCATAAAACGATTGAACCGAAAACAATAATATTTAGGAGATAAAAAATGGAAATGACTTTAATTTACACGGTTATAGGGTTTGCCCTTGCCGGTTATAGTGTAATCGCTAACGACTCAATCCAAACACTTGGTACCTTTATTGCTTCAAAAAAGAAGTGGTTTAAATGGTATGTACTTGCTGGATCAGCTTCAGCTGTTATGATTTTAGCACTTGGATGGGGTTGGTATTCTTATGATGGAGATATTTCTTATGGAAGATTAAATAGAATACCTTATCAAGAAATTCAATGGTATCATGCAGTAGCTCCTGCAATACTATTATTATTAACAAGAATTGGAATACCAGTATCAACAACCTTTTTAGTTCTTTCGGCATTTGCTTCAACCGTTGTGCTTGAAAAAATGCTATTGAAAAGTGTGGTTGGTTATGGATTAGCAGCAATGGTTGCTTACATAGCCTGGATAGCTGTATCTAAATTTATTAATGAAAAATTTGATGAAGTAGATGAAAAATGGATATCATTCTGGAGAAATGCTGTTTGGGTTTCGTCAGGTTGGTTATGGTGGGTTTGGTTATCTCACGATGTAGCTAACATTGCAGTATATCTGCCTAGGCAATTAGATTTATCATTACTTTTAATTGTAATGGCTTATTTTACTTCTTTGTTATTTTACATTTTCTACATTCAAGGTGGACCAATTCAAAAAGTTGTTCTTGAAAAAACAGGAACAAGATATGCAAGATCAGCTACAATTATTAACGTGATTTATGCTGGTGTTTTATTCTACTTTAAAGAGCTTAATGATTTGCCAATGTCAACAACATGGGTGTTCGTTGGGTTATTGTGTGGTAGAGAACTTGCAATATCAACTATGAATAAAGACTATAAATTTAAGTATGTCTTCCCATTAATTGGTAAAGACTTTCTTAAAATGATTTTTGGATTAAGTGTTTCAGTAGGTATCGTTTTAGCGATCCACTACATAATAATTCCAAATAATTGGTTTTAAATAAATCTTTAGGGTCGTGTTATATTATTTAACACGGCCATATACATCTTGATATCTAACAATATCACTTTCCTTCAAAATTGAGCCAATTTGAGCTTCGACAATTTTTACAGGTTTTTTTCCTGAGTTTTGAACTCTATGAATTGCCTCTAACGGAATGAATATATGTTCACCTGGTTTTTTAACAATTATATCTTTATTAAGAGTTATTTTAGCATTACCTTGGGTGACTAACCAATGTTCCGCTCGGTGATGGTGTTTTTGTAAACTTAAAATGCCTTTTGGTTTTACGTATAGTTCTTTTATTAAAAATTCTTTTCCTTCAAATAAATTAGTGTATCTGCCCCATGGACGGTAATACACGTTTTTTTTCTTAATATATTTCCTTTTATTGTTGTCATACATTTTCAGAATTTCTTTCCAACTACCAAGATCTGACCAAGGTATATCTAGTTTGATAGCGTTAATTTGTTTGGTTTTTTCTAGAATTGCATAATCAAAAGATTTAGCAGTAGCTTTTATAAATGAAGCTTTGTTTAGATAATATGTATTAGCCTTATATTTTGCCTTAATAACTGCATTTAAACAATTTCTGTAAGTTTTAGGCTGATACTTTTTAAAGTTATTAATAATTGAATCTTTTCTAAGATAAAACATTCCAGAATTCCAATAGCCTTTATTCTTTATAATTTGTTTTGCTCTTGCTTCTTTTGGTTTTTCAATAAATCTTGTTACTTTATTAATATTTCCTTTAATTTTTTTTGTTAAAAAATAACCATATTCACTAGATGGTGAAGTTGGTTTTATCCCAAATATAAATATATTTTCTTTAGTAAGATTTAATTTATTTTTATTTATTGCCTTATTAAAAATTCTCATTTTTTCAATCAGATGATCTGCTGTAAAAAACATTAAAGGTTGATTGTCAGGAATATCTTTAATTAAAGCTGTGCTTAATATAGCTGGTGCAGTATTTTTTTTTGCTGGTTCAAGAACAATTTTATATTTACTTATTTTGAGTTTTTTAAGATGTTGTTTAACTTGTTTAAGATATTTTTTATTTGTACTTATAACTGGAGCATCAAATATTGATGCTTTTGTTCTATCAAGTGTTTTACCAAGCAAAGTCCAATTACCAAAATCAATGAACTGTTTAGCTTGATGATTTTTAGAATTTGGCCAAAGTCGAGTTCCAGCACCTCCACATAAAATAACTGGACGAATTTTCATTAAATCTCTGAATAATCCTTAACTTCTTTTTTCTTACCTGGGTGTGTTGGTGCTCCTAAATATGCAGGTCCAACTGTTTGTGCATATTTCCATAAAGTACCTGATCCAAAATCTGATTTTCTAGCCTTCCATTTTCTTTTTCTTACAGTCATCTCTTTTTTAGAAAGTCTAACATTAATAGTTCCTTTTTTGGCATCGATATCAATGATGTCTCCTGTACGTAAAAGGCCTATAGGACCCCCTAGAGCGGCCTCAGGGCCCACATGACCCACACAAAAGCCTCTTGTGGCTCCAGAGAACCTACCATCAGTTATGAGGGCTACTTTCTCCCCTTTTCCCTGTCCGTAGATTGCTCCAGTTGTCGATAACATTTCTCTCATACCTGGACCTCCAACAGGTCCTTCGTATCTAATTATAATTACATCACCATCATTATACTTTCTGCTTTGAACAGCTTTCATTGCACTTTCCTCATTATCAAAGCATCTTGCTTTTCCAGTAAATTGTAATTTTTTAAGTCCAGCAACTTTAACAATTGCACCTTCTGGTGCTAAATTTCCTTTTAATCCAACAACACCTCCAGTTGGTGACAACGGATTTTTAAATGATCTCATTACTTTTTGTTTTGGATTAAATTTAATACTTTTTAAATTTTCTTTCATTGTTTTTCCAGTAACTGTCATGCAATCACCATGGATATATCCACCTTCATATAAAGTTTTTAATAACATTGGAACACCACCGGCTAACCACATATCTTTAGCAACATATTTTCCACCTGGTTTTAAATCTGCAAGATAAGGTGTTCTTTTAAAAATTTTAGCAACATCCATTAGATCAAATTTAATTCCTGCTTCATTTGCAATAGCAGGTAAATGTAAACCTGCATTAGTAGATCCACCTGTAGCAGCAACAACAGTTGCAGCATTTTCCAAAGCTTTTCTTGTAACAATATCTCTTGGTTTAATTCCTTTTTTCAAAAGGTTCATAACCATTTTACCACTAGCTTTTGCATATTTATCTCTTTCTTCATATGGAGCTGGTGTTCCAGCTGAATAAGGTAATGCTAATCCAATTGCTTCAGATACACATGCCATTGTATTTGCAGTAAATTGACCTCCACAAGCACCTGCACTTGGACAAGCAACTAATTCTAATTTTCTTAGTTCTGCAGCAGACATTTGACCAGATGAATGTTTTCCAACCGCTTCAAATACATCAACAACTGTTATATCTTTACCTTTGTATCTCCCTGGAAGAATTGATCCACCATATATAAATACACTTGGTACATTTAATCTAACCATAGACATCATTAAACCTGGTAAGGATTTATCACATCCTGCAATACCAACTAATGCATCATAACAATGGCCTCTAACAGTAAGTTCAGCTGAGTCTGCTATAACTTCTCTAGATATCAATGAAGACTTCATCCCTTCATGGCCCATCGCAATACCATCAGTAACAGTAATTGTACAAAATTCTCTTGGGGTTCCACCATTTGCTCTAACACCTTTTTTAACCGATTGGGCTTGTCTCATTAAAGCAATGTTACACGGAGCTGCTTCATTCCATGTGGAAACCACGCCAATAAAAGGTTTTGCTACATCTTTCTCAGTTTCACCCATAGCATAATAAAATGATCTATGTGGTGCTCTGTCCGGTCCTAATGATGTATGTCTACTTGGAAGTTTCTTTTTATTGAATTTAGCCATTATATACCCTTTATTGTTACTGATATTTTCTCAATATCATTCTTTAAATTATTATAATTATTTTTTTCTTGTTCAACAATCTCTTTTGGAGCACGATCTATAAAACTTTTATTCTCTAATCTTTGAGATATTTTATTCATCTCTTGCTCTAATCTACTTTGTTTATTTGTTAAATTTTCTTTAATTAATTTTAAATCAACATCCTTATCAAAATAAATCTTAAACAAATCCCCAGAAACAACCATTGTAGCAGCTGGTTTATGTAAATCTTTATCAAGTATACTATTTATTCTGCCAAGTTTTTTTAGAATAATTTCATTTGTATGAATAAAATCTTTTTGACTTTTATTAATATTACTTATTGATACATCGATAAATGAGCCTGGACCTACATTTAGCTCATTTTTAAATGATCTAATTTCTGAAATAATATTAATGATATTTTCAACCTGTTCAGTACTACTATCCTTATTTATCTCACCAGATAACCAGTTTTTAAGCATCAAAAAATCACTCCCGTCATTATCAAATTTGTTTTTAAGCCAAATTTCTTCAGTAACAAAAGGAATAAAAGGATGTAGCAAAATCAAAATTTGCTTAAACACAAATGATGATACTTTTTTAACTTCTGCTCTAGCTTTCTCATCTTCAGAAAAAAGTATAGTTTTAGATAGTTCTAAATACCAGTCACAATAAGAATGCCATGCAAATTGATAGGCATTTTTAGCAGCTTCATCGAATCTATAATCTTCTAAGTTTTTTTCTATCTTATTTTTAGTTTCAACAAGTTCTGAATAAATCCATTTGTTAATATTCACATTTAAACTAGGAACTTTATCTATATCTTTAAAATCACATTCATTAGTTATTAAAAAATTATTTGCATTCCATAGTTTGTTTAAAAAATTTCTATAACCTTTAACTCTATCTTCAGACAGCTTAACATCGGTACCTGGCGAAGCCATTGATAACAAAGTAAATCTAAGAGCATCTGCACTATATTTTTCAATCAAATCTAAAGGATCAATTACATTACCTTTAGATTTAGACATCTTCTGTCCCTTCTCATCTCTAACCAAAGCATGAACGTAAATATCTTTAAAAGGTTCTTTGTTTAAAAACTCTGTACCAAACATAATCATTCTAGCTACCCAAAAAAATATAATGTCAAAACCTGTAACTAAAACTGACGTTGGGTAAAATTTATCAACAAATTTATTATCATCCGGCCAACCAAGTGTAGCAAAAGGCCATAAGCCAGATGAGAACCAGGTATCTAAAACATCTGGATCACGATTTAACTCAACATCTTTACCATAATGTTTTTTAGCTTGTTGTTTTGCATCATCTTCATTTTCTGCAACAAAAATATTTTTATCAGGACCATACCATGCGGGTATTTGATGTCCCCACCAAAGTTGTCTTGAAATACACCATGGCTCAATGTTATCCATCCATTGAAAATAAGTCTTTGACCAATTCTCAGGAAAGAAATTTGTTTTTTTTGAGTTAACAACTTCTTTGGCTTTAACAGACAATTTACCAGCATCTGCAAACCATTGTTCTGTTAAGAAAGGTTCAATTATTGAATTAGATCTATCTCCGTAAGGAACTTTGTTTTTAATATTTTCTTCTTTTATAAAAAATTCTTTTTCTTTTAGTTCTTTTAAAATTCTTTTTCTAGCTTCAAACCTATCAAGACCTACATAATTTTTTGGAGCATTTTCATTTATTTTACCAGCTTCGGTAAAAATATTAATTATTTCAAGATTGTTTCTTTGACCAATATCATAATCATTAAAATCATGCGCTGGTGTAATTTTTAATGCACCTGTTCCTTGTTCAGGATCAGCATAATCATCTTCAATGATTTTTATTTTTCTTTCAACAATAGGAATAGTTGCTGTTTTTCCAACAAAGGATTTAAATCTTTCGTCTCTAGGATTAACAGCAATAGCCGTATCACCAAGCATTGTTTCAGGCCTTGTTGTTGCAATTGTAATGAATTCTTCAGTCCCATCTATTGGGTATCTAATGTAATAAATCTTAGAATTTACCTCTCTTTGATCTACTTCTAGATCTGAAATAGCTGTTTTTAAAACTGTATCCCAATTGACTAATTTTTTATCTTTATAGATCAGTCCTTTTTTATAAAGATCTACAAAAACCTTAATTACTGATTTGGATAAATTCTCATCCATAGTGAAAGCATTTCTTGACCAATCACAAGAGCAACCAAGTTTTTTTAATTGATTAATTATGATGTCTCCATATTGCTCTTTCCACTCCCAAACTTTTTCAATAAATTTTTCTCTACCAATTACATTTTTATCAATTTTTTCAGAGATTAATTTTTTCTCTACTAAGGCTTGAGTAGCAATTCCCGCATGGTCTGTACCTGGTTGCCATAAAGTTTCAAAATTATTCATCCTATGATAGCGAACTAATAAATCTTGAATAGAATTATTGAGTGCATGACCCATATGTAAGCTACCAGTTACGTTTGGTGGAGGGATTACAATTGAGAATTTTTTTGAATTTTCTTTAGGTTTAAAAAGAGCATTTTTTTCCCAATAAGAATAAATTCTATTTTCTACATCAGAATGTATATATTTATCGCTACTCATTGATTTTAAAGTTTATAATTTAATAATCTAAATTAACAATAATCAATTTGGATCGTTATTTAATAGACTAATAGGAAAAATTTATTATAAAAAGGCATCTGTAGCTATTAGCTAAAAATAAGATGGCAACGTGGCGGAATGGTTACGCAGAGGATTGCAAATCCTTGTATCCCGGTTCGATTCCGGGCGTTGCCTCCAAAAAAAATCTTGTTTTAGTTATAAAAAAAAGTAAGTTGGCCTTTTTACATTCCTCGGTAGCTCAGTTGGTAGAGCAGTTGACTGTTAATCAATTGGTCGCAGGTTCGAGTCCTGCCCGAGGAGCCAGAAAAAATCAAATAGTTTTAAAAAATTAATATGGGGTCAGACGAATTAATTTTTAAACTGCTTTTGAAATATTTGATCCTGATATTTGTAAAGATTTATTAAATTTCAGTTTTTGATCAGCATTAAGTTCTGAATATAATTTTACTAAAAAATTATAATTAACATTCATGTGACCTTCTTGAGATTTTTCTAAATTTACTAAGTATTCCGAAAAATCTTCGAAAAAATAATTAATTGGTACTTTTAAGTAATTAGAAAGTTGTAGTAATCTAATTGAACTTACACCATTAGTTCCTTTTTCATATTTTTGTATTTGTTGAAATGTAACGTTTATAGCTTTTGCCACTTTTGTCTGCGTCAAACCCAAAGCTAATCTTCTTAGCTTAAGCTTATTGCCTAAGTGTTTGTTGAAATTATCTTCCATTAAGACCCCTCTTAATTAAATTTTAAAATACCATTGAACATATTTATTAATGTTACTGCAATAGAAAAATTTATTATTTTTTGTATAAAATTTAGAAAAACCCAAACATTGTCAAGCATTAGTTGAATGTAAAATAAACATATTTGGATTGTGAAATTTAGAATAACTCTAAATTAATATATATTTTTTTATAATATTTGACTTAAAAACAGCTTAGTCCTATCACTCTTAGGGTTAGCAAAAAACTCCTTAGTTTCAGCTCTTTCAACAATCATTCCTTCATCCATAAAAATAACCTCATCAGCAACCTCTTTAGCAAATCCCATCTCGTGGGTAACAACTATCATAGTCATACCTTGGTTTGCTAAATCAACCATTACATCTAAAACTTCTTTAATCATTTCTGGATCTAGGGCTGATGTAGGCTCATCAAATAACATTATTTTAGGTTCCATACAAAGAGCTCGAGCTATTGCAACTCTTTGTTGTTGACCACCTGATAATTGACCAGGAAATTTATGTGCTTGATCAAGAATTTGAACTCTTTCTAAATGCTTTAAAGCTAATTCTTCAGCTTCTTTTTTTGGCATTTTTTTTACCCAAATTGGTGCGAGTGTACAATTATCTACAATTGATAAATGAGGAAATAAATTAAACTGTTGGAATACCATTCCAACTTCTGCTCTAATTTGTTCAATATTTTTTGTATCTTCTGTTAAAGTGTTTCCATCAACAATAATATCACCTTGCTGATGTTCTTCTAATCTATTGATGCATCTAATTAATGTAGACTTACCCGATCCTGATGGACCACAAACAACGATTTTTTCTTTTGGTTTAACCTCAAGATTAATATCTTTTAAAACTTGAAAATCACCAAACCACTTATTTACATTTTTTATTTGAATAATACTGTCAGACATAATTTATCGTTCTGTTTTATATTTCTGTTCTAGATTATAGCTATACTTACTCATTGCATAACAAATAATCCAGAAAATTATTGCAGCAAAAACATAGCCTTCCATAGCAAAACCTAACCACTCTGGATTAGTTTTGGCTAAATTTAACATTCCTACTATTTCAAGTAAACCAACTACAAATATTAGAGGAGTATCTTTAACTAGAGCTAAAAAAGTATTAGCAATACCTGGAATTACTAATTTTAAAGCTTGAGGAAGAATTACAAATATATGCATTCTCCAATATCCCATACCCAATGATTTTGCAGCTTCGTATTGACCACGTGGTAATGCTTGTAAACCTCCTCTAATAACTTCAGCAACATAAGCTGCTTCAAATAAAGAAATAGCTATTATACATCTCACCAATTTATCTATAAAAAAATCTGCAGGTAAAAACATTGGAAACATCACAGCAGACATAAACAAAACTGTAATTAACGGAACACCTCTCCAAAATTCAATAAACCCAATTGATATATATCTTATTAACGGAAAATCTGATCTTCTACCAAGAGCGAATGCCATTCCTATAGGAAAACAGAAAATTAAACAGAAAAATGAAATTATAAATGTAAGTGATAATCCCCCCCAAGCTCCTGTTTCAACCCAATTTAATCCATCAAGTTTACCTAGTTCAATTAATTCCTCATAAAAGATGAAATATTTTAAAGCAATATAAAGAGTTATTGGCACAAATATAAAATAATAAAATTTAAATTTACTTGGAATAAAGAAACCAATAATTATTGAAATTACTGCTGCGATTATTCCATAAGAAAAGTCAAAAAATATAGGGCCACCTGATATAAAAAAGAAAATAAATAGGAATGCTATAAATGGATAAATTACAACATAATATAAAGTTAAATATTTTTTAAATTTTTCTGTAGCAAAATATCCTACAGAACCTAAAAGAGCTAAAGCAATAAAAGATAAATTTATTCTCCACTGTTCTGCATTTGGATACATTCCATACATAAACCTTCTAAACCAAACTTTAATGTAAGTCCAACAAGCACCAGTGCCTGAGCAAACATCTTTACTATCACCAGCAAAACTTGCATCAACCACAAACCAACTTAAAACTGGTGGTATTGATTTAATAATTATAAAAATAATTAATAGAGATAAGATTGCATTAAAATTACTTGTATTAATATTTTTATTTACTTGATCTAGAAATTTATTACCACTGTGTTCAATTCTAATAAAGTACAGTCCTATAAAACCTAATATAATTGGAATTATAAAGCTTAATGATGAAGGTAAAAAACCAGTGATATTTAAACTAAAAAATGAATTAAGAAAAACATCAATAACACTAATAACAAATAAAAATGAACCCATGAATATAAATGTAGTTAAATTATCTTTACCTGGTTTTAAAAAATTAATTTTTGACATTTATTTTTCCTTAATAGCAATTTTTTTGTTGTACCAATTCATAAGAATTGAAATTGAAATGCTTAAGCTCAAGTAAGTAAGCATTGTTATTGAAACTATTTCAATCGCTTTACCAGTTTGCATTAATGCTGTTCCCGCAAAAACCAACACTAGATCAGGATAAGCAATAGCAGCAGCTAATGAGGAATTCTTAGTTAAATTTAAATATTGGTTTGTTGTTGGTGGAATAATAATTCTTAATGCTTGTGGCATAACAACTAATTTTAAAACTTGATTAGGATTTAATCCAATAGATGCAGCTGCTTCTTTTTGTCCTTTCCCTACACCTTGTATTCCTGCTCTTACACACTCAGCAATAAAAGTTGCTGTATATAAAGCCAGTGATAAAGTTAAAGCTATTAATTCGGGAGGTAAGCTTATGCCACCTTCATATTTGAATGAAGTTGTAGCTAATTGCTTTAATTTAGGAATTTCAAAAGATAAACTTACACCACCTATTAAAAAACTTAATAAAGGCAAAATAAAAATTAAACCTACTGATATCCAAAAAACTGGTAACTGTTTACCTTGTGTTTCTTGAACCTTTCTTGCATGAATTCTAATTACAACTATTGCAATTATTGCTGCAATTATTGAATATAAAAATACATTGAGATTTTCCCAAATAAATGCTGGAACATATAAACCTTTAATCGTTAAGAAAAAAACACCCAACATTGCATCTGCATCCTGAGGCAAAGGTAAAGCTCTTAAAGCAGCAAAATACCAAAAAAATATTTGTAAAAGTAATGGGATATTTCTAAAAAATTCCACGTAAAAAGCAGCGAACTGATTTATTAAATAATTTGGAGAAAGTCTTGCTACACCAACTATAACTCCTAAAATTGTTGCAATAATAATTCCAATTACAGAAACTAAAATAGTATTAAGCAAACCAACTAGATAAGCTCTGAAGTAAGAATGTGATCCGTCGTATTCTATAAGTGAAAACTGTACATCAAATGAAGATTCTTGAGAAAGGAAACCATAACCAAAATCAATACCTCTATTCTCCATATTGATTTGAGCGTTGTATGTAAAAAATCCAAAAACCAGTACTACAACTAAAACGGTAATTAATTGAGGAATGATTTTTTGTATTTTCAGGTCCATTTGAACGCTTATAAAAAAAAGGGCTAGAAAAATCTAGCCCTTTTTAATTAGTTAAATATGCAATTATCTTGCAGGTGGTACATAAAGAATTCCACCTTTAGTCCATAATTCATTTGGACCTCTATCAGGTAAAATTCCAGTGTCAGCTATATTTCTTTTGTAGCTTTCACCATAATTACCAACTTGCTTGATAATTCTTAAGCTCCACTCATTGTCTAGACCAAAAGCAGCACCTAATTCACCTTCAGCACCAACTAGTCTTTTTACAGCTGGGTTGTCTGAAGTTTTCATTGAGTCTGCGTTTGCAGAAGTAATTCCATACTCTTCTGCTTCGATCATAGCATTTAAAGACCATCTAACGATATCTTCCCATACAGAGTCACCTTGTCTTACAACTGGTCCTAAAGGCTCTTTAGAAACAGTTTCAGGTAATACAATGTGATCATCTGGATTAGACATTTTAGTTCTTTGTGCAGCTAAACCTGATTTATCAGTAGTGTAAGTATCACATCTACCAGCATCATAAGCAGCTACGACTTCATCAGCTTTTTCAAAAGCAACTGGCTCATAAGAAATTCCTTTAGAGTTAAAGAAGTCTCTCATATTTAACTCAGTTGTTGTACCAATATTTGTACAAGCTGAGATACCATCTTTAAATTGGCTTGTTGAAGTAATACCAGAACTTTTTCTAACCATGAAACCTTGACCATCGTAGAAGTTTACTCCAACGAAAGTAAGTCCGATATCAGCATCCCTAGAAAGAGTCCAAGTTGTGTTTCTTGATAAGATATCAATCTCACCAGAAGTTAAAGCTGTAAATCTTTCTTTGGCACTTAATGGTGTAAACTTAACTTTGTTTGCATCACCTAGTACTGCAGCAGCTACCGCTCTACATACGTCAACGTCGATACCAGTCCAATTTCCTGCTGCATCAGCATTAGAAAATCCTGGAAGACCTTGAGATACTCCACATCTTACAAAACCCTTTTTTTGAGTGTTTTTAAGTGTTTTAGATTTTTTAGCAGCCATAGTTTCTGTTGTAAAAGTAAACAACACTGCAACCATAGCAACTAAAGAAGTTAATTGTTTTAAGTATTTAAACATTATTCTTCCTTTATGTTATTTTTATTTGTTAACAAATAATTCAAAATTACTTTTGAATATCCTTAATTTAAACATGTAAGAAAAAAGTCTTCAAGAAAAATATAAAATGAAAATTAAATTTGTAAGAACTTCAGTCAAGGACAATTTTGCTAACAATGACAGTGAAAAACACTGATGGCGCGCCCTGGAGGATTCGAACCTCCGACCCTCGGTTTAGAAAACCGATGCTCTATCCAGCTGAGCTAAGGGCGCAAATTTTAAGATATATATAATACTAAATTAATTTTTAAAAAGATATTTTTTAAATATTAATAATAGAGATAAAAGTTCAACTCTTCCGATTATCATAAAAAATATAAGAAAATATTTGGTTAAAAAGTGCAAATTTTGAAAATCAAGGTCAGATAAACCATAAGCAGAAGAGTTAACTGTGTTCATCAAAGTTAATATAGCTAATTTAAACGCATATTCAAATTGAATATTAGATAAAGATAATAAAATTGTTAATAAAAAAAGAGAAATAATAAATATTAATATTGTTAAAAAATATTTATTTATATCATTGAAGTCAAAGTTAATTTTCGAAAATACAAGTTTATTCATAAAAACATTCTTTGGCCTGCTGAATGAAAGTATTTGATTAAATGAATATTTTGTTAGTGAATAAATTCTTAAAAATCTCAAACCTGAACTTGTTGAAAAAAAAGATCCACCAATAACTACTAATAAAATATATATAAAGTTTAAATTATTTTGATTAACATTAAGCGAGATACCTATATTTGAAATACTGCTCACTAAGGATAAAAAGCTATAGATAAAGTTATTATTATAACTAAAAAAAATAAAAAAAATACTCACCACTGCTAAAAAGTATAAAAATAAATGAATATCTTCATAAAAAAAATTTATATTTTTATTTCTTAAAAAAATTAAATTATATATAAAAAAAATACTAAAAAATGAGATCAGCATTAAAATTGAAAATATAATAACCTGAAAATCGTTAATTAAAATTGATGAAAGTTCATTAACAGGGAGAAATCCACCAGATGAAATTATAGTCATTGCTAAATTTAACGAATTAAATGATCTTATCCCAAAAATATTTAAAATAATAAAAATTGATACAGTTAATCCTGAGTAAAGTAGTAAAATTTTAATTGATTGTTTTAGTACCTCGGTAGAATTAAAAGATAGAAAATTAGTTAAAGATTTTTTCAAACTTTCATCATAAATATCTATTAAAAAAATAATAGAATATAGAAAATATAAACCTCCGATCCATTGTATGGAGGATCTCCATAAAATTAAACCTTGATCGATATGTCTTATGTTTTCAAAGATAGTAAATCCTGTTGACGTAAAACCAGATACAGTCTCAAAAAAAGCATTTAAAAAAGTTAAATTATAAATGCTTAAATAAAGAGGTATTGTTAAAACTAAAGGCATTAAGACATACCCCAATAAAACAGTTAATATTTTTTCAAATATTGTTGGTTTTTTTTCACCTGTTTTAACTTTATAAAAAAATAATCCAATTACAGCAGATACAATAAAACAAAAATAATAAGTATTGAGATTTAGATATAGGTTAAAATAATAAGAATATATAATATTAAAGAAAGAAAAGATTGATATTAATATAAAAAAAAAACTTAAGTATTTTACTCTGAATAAAGACATTTGTTAAATAGAACTAATTCTAAATATATTTTCAACTACAGAAATTGTATCTTTTTTAGCTAAGCAAACAACTTTATCCTCTTTTTGAAAAACAAAATTTGATCGAGGTATTATAACTTTCTCTTCTCTTAAAACTGCACCAATTCTTATTTCTTCTGGTAAATTTGAATTTTTTAATTCTTTGTTAATGAGTTCTGATGTTTCGATTATTTCGGCTTCTATAACCTCAAATTCACCATTCATAATTGTGTAAGCAGTTTCAATAGTGCCTTTGTGAATATGTTTTAATATACTTGATACTGTATTCATTCTAGGATCAATAAGATCATCTATTTTTAGTGAGTTTTGTAACAAAGAATAATTAGGCTTGTTAATTAAAGCCATGGTTCTTTTATCATCAATATCTTTTTCGTCTTTTGCAAATTTTTCAACAAGAACGCTTACCATTAAATTATCTTCATCATCGTTTGTTAAAGCAAGTACTGTTTCTGCTTCCTCAAGATTTGCCTCTGCCAAGACTTCTTCGTCTAATGCATCACCATTAATAACTATGGTATTGTTCAGTTCGCTAGCAAGAAATTCTGCTCTTTCCTTATTTTTCTCAATAATTTTAACTCTGGCTGAATCAAGAGTCTCCTCAATATTTTTAGCTAAATTAAAACCAATATTACCACCACCAACAATTAAAATATTCTTTGATATTTTTTCATTGTGCCCAAAAGCTTCTAATGTTTCTGACATTTGAGAAGAATTTATTATCACATAAATTTTATCATTTTCCTTTACATCATCATTTTTCTTTGGAATTAAAAATTTTTCATCTCTTATTATTCCAATAATATTTGCGTCCAAATTAGGATATTTTTTTGTTAAATCTTTAAGTTTAATATTTATTAATTTGCAATTGTCATTAATTAAAATTTCTAATAATCTAATTTTATTTTCAGCGAAAGGAACACTATCGAGTGCTCCGGGTGCTTCAAGTTTTCTCTGAATTGATTTAGCAATTTCAATTTCTGGAGAAATAATTACATCTATAGGTAAATTCTCTTTGTTATAAACTGTAGTAAATTTTGGATTAAGATAATCTTGAGACCTTATTCTTGCTATTTTTTTTGGGATTTTAAAGATTGAAAATGCAATCTGACAAATTACCATATTAATTTCATCATTCCTTGTTACAGCAATAATCATATCTGTTTCGGCTGCGTTCGCTTTTTCAAGAATTGAAGGGTATGTTCCTTTTCCAACAATAGCTTTAACATCTAGTGCATCATCGATTTTTTGAATATCCTCGCTTGAAGGATCTATAACTGTAATAGAGTGACCTTGCTCACTAAGTTGTTTAGCTATAGTAAACCCTACTCTTCCAGCTCCACAAATGATAATGTTCATTTAATTAAATTCTTTAATACCTAGGCCTTTTAATTTTCGATGCAAAGCACTTCTTTCCATACCAACAAAGTTTGCTGTTTTTGAGATATTTCCATTAAATTTTTTCAATTGAATAGTTAAATACTCTTTTTCAAACTTTTCTCTAGCTTCTTTTAATGGCACAGATAGGCTGTTTTCTGCTATTTGATCATCAAAATTTATGTTTTTTAGAGATTCCTTTATAATATTTGAAATCTTATCTTTTGTATCAGGTTGAAGAATAGCTATTCTTTCAATTAAATTTCTTAATTCTCTTACATTACCATGCCAATTGTGATTGAGAATATAACTGTTATTTATATCTATATCTAATTCTTTTATTTTATAGTTTTCAGATATTTTTTTTGAAAAATATTTAATTAAAAGTGGTATATCGGATATTCTTTGATTTAGTGGGTCAACATTAATTTCGAAAACATTTATTCTATGATATAGATCTTCCCTAAAATTTCCTATTTCTATTTCTTTTTTTAAATCCTTACTAGAAGAGCAAATCAACCTAACATCAACACTTACATCGCTACTACCATTAACTCTTTTAAATTTTTGGTCTGTTAAAACCCTCAATATTTTTGACTGAATATCTAAAGGTATTTCTGAAACTTGATCAACTAAAAGAGTTCCGTTGTTTGCTTTTTCTAATGCACCATAGGATATTGAGCCATTCTCTTTTTCTTCGCCGAATAATTCTAACTCATATTTGTTAATATCTAATAAAGCTCCATTTAAAACAACAAATGCATTTTTCTCTCTTTTTGAAGTTTTGTGAATTTTTCTTGCTATTAGTTCTTTGCCCGATCCAGAAGGTCCTGTAATAAATACTCTACTCTCTGTTACAGATATTTTTTTAACCTGCTCATTAATATTTGAGATATTTTTACTATTTCCTATAAGATCATAGGACGAAAATAGTTTACTCTCATATTCTTTATTTTGTTTTTTTAAATTAAAATTTTCAACTGCTCTTTTAACAAAGTTTAATAACCTTTCTTGATCAAATGGTTTTTCTATAAATTCAAAAGCACCGTGCTGTAATGATTTAACAGCCATTTCAATATTTGCGTGACCAGATATAATTATAACAGGTATATCTATATTTTTAGATTTGATATGAGAAAGAAGTTCAATACCATCATTATCACCTTTATCTAACTTTACATCTAGAATAGCTACATCTGGAAGCTTTTTATCTATTTCACCAAGAGCTTGATTATAATTCGCAGCTAAACGTGTTTTATAACCAGCATCAATAATTAGCTCATTAATTATATTTCTTATGTCAGCATTATCGTCTACAATTAGAATTTCTTCACTCATTTTATTTTAAAAATATAATTTTAATTTTAGCTCCATGTTTGATTGGTATAAATTCAATTTTACCATTATGATCATTAACTATCTTATTTACTATTGATAAACCTAAACCAGTACCGTTTTTTTTAGTTGTAAAATACGGATTAAGTATATCTCTAATATTGTGTTTTAGTTCCTTAAATCCAACGCCATTATCCTCAATTAAAGCCTTTATGTGGCTATCGTCTTCAATAAGTTCAATAGTAATTTTTTTGTTGAAATTGTTATTATTTTCAGCTTTTTGATTAATACTTTCTATTGAATTTTTTATTAAATTTAAAAAAACCCTACTTATTTGCTCTTTATCACTCTCAATAAATATTTTATCAGAATTTTTATTAAAAATAATATCAATCGAATTATCTAATTCTTTAAGCAAATTTATATTTTCATTTATTAAATGTACCAAATTATTTTCTCTGAAAATAGGTTTAGGCATTCTTGCAAAATCGGAAAATTCATTAACTAATTTTTCAATTTGTTTGATTTGGTTATTTATAATCTTCAAATTTTCCTTAAAACTCAATGTGTCACTTTCTTTTAATTGGTCAGAATATTTATTTTTTAATCTATCTATAGTTAATTGAATAGGTGTAAGTGGGTTTTTAATTTCATGGGCAAGTTTTCTAGCTAAACTTTCCCAAGCCTCGTGTCTTTCATTGATAATTAATTTTTCTTGTTGGCTTTTCAATCTATCTATCATTAAATTGAAATTTTTATTTAAAGTTTCTAAATCTTTATCAGTTTTAACCTCAGGCACTTTTGCATTAAAATTTCCCTGTCCAATAGATGTTGAAGCGAGGATTAAATTGTTAATTGATCTAAAAAATCTAGATGAAAATCTTATTGCGATAGAAATAGAAACAAATAATAAAACACTAACAACTATAATATAAATAATAGCAAATGAGATTTTAATTCCAGTACTCTTTTCCTCCACCCTATAGTAAAAATTAATAGCTTCCTGTGATTCTGTTAAATACTTTGAAATATCTTTATCTAAATATTTAATAACATACAAAAATCTGTTTTCAAAATTTTGTAGTCTCATTATCGCTGCAGAGATATTTTCTGGTGCATTAATAATTTTTAAGGGACGATCATCTTCCAAAACTAAATTTAAAGCTCTATCAACTGGTGGTATATATGTTTGATCATCATCCAAACTAGTGAATAAAAGTTTTTTATTAATATCTATGATATGAATTTCATCAACATTTCTTATTAATTTTTGTGTATTTAGGAATCTCTTATATTCAATTGAATCATTATTTAAAAATTTCTTACTTTTGGTTGTATCAAAGGCTATTAAAACAATATCTGATTGAATTTTATTTCTAATTTCATCAACATAACTCCTTGCTAATTCATAAGAATTGTTAACAACGGTTGTGACTTTTTTGTCAAAATATTTTTCTAAAGCAAAAGAAAATAAAAATAATGAAAATATTGAGATTAATACTGAGGGAATTAATGTAAATAATCCAAAATATGTAATATACTTTTTATTAGATTTTAGACCGTCTGTATCAATATCATTTTTAATTGCATTTTTAATCTCTATAAAAATAAAAATAAAAAGAGTTATTAAAAGAAAGATGTTTAAGACCAATAATATTTGTAAATTTTGATCATTTAATTCGATAAATCCTTTATCTATAAAAGTTAAAAAGGTTAAAAAACCTATCGATAATGTGATAATAAATAATATTATTAAATATATATTTTTTTTAATAAATTCGTACATTTGAATATAAAAACTACCAATATAAATGAATAATTATTTTATAATACTAGCATCAGGACAAAGCAAAAGGTTTAATTCAAATAAACCTAAACAATTCAATATCTACAAAAATAAGGCTCTTTTTAAACATTCTATTGAAAAAGCAATTAAATCAAAACTTTTTAAAAAAATTATATTAGTCATCAATGATAAAAAGAGTATTAGAGAAAAATTTCCTAAAAATATTTTGATTGTAAAAGGTGGTAAAGAGAGATCTGATTCTTCATTAATAGCTTTAAAATATATTAAAAAGTATAAACCAACCAATGTCTTGATTCATGACGCTGCTAGACCAAATTTCACTATAAAGCTTTTAAGCAATTTAATTAAACAACTTAAAAATAATAAAGCAGTAATTCCTGCTATAAATTCAAAGGACTCTGTTAAATATAAAATTAAAAATCAACTTTTTAATTTAAATAGAGGTAATTCTTTTTTAACTCAAACTCCACAAGCATTCAAATTCAAAGATTTATACAGTTTGTCAGTAAAACAAAAAAATAAAGTTACAGATGAAGCTACATTATTTATTGAAAATAATTTAAAAATAAAAATTATTAAAGGTGAAAATTTAAATAATAAAATCACATACAAAGAGGATTTAAAAAATAACAAAACTTATTTTGGAATTGGATTTGATATACACAGGTTGATAAAAGGTAAAAAACTTTTTCTAGGTGGGATAAAAATCCCTTTTCATTCAGGTCTTAAAGGTCATTCAGATGGTGATGTAATTATTCACTCTGTAATAGACTCTATTTTAGGCGCGATGAAAAAAAAAGATATTGGAACTTTTTTTCCTGATAATCAAAAGAAATTTAAAAATATTAGATCTCCAAAAATGCTTAAACCTATCAATGAAATTTTAAATAAAAAAAACTATTACATTAATAATCTAGATATAAATTTGATCTGTGAAAAACCAAAAGTGTCAAAATATAGAGATAAAATAATTAAATCTTTATCTAAGTTACTAGGTATTGATAAAGAATTAATAAATTTAAAAGGTAAAACTGTTGAAAAACTTGGGCTGATTGGAAAGGAAAAAGCTATAGCCTGTGAAGTTATTTGCTCAATATCAAAATGAAAAAAATTAATGTTTTACTATCTACTTTCTTTGGCTATGGATATCTAACTAAAATTCCTGGTACTATTGCTTCTGCAGTTACTACTGTTTTCCTATACATTGCCTATGAAGTTCTTGGTTACAATGATATTAAATTTTCAATCATTTTTTTTGTACTTTTATTTTTTTATTCTTTTTACGCTGTAAAAGATTCAGAAACTGAATTTAAAAATAAAGATCCTCAACAAATTGTAATAGATGAGGTCTTAGGTCAATCAATGCCAATAATATTGATATTATATTTAAATCAAACTAATCAAATAAATATGTCTATCGAAATTTATTATATTTTTTCTTTTTTATTTTTTAGATTTTTTGATATTTTAAAACCTTTTCCGGTAAATTATTTTGATAAAAATCATAAAAACTACTTTGGAATAATCATGGATGATATAATTGCTGGATTATATTCTATGATATTTATTTACTTAATTAGTATAAAATTTTAATGAGCATTGAATCACTTCATAAAAAACTAATTAGAAAAAAATTAACCATATCCTTAGCCGAATCTTGTACAGGTGGCTTGTTAGCTCATAATTTAACTAAATTAGCTCATTCATCCAAGTATTTTCAAATGGGTCTTACAACCTACTCTAATCAAGCAAAAATTAATTTATTAAAAGTAGATAAAAATATCATCAAAAAATACGGTGCTGTCAGCAAGGAGTGTTGCAAAGCAATGGTCAAAAACTTATCAAACCTTTCAAAAAGTAGAATTAATGTATCAATAACTGGTATTGCGGGACCTGGTGGAGGATCAAAAGAAAAACCAGTTGGTTTAATTTATATAGGGATAAAAAAAGGAAACTATTTAAAAATTTATGAACACAAATTTAAATCCAATAATCGTAACAAAATACAGCTATTAACCGTAAAAGAAGTTATAAAAAAATTATTAAATCTTATTTAGTTGTTGCTTACTCCATATTTACTGAATTTATACCATGCTCTTTCATGAAAGTAGTATAAAAACATTTTTGTTAGTACTTCAATACCTGCAATAGTCCCTGCCCAATCAAACTTTCCTGTAATTATCCATGCTATTAAAAACGTATCCGTACTAGCAATTATTCTCCAAGTTATAGTTTTAGCTAAATGTCTTTTTTTATTTACTTTTTTCATTTATTTCCTTTATTTAGTTTTTGAAAGGTTGATACAAATCTTCTGCTCTTTTTTGAAATGCATCAGCTATTTTATTTAATCCGTACTGAAATGATTTTGTCATAACTATATTTAGAAATTTATTTTCAATTTCAAAATCAATATCAAATAAAATTTCAGTGCCGTTGTCAGATTCTATAAATTTCCAATTGTTTTCAAGATGTCTTAAAGGTCCACCAATATTAGTTACTTTAATTATATTGGTTTTTTTGTTAAATTGAACATCACTTTTATAAGTATCTTTAAAAGGACCTTTGCCAATTGTTAGATCAGCAATAATTAAAGTTTTATCTCCTTCTATATTTTTTTCATATACGTGTGATCCTAGACAAAAAGGAACAAACTCTTGATATTTTTCAATATCTAAAACTAAATCAATTAGTTGATCTTTTTTACATTCAATTAATCTCTTAACTGATGCTTTGGGCATTAACGGTTTTTAATCTATTTTGTTGTAGTTTGGCAAAGTCTTCATCAGCATGATACGATGATCTAGTTAAAGGTGATGAAGAAACTAATAAGAAGCCTTTTGTTTTCGCAATATTTTCTAAATCTTTAAATTCATCAGGATGATAATATCTACTTAAGGGATGGTGTTTAGGAGATGGTTGCAGATATTGACCAATTGTCAAAAAGTCTACTTCTGCGGATCTTAAATCATCCATTACTTGAATTAATTCATCCTTATCTTCACCAAGACCAACCATTAGACCAGATTTTGTAAAAACTTTCTTATTAAATTTTTTAACATTTTTTAAAAGTTCTAAAGATCCAAAATATCTGGCACCAGGTCTCACCTTGAGATAAAGACGTGGGACAGTTTCAATATTGTGATTAAAAACGTCTAAGTCAGCTTCTAGAAGTTTTTTATAAGCATCACCTTTTCTTAAAAAATCTGGTGTTAACACTTCTATAGATGTTTCTGGATTTTTTTTACGTGTAGCATTAATTACTTCATAAAAATGATTTGATCCACCGTCATCAAGATCATCTCTATCGACTGAAGTAATAACAACATGTTTTAAATTTAATTTTTTGACAGCATTAGAAATTTTATAAGGTTCAAATGGATCTAAGCTTTCAGGTTTTCCGGTTTTTACATCGCAAAAAGCACAAGCTCTTGTACAGGTATCTCCCATAATCATAAATGTTGCATGTCTCTTACTCCAACATTCTGTGATGTTTGGACAGTTAGCTTCCTGACATACGGTGACTAAATTATTTTGATTGACTACGGTTTTAGTTAAAAAAAATTCTCTACTATTTGATAATTTTGATCTTATCCAATCAGGTTTTTTTTTAATTGGATTAATAGGTTTGTTAACTTTTTCAGGATGTCTTACTTTAATTTTCATTTTTTAATTATATAAATTGTTTCATCCTCTTTTCCAAATAAGAATCTTTCTCTAATTAATGTCTCTATAAAATCTAGATCTAAATTGTCGCTTAACAGAGAATTTTTGTGATCTTTTTCTTCTATTTTATTAATTAAGGATATTTCCTCTTTTTTCAGGTTGGACAAAAGCTCCTTTTTTTCAATATATGAAAAAAGACCTCTTTCTCCAGAAACTAAATTAAAACCAAAATAAAAAATAAGGAAAACGGATATTAATAAAAAATAATTTCTTTTTATTAATTGAAGCATTAATTGATCTTATTCATCCTCGCTTTTTTTCCAAGTTCTTCTTCAATACGGATTAATTGATTATATTTCGCAACCCTTTCAGACCTAGCTAAAGATCCTGTTTTAATTTGATTTGAATTGGTCCCTACTGCCAAATCAGCAATAAACGTATCTTCGCTATCCCCTGATCGGTGAGATATAATAGTTTTATATCCTATTGTTTGAGCAAATTTAATTACATCCAGCGTTTCTGAAACAGTTCCAATTTGATTTAGCTTTATTAGTATGGAGTTAGATGAAATATTTAAAAAACCTTTCTTTAATCTTTCAAGATTTGTTACATACAAATCATCTCCAACGATCTGAACTTTTTTAATTGATTTCATTAATTTATTCCATGCCAACCAATCATTTTCAGCAAATGGATCCTCGATAGACTTGATTTTATATTTTTTAATAATTTTTTGATATTCTTTAATAGATTTTTCTACTGAAATAAAATTTTTTGAATGAATAGAGTATTTATTATTTTTATATAATTCATTAGCAGCCACATCTAAGCAAATAGATACATCTTTACCATTAATAAATCCTGATTTTTTAATTGCACTCACAATTAAATCTAAAGCTTGATTGTTACTACTGATCATGGGTGCAAAACCTCCTTCATCACCTACTGAAGTTGATAAGCCTTTGTCTTTAATTAATTTACTTAATTTTTTAATTACAACAAAACAAATCCGCATCGCCTCAGAAAAACTTTTTGCTCTATCAGGTCTGATCATAAACTCTTGAATTCTAAGACCATTATTTGCGTGGGCTCCACCATTAATAATATTCATTAATGGATAGGGTAATTGAAAGTTTTTTTTTTGAGAGAAAGTTTTATACAAAGGTAATTTTTTTGTTTTTGCAGACAGTTTTTTAACAGCCATTGAAACAGCTAACATTGCATTAGCTCCTAAGTTAGTTTTTTGTCTAGTACCATCCAAGTTAATTAACAAAGCATCAATTCTTTCTTGATTATGGATACTTTGTCCTTTTAATTTTTTTGAAATCTTTGTATTGACTAAGTAGACTGCATTTAAAACACTTTTTCCTAAATAACGTTTATTATTCTTATCTCTTTTTTCAAAAGCTTCAAAAGTTCCTGTGGAAGCTCCTGAAGGACAAATAGCAGATGCAGAATTATTTTTTATATAAACCTCTGCTTCTACTGTTGGATTTCCTCTACTGTCAAAAACTTGACGTGCCTTTACTTTTAAAATTTTACTCACTATTTTTTAATAAGATTATCTATATCGTGTAATTGTTTTAATAGATTCTCTAATTTATTCAATGGTACCATGTTTGGTCCATCCGATGGAGCATTATCTGGATCTTGATGAGTTTCAATAAATACACCAGCAACTCCAACCGCAACTGCTGCTCTTGATAAATATTCAACAAATTCTCTTTGACCTCCAGAGGACTCTCCTTGGCCACCTGGTTGTTGAACAGAATGTGTTGCATCAAAAATTACTGGATAACCATTCTTTGCCATAATAGGTAATGATCTCATGTCAGACACTAAAGTATTATAACCAAAACTTGCACCTCTTTCTGTGACTAAAATTTTTTTATTTCCAGAGTCTGAAATTTTTTTAGTTACATTAACCATATCCCATGGTGCTAGGAACTGACCTTTTTTTACATTGATAATTTTGTTTGTTTTAGCTGCAGCAATTAATAAGTCTGTTTGTCGACATAAAAAAGCTGGGATTTGTAAAACATCAACATGTCTTGAAACAATTGCACATTGTTCAGCATTATGAATGTCTGTTAAAATAGGAACATTCAATTCTTTTTTAATTTTATCAAATACAGGAAGAGATGCATCTAATCCTGCTCCCCTTTTGCCTTTTAAACTAGTTCTATTCGCTTTATCAAATGAGGTTTTGTAAATAAAACCAAGACCAAATTTTGAAGTAATTTCCTTAATTTTTCCAGCCATATCCATTGCATGTTGCTCTGTCTCAAGTTGGCATGGACCTGCAATAATACAAATCTTATTATTGTTTGAAATTTCTATATTTTCACAATTTACTTTAATCGCACTCATCTATGATTTTTTGCTGCTCTGATAAAAGAAGAGAATAAAGGATGTGGGTTCAAAGGTCTAGATTTAAATTCAGGATGAAACTGAACTCCTATAAACCAAGGGTGATTTTTAAGTTCAATTATCTCTGGAAGCTTATGATCTGGAGATAAACCTGAAAATATTAATCCTTTCTTCTCAAATTTTTCTTTTAATGAAATATCCACTTCATATCTATGTCTATGTCTCTCTTTAATTAATTTAGATTTGTAAATATCTTTAATTTTAGATTTTTCTTTCAATATTGCATCATAAGAACCAAGTCTCATAGTACCGCCTAAATCTTTATCCGTTCCTTTAACTTTCTTGCCACTTTTTTCCCATTCATGCATCAAGCCAATAATATGAACTCCACCCTTGTCAAACTCAGAAGAAGTTGCTTTTTTAATCTTTAATTGATTTCTAGCAAATTCAATAATAGCCATTTGCATTCCATAACAAATTCCAAGAAA
>CACOSU010000007.1 GCA_902629935.1 uncultured Pelagibacteraceae bacterium | reverse complement strand
ACTTTATTAATTTTATAATAATTAAAATTATTCAAATTAATATTGTTTATTGAAGCTAAAATTATAATTAAAAAAAAATAAACTAAAATCTTTTTACTTTTTTGTCTTCGCATCCTTTAGAATCCATTCAATTAATTGTATAAAACTAATTCCTCTATATGCGGCAATTTCAGGAACTAACGAAAGTTTTGTCATTCCTGGTTGAGTGTTGATTTCTAATAAATAAAATTTTCCATTATAAAATTTGAAATCTGACCTTGTGACCCCTTTGCAACCAATTATTTTATGAGCTTTCAAAGCTATATTCAAAACTTTATTTAATTTACTTTTAGTTAGTTTAACAGGGATTATATGTTTAGTTTTTGCATTCTTGTTATATTTAGCTTTATAATCGTAAAATTTTCTTTTTGGCTTAAGCTCTATGGCACCTAATTTTTTATTTCCCATGACTGCAACTTGAATTTCTCTTCCTGCAATAAATTCTTCAATCATTACTTTTTTATAATTTTTAACTGAATTTAGAACATTTATTATATTTTTTTCATTACATATAAAGACATTCACACTTGAGCCTTCGTTTAAAGGTTTAACTACTACCGGGAAATTTAATTGTAATTTAATTTTTTTTATTAAATGAAAATTTTTTATATCATAAGAATATGTAAAAAATTTAGGCGTTTTTATTTTATGATTAATAAATATTTTTTTTGAAATTTCTTTATCCATCGCGATGGATGAAGCCATCACCCCTGAATGTGTATAAGGAATTTTAAATTGTTCTAATATGGTTTGAATATAGCCATCTTCTCCAAATTGGCCATGTAATGCATTAAAAATTACATTAGGTTTAAATTTTTTTATAGTTTTTTCTAAATTATTATCTGGCTCGGAAAGCTTAATTTTATAACCATTTTTTTTTAATTCTCTAGCAACCTGCAGTCCCGTTTCAAGACTAATCAGCCTTTCTTTAGAGATACCTCCAGATAATATAAGTATTTTTTTTTTCAATTTATTCTAATATTTTTATTTCTGTTTCTAATTTAATTCCTGTTTTTTTAAACACGCTAACTGAAACAAAATCTATTAACTTTTTCATATCTTCAAACTTAGCATTACCTTTATTTACAAAAAAATTACAGTGTTTTTCAGAAATACATGCATCTCCAAATGATTTTTCTAGCGAAACAGACTCTTTAATTAATTGCCAAACTTTTTTATCTGATTGATCTATAGGATTTTTGAAAGTACTACCGCTAGTCTTAATTTTTGTTGGTTGTGTTTGCTCTTTTTTCTTTTTAAGTAATTGTATTTCATTTTTAATAATATCTTTATCCTTTTTAAATCCTCTAAATGATGCACTTAAAAAAATTAGATCATCTGATAATCCACTATCTCTATATTTAAAATTTATATCTTTTGAAGGTATTGTAATTACTTCTCCTAATTTATTAATTGCCTGAATAGAAACCAAAATGTCCTTAAACTCTCTTTTAAAACAGCCAGCGTTCATTTTAATTCCACCGCCAATAGTTCCTGGTATACAAGATAAAAATTCAAAACCCCCTAAACTATTTTCCATTGCAAACTCTGATAATGATTTATCTGTAACTGCGCTACCGGCTATAATTATTTCTTCATTTAGTAGTGAGATATTATTAAAATTATTCGAAAGCTTGATTACTACACCATTAAATTGTTTGTCAGTAATTAATGTGTTTGAGCCGGCTCCCAATACAAATATCTTTTCATAATTTTGAATTTTTTTGAGAAATTTAATTAATTCTTTTAAGTTGTCTGCTTTATAAAAAGCTTTTGTTTTACCACCTATATTGAACCAATTTTTTTTTTTTAAATCATAATCTAACTTTAAATTATCACTAAATTCTGAAATCAAATCTTTTAAATTATTTTTCATGATAACAATTTTGGTAATCCTCTCATCCAACTTGAGATAGTTCCAGCACCCATCCCTATTACAATTTTTTTTCCATAAATATTTGCTTTAATAAATTTCGCTAATTGGAATTTATCTTCGACTAAAAATAATTGAACTTCTGAATTTTTAATTATTTCTTTCGAAAAATTTGTATAACTAAATCCAAGTTTTATTTTTTCTCCTGCAGTATAAATTGGAAACAAAATCACTTTATCTGCATTTTTGAAGGCATAGGTAAATTCTTTTTTTAAATCTTTTAATCTTGATATTCTATGTGGTTGAAAAATACATATCTTTTCATAGTCTTTATAAACACTTGTTACACCATCTAACACTTCTTTGATTTCTGTAGGATGATGAGCATAATCATCATAAAAATCTACATTGTTAAAATTGAAAATTTTATTAAATCTTCTTTGGACTCCTTTAAAATTTTTAAGTCCTTTTTTTATATTATTGACTGGCAGACCTACAGTTAACGCTAAAGCAGCTGCAGCTACAGAATTTTTAATATTATGAGTTCCTAATAAAGGAATTTTAAATTTTTTAATTAATTGATTTTTTTTATTGGGTAATTTTATATTTAAGTCAAACTCAGAGAATTCTTTTAATTGTTTTATATTCTTTATGCAAAAATTTGATTTTGTATCTAAGCCATATGTATAAAAGTTTTTATTTTTGATATTTTTAATTAAATTTTTGTTATTTTTGTCATCTAAACAAATAAATGATTTTCCAAATGAAGGAACCTTATTAACAAAATTTTCAAAATATTTATTTAATTTATCCATAGTGCCATAATAATCCATATGCTCTCGATCTATGTTTGTGATTATTGAATATGTTGGAGGTATGAAAACAAAACTTCCATCTGACTCGTCTGCCTCTAATATTGACCAATCACTTTTTCCAAGTTTAGCAGAGTTATTAATTGAATTTATCACTCCACCATTAATAATGGTAGGATCTATTTTTGTTTCTTGAAATATTGAAGCTATCAGAGAAGTTGTTGTAGTTTTGCCATGTGATCCAACTACTACAATATTTTTTGTCAAAGAGACAATATTAGCTAGCATTTCTCCTCTTTTATAAATTGGTAATTGTTTTTTTTTAGCCTCAATAAGCTCAGGATTATTTTTTTTAATAGCTGATGATACAACTATAATTGTTGCCTTATCTATATTTTTCTTTTTGTGACCAATAGAAACTTTTATTTTTTCTTTTTTTAATCTCTCTATATTTTTGTTATTTGAAATATCACTTCCTTGAACTTTAAAACCTTGCCCTTTCATTATAAGTGACAAGCCACTCATGCCTATTCCGCCTATTCCAACAAAATGAATTAGTTCTGATTTTGCTAATTTAATTTTCATTAATAATTTTTAATATTTTTTGATTAATATTATTCCAGGTGTTTTGATAATTTAATTTTTGTAAATTATTTTTTTTTGTTATGTAATCCTGACTTTTGTTTGTCAATTCTAGCAAAAATTTCCCAAATTTTTGGTCATCAAAATCTTTTTGATCAATTATCCAACAACATCCCTTGTCCTTGTAATATTTTGCATTCTCATACTGATGATTATCTTTTGATGATGGAAGTGGTATTGCTACAAATGGAATATTTAAGAAAGACAGTTCTGCTAAACTAGATGCACCCGCTCTTGTTATACATAAATCTCCTTGTCTCAAAATTTCATTAAGATTTTGATCAAAACTAAAAACTTTACTTTCAATATTATTTTGAGAATAGAAATTTCTTAAAAAGTCAATATTTTTCTCACTTGTTTGATGAATAATTTTTATAGAAACTTGTCTTATTATACTTAGAAAAGATTTATTTAGAAGCTCATCAAAGATTTTTGCACCCTGACTGCCTCCTATAATTATAATTGTAAATAACTTATCCTTGTCGTTATATGTGCTTGTTTCATAATATTCTTTTCTTATTAAAGGTTTAATTGTAGTTACTTTTTGATGAATTCCAGATGGTAAATTAATTATATTTTTTGAATAACATATTAACTTTGTTGAAAAATTTAAAAAAAATTTATTTGCTCTTCCAAGAACCATATTTGGTTCAATTAAAAAAATTTTAATATTCAATATTTTTGCTGCTAAACATATTGGTAAGGACATATAACCACCTGTAGAAATCAAAATTGAAATATTATTTTTTTTTAAAAGAAAAAAAGACTTAACTGTTAAAAATAAAATTTTTGTAATTGAGAAAGGCATTAAGAAATAATTATTTAATTTAGGTGTGTTGATTACTACTGAATTATAAGACTTATCTAAATATGCAAGACCTCTTAAATCGGTAGAAATTAAAGTTTCATGAGTATTCTTTAAATGATTATAAATTGTAATTGCTGGTATCACATGACCTCCTGAACCACCTGTGGAAATCAAAACTTTTTTTTTCATTTTTAGCTTATTTTTCTTTTTGTTAAATTTAAAATTATTCCAGCTAATATTGATGTACTTATTATTGACGAACCACCATAGCTTAAAAAAGGTAATGTCATTCCAGTAGTTGGAAACAATCTTATATTAACCCCTATATGAATAGTGGCCTGCATTAATATTAAACTAATAGATCCAATTAAAATAAGTTTAGCTTTGTCATTTGTTTCAAAACTTATTTTTTTAAAAATCATATAAATTAATACCAAAAACAATAATAATATTAAGATTATGGCAACAACACCAAACTCCTCAGAAATCACTGATATAATATAGTCAGTATGAGCTTCTGGAACTCTATTTTTAAGAACTCCCTCACCTATGCCTTTGCCAAAAAAACCACCACTTGTAATCGATTCTATTGCTTTATCAGATTGAAAATTATGAGTACCCGTCTCTCTATTAAAAAATGAAAAAATACGTCCTTGAATATAATCAAACTTTGGAACAAAAATAATAAGATAAGCAAGCAAAGATGCTCCAGCAACAAACATTGCTAAAAGAATATATATATTAATTCCTGATGTGAAGATCAGAACTGCCCAACAAAATACCACTAATAAAGTTTGGCCAATATCTGGTTGAGCTATTAAAAGTAAAGAAATTACAGATATCAAAAGAATAGATATCAAATACTTAGATAAAATATTTGATCTAATATCGCATAAAATAGTTGCTAGAATTATTACCAAAAATGGTTTTAGAACTTCTATGGGCTGAAATCTTGGTAGGAAAAATAAGTCTATCCATCTTTTTGAACCTTTAACTTCAATACCAATGAATGGCACCAAAAGTAAAGAAATAAATGAAATAAAAAATAGAAAAATAGAATATTTATATAATTGATCTGAATTTAATGAGGAAAATATAAAAATAAGAGAGATTCCAATTAAAACATAAATCAGATGTTTAAAAAAAAAGAAATAACTATTGGTATCTAACTTATCAGAAGCTATTAAAGAAGTTGAAACTAAAGAAAAAAATAATCCAATAATAAATAATAAACTTATTAGTAAAAAAATAGATTTATCTATGTTTTTCCACCATTGATAATAAAATTTGAAAACAACACTATCGCTTTGCATTTATATACTTTTTAATTATTTGGTTAAAATAATACCCTCTATCTTCAAAATTTTTGAAACTATCGAATGAAGCTCCTGCTGGACTGAAAAAAATAATATTTTTTTTAGATTTTTGAATATTAATTTCTAAAAAAATAGCTTTAAGTGTTTCTTGTAAATTTTTAAAACTTTTAATTTTTAATCTATTTTTTAAAATTTTTATAAATTTTTTTTGATGTGACCCAAAAATATAAGCTTTGATATTTTTACACTTGTTTTTTGATAGTTTAAATTTATCTCCTTTTTTGGGAATTCCTCCTAAGATCCAATATGCATCATTTAAATTTTTTAATATATTTTCTGAGGAAGCAAAGCTTGTAGATTTAGAGTCGTTAATTATTGTGAGATTTTTTTTATCAAATATAATTTGTTGTCTGAAATCTAGGCCTTTAAATTTGTTAATGGTTTTAATTAATTTTTTGTAATTAAGTTTTAATCTTGGAGCAATTTTAAATATAAATGATAAATTTTCTCTATTACCATCAGATATAAAGTATTTATTAGTAATTTTATTAAACTTTTTATCTATACTTGATGTCTGTACTCTGTAAATTTTTGAACTATATTTGTTTTTATTTAATTTTTTAATTATTAGTTCATCCTCTTTTTTTACGTATGCAAAAGATCCTTTTATTTGAGATTTTAATAGTTTAAATTTTGAATTTACATAATTATTTAAACTTTTATGTCTCTCAATGTGGTCTGCAGTTATGTTTAAAATTACCGCATATTTTGATCTAAATAAACTACTGTAATCTAGTTGATAAGAAGAAGCCTCTATAACAAAAATTGTTTTTTTTGTAATATTTTTTTCTGATAATGCAGGATTGCCAATATTCCCTATAAGCCTTGAATCTCTTTTTTGATCGATTAAAGCATCATGTAAAATTTTCGCAGTTGTAGATTTGCCATTAGTTCCAGTAATTGTAATACTTTCGTTGTTATAAAATGAAAATAAAACGTCAAGATCGGTATAAATTTTATTAAAATTTTCCTTTAAATATTTTGATAATTTACAATTTGAAATATCTATACCTGGACTAATAATAATTCTGTCAAAATTTATTTTTTGAATTTGCTCTAACTTAATTATTTTTTTTTTAAATTTGGATTTACTTTTTTGATTGTCATCAAACAAATATGCATCCGATTTGTTTTTTAAAAACTTATAAGATGAAATGCCACTCTTTCCTAAACCGTAAATTAATATTTTTTTTCTTAAAAAAATATTATTAAATATTTTCATTATCTTAATTTTAAGGTAGCTAAACCAATCATTGCTAAAATGATAGAGATAATCCAAAACCTAATCACAACTGTAGACTCTGGCCATCCTTTTTTCTCAAAATGATGATGAATAGGTGCCATTTTAAAAATTCTTTTTCCTGTAAGTTTAAATGAAATTACCTGAACCATTACTGAAAATGCCTCTAGTACAAAAAGACCACCAGTAATAGCTAAAACAATTTCATGCTTTGTGATAATTCCTACTGCACCTAAAGATCCTCCAAGAGATAAAGAGCCTGTGTCGCCCATAAAAATTTTAGCAGGTGGAGCATTAAACCATAAGAAACCTAAACAAGAGCCAATAATTGCACCACAAAAAATTGATACTTCACCAGTTCCTTCTATGTAGGGTATTTGTAAATAATTTGAAAATACGATGTTTCCAGTAACATAACTTATAAAAGCAAAACATGCTGCAACTAATATTACAGGTACTGTTGCTAGACCATCTAATCCATCTGTAAGGTTAACAGCATTTGACGAACCAATAATTACAAATATTGCAAATGGTATAAAAAACCATCCAAGGTTTATGATTAAATTTTTAAAGAATGGAAAATATAAATTATTTAAATCCTGATAATCGTTTAAATAAACAAAAAAACTTACACCAATAATTGCTAATATTATTTGTGAAGTTATTTTAAACTTTGAAGAAATTCCTGACGAGTTACTATATTTAATTTTTTTAAAATCATCATATGCTCCCAATAAACCAAAGGATATTGCAATATACATACAAAATAAAATATTAATATTTGATAAATCTGCCCAAAATATTACCGATACTAATAAGCCTAATAAAATTATTAAACCTCCCATTGTTGGTGTACCAATTTTTTTTACTATATGATCCTCTGGCCCATCATCACGGATAGGATTTAAAATTTTTTGTCTTGAAAAAAATTTTATGAAAGGACCGCCAATAATCAGTACAATAACTAATGAGGTAAAAAATGATAAACCTGTTCTAAAAGTTAAATATTTAAATACATTTAAAAAACTAAAGTTATCAACAAAATTTAATAAAAATTGATAAAGCATTTAATGCAATCCTTTCAGATCTTTTACTATGTCGTTGAATCCTGTCGCAAGTGAGGCCTTAATCATTAAATAATCATTATTATTTAAATCTTTTTTAATTAATTCAATAATTTGAGATTTATTAAATAAAATCCTGCCTTTTTTAGCTTTTGAGATATTTTCAAATATTATAGATGCCATTTTACCTTTAACAAATACCTTATCTATATTGGTTTGATTAATTACTGGAGCAATAGAATGATGTAGTTTTTTAGAATGTTTACCAAGCTCTAACATGTCACCAATTAATAAATATTTATTTGATTTTTTAGAGTTTATTTTATCAAAATTTTTTATTGCTGATTTTAATGATAGAGGGTTCGAATTATAACTTTGATCAATTAAATTAATTTTTTTATTATTTAATTTTACTACAGAATGGTCGCCTCTTCCCCTGGGAATTTTGAAATTGAGAAAAATACTTTCATTTAGTTTAAAAATATTTTTATAAATACTAATAACAGCTAAAGCAGAAAGTGTATTGTATATATTGTTTTGAAAATCGTTGGATAATGTGAAATACTTTTTTTTATTATTTAAACGAATGTTAATTTTAAATTTTTTTCCAAAAGTCTTTATATTTATTAATTTAATGTCTGCTTTCTGATTATTAATACCAAAAGAAACTACTTTAATTTTCTTTTCTTTTGCAATTTTTCTATGCAATTGAAAAAAACCATCATCGGCATTCAATACAACATATCCATAAGTTTTTATGTTGTTAATAATTTCAGATTTTGCCAAAGCAATTTGTTTAATATTTTTAAAATTTTTAGCATGAGCATAATTTATATTTGTTATTACTCCGACATCTGGTTTTATTATTTTTGATAAATAATCAATTTCACCTTTTTTATCCATTCCAACCTCTAACACTCCAAATTCATCATTTTGTTTTAAATTGAAAAGACTCAAAGGAACCCCAAATTTATTGTTATAAGATTTTGGAGAAATAGTTACTTTCGTAATTTTACTTAATACATTACCCAGTAATTCTTTGAGTGTGGTTTTGCCACAACTTCCTGTGATGGCTACAATATTTGTATCAATACTTTTTCTAAAATTTTTTGAAATATCTGTTAGAAATTTTAAAGTATTTTTAACTTTAATCTGACGACTTTTATTTAATTTATTTTGAATTTTGTTTACTATAGCCAATGATGCTTTTCTATTGAATGATTGTGCAACATATTTATTACCATCATTTTTTTTTCCTTTAATAGCAAAAAAAATATCATTTTTAGTAACTTCTTTAGAATTAATTCTGGCTGTTTTTAAAGTTATAGATGTAGACAATTTTTTAATTTTAGTTGCTTCTTTAAATAAATTTAATTTTAAATTATCTGATAAATGTTTATTTTTATTTTTAATTGCATTCAAAATTACTTTACGATCAGAAAAGAAAATTTTCTTAATTCCAATATCTTGTGTTCTTTCATGGCCTTTTCCAGCAACTAATAAAATATCCCCTGAGTTCAAATTTTGAATAGCTTGAGTAATTGCTATTCCTCTATTGGATATTTCAGTAATTCTCCTTTTTTTAATTCCTTTTTTTATATCTCTTCTTATTTTTTGAGGATTTTCAAATCTAGGATTGTCATTTGTAAGTACAATACTATCTGCATATTCACTCGCCATTTTTCCCATTTTTGGTCTTTTGTTTTGATCTCTATTTCCTCCACAACCAAATAGAACTGTGATTTTTTTATTAGGAAATTGTTCTCTAAGATTTAAAAGACATGTTTTTAAAGCATCGGGTGTATGAGCATAATCAAGAATTACCTTAGATTGATTTTTGATTTTGCCAACTTTTTCAAACCTGCCCTCAACTGGTTTTAATTTTGGAATTATATTCAAAATTTTATCTAAACCAATACCGCTATATTTTGCTGCAATTATTGCCATCAAAACATTTTTTAATTGTATTTTTCCAATTAAATTTAAATTTAGATGTCTTATTGAATTATTTAATTTAACTCTTAGAAATTGACCCTCTCCTTTAAAATTGTGAGATAAAAGTTCTAGATCATTAAGTGTATGCAATTTTAATTTCTTATTAATTGCAATTTTTTTTATGTTTTTAAATTCTGGTATTGACTGATCTGTAATTATATCTCCTCTTTTTAAAATTAGGTTTTCAAATAAATAAAGTTTTGCTTTTAAATAATTTTTTAAATTTTTATGATAATCAAGATGATCCTGGGATAAATTAGTAAATATACCCGAATTAAACTTCAAACCATCTAATCTATTTTGTTTTAAACCATGACTTGAGGCTTCCATAATTACATTTTCTATTTTTTGAGTTTTTAAGTTGCTTAAAATTTTAGCCAATTTAATTGGATCTATTGTGGTATTAGATAAATTTAAATTTATTCTTTTTGATTTAACACCTAATGTGCCAATAGAAGCAGCCTTTTTATTATTTAATTTTAATATTTGATAATAAAAATCTGCAACTGATGATTTTCCGTTTGTACCAGTAACTGCAATTAAATTTTTTGGTTTTTTATTATAAATTTTAAAAGCAGTTTCGGCTAATAATTTTCTTACATTATTTGTATGAATATACAAAATTCCATTTTGGAATTGATTTGTTTTTCTTTCACTTACAATAATTTTAGATCCTTTTTTAATTGCTTTAGGAATAAATTTATTACCATCAATACTATTTCCTTTGATTGCAAAAAAAATATTATTTTTTTTAATACTCTTCGTGTCAAATGAAATTCCTGAAAAAGGAAAATTTTTATAATTTTTATTTATGTTATGAAAATAGTTTCCTAGAAGCATTTTTAATTAACCTCTATATATTTTGTGGCTAAAATAGGCCCAATTTTATCTATGACCTTTCCTACTACCTCAACTGATGTCCAGCCTGCACTATTTTTTAAAGTTCCCTTCCAACCACCATCCCTATGTCTATATTTATAATAATAATCTTTAGATTTTTTAGGTCCATCTAACATAACAATAAAAACATATTGGGGGTTCGAGGTTGGTAATATTGATGCAAATGTATTCACTTTTCCCTCAGAGTATTCTCCATTTAAAACTTTATCAGCAGTACCTGTCTTACCTCCAATTTCAAAATTAGTAACGTTTGCAAATTTAGCTGTTCCCTCGTTAGTATTAACTACTTTCCTTAGAGCGCTTACAACCTGATCAGAAACTTCTTTTTTAACTAATGATTTTCCTTTTTTATAATTACTTTTATCTTTACTAATCAAAGTTGGATTAATTTCAAATCCTCCATTAGATAAAATTGCATATCCTTTTGCTAATTGAAGAATAGTAGTAGCTATTCCATGTCCATAAGATGCTGTAGCTAATTTACATTTTCCAAATTCATAATTTTTTTGTGGAGCGACTTCCTCTATATCAAAATCAATATCACTTAATATTCCAACTTTTTCTAAAAAAGATTTAAATTTGTCTGGTCCAATTTTTTGAGCAATTCTGACAGATCCAATATTTCCAGATCTAACTAAGATTTGCTCTGCAGTAAGATTAGATGGAACATCATCATCATATTCACCTATTCTGTATCTGTCACATTTGATTGATTTAGGTAAATCTATAAATTCTGTTTCTGGTACTATTAAATTTTCATTAAGAGCATTGGCATATGTGAATGTCTTAAAAACCGAACCAAGCTCATATGTTCCTTTAGTTACCCTATTAATGTAATTTACATCAGTTATATTTTGTCTCTCATTTGGATTAAAATCTGGCAAAGAAACTAATGATAAAATGTTGCCATTATTAACATCCATTAAAATGGCTGCACTACCTTTGCTTTTAAAAATTTCCTGATATTTAATTAATTCTTTTCTAATTAAAAATTGAATATCCTTATCTAAAGTAAGTTTAACTGACTCTTTTGATTTTGTAAGTTCATTGTTTAACGATTTTTCTAATCCAGAAATACCATTATTATTATCATCTATCTGACCCAAAACATGACTAAAAAGATTTTTTTGTGGATACATTCTTAAAACTCTCTCTTCTGGAACTAAAGATTTGTCCCCTAATTTCATTATTTTTTCATAATTTTCCTCTGAAATTTTCCTCTCTAAATAAAAAAATTTCTTAGTTTTTATTTTTTTTTTAATTTCATCAAAATTTTTATCAGGAAAAATAATATTTAAACTTAGAAGTAATTTTTTTTCATTGATTATATCTGAGGTTTTTAAACCAATATCAATTGATCTTACTGTCTTGGCTAAATAATTTCCATTTATATCTATGATGTCTGCTCGATTGAGTTGATTTTTTGATGTAGGAAGATTATTGATTTTTTCTAATTTACTCTTTCGTGAACCTAAATGAACTAGATGTATTGTATAAATAAAATATATAATAAAAAAAATAAAGAAAATAAAAGCTACACGATTAAATTGAATATTTAATCCGTTCTCTTTTTTCTTAAATGTAAAATCACTTTTATAATCTTCTATAGTTAATTTCGATTTATTATCAGCCATTACTCTTTACTCTTTAATAATTTTAAAATTTTGGATTTTATTTACATCATTTGAAATATCATAGACTTTTATGTCATTTATATTTTTTTGAATTAACTCATCCTCAAAATACTGGGACTGATATTCAAGTAACCTTTCTGCAGAGCTTAAATAATCATACTCCAAAGATACATTTTCAAATTCAAAATTTAAAACTCTAATATTCTCTTTTACTGTAAAAATTTCATCTTCAATTTGTTTAGTCGTATTTTTAATTATTGCAGTTGATAGGACTAAAAAAAAAATCACTATAGCTAAAGCAAACTTTTTCATAGTTTGTCTCCATAATTTTCAATTTCAATATAATTTCTGAATTGTTCCTCTATATCAGTATCAAAATTATAAAAATCAGTTTTTTTTATTGCATATCTAAATTTAGCTGACCTAGATGGTGGATTTTCGTTTACCTCTTCTTCTGAAGGAGTTATTGGTTTTTTTTGAATTAAATTAAATAATGTTTCCGCTTGTTCTATAACTGGGCTATATCTTGAAATACTTTTATTTTCTGAAAGACTTTTAAAGAAATATTTTACTATTTTGTCCTCTAAAGAGTGAAATGTAACTACACCTAAAACTCCACCTTTTTTTAAAACTTTTGCAGCATTTATTAGCCCATAAATTAATTCACTTATTTCTTTATTTACAAATATTCTAAGTGCCTGAAAAACCTTGGTTGCATTATGAATTTTAAAATTTTTTCTTTTTTTTGATTTGTCAATAATTTCAACTAAAGATTTAGTATTAATTTTATTTTTAGATCTTTCTTTTATAATATTTCTTGAGATATATTTTGCTTCTTTTTCATCACCAAAATATTTGAAAATTTTTTCTAATTCTTTTTCATCAAGTTTGTTAATTGCATCTCCTGCTGAATAACTATTTAATCCCAGCTGCATATTTAATTTACCACTAGAATCAAATGATAATCCTTTTTGTGGGTCTTTAATTTGAGTATAAGAATAACCAAGATCAAAAATTGCTCCTCTTATATTTTCGTTCTTAAGCTTTAAATTATTTAACTGGCTAAATTTAATATTTTTAAAAATAAATCTATCTTGAAAATTTTCTTTTAACTTGTTTGCAATTTTTGCACTCTCTAAATCTCTATCTAAAGCTATTACGTTTGTATTTTTAAAATCTAAAATTTTTTTGGTGTATCCACCTTGACCAAAGGTACAATCTATAAATGTGCCACCATGTTGAGGGGAAATAACGCTAATAATTTCTTTTAGCAGTACCGGATAATGTTTTTGCGTTTTCGGTACTATGGTGGCGTCCATTTATTTCTTGGAAGACCATTAATTTTTTTGTCTTCTTAAGAATGCTGGTATCTCAAGATCATCCTCTTCTTCTTCATTTGAAGATAATAAATCTTCAGAACTTGAATTTTCAGTTTCTGAACTAAATAAATCTGGTGCATCAGAGTCAACACCAAATTCTCTCAAATCGTTAGAAGTTTCTTCCTTACTATTAGTATCTAAAGTTTCTTCATGAGTTGTTTCCATAGCCTCTTGTGCAAAAGATTTTTCCATTTCATTAACAGAATTATCCTCAACTATACTTTCACTTTCCATATTAGTATTTTGCATGACTTGTTCATTCGTCATTTGATTATGAGAACTCTCAGTTTGCTGATCTTGAATTATCTCGTTTTCTAGTTTTAAAGCATTAGCTCCATGTGTGATTGGATTTGATGCTGTTGTATTTGAAAAATTGAAAGATGGAGATGATCCCATGTTTGAAAAGTCGGAATAACCTGGATTACGGTTTTGAATTCTATGAACCATATTTACTACAGATTTTGACTCAGGTTGTTGACCATCCAAAGAAGTTGCAACAATTGAAACTCTTATTTTGCCATTAAGTTCTGAATCAGTAATTGCTCCAATAATTATTTCTGCATCTGCTTCAACTTCCGATCTAATCTTATTAACTACCTCATCAACTTCAAATAATTTTAGATCTTTACCTCCAGTAATATTTACAAGTAATCCTTTTGCACCTTTAAGAGTGTAATCATCTATTAAAGGGTTGCTGATTGCCATTTCAGTTGCCTGCATAGCTCTTGCCTCGCCTTCGGCTTCTCCTGTTCCCATCATAGCTTTACCCATTGATGCCATAACTGTTTCAACATCTGCAAAATCTAAATTAATTATTCCAGGTCTAACCATTAAATCAGTTACACTTTGAACGCCATGCATTAAAACATTGTTTGACAGATTAAACGACTCTTCAAAAGTTGTTTGCTCATTTGCTATTTTGAACAAATTTTGATTTGGAATAACAATGATGGTATCCACATGTTTTCTTAATTCTTCTAAACCTTGCTGTGCTCTTCTCATTCTAGAGGGGCCTTCATATAAAAATGGAAGAGTCACAACACCTACAGTTAATATATTTAATTCTTTAGCAGCTCTTGCGATGACATGAGCAGCACCAGTGCCTGTTCCACCACCCATACCCGCTGCTATAAATACCATATTTGCACCTTGAAGTGTATTTACAATTTCATTTAAAGATTCGTCTGCAGCAGCTTGCCCAATATCTATTTTTGCTCCTGCTCCTAAACCTTTTGTTAAATTTAATCCAATTTGAATTCTTGTTTTTGCTTTGCTTAACTTTAAATCCTGTGCATCTGTGTTGACTGCAATAAACTCTACTCCTTGCATATTATTTTCTATCATTTCGTTTATTGCATTCCCGCCTGCTCCACCGACCCCTAAAACTAGAAGTCGTGGTTGTAACTCTTTTATTTCTGGTGCTTTAAAGTTAATTGTCATCTTATTTCCCCTCGTTGTTGTTTAAGTTTTTTTCCCATTTAAGACCTGCTCGATTTGAATTTGCTTTTTTTCTTGCTGATATCTTAAATTTTTCAAATGCTGTTGGCTCCCAAATTTGAAAGGTTTGGCCTTGACCAACAAATAATACGCTATTTTTTATTTTTGCATGTTTTAATAATTTTGAAGATAGTGAAATTCTTCCCTCGCTATCAAATTGTAAATTTATACTTTCTGCTAATATTGATGTAGCAAAATAATCTCTTTTTTCTTCAAAAGGATTTAATGAGTCAATCGCTGATGAAATTTTTTCAATTCTATCTTGAGAACATGCTTCAATAGATGAATTATTAAAGGATGGATAACAGATTACACCATTGTATCCTAGATTTGATACATGTGATCTAAAACTAGCAGGCACAGATACTCTTCCTTTTTTGTCCAATTTGTTCTCGTAAGTAGATAAAAACATACATTTTCAAATTTATAAATTCCATAATTGGGAATATATGGGAATATATGGGTATTTAAAATGATAGTCAAATGTTGATTCCGACCTTAATTACAGTCATTTTCTAAAGTAAAATTTGATATTAATATTGATAGTAGATGGCTTATTTCTTTATCTATTTGATAGGATAATCAGGGTCCTTTTTATGAAACATATATATTTATACTTATAGCTACTATAATGATTATTTTGATATAATATTTTTTTCAATTTTTATTTGTGAAGTGCCAGATAAACTATAAGCCGGGTTCTGTCATTTAAACTTATCATTTGTCTAGGCTTAAGATCACTCTTAAACTCAAGCAACTAACCCTGATGACTAGCCAAGGACGGCTTTTAGTTTTACAACAATGTCATCTCTACTTAGTCTTGCTCCCAGTGGGGTTTTCCAGCGTTCATTGTTACCAATAGAACCGGTGTGCTCTTACCACACCTTTTCACCCTTGCCATGTTATGGCGGTTTATTTTCTGTGGCACTATCCCTAGGGTTTCCCCCGCCAGGTGTTACCTGGCACTGTGTCCTTGTAGAGCCCGGACTTTCCTCTTTAAATAAATTTAAAGCGATAAGTCATTTATCTGGCAAAAACAATTTAGTACTAATTTTTAAAAGTTCAAGATATTTTATTTAAATTTCTTTACCAAATTGTTACTGATAATCAAACATTCTGCATCAATCTTACCATTAATCAATTCTTTTCTAAATCTTCTCTGAAAAGCCTTAACAATAAAACTATTAAACTTTTGATTTTTAAACTTTTCAGATTTTTTTATCTTATATCCAATTTTATATAAATTATTCAAAAAAATATTTTTACTTATTTTGCCCAATTTAATTCCTCTATTTTTAATTAGTTTTTTCGAGGATATTGAATGCCACAAACCTATTCTTTGTTTTGCAAGTTCTCTCCATGGAAATTTTTCTCCTGGGTCTTTCTTTCTTTCTGGGGCAATATCTGAATGTCCTAAAATATTTTTAGGTTTAATCTTATAAATTTTGATTAATATTTTGCTTAGCTTAATCAGGGATTGAATTTGTTTTTTAGAAAATTTTGTATAACTAAAGTTATGTCCAGGATTGCTAATTTCTATGCCTATTGAATATTGGTTTAAAGATTTATAATTTTTCCATTTTGATTTACCAGCATGCCATGCAATGTATAAATCAGGTACCATGACTAAAGTTTCACCTTTTCTTTTAATAAAATAATGACAACTCACTTTTGATTTAAAATTCGTCAATTTTTTTATGGCATCAGATTCTTTTTTCATTCCCGTATAATGAAAAATTAAAAACTTTATTTCGGCAGCACGTCTTTTTATTGGATTAAAATTTGGCGAATAATTAAAATAAGTTTTAGATATCATTATAGTTGTATTAGCAGATTATTTTAGGCCATATTTAAGTCATTTTTAGCACCAAATCTTGATTTACTTTACTTACATATACAATATATAATTAAAAAAAATGATCAAAACTTTTAAAATTATTTTTCTGCTCTTTTTTCTTACCTCTAATACTTTAGCAGGTTCTGATGGAGAATTGGAATTGTCAAAAAAAAATAAATCTACAAAAGATTGCTTTGAAACTTTAAACAGAGCAACATTTGCATTAAATCAAGGTTTAGATAAAGCTATTCTTAAACCAGTTGCGAAAGGATATAGATCTTTACCATCTCCAATAAAGAAAGGGACTGGTAACGTTTTAAATAATTTATCTACTTTAATAACAATTCCAAACAATGTATTACAAGGTGATATCAAGTTAGCTGCAATCAACACTGGAAGATTGGTTGTGAATACAACACTTGGAATACTAGGAATATTTGATCCTGCATCTGAGATGGGTTTTCCAAAATATGTAAAAGAAGATTATGGACAAACACTTGGAGCTTGGGGAGTTGGCCCTGGATGCTATTTAGTTTTACCTGTTTTAGGACCATCAACAATTAGAGATACTGCAGGTATGTTTGCTAATGTAATGGGAGGTGATCCTTATTACAATATTTCAGTAAATGGTAATAATGAATATTTAGATGGTAAATTCTTTGCTGCTACAAAAATGTTGTCTGCCGTAGAATTCAGAGCAACAAACATTGATTCATTTGATAATTTGGAGAAGAATTCTGTAGATTTTTATGCTTCAGTTAGAAGTTTGTATACCCAAGATAGAGAAAACAAGATTAAAAATACTCAAAGAGGAAACATAGAGGTAATCTATAAAGAAGATTCGGGTTGGGAAGAAATAGATACAAAATAAATAAATAATATGAAAAAAATATTTATTTTAACTGTATTTTTCATAATTTATTTTACTAATTTAAATATTACATACGCAATATCACCTGATGTATTTATTCAATCTACTGTTAATAGAGCATCACAAGTTTTATCTGAAAATATATCAAAAGAGGAAAAAATAAATAAACTTAAAATAATTGCGAAAGAAACGGTTGATATAAAAGGTGTTGGTTACTACTCTTTAGGTTCAGCAAGAAAAAGTCTTAACAATGAACAAAAAGATACTTACTCTAGTTTATTTGAAAATTATTTTTTAAAAAGTTTTTCTAGCAGATTGGCTGAATATACTAATCCTGAAATTGATGTAAAAAATAAACAAATTCTAAATAAAAACTATACAATAGTTAATAGTGTTTTAGTTGCTACAGCGGAACGACCAGAGATAAAAATCGATTGGAGAGTTTATACTAAAAATCCAAATAATCCCTTGATCAGGGATTTAATTATTGAAGGCCTCAGTCTAGCAAGAACACAAAAAGAGGAGTTTACATCTATATTAAACTCTAATGATGGTAATATAAATTCTCTTTTCAAAACTTTAGAGGAATTTACCAATAATTAATTTATAAATTTGATTGGTGGGCCCGCCAGGACTCGAACCTGGGACCAATACATTATGAGTGTACTGCTCTAACCAACTGAGCTACAGGCCCTAAAATATAATTTAGTTATATCATTTTATTAAACTAATCAATTAAAGATAATTGATGGTGGGCCGTGTTGGTTACGCTCCAACTACCCCTGCAATGTCAATGCAGTACTCTACTATTGAGCTAACGGCCCAAAAATTAACTTTCTAAAAAACTTTTTAATTGCTTTGATCTACTAGGATGCTTAAGTTTTCTTAAAGCTTTAGCTTCTATTTGTCTTATTCTCTCTCTAGTGACTGAAAATTGAAGACCTACTTCCTCTAGAGTGTGATCAGTGTTCATTCCTACTCCAAACCTCATTCTTAAAACTCTTTCTTCTCTTGGTGTTAATGTAGATAGAATTTTTGTAGTTGCCTCACCAAGATTAGATTTTATAGCTTGTTCTAATGGTGCTAGTGCTTTTGTATCCTCGATAAAATCACCCAAACTACTATCTTCTTCATCGCCGACAGGTTTTTCCAGTGAAACTGGCTCTTTAGAAATTTTTAAAACTTTTCTAACTTTGTCTAATGGCATTCTTAATTTTTGAGATAATTCCTCAGGTGTAGCTTCTCTACCAAATTCACTTAAAATCAATCTTTGAGTTCTTACAATTTTATTAATTGTTTCTATCATATGTACAGGAATTCTTATCGTTCTTGCTTGATCTGCTATTGATCTAGTTATTGCTTGCCTAATCCACCATGTTGCATAAGTAGAAAATTTGTATCCTCTTCTATACTCAAATTTATCTACAGCTTTCATTAAACCAATATTTCCCTTTTGAATTAAATCTAAGAATTGCAAGCCTCTGTTTGTGTATTTTTTTGCGATTGAAATTACGAGCCTCAAATTTGCCTCAACCATTTCCTTTTTTGCAATTCTAGACTCTTTCTCTCCCTTTTGTATTCTGCTAACTAATTTTTTAAAGTCAGTCACTGAAATACCAAGTTTATGGCTTATTTCAATTAGCCTCTCTCTAATGTTTTTAAACTCTTCTTTATTCTTATTAAAAAACTGTTTCCAAATATTGTTAGTGTCTAAAAATTTTTTTAAATTAGGATTTATTTCATTCCCCACATAAAATTTGATAAATTCGTTTCTAGGTATATTGTGATCCATCGCTAATCTTAGCAAGTTACCTTCTAAAGAAATAATTTTTTTATTTTCAATGTAATGTTTTTGAACCAATTCCTCTAAAACTGAAGGAGATAGCTGCAAAGATTTTATATTATCTAAAATATCATTAACAATTTTTTCATATCCTTTTTCTTTAGCAGCTGAGAAACTCTGTGTTTGTAAAACACAATTTAATTTTTCATTTTGATATTTAATTAATTTTCCATATTCTTTAGTTAAAATATTAACAGTTTTTAATACTTTAGGTTTTATCTCAGTTTCCATTGCTGCTAGAGTTGGGTTAAAATCATCCTCATCTTCAGTTGAACCCTCTTCTTTATCCGCTTCCCCGGCATTTCTTTGTTTCGCACTTGGACCTGTTGAGTCATCTTCCATGTAATTTGTATCAATATCAATTATTTCTCTTACAAGGATTTCATCTTTTTGTAATTGTTCATTCCACTCAAAAAATTGTTGAGCAGTTATTGGACTTTGAGAAAGTGCAATTAACATTACATCTTTACCAGCCTCAATTCTTTTCGCTATTGCTATTTCACCTTCTCTTGAGAGAAGCTCAACACCTCCCATTTCTCTTAAATACATTCTTATGGGATCGTCACTCTTTTCTATTGTCTTGCCTTCTTCTTTGTTTGAATGTTCTTTTTTTCTTAAAACTTTAAAATCAGATTTTTTTTCAACTAATGAAATATTTTCATTTAAAATATGAATAAAAGCTTGAGCTAAATTTTCGTCTGATAAGTTTCTTTTCCCAAGTGATTTACTCAACTCCTCATAGGTTATAAAGCCCCTATGGGTTCCTCGACCCATCAGTCTAGCAAACGATTTTGTAATAATTCTTTCCACAGTAATTTGATTTAGGTGTCTTATATAGTGTCAATTATATAAAAATCCATTGCTAAATTTAGTAGTTTAGTTGAGATTCTGCTTTTTTTTGAGCTCTTTTAGCTCATTAAACGTAGTCTCACTCATATCTACAGAGAATTTCGATTCTAGTTCTTGGATCCTAAACTCAAGATCATAATTCATTAAATCTCGAGAAATATCCTCTAATAGTTCAATTATTTTTTGGTTGTCATCAGATTGATTTTTTAAAATATGTTTGATTGGGGCAAATTTGTTTATTTTTTCTATTAATTGTACATCCAAATTGAGATCTTGAATGGTGATTTGTGGACAAGATTTCATTTTTTCAATAATCATTTCAAATATTTTTTTATTTAACTCGGTAAATAACTTAATATTTTCAACCAAATGAATATTTGCTTGCAACAAATCTAATTTATTTATGACCAGATATAACAAAGAAAACTCTTTTAATTCAACTCCAGTCAAAGACTGGCTTTCTTGAAAATATTTTTTTGTAGTTTCTAAAGATTTTATTTTTTTTAAATAAAATTTTTTATTATTTTGATTAGAATGTGGTGTTAACTCGGCAATTTTTTCTAAAAAGTATTCTAAAACATATTTTTTTACGAAATTATCTTTAATTGTACTTGCAATTTCTCTCAGTTTTTTTTCAAAAATAGCCATCGATGAAGGATTATTTTTAGTCTGTTTTTTATAATGACTAAAAATAAATTGATGAATTGATAATTTACTCTGCTTTGTAAAATATAAAAAATTAGCTTTACCATTTTTATTTACATAACTATCTGGATCTTCTTTATTTGGCAGGAATAAAAATGAAATTTGTTTTTCTGGTTTTAGTTCTCTAATTGAATTTTCAGCAGCCCTAACAGCAGCTTTATATCCACTTTCATCACCATCAAAACAAATTATGATATCATCAAAAAATTGGTTTAAAGTTAAAATTTGTTTGTTGGTTAAAGACGTACCAAGATTTGCTACTACATTATCAATTCCATTTTTACTAAGACCTATAACATCCATGTAGCCTTCAACCAGATAAATATGATCGATTTTATTAGAAAGTTTTCTTGCTAAATCTAAATTATATAAATTTGATCCTTTTTTAAAAAAATTTGTTTCGGGTGAATTTATATATTTTGCTAAATAATCTAAATTTTCAATTATTCTTCCACCTAGAGCTATTGGTTGGCCTGAAATATTATTTATTGGCAATATTAACCGACCTCTAAATCTTTCGACATACATTTTTTTTTTCTCATCTAAATAAAATAAACCAGTCTCCACTAAAGTTTGTTCACTATAATCTTTTTTTAATTTTTCAAAAAAATTTGGATTTTTTTCTATGTATCCTATCTTAAATTTTTTTACTTCATCTTTACCTAGTGATCTATTTTTCAAGTAATCTCTAGCAATCGAATAATCTTCATTTTTTAAAAGTTCATTGTTATAAAAATCTACATAATTATTATAAATAGATTTATACTCATTCCATTTTTTCTCTCTTTCTTCATCTTGTTTTGAAAACATATATGGCTGCATACCTGCTAACTGAGATAAATATTTAACGGCTTCACCAAATTTTAAATTTTGAGTTTTCATCACAAAATCAAAAATATTTCCGTGTTCAGAGGTTGCAAAACAATGATAAAATTCTTTTTCATCATTTACAGTAAATGAGGGTGTTTTTTCATTTTTGAAAGGTGATAAACCAACAAATTCTTTACCTCTTTTTTTTAAGGAAACCGTTTTTGATACTACAGTTGAAACTTTCAACCTGTTTTTAATTTCATCAAGATACTCTTTTGGGTATTTCATTATTTATTTAACAATTCTTTGATCATTGATCCTGCTTTAGCAAAATCAATTTCGTCTGCATGAGTTTTTTTGAGCTCACCCATAACTTTCCCCATATCTTTTAAAGAATTTGCTCCAATTTTTGAAATAATATCTGAACAGATTTTTTTAGTTTCTTCTTCGCTAAGTTGCTTTGGTAAAAAACTTGTTAAAATATCATATTCATTTTGCTCAACCTCTAAAAGATCTGTTCTATTATTTTTTTTATAAATATCGATCGATTCGGCTCGTTGCTTAACCATTTTTTTTAAAAGTTTCTTAATATCCTCATCATCAGTTTCTTTTTTGTTAGGGCCCGATCTGTTAACAATGTCCAAATCCTTAACAGAAGATAATATTAACCTATAGGTTGATATTTTATTTTTATCTTTAGATTTTAGAGCATTTTTATATTTGTTTTCGATGGTCTGTTTTAATGACATAAATTTTTAATCTACTTTAAAGAAAAAATTCTTCAAAAGAAAAATTGTTTTTTTACAATTTTATATTACATCTCTGTTGCGATAATAAAGCAATTATTGTATTAACCTTTAACTCATGAGTTGTAATTGAACAAAAAAGCAAAAAAAACTAACTCAAAAACAAAATCTCAAATCAATACAGGCGTTTTAGTTCTCGAAAATAAAAAGGTGTTTAAAGGAATTGGAATTGGATACCAAGGAGAAGCTACTGGAGAGGTTTGTTTTAATACATCCTTAACGGGTTATCAGGAAATCATTTCCGACCCTTCATATGCAGGCCAAATTATTAACTTTACCTTTCCTCACATCGGAAATGTTGGAACCAATAAAGAAGATCATGAGTCTGATAAAATATGGGCTAAAGGGGTAATATTGAACTCTGAAATTACTGATCCTTCAAACTATAGGTCATTTATACATTTAGATGCTTGGCTAAAAAAAAATAAAATTGTTGGAATTACTGGTTTAGATACAAGAAGCCTTACAAACTTTATAAGAGATAATGGGGCTCCTAAAGGAACAATTGCTTTCTCAAAAAACGGAAAGTTTAATGTCAGCAAAATTGCAAATACTACAATAAAATGGAGTGGATTAAAGAACTTAGATCTTGCAAAAACAGTTACAACTCCAAAAAATTACATATGGAAAGGCTTTAAAACCTGGAAAAAAGAAACTGGATTTAAAAAAAATAAAAAAAATACATTTCACGTAGTTGCAATTGACTATGGAATTAAAAAAAATATCTTACGATATTTTTCTAATTTTAATTGTAAAGTAAGCGTTGTTTCTTGCAATACAGCAGCTGAAAAAATTTTAGCTCTTAAACCAAATGGTATATTTTTATCAAATGGTCCTGGTGATCCTGCGGCTACTGGAAAATATGCAATAGGAACTTTAAGGGAATTAATAAAAAATAACTTACCTGTATTTGGGATTTGCTTAGGTCATCAACTTCTAGCTTTAGCACTAGGTGGCAAAACAAAAAAGATGAAATTAGGTCATCGAGGTGCTAATCACCCTGTAAAAAACTTAATTCGAGATAATGTTGAAATCACCAGCCAGAACCATGGCTTTGAAGTAATGAAAGAAAATTTACCAAAAAATATTGAAATAACTCATAAATCTTTATTTGATAATAGTATTGAAGGTATAAGACTAAAAAACAAACCTGTTTTTTCAGTACAATATCACCCTGAGTCAAACCCTGGTCCACAAGATAGTGTCTATTTGTTTGAAGAATTTATTAACAGTATGAAAAAAAATGCCCAAAAGAAAAGATATTAAAAAAATATTAGTAGTAGGTGCTGGCCCAATTATAATTGGTCAAGCTTGCGAATTTGATTATTCTGGTACTCAAGCATGCAAAGCTCTAAAAGACGAGGGCTATAAAGTAGTTTTAATCAACTCAAATCCAGCAACAATTATGACAGATCCAGATGTTGCAGATAAAACCTACATTGAGCCTATAACATTACTTGTTTTAGAAAAAATTATTAAAAAAGAAAAACCAGATGCGATTTTACCAACGATGGGAGGTCAAACGGCACTTAATCTTGCAATGGAGGCTGAAAAAAAAGGAATTTTAAAGAAATATAAAATTGAATTAATTGGCGCAAATTCAAAAGCAATTTCTAATGCTGAAGATAGGAAAAAATTTAGAAAAAACATGATAGATATTGGTTTAGATTTACCAAAATCTGAAATCGTAAATAGCAACAACCAGGCCTCAAAAGTATTAAGAAAAATTGGTTTACCAGCAATTATAAGGCCTGCATTTACATTGGGTGGACTTGGAGGAGGAATTGCTAAAAATAAAAAAGATTATTTCAAAATCATAAAAAATGGATTGCACGAGTCACCTGTAAGTCAAGTTCTTGTTGAAGAGTGTTTAGAAGGATGGAAAGAATTTGAAATGGAAGTTGTTAGAGACAAGAAAGATAATTGTATTATAATTTGCTCAATAGAAAATGTCGACCCGATGGGCATTCATACTGGTGACTCTGTAACTGTAGCCCCAGCGCTTACTTTGACAGATAAGGAATATCAAGTAATGAGAAATGCATCTATTGCCTGCCTTAGAAAAATTGGAGTTGAAACTGGGGGATCAAATGTACAGTTTGCTATAAATCCCAAAAATGGTCGAATGGTTGTGATAGAAATGAATCCACGAGTATCCAGATCCTCTGCTCTTGCTTCTAAAGCAACTGGTTTTCCAATTGCAAAAGTCGCTGCAAAGCTTGCAGTTGGTTATACCTTAGATGAATTAAAAAACGAAATAACAAAAGTTACGCCTGCTTCTTTTGAACCAACCATAGATTATGTGGTAACTAAAATTCCAAGATTTACCTTTGAAAAATTTTCAACATCTCCAGCTACATTAGGAACTTCCATGAAATCTGTTGGTGAAGCAATGGCTATTGGTAGAAACTTCAAAGAATCTCTTCAAAAAGCATTGGTGTCCTTAGAGACTGGTTTGTCAGGATTAGATAGAATATTTAATCTAAACAATAAACAAATAGAAAAAAAACTTAAAGAAAATATCCCAAATAAATTACTCCTTGTTGCAGAAGCAATTCGTAAGAAAATTAAATTAAAAAGAATTTATGATTTATCAAAAATTGACCCATGGTTTTTAGATCAGATAAAGGAAATAGTAGATAATGAAATAAAAATTAAAATAAAAGGATTGCCTAAAAATTTTGTTGAATTCAATAAAATAAAATCAATAGGTTTTTCTGACAAAAAACTTTCTGAACTTACTAAAATTTCAGAGAACATTATTAGAAAAAAAAGAACTGCACTAAAAATCTTACCTGTGTATAAAAAAGTTGATACCTGCGCTGCAGAATTTAAATCCTTCACACCTTATATGTATTCAACATATCAGCGAAATTTCTCAATTAATTCAGAGTGTGAAGCAAATCCATCACTAAGGAAAAAAATTATTATTTTGGGTGGCGGTCCTAATAGAATCGGTCAAGGTATTGAGTTTGACTATTGCTGTTGTCAGGCAAGTTTTTCACTAAAACAAGCAGGTTTTGAAACAATAATGATTAACTGCAACCCTGAAACAGTTTCAACAGATTATGACACAAGTGATAGACTTTATTTTGAACCACTAATTGAGGAATACGTTTTTAATATAATTAAAAAAGAACAAGAAAAAGGAAATCTTCTTGGAATTATTGCTCAATTCGGTGGGCAAACTCCTATAAGACTTGCAAAATTTTTACATGAAAACAATCTACCTATTTTAGGAACACAATATACCTCAATTGATTTAGCTGAAGATAGAGATCGATTTCGAAATTTATTAAATAAACTTAAATTAAAACAAGCTGAAAGTGGAATTGCTAAAACATTTAAACAAGCAATTAATATCTCAGAAAAAATTGGCTTACCACTTATGGTTAGACCATCTTATGTGCTGGGAGGAAGAGCCATGGAGATTGTATATGAAAGAAATCAACTCAAAAAATTTGTAGAAGAGGCTTTTAAAGCAGCCGATGATAATCCTATTTTAATCGATAAATTTATTAACCACGCAATGGAGGTTGATGTTGACGCAATTTCTGATGGAAAAGAAGTACATGTTGCTGGTATCATGCAACATATTGAGGAAGCCGGTATTCACTCAGGAGACTCTGCATGTAGTTTACCGCCAGTGTCTATAAAACCCTACTTAATTAAAGAAATTGAAAATCAAACCAAAAAACTTGCGCTTGCTCTTAAAGTAAAAGGCTTCATGAATATTCAATATGCAATAAAAAAAGATAAAATTTATGTAATTGAGGTTAACCCAAGAGCAAGTAGAACGGTACCATTTGTATCTAAAGCAAAAGGTTTACCACTAGCAAAAATTGCATCACGAGTAATGGCAGGTGAAAAATTATCAAAATTTAATTTGAAGGATAAATCTAAAGGAATGTACGCAGTTAAAGAGGCTGTATTTCCTTTTAATAAGTTTCCAAATAGTGATCTGCTTTTAGGTCCAGAAATGAAGTCTACTGGTGAGGTAATGGGTTTTGACAAAAATTTTGGAATGGCATTTGCCAAAAGTCAAATAGCAGCATCAAATTCATTGCCTAAAAATGGTTTAGCTTTTATTTCTCTCAAAAACTCACACAAAGACGAGGGAATAGATTTAGCTAAAGAACTTATTAAATTAAAATTCACTTTGTGTGCAACTAAAGGAACTGCTGATTATATTAGAAAGCACGGTATGAAATGTAGAATCATTAATAAAGTAAGCACTGGTTCTCCTCATATAGTTGATGTTTTAGACGCGAAAAAAATTGCATTAGTAATAAATACAGGAGGTGGAAATAAAGCTTATCGAATAAGCGATGCAATCGCTTTAAGAAGAGCTACCTTAAAAAATAAAGTTCCATATTGTACAAATATGTCAACAGCTTATGCATGTTTAGAGGCAATTAAATCTTTGAAAACAAATAAATTAGAAGTTAACTCTCTTCAAGATATTTAAGAGTTTACTTTCCAATCAGTTTCAAAAGTTACATAATTTACTTGGATACATCGTCTTTCTTTAACAATAGTTTTCTTTTCCATTCCATGCCAAGTTCCAGGTCCACTAGTAAAGAAATAACCATAATTATTTTTGTATGGAACTGTTTTTACTTTTTCTAGTTTATCGTTATAAAAATCAGTACCTAAATCTTCAGATTCATTAGCATTGTTAACAAAGATTAAACCAGACATAAGTTTTTCTTTAATATCACAATGTGGTTTGAGCCAAAAACCCTCTCGGTCACAGATTACTTCTAGTCTAACAAAGGAATTAGATAAATCTCTATTAATCATTTTTGAAATAACTTCATGGGTTTCTTTAGATTGAAGTTCGTTTATAAATTTTACTAAATATGGAAAATTTGGAGCATTATCTTTATTAACAAAACATCTAAATTTTATTGCTTCTCCCCCAGATGCTATGCCCTTTCTAAACTCTGCAGCACCACCATCGATAGCTCTTGTTCCATCGTAAGAAAGGTTATGTTTACTGACATCTGGAATATCTGCTTTAATTATTTCCTCTATAGCTCCATCTGTCAAAGCATTTTCATATTCCCAATGATCAAAAGGAAACTCAAATTTTTTAGAATTATTTAATATAGAATTTAAAAATGACATTATGAAAAAATTTTGTTTTTTATAATTCCTGCTACTCTATTAGTTTCATCTAACTTTTCATAGTTCCAATTTTCAACTTCTTCACCTAAATTTCTTATAATTTTAAGCTCTCTAAATAAATTTCTAAATCTTTGAAATCTAATGTCATTTTTTCTTGGTAAAATATTTGCTACGTAAATCGGTTTACCCGTTAAAGCAGCTTCTGAAATCATTGAACTTGAGTCGCAAGTTACTACTATATTTTCAGCAATTCCAAGAGCTGATAAATACGCTTTTTTGTCAACCTCCATAAAAATGGTATGATTTTCACCAAAAAATTCTTTAGCGTAATTAACAGTATTGATTGGAGTTCTCATTGAGGGAATTACAACTAATTGAAACTCGTGCTTTTTTATCAATTTATAAAGACTAGTAAAAATATGTTTCATATTCTCAGTTGAATAATCGTAATACTTAGTTGGTCCACCCATGATTAAAGTCCAAATTTTTCGTTCATCATTTTTAATAAACGAATTTAAATAATTCCTATTCTCCTCAATTTCATTTTGTGTAAGATAATGAATAGCGCCTTTTGTTGTAATTACATTTTGACCGTCTAAATCGTCATGTTCTGGAGCAACTATGAAATCAAAATGATTTAAATTTACTTTTGGATCTTGAATATGAATATTAAATATTTTTTTATTTGAAATTTTTTTTAAATGAATTGATGGTATTACACTTTTTCTTCCACAAGATATAATTACATCAAAATCGTCTAGAATAATTTTTTTGTAAACATTTTGAGAAATAGGAGTTAACTTTGGAGGAATCGCTTTCCAAAAACTTTTTAGTTCAACTGTATGGTGTGTGAAATCTAAATCTAAAGCTTTAGCTAAACCTTCTACTTGGCTTATCATGCCATGCATTCCTTGGGTTAATAAAATACCTTTTAATTTAGACATTAATCACTATATAGCTTTCATATGAGTCAAAATCCAACTAAACACACAAAAGTGTTAATAATTGGATCCGGTCCTGCTGGATATACTGCTGCAGTCTATGCTGCTAGAGCGATGCTGAACCCTATTTTAGTTTATGGATCTGAACCAGGCGGGCAATTAACTACAACAACTGATGTTGAAAATTATCCAGGATTTTCCGAAGTAATTCAAGGTCCATGGTTAATGGATCAAATGAAAGAACAAGCAAAAGCAGTTGGAACTGAAATGATTGAAGACCATATTGCATCTGTAAATTTAAAAAGTTCACCCTTTGAAGCAATTGGAGATAGTGGTCAGAAATATACTGCTGACAGTATTATTATATCTACAGGAGCTCAGGCTAGATGGCTAAATTTAGATTCAGAGCAAGAGTTTAGAGGCTTTGGTGTTTCAGCATGTGCTACATGTGATGGTTTCTTTTTTAAAGACAAGGAGGTGGCTGTAGTAGGTGGTGGAAATGCTGCCGTTGAGGAGGCAATGTTTCTTACAAAGTTTGCCTCAAAAGTAAAATTAATACACAGAAGAGATAGTCTAAGAGCTGAAAAGATGCTCCAAAAAAAATTAATGGAAAATAAAAAAATAGAAATTATATGGGATTCGGTTGTGGAAGATGTGATCGGCGATAAAGATCCTAAAAATGTTAAGGGTTTAAAAATTAAAAATGTAAAAACAAATAATGTAGAAGAATTAAAACTAGATGGAGTTTTTATAGCGATTGGTCATGACCCTGCGACAAAACTTTTTAAAGATCAATTAGAAATGGATACCGAAGGTTATTTAATTACTAAACCTGACTCTACCGAGACAAATGTTCCTGGTGTTTACGCCGCTGGAGATGTTAAAGATAAAACTTTTAGACAAGCAGTAACTGCTGCTGGTATGGGCTGCATGGCTGCCCTTGAAGCTGAAAAATTTTTATCCCACTAAATTAAAAATTTCGTTAGATTCAAATACACTTTGATCAATATTTTCGTTAGCCAGTTTTATCATTGCCTTAGCTACTATTTCTGACTGAATTGGTCTTATTTTTCTAAAAGGCCCAATTAATATTGGAGTTAAAAGTTTAAATATTATTATTCCAAATTTTTCACCAACCCTTTCTTCTTGTCTCTCTCCTAATAAAAAAGATGGTCTCATGATCCCAATTTTATCAAAATTTAAATTTTTAATTTCTTCTTCAACTAAACCTTTAAATTTTAAATATTCGCCAGAACTTTTTGGATTTGCATATCCTGAGGAAACAAAAAAGAATGATTTAACTAAATTAGATTTTGCTATTTGAGCAATTTTTTTGGGAATATCTAGCTCAATTTTTTGATATTCATTCTTATTGGGAGATTTTTTTTTGGTCGTACCAATGCAACAAAAACATTCGTCTCCTTTTATATCTCTAGCATGTTTATTTAAATTATTAAAATCGGTCTTTATTATTTCAATCTTTGGATTGTTAATTTCTGTGAAGGAACGAACAAATAATTTAATTTTTGAATAATTTGAGTTTTGAATTAGATAATTTAGAACATGTCCTCCAACTAGGCCTGTTGAACCAAATAATAAAGCGGTTTTCACACTTAATTACAAGCTTTCGCAGAAAGATTTAATTCTCTCCATTGCTTTTTTTAAATTTTTCATTGAGGTGGCATAAGAAATTCTAAAATATCCATCTAAACCAAATGCTGATCCTTGCACAACTGCAACATTTGATTTTTCAAGTAATTTTTGGACGAAATCTGTATCAGTTTTTAATTTTGTTTTTTTATTTAAAAGACCTTTGCAACTTGGAAACACATAAAAAGCGCCATTTGGAGTTAAGCAACTAATTCCTTTAATACTGTTTAAACTTTTAACAACAAAATCTCTTCTTTGTTTAAAAGCGTTAGATCTTTTTTTAATAAAACCTTGAGTACCATTCAGAGCTTCAACTGCTGCTGCCTGGCTTATTGATGAGGGATTAGAAGTAGATTGAGACTGAATTTTTCTTATAGCTTTAATTATATCCTCAGGGCCTGCCGCATATCCTATTCTCCAACCAGTCATAGCATACGATTTGCTAACTCCATTCATAGTGAGAGTTCTATTTTTTAGTTTTGATATTTGGGCAATAGTGAAAAAATTAAAATTATCATACTTTACATGTTCATAAATATCATCACTTAAAATATAGACATTTTTATTTTTAATTAAAATTTTTGCGAGTTCTTGGATTTCTTTTTTTGAATATCCTGCACCAGTTGGATTTGAAGGCGAATTTAGTATTACCCATTTAGTTTTTTTTGAAATTGCTTTTTTTAATTTCTTTGCTGTAAGTTTAAAACCTTCTTGCTCAGTACATTTTACTATTTTTGGTTTTCCACCTGCTAACAAAACCATATCTGGATATGATACCCAGAAAGGTGCTGGAATAATTACCTCATCACCTTTGTTTAAAGTTGCCATAAAAGCATTATAAAGTACTTGCTTACCACCAGTTCCAACTGTTATTTGGTCAATTGAATAATTTAATTTATTTTCTCGTTTGAATTTACTTACGATTGCTTTTTTTAATGCAGGCGTTCCGTCTACAGCTGTGTACTTTGTATCTCCACTTTTAATTGCTTTAATCGCTGCCTTTTTAATATTGTCTGGTGTATCAAAATCAGGCTCTCCCGCCCCAAGACCTACAACATCTTTACCAGCAGCTCTAAGTTCTCTAGCTTTTTGAGTAACAGCAATGGTCGGTGAAGGTTTAATTCTTTTTAAACTATCTGATATTATGCTCATTGAAATATAAATAAATTCTACTACGTTGTTTAATATATGGAAAATACTTATCAAGATTTAATTACAGATATCCAGAGTAAAAATCCAAAAATAGGTGGAAAACTAGAAGGTGGAAAAAAATTTAAAATCAAATCTGATTTTAAACCAGCTGGAGATCAGCCGGCTGCTATCAAAAAATTAGTAGAAGGTGCAAAAAAAGATCAATTTAATCAAGTATTACTTGGTGTTACTGGCTCAGGGAAAACTTTTACAATGGCAAAGGTGATTGAGGCAACTAACCGGCCTGCATTAATTTTAGCACCAAATAAAACATTAGCAGCGCAACTTTATGGGGAAATGAAAAGCTTCTTTCCTGATAATGCTGTTGAATATTTTGTGTCTTACTACGATTATTATACACCAGAAGCTTATGTTCCAAGATCAGACACATATATTGAAAAAGAAGCCTCTATAAATGAACAGATTGATAGAATGAGACACTCGGCAACAAGATCTCTACTTGAGAGAGATGATGTTTTAATTGTTGCAAGTGTGTCTTGTATTTATGGACTTGGTTCTGTTGAAGCTTACAGCAAAATGACTTTAACTCTTCAAAAAAACTATGATTATAATCGAGAAGAAATAATTAAATCTTTAGTCGCATTACAATATAAACGAAATGATCAAAATTTTGTGAGAGGAACCTTTAGAGCAAGAGGTGAATATTTAGAAATTTTTCCATCGCATTTAGAAGACCGAGCATGGAGATTAAGCTTATTTGGGGACAAACTTGAGCAAATAGAAGAATTTGACCCTCTTACAGGAGATCAAGTAAGAGATTTAAGTTTGGTAAAAGTTTATGCAAATAGTCACTACATCACTCCAAAGCCAACTGTAGAACAAGCAATAATAAATATCAAAAGAGAGCTGGAAATTACTTTAAAAAAACATAGAGAAGAAAATAAACTTTTAGAAGCACAAAGATTAGAGGAAAGAACAAAGTTCGATCTTGAAATGATAGAGGCAACTGGCTCATGTGCAGGAATTGAAAATTATTCAAGATTTTTATCAGGAAGAAAGCCAGGAGAGCCCCCACCTACTCTTTTTGAATATTTTCCAGATAACACATTAATATTTGTAGATGAATGCCATGTAACTGTTCCTCAACTAAATGGGATGTACAAAGGCGATAGATCAAGAAAAAGTACCTTAGCAGAGTATGGGTTTAGATTGCCATCATGTATGGATAATAGACCTCTAAAGTTTGAGGAATGGGATCTTATGAGAACCCAAACGGTATTTGTATCAGCAACACCGGGACCATGGGAATTGGAACAAACAAAAGGGAAATTTATTGATCAAGTTATTAGACCAACTGGATTAATCGATCCTGTTGTAGAAATAAGACCTGCTAAAAATCAAGTAGATGATCTAATGCATGAATGTAAAAGAGTTGTTGAAAATAATCACAGGGTATTAGTTACAACTTTAACAAAAAAGATGGCTGAGGACTTAACTGAATACCTTCACGAAAATGGTGTTAAGGTAAGATATCTGCACTCTGACATAGATACATTGGAGAGAATTGAAATTATGCGGGATCTAAGAATGGGAGTATTTGATGTCTTAGTTGGAATAAATTTATTAAGAGAAGGATTAGATATTCCTGAATGTGCTCTTGTTGGAATTCTAGATGCAGATAAAGAAGGTTTTTTAAGATCTGAAACTTCATTAATCCAAACAATTGGAAGAGCTGCTAGAAATGTTGATGGTAAGGTTATTTTATATGCAGACAAAGAAACAAAGAGTATTAAAAAAGCAATTGCTGAAACTGATAGAAGAAGAAATATTCAGCTTGCATATAACAAGAAACACAAGATAGATGCAAAGTCTGTTAAAAAAGAAATAAATGATATTTTAGAGAGTGTTTATGAAAAAGATTATGTAAAAATTAGCGAGGGATCAAATATTGGTGGAAATTTAAAAAAACATCTCAAAGGTCTAGATAAGAAAATGAAAGAAGCTGCATCTAACCTAGAATTTGAGGAAGCAGCTAAAATTAGGGACGAAATTAGAAAACTAGAATCTACAGAATTAGAAATTACATTAAACCCAAAAATAAGGCAGTATGACGTAAAAAATAAACTTTATCCAAAGGGTAGATCAACAATGGGTATGCCAGGCACTAAGGTTACAAAAAAAAGAGATAAAAAATGGAAGCACGAAAGATAATAATTACTGGTGGTGCAACCAGAATAGGTGCTGCAATTGCAAAAAAATTATCTGGTCCTAATAAAGAAATATTAATTCATTTTAACAGATCAAAGTCTAAAGCAGAAAAATTAAAAAAAGATTTATTTAAAAGTGGAACTAAAGTTTATTTAGTAAAAGGAGACTTGAGTAAAGAAACAGATGTAAATAAAATTGTAAGATTTGCAAAATCGAAATTAAAATATTTTGATTGTCTAATAAATAATGCTTCACTATTTGAAAACGACAAACTAGAAAATTTTACAACTGATAGCTGGGGACATCACTTAAGAACAAATCTTAGAACACCAGCTTTATTATCAAAGGAATTTGCTAAAAATATAAGAGGTAAAAATAATAATATTATAAATCTTATAGACCAAAGGGTATTTAAACTTACTCCTTACTTCTTTTCTTACACAATTAGCAAAACTGGTCTTTATACTTTAACAAAAACTAGTGCAATGAGCCTAGCACCAAATATTAGAGTGAATGGAATTGCTCCAGGTCCAACAATAAAGAACAGCAGACAATCTGAAAAACATTTTAAAAAACAATACATGGCTACCCCACTTAAAAGACAAGTTGATGTAGAACAAATCTGTAATGCTGTTGACTTTTTTATTAAAAATAGATCTATTACTGGTCAAGTAATATCAATAGATAGCGGTCAAAGTTTAAATTGGCAAACGCCAGATATTATGGGTGGAAAAGAATGAAAAAAATATTTTTAATTATAATTTTTTTATTTGTAACAAACAATCTATTTGCAAATACTTTAGAATATGAGGGTTTAGAAAAATTATCCAAAAATAATACTTTTATGAATGATAAAGGTATACCATATTCGATTGAAGAAATATCTGATAAAAAAAATTCATTGGTAATAATTTATAATCATGGAAGTATTCAAGATCATAAGCAGGATCCATGTAAAGCAAAACCTAAATTTGGATATATTTGGAATGCTGCAGTAGTACCAGCTATCTTAAAATTACATAATAAAAAAATTAATGGATTAGAGATTAAGATTTATCGTGTATGCTCAGGGGTAAAAGGTATGCCAGTTAAGAAACAAAAAAAATACAGAAAAGAATTAAAATCAAAAGGAAAAATTAATTTAGTAGATGAACATAAAAATATTAAAAGACAAAATATTATTCTTAATGAAGTTAAAAATTTGAAGAATCTTGGATTTGATAAAATAATATTATCGGGATATTCAGCTGGTGGATGGTCATCTCTATTTTTACAGTCAAGATATCCAGAAAAAATTATGGGAACAATTGCTTTTAACCCAGCATTTGCAGGACCAAAGAAAGAATGGCAAAAAAAATATCCTGAATGGGGCGCTTTTAGAGAAGACTCAGTAAACAAATTTAATAATGCAGACACAATAAATGCAATTGTTTTTGCTCATAAAGACGACATATTTGAAGATCCTAAAACTTTATCATTTTTTGAAAATTTTAAAAATTTGAAACTTATTGATTATAGTGATTTAAAACCAACTAAATGTACCTGGGCAGATGTAAATGAAAAAATGACAGCAGATAAAGGACATAATATTCCACAATCAAAATGTTTTACAAAATATTTAGAAGATAAAAATTATCTGATCTCATTTCTTGAAAATATAATTTAATGAAGAAAAATAATTTAAAAATTATTGAAATAGATAAGAATAAAACCTTATTTAATTATGAAAAGAAAGTTTTAATTAAAGATTTAATATTGGATTTAATACTTGGTTATTATGATTTTGAAAAAGAAAAACCTCAGAAAGTAAAATTTAATATTGAAGTAAACTATGAAGATAAAAAACCTTCTAATGATAAAGATTTAAAAACAATCGTGAATTATGCAAAAATTGTAAAATTAATTAAAAAACTGGTTAAAAATAAACATTATAATTTTTTAGAAACCTTGGCAGAAGATGTCTTTGATGAGCTATTTAAAGATAAAAGGATTGATAAAATAAGTCTTCAAATTGAAAAACTTGAGATAATGAAAGACTGCTCTGCTGTAGGTATTCAAATTTCCAAAAAGAGAAGTCATGTTAAGTCCTGAAAAAGGTAAAGAAGTTATAAAAAAAGAATTACCTTTAATTCCCAAATTACCTGGAGTTTACAGAATGCTAAATTCTGATAATGAGATTTTATATGTGGGTAAGGCAAAGAATCTTCCAAATAGATTGAAAAGTTATGTATCAGAAAAAAATCATATAATCCGAACAGAAAGAATGTTATCTCAAACAAAAAAACTCGAGATAACCACTACCACAAATGAGAGTGAAGCTCTTCTTCTTGAAGCAAATTTAATTAAAAAACATAAACCAAAATTTAATATTCTATTAAAAGACGACAAATCGTTTCCATATATTTTTATTTCTGATCATGAATTTCCAAGAATAGAAAGACATAGAGGTGCTAAAAATAGACCAGGTAAATATTATGGTCCTTTTGCGAGTTCATTGGCAGTTAATATGGCAATTAAAACTATTCAAAGAATTTTTCTTTTAAGATCTTGCACAGACAAACAAGTAGAGGCAGGCGATAAAACTTGCTTCAATTATTTTTTAAAAAGATGCGCAGGACCGTGTGGTGGAAAGATATATAAAAACGATTATGCAAAGTTAGTTGAAGCTGCAGATGAATTTTTAAGTAAAGGAAAATCGAGAAAAATACAAAAAACACTTTCTCAACAAATGGAAGAAGCTAGTGAAGAACTCGATTTTGAAAAAGCAGCAATTATGAGAGACAAAATTAAATCTCTAAATATTATTCAATCTTCATTAACAATAAGCGAGGCAAATCTCATAGAGGCTGACGTGATAGCAGGTTACAAAGAGTCTGGAAAAACTTGTGTTCAAGTATTTTTTTATAGGTCAAAACAAAATTGGGGTAATCAGGCTTTTTTTCCAAAACATGATCCAGATGAAACTTTAAGCGATATACTCAATTCTTTTGTTGCACAATTTTATGAAAATAAGGCTGTTCCTAGTTCAGTAATTTTAAGTGAGGATATAAAAGAAAGAAAATTGTTAGAAAAGACTTTAACAAAAAAAGAAAATAAAAACGTCACTTTATCAACAGCTAAGAAAGGCTCTAAACTGAGAGTGATAAATCTCGCAATAAAAAATGCTAAAGATAGTTTAAATAGAAAATTATATGAAAGTCAAAATAATAGAAATTTATTAGATGAAATTTCAAAAAAGTTCAAATTAGATAATACAATAAGTATCGTCGAAGTTTATGATAATAGTCATATTCAAGGTACAAATAGTGTTGGGGCATTAATCACATATGGTGAGGAAGGGTTTATCAAAAAAAGATATAGAAAGTTTAATATAAAAACAGAAAAATTTAAACAAGATGATTACGGAATGATTAAAGAGGTTTTAGAAAGAAGATTTAAAAGAGCAATTCAAGAAAAAGGTAATTTCTTAACATTCCCAGACTTGGTTTTAATTGATGGTGGAAAAGGACAGTATTCATCAGCAAGAGAAACAATGAATGATCTAGGATTGAACGAAATACCAGTAATTGCTATTGCAAAAGGTAAATACAGAAATAGTGGTAATGAAACTTTTTTTCACAACGGAAAAGAATTTAAATTCACTAAAAACGATCCATCTTTATTTTTTTTACAAAGGATTAGAGATGAAGCACATCGATTTGCCATAAGTGCCCATAGAGCAAAAAGAAAAAGAGGTATTAGTAAATCACTTTTAGATCAAATACAGGGTATTGGATCTGTTCGAAAAAGAGCACTTTTAAATCATTTTGGATCCGCTCGATCGGTTGAATCTGCTAGTTTAGATGAAATTAAGTCTGTAGAAGGTGTTGAAGAAAAAGTAGCAAAAAAGATATATAACTTTTTTCACGAATAATTATGCTAAAAAAAATTCCAAATATTTTAACTATTGGACGAATAATAATTGTTCCTTTTTTTGTTTTGGCATTTTATCTTCCAGGATTTTATGGTGATCTTACTGCTTTAATATTATTTATTGTTGCATCATTCACAGACTTTTTAGATGGTATGTTAGCCAGAATGTTTGGCGTAGAGTCAAAACTTGGTGAATTATTAGATCCAATAGCTGATAAGATAATTGTTGCAACAGCGCTAATACTTTTAGTGATGGATGGAACAATCAGAAATTATGAAGTAATTGCGGCAATAATAATTCTTACAAGAGAAATTTTAATTTCAGGTTTGAGAGAATTCTTAGCAAAAGGAAAAATAAAACTTCCCGTTTCAAACCTTGCTAAGCTTAAAACAGTATTACAAATGGTATCGATAGCACTTTTATTATCTGGAGATACAGGAAATAAAATAATTAATTTCCAAGATTACAACGCTCAAACAATAGGTATAATTCTTTTGTGGTTATCGGCTGCTTTAACACTTTTTACTGCATATGATTATATGAGAAAAGGCATCGATCATGCTATGTCAGAAGACAGTAAAGATTAAGCTGCTTTTTTCTTTCTAACTAATGCCTGATAACTTTCGTTTAAATCAAGAATTGTATCACAAACTTTAAATTGATTTTCTGCTATACATGATACTGGTGTTACTTCAGCTGCCGTGCCAGTTAAAAAACATCCGACAAAATTTGGTAATTCAGTTGGACTAATTTTTCTTTCATGTACTTTGATATTTTTTGATTTTGCAATTCCAATAACAGTCCTTCTAGTAATTCCATCTAAAAAAGAATCTGGTATTGGAGTATGAATTTCTCCTTTTTCATCTTTGAAAAAAATATTTGCTCCAGTTGCTTCAGCAATATTACCTTCATGATCTAGCATTAAAGAATCTGTATATCCTTGTTTTTCCGCCTCGTGTTTTGAGAGGGTACAAATCATATATAGACCTGATGCTTTTGTATCCCACGGTATTGTATTAGGTGCTGGTCTTCTCCAATTTGAAATATTCAATTTTATTCCTTCTACTTTAAGTTTAGGATCAAAATACGATCCCCATTCCCATGTTGCAATCGCAACATGTATTTTTGTCTGTTGTGCAGAAATAGCCATCATCTCACTTCCTCTCCAAGCAACAGGTCTTACATAACCATTTTCCACTTTTTGTGTTGCGATAATTTTATTTGATGCGTTATTTATTTCTTCTTCTGTATATGGAATTTCAAAACCCATTCTTCGCGCAGAATGAAAAAATCTAGCTGTGTGCTCTTCTAATTTGAAAATTGAGCCATCATAAACTCTCTCACCTTCAAATACACAACTTGCATAGTGCATACCATGGCTTAAAACATGAAGTTTAACATCAGCCCAATCAACTAATTTGTTGTTGTACCATATTTTTCCAGATCTCTTATCGTAAGGTATCATGTGTGAAAATTTTATTTAATTTATAACTGAAAAATAACTTTGTATCTTTAATATGTCAATATAACTTACCTATTATGAAAGAACTTTTATATTTAAAAGATGACCAGCTTAAAGACCTAATTGAAAAACTATTTGTAAGCTATAGAGAAACCTTTTCTGACTCTAAAAAAATATTAGACAGATATTCAATTGGTTTAGCTCATCATAAAGTTATTCATTTGCTGTCAATGTATGAGGGTATATCAATTTCTGAGCTGCTTAAGAGATTAAAAGTCACAAAACAAAGCTTAAACAGAGTTCTGAAAGACTTAATTAAACTTGAAATAGTTTTGTTTAAAAAAGATGATCAAGACACTAGGGTTAAGCATGTTTTTCTTAATGATAAAGGTAAAAAAATTTTTAGTGAAATTTTTAATTTACAAAAGAAAAGAATTTATAATGCTTTGCTAAATTCAAGTTCTGAAGAGGTTATAAATTTTGATAATGTACTAAGTAAAATAATTGATGGATAAGTTTATTGCACATATTCTAGTAGTTGATGATGATGATGGAATTAGATCTCTTGTAAAAAAATATCTAAATGAAAATAAATTTTTAGTTACTACTTCAGATAATGCAGAAAATGCATCAGAAAAAATAAAAATAATAAAGTTTGATTTAATAGTTTTAGATATCATGATGCCAGGAAAGAGTGGGCTTGATTTTATTAAAGAAAATAAAAAAACATTAGAAACTCCAGTAATTCTTCTTACTGCAAAAGGAGAAGCAAATGAGAGAGTTGAAGGTTTGGAAGTTGGGGCTGATGATTATTTACCAAAACCATTTGAACCAAAAGAATTAATTTTAAGAATACAAAATATATTAAACAAAACTATTAAAACAGATCAAAAAAGAGTAATAGAATTTGAAAATGTTAGAATTGATTTAAATAAACTCTTAATATTTACAAGTGATAAAGAATTTAAGATTAATGGAACAGAAAAGATTATTTTAGAAAAAATGATTAATAACCCAGGCAAAACTTTTTCAAGGGAAGATATTGGTCAATTAATTAATTTAGATAAAGAAAGATCAATAGATGTTATTATTACTAGGTTAAGAAAGAAAATTGAAATTGATCCAAAAAATCCAAAATTTTTACAGACAATAAGGGGTATGGGATATGTTCTCTGGATTGAGTGATTACTTAAAAAAAATATTACCAAAAAGATTATTTTACAGAGCACTTCTTATAGTTGCTATTCCAGTTCTATTTTTGCAACTAATAATTACAATTGTTTTTTTTGATAGTCTTTGGATCAAGACTAACAAAGGAATGACGAGAACTTTGGTAAACGAAATTAGTACATTTATTGAAGCCTATGGAAGTGAGCAAACAAACCAAAAAGGTCTCACAGATCTTTTTTCAATGTTTCTAGATTTAAATATAGAATTTACTAATAATAAAAAATTACAAAATACATATACAGAAAGATGGTTTAGTCCCATAGATAGAACATTAAGAAGAGAGCTTAAATCAAAATTTGGATCAAATAAATATTGGTTCGATACTACAAGTTATAAAGAATTAATTGATTTAAGAATTAAATATGGAGATGGTTATTTTAAATTTTTAGTGCCTAAAGATAGAGTTGCAAGCTCTTCAGCAAGAATATTTGCACTTTGGATCACAGTACCTGCAATTATAATGGTGATCATTTCTCTAATATTTTTAAAAAATCAAACTAGACCAATCACAAATCTAGCTCGTGCAGCTGAAAGGTTTGGTAAAGGAGAAAATATTGAAGAATTCAAACCTTCTGGAGCCCTTGAAATAAGACAAGCAGGACATGAATTTGATAAAATGAGAAAAAGAATTGAAAGACATATAAATCAAAGAACAGAAATGTTATCTGGAATAAGTCATGATTTAAGGACGCCTTTAACAAGGATGAAACTACAATTAGCTTTTATAAAAGATAAAGAGACGGTTGAAAAATTGACAGAAGATATAAATGAAATGGAAAAAATGTTAAATGAATATTTGCAATTTACCAGCTCATCATATGTTGAAAAAGATGAAATGTTCAATCTATCTGAATTAATTTCAGAAGTTATTGAGAAATATAATAATCAAAATATTTTACTAAATTTAACACCAAGAATTTACTTTAATGGTAGGAAAAATTTAATTAATAGGTGTCTAAATAATTTAATTGATAATGCTCTTAAATATGGAAACAATGTTGAAATCAGCCTTAAAAAAAATAATTCAAACTTATTTATCATTATTGATGATGATGGTCCTGGAATACCAAAAAATGAATATGAAAATGTATTTAAACCTTTTTATAAAATAGATAAAGGTCGAGCAGATTCTAAATCAAGTGTTGGTCTTGGTTTATCAATTTCATCAGACATTATCAAATCTCATGGAGGAAATATTATGTTAGAAAAATCAAAAATGGATGGTTTAAAAGTTAAGGTTTTCTTGCCTGTTTAACTTTTTTTACTTTTTTTTTCTCAAGTTTATTTATTTTATTTTCAAGATTTTCAACACGTTTTGAGAGTACTTCAAACTCGTCTTTACTTGTAAGTTTCATTTTAAAAACAAATTCATCTCTTTTAGATTTAAAGATATTAAATAGTTCTGTGGTTAAATCTTTTGAAGATACTAGTCCCTGCTCTATTAATTTAGCAAACTTATCAATTATAAATTTAGAATTTTTCATATTTAAGATATACATTATAAGTATTATTAAAAATGTTCATTAATAATTTTGACCCAGTAGCCTTAGAAATATTTTCTTTAGAAATCAGATGGTATTCTTTAGCTTATATATTTGGAATTATATTAGGCTGGATACTCGCTAAAAAATTATTTATCCAAGAAATAGAAATCAAAAATAAATTTGATGATTATTTAACTTATTTAATTATAGGTATAATTTTAGGAGGAAGACTTGGTTATATTTTTATTTATAATTTAAGTTTTTATTTAAATAATCCATTAGATATATTTAAAATTTGGCAAGGTGGGATGTCCTTTCATGGTGGCTTAATTGGAGTTATTTTTGCTAGTATAATTTTTGCTAAAAAAAATAATCAGAACTCATTTTTATATATGGATATTGTAGCCTTAGTTGCTCCAATTGGAATATTTTTTGGACGAATAGCAAACTATATAAATTCAGAATTATATGGAACTGTAACTAATGTCCCCTGGGCAGTCATATTTATTCAGATAGATAATCTTCCTAGACATCCCTCTCAATTATACGAAGCACTATTAGAAGGTTTATTACTATTTTTATTATTAATTTATTTTAGAAATAAATTTTCAAATAAACCTGGTGTGATTTCAGGATTATTTTTAATCATTTACTCAATCTTCAGATTTATTGTTGAATTTTATAGAGTACCAGATGAACAGCTAGGTTATATATTTTTAAACTTAACGATGGGACAAGTGGTAAGTTTAATATTTATATTATCAGGGGTAATCTTATTTTATTTAAAATATGAAACTCACTAAAACAAATAATTTACCATTAGATCAATTTATAAATTTAGCTCTTTACGATAAGGATAAAGGTTATTATATGAAAAAGAATCCTTTTGGTGAAAATGGAGACTTTATTACTGCTCCTAATATCACAAGATTATTTTCAGAAATAGTTGCCATTTGGATAATTACTTTTTGGAAAAGTATTGGCTCTCCTAAAAAATTTAATTTATTAGAACTGGGAGCTGGAAATGGCGAAATGATGAAAGTCATAAATGAGACACTTATGAATTTTCCAGAATGTTATAATGCTTGTAGTTTTGTAATTCATGAGAAGAGTGATTTTTTAATAAAAGAACAAAAAAAAAATTTAAATTCAAAAAAATTTTCATGGTTAACAGATATTGAAAAAATTAATTCAAATCCCACAATTTTTTTAGCTAATGAATTTTTTGATGCCATACCAATTAAGCAATTTTTTAAAAAAAAAGACTGTTGGTTTGAAAGGTTCGTGAGTTTGAATGATCCAAAAAAAGCTGAGTTTAAAGAGGAAAAAATTGATATAGAAAAAATTGAAAAACATCTAAATTTCGAAATATCGAAAAATCAAAACATCATAGAATATTCACCAGATACATTTCGATATTTAAGAATAATTTGTAATTTAATACAAAAAAATGATGGAGGAATGTTAATTATTGACTATGGTTATGCAGACAGCAAAATGCATGAAACTCTTCAGGCAATAAATAATCATAAATATTCTAACATTTTAGAAAATATTGGAGACTCTGATATTACTTACAATATAAATTTTCATTCTTTTGAGAAATTTATAAATCAGTTTGAAGATGTTAATTCAATTTTTACAAATCAAAAAAAATTTTTGACAAGTATGGGTATTCTTCAAAGAGCAGAAATAATCAGCAAAAATATAACCTTTTCCAAAAAAGCAGATTTATTTTATAGAGTAAGACGTTTGATAGATGATAAGCAAATGGGTGAATTATTCAAAGTTATGCTTGTAAAAAATAAAAAAAATAATTTTAAAACAGGTTTTCAAAATTGATAAAATCAAAAAAACTCTCTAAAATTAAAACAATTAATCATGGTTTTTTTAATAAAATTGGTGGAAAATCTAAAAAAATTTATAAAAGTTTAAACTGTGGTCCTGGTTCTAAAGACAATCCTTCGGATGTTAAAAAAAATTTACAAATAGTTAAAAATAAAATTAAAAGTACTGCTAAAAGTATTTTTTTACTACATCAAATACATAGTAATAAGTTTGTTTATATCAATGAAAAAAATAGATTTAAATCAAAACCAAAAGCAGATGCAGTAATTACAAACCAAAAAAATATACCTATTGGTATTTTAACTGCTGATTGCGTGCCTATTTTAATCTGTGATGAAAGAAGAAATTTTGTTGCAGCAATTCATGCTGGCTGGAAAGGTGCATATAGGGATATAATCAGCAAAGTGATCAAATTTATGATCAAAAAAGGGTCTAATCCTAGAAATATTACTGCAGCTATAGGACCTGCTATCTCAGCTAAAAATTATGAAGTAAAGGAAGATTTTAAAAGAAAATTTATTAAAATGGATAAAAAAAATAATAAGTTTTTTAAAATTAAGTATAAAAAGCTTTATTTTGATTTACCCAACTATGTAAAATCATGTCTTTTAAAGAATAAAATAAAAAATATTGAAACTATAAATATTGATACATTTGATGTTAAAAATAATTTTTTTAGTGCGAGAAGAGCAGTGAGACTAAATCATGATGATTATGGTAGAAATATTTCAATAATTATGCTTAATTAGGCTCTTTTAATGAAATTATTATCCGGAAATAGCAACAAACCTTTAAGTAAGAATATTGCTAAATATCTAAAATCTAAATTAGTAAACTCCAGCATTAGAAATTTTTCCGATGGAGAAATCTATGTAGAAATTAATGAAAATATTAGAGGAAATAGTATTTTTTTAATTCAATCCATTTCATCTCCTGCAAATGATAACCTAATGGAACTACTTTTATGTATTGATGCACTTAAAAGATCGTCAGCAAAAAATATTACTGCGGTTATCCCTTACTTTGGTTATGCTAGACAAGACAGAAAGGTTGCGCCAAGAACCTCAATATCTGCAAAGCTTGTCTCAAATCTCATCACTAAAGCAGGAGCAGATAGAGTTGTTACTGTTGATTTACATGCAGGTCAAATTCAAGGATTTTTTGATATTCCAGTAGATAACTTGTTTGCAACACCTATTTTTGCAAGACATGTTAAAAAAAAGATAAAAAGTAAAAACCTTATTTGTGTAGCTCCAGACGTAGGTGGCACTGAAAGAGCTAGAGCATTAGGAAAAATGTTAAATGTTGGATTGGCTATTGTTGACAAAAGAAGGCCAAAGCCAGGTCAATCTCAAGTAATGAATATTGTTGGAGATGTGAAAGGAAAAACTTGTATTATTGTTGATGATATAATCGATTCAGGTGGCACAATAGTAAACGCAGCTAAGGCTCTTAAAAATATAGGTGCCAAAGAAGTTTATGTGTATATTACTCATGGTGTGCTAAGTGGAGAAGCGGTAAAAAAAATAAAAAAATCTGTAATTAAAAATTTAGTAATAACTGATACAATTGATAACATGAACAGAGTTAAAGGTGCAAAAAACATTGAGGTACTGTCAATTTCTACCCTTATGGGTGAAGCAATCAAAAGAATATCTAATTCAACCTCAGTATCAGATTTATTTAAATAAATACCTTGAGTTATTGAGGAACTTAAGCTAAAACCCCTGTTTTTATGAATTCATTAGACGCTAATATCAGAAATACTAAATCTAAGGGTGAGCTTAATTCACTTAGGAATAACGGCAATGTACCTGCTATTATATATGGCGGTGAGGCTCAGAACGAAAAGATTTCTATATCTAAAAAAGTACTTAAGTCATTAATTGAAAAAGAAAATTTTTTATCAAGTATTATAACTTTGAATGTTGATGGTAAGCCTCAAAAAGCTCTTCCGAGAGAAATAAAATACGATATTATTTCAGATGAGCCAATTCATGTAGACTTTCTTAGAATTGTTGCAGGAATAAAAGTCAGAATAGAAGTGCCAGTAAAATTTTTAAACCATGAAAAATCTCCTGGATTAAAAAGAGGTGGAGTTTTGAACATCGTAAGAAGAAAAGTTGAATTAAACTGTCCAAGTGAGAAGATTCCTGAAAACCTTGTGATAGATCTTGATGGAGTTGATATTGGGGAAAGTTTTAAGATTTCATCAATAAATCTTGATAATGAGGTTACTCCAACAATTCAAGGAAGAGATTTCGTAATCGCAACACTAGCAGCTCCGACTGTTATGAAAGAACCAGAAAAACCTGCAGAAGCTGAGGCTGCTGAGGGAGAGGCTGCTGAGGGAGCAGAAGCAGCAACAGCTGAAGGTGGAGACAAACCATCTGCTGATGGTGATAAAAAAGATGGCGAAGATAAAAAACCTGTCGAAGAAAAAAAATAAGTTAATTAAAATTGAATTTTATTCTCCAATATTAATATTTTATGCTTCTACTTGTAGGATTAGGCAATCCAACCCCAGATAGTGAACACAATAGACATAATATTGGTTTCAAAATTATAGACGCAATTAATAAAAAATTTGGACTTTCAAAACAAAAACCAAAATTCAAAGGACTCCTTACAACTGGCAATGTAGGAGACCAAAAAGTTTATGCTATTAAACCTTTAACCTTTATGAATAATTCTGGAATTTGTATTAGAGAATTAATTGAATATTTTAAAATAGATGCTGAGGATGTTATCGTTTTTCATGATGATCTAGATGTAGAATTTGGAAAGATAAAAGCAAAATTTGGTGGTTCCGATGCAGGACATAACGGAATTGCATCGATAGATAAATTCATTGGTAAAGAATATTCAAGAGTGCGAATAGGAATTGGTAAACCGAAAGATAAAATAGAAGTAAGTGATTTTGTTCTTCAAAATTTTGATGAAGATGAAATACTTAGATTAGAAAAAATTACTAACAACATCACAGATTCTATTTCAATACTCATCGACAAAAAATTAGATTTATTCTCTAGTACTGTAAATAATAAATAATGAGTTTTAAATGTGGAATTGTTGGTTTACCTAATGTAGGTAAATCTACACTCTTCAATGCTCTTACAAACTCAAGTAAAGCTCAAGCAGCAAATTTTCCATTCTGCACAATAGATCCTAATGTGGGAGTAGTTCCCGTACCAGACAAAAGATTGAATAAATTATCAGAAATTTCAAAATCAAAAAAAACTATAAATACAACTATTTCATTCGTAGATATAGCTGGCCTTGTGAAGGGTGCATCTAAAGGTGAAGGATTAGGCAACAAATTTCTATCCCACATAAGAGAAGTTGATGCAGTTATTCATATGATTAGATGTTTTGACTCAGATGATATTCAAAATGTTAATCCAGACGTTGATCCAATAAGAGATCTTGAAATCATAGAAACTGAGATGATGCTAGCTGACTTAGAATCTATTCAAAAAAGACTTGAGAAAAATAATAAAAAAAATGTTGACGATGAACAGCTTAAAATTTTAGAGATTGCATTAGACTGTATTAATAATAGTAAAGATATATCAATACTAAAATCTCAATTTGATACAAAACAACTTAATCAAAGTGGTTTATTATCAATTAAACCAAAAATTTTTGTTTGCAATGTAGATGAGCAAAGCGTTCAGGATGGAAATAAATATACAGAAGACTTTATTAAAAAATATGGAAAAGATAACACTCTGATTATCTCTGCAGATATAGAAAATCAAATAAATGCATTAGCAGAAGATGAAAAAAAAAATTATATGGATATGATTGGACTAAAAGATACAGGTCTTACTATGTTAATTCAAAAGGGCTATAAAATATTAGAACTTGATACTTATTTTACGTCTGGACCTGAAGAAACAAGAGCTTGGACTGTGCAAAAAAATTGTACTGCGCCTAAAGCTGCTGGAGAAATTCATACTGATTTTGAAAAAGGTTTTATTAGAGCTGAAACTATATCTTATGATGATTTCGTTGCTAATGATGGATGGGTAAACTCTAAAGCTAATGGAAAAATGAGATTAGAAGGTAAAGACTATATTGTGAAAGATGGAGATGTATTAAACTTCAGATTCAACACGTGACCAGATTTTTTTCATACTAAAGTAAACTAAAACGGTAAGAATAATTAAATAGACAATTGCTTTAAAGCCCATCTGGTGTCGAGCTTCTAAATGAGGTTCAGCTGACCACATTAAAAAAGTTGTTACATCTTTTGACATCTGTTCTACTGTTGCATTAGTACCATCACCATACTCTACCAATCCATCAGACAATGGTGCTGACATTCTAATTTTATTACCGTACATATATTTATTATAATATACTCCATCATCTAAAGATATATTGCTGGGAGGTTCTTCATATCCCTGCAATAAGGAATAAATATAGTCTACTCCTCCACCTCTAGCTTTTACTAAAACAGACATATCAGGAGGATAGGCACCTCCATTTGCTGCTTGTGCTGCTTTTACATTTTCATATGGCATTACAAATTTGTCTGATAGCTTACCTGGTCTTGTAAACATTTCTCCATCAGAATTTGGGCCATCATTAACTTCAAACGAAGCTGCTATAGCTTTGGCTTGAGCCTCAGAAAATTCTGGACCGCCTTTTTCCGCTAAATTTCTATAACTTAAATACTTCATCGAGTGACACGAAGCGCATACTTCGGTATAAACTTGATAACCTCTTTGAAGAGAAGCTCTATCAAATTTCCCAAATAAACCCTTAAAACTCCAGTCAGTTTTTATATATTCTACTTTTTCTGCTGCAAAAGTTTGTGAGTTTGAGGTAATAACTATTATTAGTATAGAGATTAGTTTATATAAATTTTTCACCTTACTCTATTTTACTTTCTTTATTTCTAGCAACAGCTAAATTTGGGGAACCACCGAGGACGGGTTCAGTAATGCTTAAAGGTATGGGCAAAGTTTTTTCTTTAAAACCTAACACAGGAAGAATAACTAAAAAATGCAGAAAATAATATGCTGTAGCAACCCTTGCTATTAATAAATAAAGTCCCTCAGCTGGCATAGCACCCACATAACCAAGAATTAAAACATCTGCAACTAGTATCCAATAAAATTGTTTATACAAAGGTCTGAATACTGCAGATCTTATTTTTGAGGTATCTAACCAAGGTAAAACTGCTAATATTAATATTGCTGATAACATAGCTACAACTCCAAGCAATTTATCAGGAACTGATCTTAAAATTGCATAAAAAGGCAGTAAATACCATTCGGGTACAATGTGTGCAGGGGTTACCATTGGATTTGCTTCGATATAATTATCCGCATGTCCTAAAATATTTGGTGCATAAAACACAAAGAAGGCAAACACAATCATAAACATTAATAAGGCAAAACCATCTTTAATAACAATATAAGGATGAAATGGAACTGTATCCTTTGAAGGTTTTTTAATATCTATTCCAACTGGATTGTTATTACCAGGAACATGTAGAGCCCATATATGTAAAACGACTAATCCTAAAATTAAAAATGGAATTAAATAATGCAAAGTAAAAAATCTAGTCAAAGTAGGATTGTCAACTGAATAACCGCCCCACAACCAAGTAACTATACCCTCACCTACTAGAGGAATGGCACTAAATAAATTTGTAATAACTGTTGCTCCCCAAAAACTCATTTGACCCCACGGCAATACATAACCCATGAAGGCTGCAGCCATCATTAATAAATAAATTATTATTCCTAAAATCCATATTATTTCTCTTGGAGATTTATAAGAACCGTAAAATAAAGATCTAAATATATGAATATAAACAGCTAAAAAAAACATTGATGCTCCATTTGCATGAATATATCTAATTAACCATCCATAGTTAACATCACGCATAATATGTTCAACACTTTCGAAAGCCATGTCGGCATGAGCAATATAATGCATTGCAAGTGTTAGTCCTGTTACAATTTGAGTAATCAAACAAAAAGTTAATATTCCACCAAAAGTCCACCAGTAATTTAAGTTTTTTGGAGTTGGATAATCAGTTAAATGATTTGCAAGCGTTAAAAGTGGCAATCGATCATTAAACCATTGTCCTACTTTCGATTTTGGTCTGTAATCATGATCACTCATTCTTATCTCTATCCAATTTTAATTGTATTTGCATTTACAAATTCGTATTTAGGAACTTCCATATTCCAAGGTGCTGGTCCTTTTCTAATTCTTCCAGACGTATCATAATGTGATCCATGACATGGACAGAACCATCCATTATAATCACCTTTGTCATTTAGAGGTACACATCCTAAGTGAGTACATACACCTAACATAACAAGCCACTCAGGATCTTTTGCTCTATCTTCATCTTTCTCAGGATGAATTAAATCCTCCATCTTTACGGCTCTTGCTTCATCAATTTCTCCTTGAGTTCTTCTTCTTATAAATACTGGTTTACCTCTCCACAAAACAGTTAAAGTGTTTCCAGGTGATAATGAACTTACATCAACTTCTGTGCTTGCTAATGCTTTTACAGAGGCATCTGGGTTCATTTGATCTATCATTGGCCACACTACTGCAGCCGCACCAACAGCTCCTACAGCTGTAGTAGCTGTAAATAAAAAATCTCTTCTTTTTGTTTTTTTTTCAGACACTTTTAATAGCTTTTGTTATTATCTCATTTTGATACAAAATAGTTAATATACAAATTCATATAATATAAAATAATTATTTTACTACTGAAAGAATGACACATAATTCAACAATTTTAGGACCCAAAATAGCTTTGTATGAGCCCGATATACCTCAGAATACTGCTGCAATCATTAGAACTTGTGCTTGTTTAGGTGCTAAACTAGAAATAATTGAGCCATGTGGCTTTCTATTATCGGACAAACGTTTTAAAAGAGTGGTTATGGACTATATGGACTTTAGTCAAATAGAGTTTTATCAAAGTTCAGAGAAATTTTTTGAGACAAAAAAAAAACAGAGAATCGTTTTGATGACAACTAAAGGTTCAATAAATTATACTAAATTTAAATTTAAGCATGATGATACTATTATGTTTGGAAGAGAAAGTGCTGGAGTACCCGAAAAGATACATAAAAAAATTAAAAATCGTTTAAAAATACCAATGAATAAACAAGTAAGATCTCTTAATGTTGCTTCATCTGTTGCCATTGTTTTAGCAGAAAGTTTGCGTCAAATAGAATTATTATAAAATGGATATTTCAATTAAAAAAGACTTAGCGAGTAATTGGTTTAAGCTTTTACAAAATGCAATATGCGAAGATATTTTAAAAATTGAAAAAAACAAATTAAATTTTCAATCCTCTTCGTGGAAAAAAAGTAGTAAAAAAGATGAAGGTGGAGGTGAATATAGAATTCTAAAAAATGGAAAAATTTTTGAAAAAGTAGGGGTAAATTTTTCAAAAGTTTATGGAAAATTTCCTACGGAATTTCAAAATAATATACCAGGTGCAAATAAGGATCCTAGATTTTGGGCATCAGGAATATCAATAGTTATGCACATGCAAAATCCTCATATTCCTGCAATGCATTTTAACACCAGATTTATTTGTACAACAAAAAATTGGTTTGGTGGAGGAATGGATGTAACCCCAGCAATAAAAGATGAAAAAGAGAAAAAAAATTTTCATAAATTATTAAAAACAATGTGCGATAGACATAATAAAAATTATTATAAAAAATATAAAAAGTGGTGTGATAAATACTTTTATCTACCTCATAGAAAAGAGCCAAGGGGTATAGGTGGAATTTTTTTTGACTATAAAAATGATAATTTTGAAAATGACTTTAAATTTGTCAGAGATGTTGGTGTTACATTTCAAAAGCTATTTAATGAAATAATTAAAAAAAAAAGAAAAAGAAAATGGACTTTAAAAGATAAAGAGTTTCAGTATATTAAAAGAGGTCGATACACAGAATTTAATTTACTCTATGATAGAGGAACAAAATTTGGGCTACAAACTGGTGGTAATGTTAAGGGTATTTTAATGTCATTACCTCCAATTGCAAAGTGGAAATAAAAAGTGGATAAAGAGCCAATAACATTAAACGGATTAAATAAACTAAAAGAAGAATTGGTTTTTTTAAAAGAAAAAAAAAGACCTGAAATTGTAGCTGCAATCGCAGAAGCGAGATCTCACGGAGACCTTAAAGAAAATGCTGAATATCATGCAGCTAAAGAAGAGCAATCTCATAACGAAGGAAGAATAACCGAGATTAATGACATTATTGCAAGAGCAAATGTTATTGATGTCACAAAACTAAACAATGAGGGAAAAGTAATTTTTGGATCAACAGTTTATTTAGAAGATTTAGATACTGGTGAAAAAATTAATTATAAAATTGTTGGAAGAGATGAGGCGGATTTAAAACAAAAATTAATCTTCTTTCAATCACCAATTGGCAAAGGTTTGATTGGAAAAAATAAAGGTGATTTAGTTGAAATAAATACACCCTCTGGTGTAAAAAATTTTGAAATTAAAGACGTTAAATATATTTAACTTTTAACTATTTCTTGTACTTGCTTATCTGAAATTTGAAATCCATTTTGAATCCAGGTTTCTTCAATTATTTTTAATTTATTACCTAAAGTTTTGCCTTCAGGAATTTGAAATTTAGACATTAATAGATCAGCTCCTATTGGCAAAGTTGGAATTATTTTATCTTTATAAGTATCTAATAATTTAATTAGTTTTTTCTCTACTTTGTTTGTGGTAAAAATTTTAAAATTAATTATATCCATTACAGCCTGACGCCCATTATAATAAAAAAATTTATTCAAATTTTTCTCTGTAAAGTTGTTTAGAGTTACTCTTTTTCTATAAAAAAGGTCTATCACTTTTATTCTTTTCTGATCTTTTTTAGATATTTTGAATTTATATAAAAAATAATCGGCATTATCAGTCCCATCTATCACTAAAAGCGCAATTAGGAATATAAAGTCAATTTTTAAAAAATTTTCTGCAGCATAAGAATTTTGTTTTTTAAAATTTTTAATATTTTTTAATTGAGGGAAAATTATTTCTATTATTTCTAAACTCTCTTTATCTTTAAACAGTTTTAAAAATCCATTTGAACTAGTTATTTTTTTTAGTTCATCTATTAATCTCTCTGATGATATATTTGAAATTCCATCAATATTTTTTTTTATATTTTTTATTATTTCTGACTGGTGATTATGATTTGAATAATTTAAATAAAATCTTAAATATCTTAAAATACGTAAATAATCCTCTTGAATTCTTTTTTCTGCATTACCAATAAAATTAATATAACCTTCCTCTAGATCTTTTTTACCGTTAAATGGATCAAATAAATTACCATTGCCATCTGCATAAATTGAATTAATTGTGAAATCTCTTCTGGAAGCATCTTCCTTCCAATCTAAAGAGAACTCTACTTTAGCATGCCTTCCATCAGATGAAACGTCCTTCCTTAAAGAAGTAATTTCAAATCTATATTCGTCAATTATTGCGGTTATAGTTCCATGCTCAATTCCTGTTTCATAATAATTTATTTGTTTGTTTTTTAGAGCCTCACATACTTCTATAGGTGTTAAATTTGTTGCTAAGTCAATGTCATCGACATTTTCTTTTTTTATAACTTTTCTTACACATCCACCAACATATCTGATTTCGCTTTTCTCTGAAAAATTATTAATTGCTTCAAAAATTTTATTTGCAGGTGTTGTTAAAGTAATTTTTTTTAAGTTTTGACCTATATAATCAAGATTTTTTGATCGGGAAAAAAATTTATCTAAAAAATTTTTCATAAATGGCTGGGGCGCTAGGATTCGAACCTAGGATGCAGGTACCAAAAACCCGTGCCTTACCGCTTGGCTACGCCCCAATACTAGCTTCCTATAACATAAAAATTTAAAATTCATATAGTTTTTGCTGTAACACACCAATAATTTTTATATTTTCTTTTAAATTTAGCTTCTGCCAATTTACAACTCTTTAATGAATTATAATAGGCTACAATTGTTGATCCTGAACCAGTCATTCTTACAAACAATGGATTATCAATACTTTCTAGGAACAACTTTATTTTTTTAAGTTTTGGATATTTTTTGAGCGCTATTGTTTCAAGGGCATTTTGTTGATCAATCAAATACTTTGCTCCAAACATATTTTTTTTAGGTTTGTTATATTTTGGTTTTGTATAATTTCGAACAGCAGAATATATTTTTTTAGTTGAACACCCAAAATCAGGTTTTACTAAAGTAGAGTAATATTTTGGAGCATCATAAATCTTTTTTATTCTTCCACTTGATGACAACACGCAACTCGATGAAATGGTACCTAAAATTACATCAGAACCAATCAGCTCACATATATTTCTAATTTTTTTATGATTAGGATTAATAATTTTCTTTTTTATCAGATAATTAAACACACTAGCTGCATTCATCGATCCCCCGCCCAACCCAGATTCTTGAGGAATTATTTTTTTAATTTTAACTTTAAATTTTTTATTTTTAAGTAAATTATCTTTATCTAGTATTTGAAATAATTTTTGAACAGTATTATTTTTTCCAATATTTTTAGAAAACTTTCCATAAAAAGATATATAATGTTTTTTTCCATTATGTTGATTTATTGAAATAACATCATATAGATCTATAAAACCAATTATACTTTCAATTTTGTGTAAAACTTTTTTTTTTCCAGTAATATTTAGAGCTAAATTTAGCTTTGCATTAGATTTAATTTTATTTATTTTCATTTAGGAATTTTTAAGACCTTCAAATACTTTGATATTGATTTTTTCTCTCATATCATCCTCAGTGTCATCAAAAGTTAAGACGTTGTTCCAAAAATATCTCGCTTGAATCTTTCGATTTAATTTCCACAAAATATCTCCATAATGATCATTAACAACTGGGTCGTCTGGCATTAATTCAACTGCTCTCTTTAAATACTTTTCTGCTTCTAGATAATCCTCTATTAAAAAATATGCCCATCCTATTGAATCAATAATATATGGATCATTACTTTTTAAATCATACGCTTTTTTTAACATTTCCATTGCTTCATTAATTTTATAATCACGCTCCAACCAAGAATAAGCGAGATAATTTAAAGTATATGCATCACTAGGAACAATTTTAAGTGCATGCAATAAATCTTTGTCTGCTTTATCGTAATTACCTATTCTTTCATAACTTCCACCTCTGCGATACAAAACATCTGATTTTATAGGTTCGGTATCATCAAGCGTTAAAATAATTTGGTTATAATGATCTATCGCCTTCTCATAATTTTTAGAATTTTTGTAAAAATTAGCTAAATCAAAAATCATTTTTATATTTGGTTTTTTAATATTATTAAATTTTGTATCTATATATT
>CACOSU010000006.1 GCA_902629935.1 uncultured Pelagibacteraceae bacterium | reverse complement strand
TATTCATAAAGCTGCCAATTTGACCTCCAAAAAATACTACAAGAAATAATGGCCAAAAATCTAATATTTCACTAGAAACTTGCTTTTTTGTTAAGTGGCCCATAATTCCAAAAATAGAATTTATTAAAATAAATAATGAAGCCGTACTAGTAATATGTTTTGGAAGTCCAGCTTTCATTAAAAATAAAAGAGGGCTTAAAAATATACCACCACCAATACCCACTATTCCTGATACAAAACCTATAGCAGAACCAGCTGAAAAGGATAAATATCTTTTAATTGAATTAAATTTGGTAACCTTTTTTTCATAATATTTACTCTCTAATAATAGGAATATGCCAGCAATAAATAGAACAAAAAATAATATAATCTCAAATAATGGTTTGTTTAAAGAGATAGATCCTCCAATAAAAGCAAATGGAATTGAGCCAATTAAATATGGCCAGAGTAGTTTTATATTAATGTTTCCTGATTTAAGAAAATTTATAGAATTTCCAGACACTACAATTACATTACAAATTAGAGCTATAATTGGAAAAATATAAAAGGGAATATCCCACATTAACATTAAGGCAAGGTAAGTAGATCCACCCCCAAAACCAATGCTAGAATATAATATTGCAGTTATAAAAAAAAATATTGTAAGTATAATCATTTTTTAAAATTTAATTATGATCGTAAATATAGCTTTATTAACTGTAACAGATACCAGGACAATTGATAACGATAAATCAGGCGCTATCCTTGTAAAGAAAATTGCTGAAGCTAATCATAAATTAATTGAAAGAAAAATTTGTAAAGACAACAAAGAGGATATCGTCTCAATTTTAAAAGATTGGACTAATCATAGAGATATAGATGTAATTATTACAACTGGGGGAACAGGTTTAACTGGTAGAGATATAACGCCTGAGGCAATTGAGGAAATTGCAGATAAAAAAATACCTGGATTTGGTGAAGTTTTTAGAACAATTAGTTTAAAAACAGTTGGAACTTCCTCAATACAATCTAGAGCTTGCGCAGTTTTATCAAATGGCAAATATATTTTTGCATTACCAGGATCTTCAGGTGGAGTAACAGATGCATGGGATGGAATTTTAAAACATCAATTAGATATTAATCACAAACCTTGTAATTTTATTGAATTGTTTCCAAGATTAAAAGAAAAATAATTATTTATGATATTTTTCTTTCCACTTAGAATATGGCATTCCATATATGTGTTCTCTTGCATCAGGATCAGATATTTCTATACCTTTTTTTTTAGCCTCTTCTCTATACCATCTAGATAAACAATTTCTGCAAAAACCAGCTAAATTCATTAGATCTATATTTTGAACATCTTTTCTTTCATCCAAATGACTCATTAATCTTTCAAGAGTAGCTGATTGAATTTCTTTTTTTAAATTTTCATCCATAATTTACATTTCTATTTTTAATCTTAATTCTTAATGCTAACAAAACAAGTATAATTATTAAATAAACCAAAGGTTTAAATAAAATTGTTTTTGATAACCATATATAATGAAGGGATCCAAAAATTGCGATTACGTAAATTAATCTATGTAATTTTTTCCAATTATTTTTTAGCAATAAAACCATTTTTTGAGAAGATGTAATAGCCAAAGGAAGCAAAAGCAACCATGCTGCAAAACCAATAAAGATATATTTCTTTTTCATAACATCATCTAATATGGGAGACCAATTAAATCTATAATCTAAGCCCACATAAGTTAATAAATGAAGTGTTGCATAAAAAAAAACAAAAAGACCCAATATTCTTCTGAAACTTATCCATACAGATAATTTTGTAAATCTTTTGAGTGGACTCATGGATAGTGTTAGGCAAATGAAAATTAAAGTCCATTCCCCAGTGAAATGAGTGATTTCTTTTACTGGCTCAGGTCCAAGCTTATCTAAAAAAATTTTGTACAAAATTAATAGAAATGGAATTGTACTTAAAATAAACACACCTGGTTTTAAATATTTTTTCATTAAAAATATTTTTTAAGATCCATACCACTGTATAAGCTTGCGACTTCATCTCCATAGCCATTGAACATTAGTGTTTTTACCCTTGGCGCCCAAACCCCCTCACCAATTATTCTTTCTGTTGCTTGAGACCATCTTGGATGATCAACATTAGGATTAACATTAGAGTAAAATCCATATTCTCTAGGTGAAGCCCACATCCATGAAGAAGTAGGCATGTTTTCTAAAAATTTAATTTTAACAATTGCTTTTGCACTTTTAAAACCATACTTCCATGGAATAAAAATTCTAAATGGTGCTCCGTTTTGATTTGGTAGTTTTTTTCCATATAAACCTGTAACTACGGTAGTTAAAGGATGCATTGCTTCATCAATTCTTAAACCTTCATTGTATGGCCAATTTAAAACAGGGTATCTTTGCCCTTTCATTTGTGCAGGGTCATATATACTTTCAAATTCTACAAATTTTGCTTTATTAGTTGGATTAACTTTTGATAGCAATTCACTCAAAGAAAAACCCATCCATGGAATTACCATTGACCATCCTTCTACACATCTTAATCTGTAAATTCTTTCCTCAGATACAAACATTTCGGAAATTTCTTCCATAGATAGTTTAATTGGTTTTTCAACTTCACCTTCAATACTAATATCCCATGGTGTAGTTTTAAATATTTGCGAGTTTCTATATGGATCACCTTTTGATGTGCCGAACTCATAATAATTATTATAAGTAGTTATATCTTTATAACTTGTTAATTTATCTCTATCATTTGCTAAAGATTTATTTGCAAATGGTATTGTTGATATTGCAAGAGAACTTGCCCCTAATCCAATAGATTTAATAAACGACCTTCTATTTTTATAAATTTTTTCTGGTGTGATTTCTGAGTATTTAAATTTTTTCATGAACTATAGGGTTGCCTTTTAACCAATTACTTTGATTGTCTGTGTAGTGTTCTTTTTTCCATATTGGAGATCTCTTTTTTATTTCTTCGATTATATATCTAGATAACACATATGCTTGATCTCTGTGTTTACATGCAACAGCAATTATAATACTTATTTCCCCAAGATTTAAATAACCTTTAGCGTGTTCTATAAAAACAGCTTTATCCTGAATATTAAGTTTTTCATCTGCTTCTTTATATATTTCCTCAAAACTTTTTATCACTAGCTCATCATGACTGTCGTATGTAATACCAATCACACTTCTATTGTTATTTTGATTTCTTACTGTACCAGTAAAAAATATTGATGCTCCAAATTCAACAGAAGACACAAACTTTTCTGCATCATTTATTGATAGTTTTTTATCTTTACTACCTACAATTTTAGTATGAAGCATTAACCTCCTCCTATGGGAGGTATGATACCAATTTTTTCGTTATTTGTTATTTTATAATTGTCGCTAACAATATTATTCTTCTCTGAACAAAAAGCTGAAGAATTGACTATTTTTTTATAGTTTTCATTACCATTAAATTTTTCGTCTAAATACTGAATTATCTTTTTTCGAATGTCTTTTATGGTTGATTTTTGTTCTAAATCAAATTCTAACAAATTTTGTTCACTGAAATCTCTTGCAGCACCAAATAACTCAATTTTCACTTTCATTATATTTTTAAAATAGTTCTTTTAAAAAATTTGGTAGACCATCTGGGTTTTTCCATAATCCATTTTTTCCACCTTCTTTGATTAATAATTTTACATTATCTATTTTGAGGTTCGGATTAATTATTTTACTTAAATCATAAATTGTGATTAGAGCAGCATTAACACCCATGATTGCTTCCATTTCAACACCTGTTTTTGCAACTGTTGAAACTACACAAAATACTTCTAATGAATTATCAACTTCGTTCATTATTATTTTAGTAGCAGTATGATCAATCGGTAGAGGGTGACACAAAGGAATTAAATCACTAGCTTTTTTAACCCCTAATACTGCAGAAATTTCAGCTAAAGTAATAGGGTCTCCTTTAGGCATTTTTTTATTTTTAATTAAATCAAAAACCTCTTTACCAACAAAAATTTTTCCAGAAGCTAATGCTCTACGGAAGGTTTCTTTTTTTGAGGAAACATCAACCATATTGAAAGAATTATTTTGAAAAATTTTTTTTGCCCAATCATTTAATTCTCTCTGATTTATAATATCTAGTTTATTCATTAACCACCAGTTGTAGATAAATTTTTTGTCAAACCAGTTTCACCAAGCTCTAAGTAATGTGACTCTTTTTTAAATTTCATTTGCTTAAGAATTAGATCTTGTAACTCAACAATTTGTTCATCCTTTTGTAATAAATGTCTTATACTTATCCCTGTATTTCCAAACAAACATAACCTCAAATCGCCCCTAGAAGTAATTCTCAAACGATTACAAGTTTTACAAAAATCTTTAGAGTAAGGAGCTATAATTCCAAATTTGCCCTTATATTTAGAATTAATATAATTTAAAGATGGTCCTGCATCTTTGCCAAAAGTTTGAAAAATCCAATTATTTCTACTTAAATAATCTTTAAAAATTTTTGAAGAGACATGATATTTTTTGAAATAATTTAAATTATCTCCTGTTTGCATCAATTCTATGTATCTAACATCAACTTTATTTTTTTTAATAAAATCTCCCCATTCCTCAAAATCTTTTTCAGATGCATTAACATTTTTTAAAAGTACTGCATTGATTTTAATATTTTCGAAATTTAAATCTTGTAGATCTTGTATTCCTTTTAAAATTTCTATTAAACGGTCATGACCTGTAATATTTTTAAAAACCTTTCTATCAAGACTATCAATACTTATATTTATTCCATTTAAACCACTATCAACTAACTTTTTAGCTTTTTTGTCTAAATGATAACCATTTGTAGTAATTACTATTTTTTTTATATCTGCTTCATTTCTTAAAATTTTTATTATTTCGAAAAAATCTTTTCTTACAGTTGGTTCACCTCCTGTTAGTCTAATTTTTCGAACACCTAATTTTGAAAAAACTATAGCTAAACGTCTTATTTCATCTAAATGAAGAAACTTTCTTTGGTCATTTTTATCGACTTGGTAACCATTAGGTAAACAATATCCACATTTGAAATTACAAACATCAGATATAGACAATCTAATGTATGGAAAAGTTCTACCAAAATTATCTTTTAAATTATTCATCATTAAAGTATTTTATCATAATACATTGTATTTAAAAATTATATTATTTGAGTTAATCAAATTATGAATATAAGTGCTGATAATAATTTAAAAAATGAAGTTGACAAAATAACAAACCTTTTTAGACAAAGAAACTTCAAAGAAGCACTTATTTTATCAGATAATTTAATTAAGAAGCAAAGTAAAATACCTTTTTTGTTTAACCTAAATGGATTAATAAAGTTAAATTTAGAAAAATGGCAGAGCGCGATCAAAGTATTTAAAAAAGCAGTAGATTGTGATCAAAAGTATGTTGAAGCTTACAACAATATGGGTGTTGCATATAGTCATTTGGGGAATAGAGAAAAAGCTGTTGAGAATTATACTCGTGCAATTGAAATTAAAAAAGATTATGCGAATGGATATAATAATTTAGCTAGCCATTATGATGATTTAGGAAATTATGATGAGGCAGTAAAAAATTATGTTAATGCGTTAAAATTTAATCCAGAACATCAAAATGCTCAAAATAACCTTATTCATTTAATTAACTTTTTTAATCCAAAAAACCATAATAACAACTCAATTATTAGAGCAAACAGTGAAATTAAGAATACCGAAACCAGAATTTCTATACACAACGATATTTCAAATCAAAGTTTGTATGAATTTTTATCAAAATGTAACAAAATTTTAAAAAACAACATTAAAAATTTAGCTTTTTTTGATTCTCAGATACATAGGCGAAACGGACATGATCTAGGTTGTGATAGACATCACAAAGCATTTAATAAATATAAAATAATACCTGAATATTGTTTCAGTTGTTTTAAAGTTCAAATTGAGCTTAAAACTGTAACACAGTTATTTAGATTATTTTTTATTTTTGATCAATTAAAACTACCAAATGATAATATTAGAAAGTGTTTTATAGAATTAAGACCTAATATTCCTGGAACTTATAAAGGCCTTATTTATTGCTCGTCAAAAGAGGAAGCAGATAACATTTTTAATATGACAAAACCGTTTGTAGAAAAATTAATGAGAGAAAATTTTGATATTAAAGTGAAAAGAGGTTGTACAGAATTTGACTTAGCATTTCCTGGATACAAAGATACAGATGACCTAAAAAAAATTACCTATGATAATAATTGGAAAAATAAAGAGGAATTAATAGATCGAGAAATTTTAAATGGAAGTAAAAAAGGTAAAAAAGTTTTTAGTAGAAGTTTACCTGGAGCTTGCTTGGCAGATATTTTAATTATGAATAATTGGCTTAATTATGCAAAACTAATAAATGATGAAACATATAAAGATATTGCTGACGAAATATTTTTTTCTGAGTATATTTATCATGCAGTAAAAAAACGTAATGTTTAAAAAAAATTAAAATGAAAAACATACTTTCTGATCAAGATATAAAAAAATTCAAAGAAGATGGGGCTTTATTTTTACAAAAAAAATTTGATATAAAATGGATCAATAAACTTCAAATAGGTATTGAAAAGGATATAGAAAACCCAAGTCCTAGATTTAAGTCACATACAATTAAAAATGGCGTTCCTGCATATTTGGAAGATTACTGGACTTGGCACTTGATACCTGAATTTAAGGATTTCGTTTATAATTCACCTTTTGCACAAATTGCTTCAGAGCTTATGTCTGCGAAAAAAATTAATTTAGTTATGGATAATTGGTTCCTTCGAGAAGCTGGATCAAAATCTTTTACACCATTTCATCATGACATAAGCTATTTTGATATGGATGGAACTATGTGTGTATTGTGGCTCCCATTACAAAAAACAAAAAAAGACGAAGGTGTAGTTTGGGTTAAAGGATCTCACTTGTGGAATAAATTATTTTTAAGAATTTTATTCAAAGATGGGCACAAAGTAGAAGGAGATGAGTGTATTGTGAATGGAAAAAAATATGAGCTTCCACCTGACATACTAGGAAATAAAAATAAATATGAATTTTTACAATGGGATTGTGAATTAGGTGATGCAGTTATATTTGATATGAGAACTCTCCATGGATCACTAAACGAAAATATTCCCCAAAAAACCTTAAGCCGTTACACACTAAGAGTCGCAAAAGAGGGATCAAAAATTAGTTATGATGGTGATTGGACTAGTTTAAATTATAGAAAATCTATGCAAGATGCTGGATATAAAAATGGTGATCCTGTAGAAGGTAATATGTTTCCAACATTATTTGAGAGAATTTAAATCAAATAAAAATTTATGTATTAATTGTTTCACCTAAAAAAATAATTAATTTTTCGTAATTTTTAGAAAAATTTAGTTGTTTATTCTGTTCATTTCCTTGAGTTCAACCTCAAGTTTGTTAAGTTCTTCACCACCAGCCATCATCCCAAGTAGTTCTTCTCTACTGATATCTTTTTTATTAAAAGTACCTAAACTTCTTCCCCTATTAAGAACTGTAAAACTGTTTCCAACTGGATATGCATGGTGTACGTTATGAGTAATTAGTATTACAGCTAATCCTTCAGAAGCTGCCCTAACAACATATTTTAAAACCATTGAAGCCTGATGAACACCTAGTGCAGAAGTAGGCTCATCTAATACTAAAACTTTAGCACCAAAATATATAGCTCTTGATATTGCTAAACATTGTCTTTCTCCTCCAGACATGGTTCCTACAGCTTGAGATGGATCTCTTACATCAATACCTATTTGTCCCATTCTATCAGCCGCAATTTTATTTGCTTTTTCAATATCAAAAGTTTTTAAGAAAGGAATACCTTTAATTGGTTCTCTTCCCATAAAAAAGTTTCTAGTAATACTCATTAAAGAAACAAGAGCTAGATCTTGGTAAACTGTACCAATACCTATATCTAAAGCATCTTTTGGAGAGTCAAAAATTGTTTTTTTACCTTCAATTAAAATTTCACCTTCATCTGGTTTATAAACACCTGCAAGAGTTTTAATTAACGTTGATTTACCTGCACCATTATCACCAAGTAAACACATGATTTCACCTTTTTTTAACTTCATAGTGACATCTTTAAGTGCAATAACTTTTCCAAAAAACTTACTAATATTATTAAACTCAATTAAATTTTCTTTCATTATTTACTCTCAGTTACTCTTCTTCTTACATAATTATTAAATACTACTGCAATTAACATCATTGCACCTAAAAATACTTTAAACCAATCAGTGTCTACATCTGTGTAAAATATTCCCATAGATACCGTTCCAAATATTAAAGCACCAAATGCTGCTCCTATTGCTGAGCCATAACCGCCAGTTAATAAACAACCTCCTACAACGGCTGCCGCGATTGCCTCTAACTCTTTCAAGTTTCCTCTCATTGTATCTGCTGAACCTGCATCCAAAACTTGTATTGTAGCAAAGATTGTTGCAGCAACTGCAGTTCCAATAAATAAACTTATTTTAACCCTTCCAACAGGAACACCTACATTAGTTGCTCCATTTTTGTCTCCACCAGAAGCAAAAATCCAATTACCATATCTGGTTTTCATTAAAATCCAGGTTGCAAATAAAGTTGCTGCAATAAACCAAATCACTGATGGAGGAATACCTGTTGCCAGAGGAGTTCCATCAGTTCTTAGTGCTATTAAGTTCATTGAGCCTAACCAAGTGAATAACCATTTAAATGTATCAGTTGCGAACATCCATGCAATTGGATCATTTTCTATTAAAACTCTTAAGCCAGGAACTTGAGTTCTTCCAGTAATCAATCTTGTTATAGCTAAAGTTGCACCTCTAAGAATAAATAACATGGCAAGAGTTACGATAAATGATGGAAGTCCGGTTCTAACTACTAAGATACCGTTAAAATATCCTACTAATACTGCCATCGCAAAAGCAAAAATAATACTTATCCATAAAGGCCAGCCCCAATAAATTGCAGGTATAGCTATACAAATACCAGCAAAACCAATCATCGATCCTATTGATAAATCGAACTCACCTCCAATCATTAACATTGCAGCTGCAATTGCAATAATACCTAAGTTTGCAGATACATCTAAAAAGTTCAGCGTACCGTACGCACTAAACATTCCGGTATCACCTGCAACTATCCCAAAAAATATAAATACTAAAATTGCACCACCAAGGGCACCTAACTCTGGTCTGTTTAAAAGCAATTTTAATTTTGAAACTTTTTGAAGTCTTTCATCTTGACCTGAGACTTTTTTTGAAGCGATACTTTTTGCTTTTTCAGACATATAGATTTGAATTTTTATTAAAAAAAAGGCCTAACTAAAAAATTAGCTAGGCCTTTTTAAAGTATTTTTTATCTATAACCTTGAGCTGCCCACTTAATTACTTTAGCAGCATTGTCAGGAGTTACGAAACCAGGTCCAGTCATCACTACACCAGCTGGCATTGTTCCATATCTCATATACTGACCAAAGATAGCTATTGGTAAGTAACCTTGTAGGTATTGTTGTTGGTCAATTAAAAACTCTACTTTACCTGCAGCAGCAGCTTTTAACATATCTGGTGACATATCAAATGTGCCAAGTCTAACTTTACCGACTTTTCCTGCAGATTCTAAAGCTTTAAGAGCAGCTTCTCCTGCAAGACCAGCACCTAAAGTAAGGATAGTGTCATATCCACCACCTAATTTAGCAGCAACAGCTTTTTGTATTTCTGTTGGGTCATTAGAAGTACCTAAGATATCAACAGATCCACCAAAACCTTTTTTAAATCCTGCACATCTTCTGTCTAACGCAACGTTTCCAACTTCGTGGTTAACACATAGTGCTTTTTTTCCACCAGCAGCTTTCATTTTTTGTCCGCCACCTACACCAGCTTCAAACTCAGTTTGTCCAACGTGAGCACTGATACCTAGTGATGCAAAGTCATCCGAACCAGAGTTCATTGAAATTACTGGAATACCAGCAGCAATTGCAGCTTTAACTGATTTTCCTAAAGCAGCAGCATCTGGAAGAGTAATCACAATACCTTTTGGTTTTTGTGAAACTGCGTTGTCAATTAATTTAGCCATTTCAACCATGTCGAATGTACCAGGTGCAGTGTACTTGCAAGATATTCCCATATCCGCACATCCTTTATCTACACCATTCTTAGCAACAGACCAAAATGGGTCATTAGCTTGTCCGTGAGATACAACAATCACGTCTACTGCTAAGGCAGACACTGAAAGCATAATCCATGCAACAAAAGCTAAAATTGATTTGTATATAGTTCTCATTATTTTTCCTCTTGTTTATAAAAGTTAACTTTTAAAGCGTGAAAGTTAACATAAAAAAAAGTGTATTGTAAAGAAGACAACCTTTAATTCTAAAATATTCAAATAATATATAATACAATTAAAAGTTGAATCTAAAATTTTATCTTTAATTGTTTTTTTTGTTTTAATGAATTTAAAGCTGTATTTGCAACAATTAGAGCACGCCTACCATCCTCAAAGCTTGATATAGGTTTCTTTTTTTTGTTTGCATATAAAGCTAGTTCATCTAACTGTAATTTGTAGGCATCAATATATCTTTCAACAAAAAAATTAAGTAATGGTTTTTTTTGCGATGTATTTTTTTTTGTAAAAATTTCTGTTTCATTTTGTATTTTATTTCCAGAAATAATCATTCCTTTTGAACCAAATAACTCAACTCTTTGATCATAACCAAAGCTACAATGTCTTGAATTTGTAATTATACATTGGACACCATTTTTTGATTTTAAAATACAAGTAGCAAGCTCATAATCATTAATTTTATTGAAGCTTTTATTAGAAATATTACTTGCAATTGTAAAAACTGACTCAATTTCATCTTTTTGTAAATAAAATCTAGTTAAGTCGAAGTCATGAATCATCATATCTCTGAAAATTCCTCCCGAAATTTTTAGGTAATTCATTGATGGAGGTGCAGGATCTCTACTGGTAATTATTATTTTTTCTAAATTACCTATTCTGCCTTTTTCAAGTTCTTTTTTTAAAGAGTTATGTCCAGGATCATATCTCCTATTAAATCCTAGTTGTATTTTAGGATTAAATTTTTTGATTTTTTTTAGGCATTTATTTACTCTATCAATATTTAAATCTAAAGGTTTTTCACAAAAAATTACTTTTTTATATTTTACAGCTTCTTCAATCAAATTAATATGTGTTGATGTACTAGATGCGATGAATATAACATCTATATTTTTATCTTTAAATGCAATAGAAGGATTATTGATTTTAGTAGCTTTAAATTTTCTAGAAAATTTGCTGTTTAGTTTATTATTTACATCAAAAACATATTTTAAATTAAAACTTTTATGAGAAACTAAATTTTCACCATGCATTTGACCAATTCTTCCAAGTCCAATTAATGCTACATTTTTCATATGTTTACTTATATATATAAGACTAAAATATGTCAGTAAAATTAGGTATTGCCCCTATTGCTTGGAGTAACGATGATATGCCAGAATTAGGTGGAGATACATCTTTAGAACAATGTCTATCAGAAGCAAGCCAAGCAGGATTTATTGGCGTTGAAGCTGGTGGAAAATTTCCAAAAAAATCAGAAGATTTAATACCTAAGTTAAAACAATTTAAATTAAATCTCTGCTCTGGCTGGTATCCAGCAAATTTAAGAATAAATTCTGTAGATGAAGAAAAGGATAATATTCAAGAACAATTAAAATTATTTAAAGACTGTAATTCTCCTTGTATGGTATTTGCAGAAGTTTCTGATTCTATTCAAGGAGATCCAAATAAAAAATTGTCTTCTAGACCAAGAATGGAGTTAGATGAAGCAAAAAAATTTTATCATAAAATATCTGAAATAGGAAAATATTTAGAGGATCAGGAAATGCCACTTGCATACCATCATCATATGGGAACCGTAATTGAGACAGAAGAAGACACTATTAGATTATTAGAAAATACACATGATAGTGTAAAACTTACCTTAGATACTGGTCATATGCTTTTTGCACAAGGAGATTCCCTTAATATGTTAAAAAATTTTTATAAAAGAATTATTCATATTCACTGTAAAGATATAAGACAACATGTTTTAGAAAAGACTTTAAAAGAAGATTTAAGTTTTAGAGATGCATTTTTAGAGGGTGCTTTTACTGTACCTGGAGATGGATGTATTGATTACAAACCTATTTTTGATTTATTAAAAAATATAAATTACTCTGGATGGCTTGTAGTTGAAGCTGAACAAGATCCCGCGAAAGCAAATCCTTTTGAATACGCTAAAATCGGCTATCAATATTTAACACAAACTTTAAAAAGTAGTGGAATAGAAATTTTTAAGAATTAATTATCTATAAATAGAGGTTAACTCATTATTTCCAGCAGCAACACAAGGCGATTTAAAGCAAGTACCAACGATCCATTCTGAACCTGGATCAGGTAAGAAGTTTGAAGACATTACAAAAATTACCCCCATCTCAACGGCTTGACCAGCTTTACCTTCAGCCTTAATTCTTGGATCTGGATCAGTTTTTACTGTATTATCATTTGAAAATGGGTTTTCAATTTTAAGATTATTATTAATATAATTAACTACCTTTTCCGCAATCCACTCTTCATTACAAGCATCTCCCCAAACTGTAAACTTTCCTTCTTCATTATTTCCACAATTATTTATTTCATTATTTATTAAATCTACTACTTTGTTATGATTTTCTTTTACTAAATTTGCTTTAGCTTCAACTGCAGGTCTCGTACTAGCTGTCCATATTAACATCGCAACAACAAAAATTGCAGAACTAATAACTAGTAGCTCTAGAAATCCAAAATTTTTAAAACTTATTCTCATATTATAACTTTATTTTTTTTGATTCTTCTAACTTTCCATCAAAAAAATCAATAATATTTTGTACAGTCTCTATACCCATTCTAGTCATACATTCTTCCGTAAAAGCTGCTGTATGGGGGCTTAGAAATACTTTGTTATTCTTAAGTAATGGATTTTCTAAATTAGGTGGTTCAACCTCAAATACATCCAAACCTGCACCAAATATTAGATCTTCATTTAAAGCTCTATCTAAATCAATTTCATTTATAATACCACCTCTTGCTGCATTGATTATGATACAGTTTTTTTTCATAGTTTTAAGTAATTCATAATTAATTAAATTTTTAGTATTTTCATTTAAAGGAACATGAAGTGAGATTGCATCAATATTTTTACAAACTTCATTGATATTATCAATTTTAATACCACCAAATTTTTCAATGACCTCTTTTGATACAAAGGGGTCATAAACAAAAACTTTCATCTCAAAACCAAGACACCTTTTTATTAATGCCTGACCAATTCTACCAAAACCAGCAATTAAAATATTTTTATTCCAAATTTCTATTGTTTTTGGCAGTTTATTTCTGTCATCAAAATTTCCTTCTTTAACTGTATTGTCATACATATTTTTGCCTTTTGATATACTGAGCAACATAAACATTACATGCTCAGCAACGGCGACAGCATTTGCTGTGGCTGTAATTGCTAGAGTAATATTTTTTTCCTTTGAACTTTTGAGGTCAATATTGTCATAGCCAACTCCGTGTCTTGAAATAATTTTTAGTTTGCTAGCAGCATGGATTATATCTCCAGAAAGTTTAGATGTTCTAATTGTAACACCGTCGCAATCTTTTATTTTAGATTTAAGAAAGTTGATTTCTGTATTCTTTACAATCTCAAATTCATAATTTGAATTTTTTTCTAATAAATCTATCCCAGCATGATGAATAGGTTGGATAATTAAAATTTTTTTTTTATTACTCATATTTGTGTTTAAGGACTTTTTAATACGAATATAAATTAAAAATGTAAATTAACATTTACATTCCCCATCTCATTGCAGCTGTATGCACAGGCGCATCCCAATTTTTTAAAATTTCCTCATCACATTTTAGGAGTGTTATTGATGCTCCTTGCATTTCAAGAGATGTACAATAATTACCAACTAAACTTCTTGTAATTTCAATTCCTTTTGATTTTAAAATTTCACAAGCATCATCATACACTAAATATAATTCAGTGAGAGGAGTTCCACCCATACCATTTACAAAAAGAAGTGTCTTTTCATTTTTTTGTGGCTTTAAATCGTCAAGTATGGCTTCCAACATGTTATTTACTATTGTTTTTGAAGATTGAATTTTCTCTCTCTTTCTTCCTGGTTCACCATGTATACCTACTCCAAATTCCATTTCATCATTTCCAATATCAAAAGTTGGTTTGCCTGCAGCAGGAACTGTGCAACTGGTAAAAGCTACCCCCATAGTTCCAGAGTTTTTGTTTACTTTTTCACCAAGTTTTTTACATTCTTCTAACGAACCACCATTCTCAGCAAGTGATCCAACAATCTTTTCAACCAAAACTGTTGCAGCTACACCTCTTCTACCTGTTGTAAACGTAGAGTCTTCAACAGCCACATCGTCGTTAGTAATGATACTATCATTTTTACCTGAATACATTTCTGCACCCATTTGAAAATTCATAATATCTCCAGAGTAATTTTTAACTATAAATAAAACACCTGCACCACTATCAACATGTTCAGCAGCTGCTTGCATTTGATCTGGAGTAGGTGCTGAAAAAACAAAACCTGGACATGCTGCATCTAGCATACCATGGCCAACAAAACCACCGTGCATCGGCTCATGTCCACTTCCTCCACCAGAAATTAAAGATACTTTTCCCTCTTTAGTTTTTGATTTTCTAGAAACAAAATTTGGGTCAAAATGTACTTTAATTATATCACTATGAGCTTTGCCAAATCCATTAAGACTTTCTTTTAAAAAATCATCAACATTATTTATAAATTTTTTCATTTTTCCTCCTATTGATTAATTACTGATTTACATATGGTGTCAATTATAAGTTGTGAAGAACGGGCTCCTGGATCTATATGACCTTTTGCACGTTCTCCTAAAAAAGAAGCCCTACCTTTAGTAGCAAGCATGTCTTTTGTAGCTAGCATTCTATCTTCTGCAATTTTTATTATCTCACTTAACCCTTTTTTCATATCTTTATTGCCACTTTTTAGTTCATTAAGTTTTTCTGATACTGGAATTAACACATCCATCATAGTTTTTTCTCCAACATCAGCTTTCCCTCTTTCCTTCATTGCATTAATTCCTGTGATAATCATTTCACATGCTTTGCTAAAATCTACACTTTTATCTAGATCTGGTGTTTTAGCCATAGACATAAAGAAAGTTCCAAATAAAGCTCCAGAAGAGCCACCAATGCCTGACAAGACTTTCATAGCAATCATATTTAAACTTTTTTGTAAAGGCAGGTCCTTAATATCTTTTTCAAGTTCAACAACTAATTTAAGACCTCTTTGCACATTGAATATATGATCCCCATCTCCAATATTTTGATCTAGTGCCTCAATTTCTGCAGCATTTTCATCAATAACTATTTGAATATTTTTTGCCTGAGAAATTAAAAAATTAACGCTCATATATTCTTTGATCTCCGTTATCAAATTTTAAAACTTTATTTATATTAATGTCAAAATTAATTTTTTCATTAATTGAAGATTTATAGCTACCTTGAATTGAAGCTAATATTTCATTGTCTTGAAAATTAATAGCCACAACAGTTTCTGAACCTAAATTTTCTATAGAAATAACCTTTCCTTCGTATGGCCCATTACCTAACTCTATATTTTCTGGTCTAAGTCCAATTTTTGGTATGTTGTTATCTAGCTTGAACAATGAACCAGACAAAATATTTATTTTTGGTGAACCTAATCTTTGAGATACATAAATAGAATTTGGATTTTCATAAATGTCCTCAGGAGTTCCTATTTGAACAATTTTACCTTCTTTTAATACACCAATTTTATCAGCTAAAGTTGTGGCTTCAGCTTGATCATGTGTAACGTATAGAATAGTTGCATTTAGATTTAATTGTATATTTTTTAATTCAACACGAAGGGTCTCTCTAAGTTTAGCATCTAATGAAGAAAGTGGTTCATCCATCAAATAAATATTTGGTTCACGAACAAGAGCTCTACCTATAGCTACTCTTTGCATTTCTCCACCTGAAAGTTCAGTTGCTTTATTTTTTAATTTGTTTGTAATTTTGAGCATTTCAGCAATTCTCTCTACCTTATTTTTTATTTCTTCTTCAGGAAGTTTTCTCATTGGTGACCTCAAAGGAAAAGCAAGATTTTCATAAACAGTGTAATGAGGATAAAGAGAGTATTGTTGAAAAACAAAAGACACATCTCTTGAAGCAGGTTGATCATGAGTTATATTTTCATCATTAAATAATACATCTCCAGAATCAATTTTTTCTAAACCGGCTATACATCTAAGTGTTGTAGTTTTTCCAGCACCAGATGGACCTAGTAAAACAAAAAATTGACCATCTTCAATTGTAAGATTTATATCCTCCAAAGCTTTAATTTTTTGATTATAAGTTTTAAATAATTTTTTTAATTCTACTTTTGCCATTATTTTATAAACTCACTGTTCAAAGATTTATCTGTTTCACCATCAAAAATAATAATATTATTATTTAAAGGCTTAACCTGGACATTTTCACTTAATTTAACATTAACAGAAATATCTGTTTTAACTTTAATTTCACCTAAACTTGTTTTAAGCGTAATGATTTTTCTTGATCCTAAATACTCCACTCCATAAACTAAACCTTTAAGACCCCCGTCATTACTAAGAGTTAAATTTTCTGGACGTATACCAAAGAAATTTTTATTTCCTTTTGATTCCTCAAGTTGTTTAGGAATATTAAATTTAGCACCCTGAATATTTACGAAAGATTGATCTTTTGAAATTCCTTCATCAATCTCAAAAAAGTTCATACCTGGAGATCCTATGAATGAGGCTACGAATTTTGTTTTAGGTTTATTGTATATAATATTAGGCTCATCAGCTTGTAAAATTTCACCACCATCCATAACCGCAATTCGGTCAGCCAAAGACATTGCCTCTAATTGATCATGTGTTACATAAACTGTAGTTGCTCCTATATCTAAATGAAGTTTTTTTAATTCTAAACACATTAATTCTCTAAATTCAGCATCTAAAGTTCCCAATGGTTCATCCATTAAAAATGCTTTTGGTCTTCTAACTAGCGCTCTGCCTAAAGCTACCCGTTGTCTATCTCCACCCGAAAGAGAGGAAATATTAGAATTTAAAATATGATCAATTCTTAAAAGTTTAGCTGCTTCTTCAACTCGTAACTTGATCTCACTTCTTTTATAACCCTGCATTTTTAAAGGAAATGATAAGTTATTTCTTACATTCATATGTGGGTAAAGGGCAAATAATTGAAAAACAAAAGCAATATCTCTTTCAGAAGCTCTTAACATCCCAACTTCTTCTTCTCCTAAATATATTTCACCAGATGTAGGTAATTCTAATCCTGCTATCATTCTAAGTGTTGTTGTTTTTCCACAACCAGATGGACCAAGCAAAACAAAGAACTCCTTATCATTAATTGTTAAATTAGAATTTTTTACTGCAGTAAAATCACCAAATGATTTTTGTAAATTTGTTATTTTAATTTGAGACATATTAATCTGGAAAATGGCTAGTTATTACGAAACCTATTGTTCCGACCAAAATTACAATAAAAGAATAAGTAAACATCCACATTGCAAATGGTTGTAGTAACATGAAAACTCCAACTAAAATTAATATTGTTGATAAGTTTTCCCAATAAACTCGTCTAAATATTTTTCTCATTAATGACTTTTCTTCTTGCATTATTTTCTCACTGCTCCAAAGGTAATACCTCTTAAAAGATGTTTTCTTAAAATGATTGTGAAAATCATTACTGGTAATAAAAATAAAGTTGTACCTGCACCGATTGCTGGCCAGTCAAGCCCCCCCTCACCAATGATTGTCGGTATAAACGGTGGAGCTGTTTGAGCGTTGAATTGTGTTAGCAGAACAGCAAAAGCATATTCATTCCATGAAAATATCATACAAAATATTGCAGTTGCAGCTATACCTGTCATTGCTTGTGGTAGAACAACTTTAAAGAAAGCTTGAAGTCTAGAATATCCGTCAATCATTGCTGCCTCTTCGTATTCTTTAGGAATTTCATCCATAAATCCTTTTAACAACCATACTGCTAAACTTAAATTTACTACTGTATACAATATGATCATTCCAAGATGAGTATCTCCTAGCCCTAATTTTCTGTACATAATAAATATTGGAACTGCTACTGCTATTGGCGGAAACATTCTGGTAGAAAGAATAAAAAATAATAAATCATCTTTTAATGGAACTCTAAATCTTGAAAAAGCATATGCAGCTAATGCACCCAGAAATACTGATGCAAAAGTTGAACCAAAGCCAATTATCATAGAGTTTGAATATCTTCCTAAAAATTTTGATGGTCCAGTGATAACCATCTCTCTACTTCTAACAAGCTCTTCATACCAATTTTTTGGCGGGGGCAATGAGTCAAGATATTCTGGTGATTGTCTTGATCTATTAGTAAATAAATTAACATAACCTTCTAATGATGGTTCAAATAACACTTCAGGCGGGTATGAAATTGCACTGTCTACATTTTTAAAACTTGTCATGACCATCCAAGATATGGGTATTAGAGTAATAACCGTATAAACTACGATAATTGCAGCTGCAATTTTTTTTGAAAAGGATGAAGGTTCTAAATATGATCTTGAGGTATCCATTAGCGTTCCTTTATCTTGTTCATTACTTTTACATAAACATTTCCAAAACCAAAAATGGTCACAAAAAGAATTACGGCAAATGCTGAACTGTATCCAGTTTTCCATTTTTCAAATGCTTCCCTCTTTAAATTAATAGAAGCAAGCTCAGTTGCTGAACCTGGTCCACCCGATGTCAGTTCAACTACCATGTCAAACATTTTAAAATTCTCAATGCCCCTAAATAACAAAGCTAGTAATAAAAATGGCAAAACAGAGGGTAAAGTAATGTAAATAAATTGTTGCCATTTACTAGCTCTATCAACTTCTGCTGCTTCATATAAATAGTTTGGAACGGATCTTAAACCTGCTAAACAAATCAACATTGTGAAAGGTGTCCACATCCAAGTATCAACAATAACGATTGACCATGGCGCAAGCATACTCGAACCGATCATATCGAAGCTTCCAAAATCATAGAAAAAATTAATCACATAATTAAACAATCCTACTTGAGGGTTGTATAAATAAGTCCAAAAAACTCCCACAACAGCAGGCGATAACATCATTGGCAAAACAATTAATGTAGTTAATAATTCATTTCCTTTAAATTTTCTGTTTAGAAGTAGTGCTAAACCCAAACCAATTATTGCTTGTAGTAACAAAGTCCAAAACATAAAACTTGCAGTGACTTGCATTTTTTCCCAAATAGCTTCTTTATTGAGAACTTTAATATAGTTTTTTAAACCAATAAATTGTGGCTCTCTTCCAATTTTGTTTGCGTAAAAATTTGTAAAAGACATTTTGATTGCATAGACCAATGGATAAATATTTATAGCCAATAGAAGAAGTACAGTTGGCCCAATAAAAAGCCAACCCACAGCTTTATCAGAAAGTCCCTTGAATTTTTTTTTTACACTCATATGAATTTTTATAAAAAAAGGGGAGGTGGTACCCCCCCTAATTTTTAATCCTTAAGTATTAATGTTAAAGTTTTCCGTCTGCTTCGAATACTTCAACCCACTCTGCGATAATTTTATCTAGAGCTTCTTTAGCAGTTCCTTTTCCATTAACAACATAGTCATGAATTGCTTCTTGCATTGGAAGCATTAACTCTACGAAAGTTGGTTCTTGCCAAAAATCTTTGACAATTCCCATTGAGTCCAAGAATCCTTGTGCATAAACAGTAGATGTTGGAAATGATGGTGAATTCAAAACATCATTATGACATGAGTATCCACCTAGATCCCACCATTTTTGTTGTACATCTGGTCTTGCAAACCACTTAATGTATTCAAGAGCAAGATCTTGTTTGTCAGAGTATTTAACAACAGATATCCCTTGTCCACCCAATGTTGCTGCTGCAACATTTTGTTTTGGATTTGCGAAGAAACCACTTACTCTTCCACCACTGTCCTCTTTAGATACACCAGGCCAGAAAGCATACCAGTTCATTTGGAATGCAACTTGTCCCGATTTGTAAGCATCTAAGTTTGCAACCATGTAAGCATCAGAGTGTCCTGGAGGTGCGCAGTCTTCGTATAATTTTCTGTAAAACTCAACTGCTTCTACAGCTTGTGGTGAATTAAAATATCCCTCCATATCGTATGGCTTGTTAGGATTTTCATATTCCATACCCCACGCATACATAGCAGCTGTAACACCCATTGTTATACCTTCTGAACCACGCTCTGTATTAATTGCAGCCCCATATCTTTTTTGACCATCAATTTCTCTTCCTTGGAAGAACTTACACATGTCATGTAATTGATTCCAGTTTGCAGGGACTCCTAGATCGTATCCGTGTTTCTTTTTAAACTCAGATCTAAGTTCTGGTCTATCAAACCAGTCTTTTCTGTAAGCCCAAGCTAATGCATCTCCCATAGCTGGTAATGCATAATAGTTTTCACTACCTTTAGGCCAAGTTGAATACGCATAAACTGTAGCAGGTGAGAAATCACTCATTGAAATTCCCTCTTTATTAAAAAAGTCATTCAACTTTACGTAATGTCCATATACAGCTCCAGCGCCGATCCACTGTGAATCACCAATTAAAAGGTCAAATGTTTTACCTTTGTTGTTAAGTTCATTTAACATACGGTCAGCAAAATTTGGCCATGGTACAAACTCAAAATTAACATTTATTCCAGTTTCTGCAGTAAATTCTTTAGTTAATTCTTGCAAAGCATTAGCAGGATCCCAAGCGGCCCAACCTAATGTGATAGATTTAGCGTTTGAATTAACGGAAAAAGAAAATAGAGAAACAAACAATAAAATCATTATTTTTTTCATTATATCTCCTCTTAGTTTATTTATTCTTAAGAATAGTCTATCCAAGAAGAGTTGTGCCTGCTAGTATTTTTTTTGTAGAAAATAAATTGTTGATAAATTTTAGGAGAGGGGAAAGATTATGAACAATATTAAAGGTCCTGCAATTTTTCTAGCACAATTTGTAGGCGAAGATGAGCCGTTTAATTCTTTAGATAAAATTTGTAAGTGGGTTTCTTCTTTAGGTTACAAAGGTGTACAAATTCCAAGTTGGGATGCTAGATTAATTGATCTTAAGAAAGCATCTGAAAGCAAAGATTATTGTGATGAAATCAAAGGTATAACAAAACAATATAATATCGAAATAACAGAACTATCAACACATCTACAAGGACAGCTAGTTGCCGTTCACCCAGCGTATGATAAAGCTTTTGATGGTTTTGCAGCAACTGAAGTCAGAGGAAATCCAAAAGCTAGACAAGAGTGGGCAGTAAACCAGTTGATGATGGCAGCTAAGGCCTCAAAAAATCTTGGAATAGATAGACATGTCACCTTTTCTGGAGCATTAGCTTGGCCTTATGTTTATCCTTGGCCACAAAGACCTGAGGGATTGATAGAAAACGCGTTTAATGAATTATCGAATAGATGGAAACCAATACTTGATCAATTTGACCAAAATGGAGTCGATCTCTGTTATGAAATACATCCAGGTGAAGATCTTCACGATGGAATTACATTTGAAATGTTTCTAGAAAAAGTTGACAATCACAAACGGTGCAACATGCTTTATGATCCCAGCCATTATGTTTTACAGAATTTAGATTATTTAGCTCATATTGATATCTATCACGAAAAAATAAAAATGTTTCATGTTAAAGATGCTGAATTAAATCCCACTGGGAAACAGGGTGTATATGGTGGTTTCCAACCGTGGATTAATAGAGCTGGTAGATTTAGATCTCTTGGTGATGGACAAGTAGATTTTAAATCAATTTTTTCAAAATTTACAACATATGGTTTTGATGGCTGGGCAGTTTTAGAATGGGAGTGTTGCTTGAAACATCCTGTAGATGGAGCACGAGAGGGAGCTGAGTTTATCAAAAATCATATTATTAATACTACGGAAAAAGCATTTGATGATTTTGCAGGAAGTGGCGCTGATTTTGAAGCTAATAAAAAAATGTTAGGTATAAATTAGTGCAGAGAAAAATCCGTATAGGAATGGTAGGTGGAGGAGAGGGTGCTTTCATTGGAGGTGTTCATAGAATAGCTTTGAGACTTGATGGTCATTATGAATTAGTAGCGGGATGTTTTTCATCTAAATTTGAAAATACAAAAGATACTGGTAGCAAACTTGGAATATCAGATGAACGAGTATATGAAACTTTTCAAGTAATGGCAGAAAAAGAGTCTGTTCGTTCCGATTGTATAGATGTTGTTTCAATAGTAACTCCTAATCATCTTCATGTACCAGTAGCAAAAATTTTTGCTGAAAAAGGCATACACATTATATGTGATAAGCCTCTTGCTTTTTCCAGTGAGGAAGCAAATTCTCTTAAAGACATTATCGAAAATAAAAAAATAATTTTTGCTTTAACGCATAATTACACTGGTTATCCAATGGTGAGGCATGCAAGATCTCTTATTAAAGAAGGAGATCTTGGAAATATAAGAGTTATACAGGCTGAATATCCTCAAGATTGGTTAACTACAAAAGCTGAGGATACAGGTTTAAAACAAGCCGAGTGGAGAACTGATCCTAAAAGGTCAGGAGGAGGAGGGTGTATAGGAGATATCGGTACTCACGCATTTAATCTTATTAGGTTTATTACCGGATTAGAATTAGATGAATTATCAGCTGATATTCATACCTTTGTGAGGGGTAGAAAATTAGATGATAATGCTCAGATCATGTTGAGATTTAAAGGTGGTGCAAAAGGTTCAATTTGGTCTAGTCAAGTTGCAGTAGGTAATGAAAATAATCTTAAAATAAGAGTTTATGGTGAAAATGGAGGGTTAGAGTGGAAACAAGAGGACCCAAATTATTTGTATTTCACTAAATTTGGTAAACCTACTGAAAAAATAACACGAGGTAGTGGGAGCGCAAATAAAGAAGCTAATAATGTTACAAGAATTCCTGCAGGTCATCCCGAAGGATATTTAGAAGGATTTGCTAATATTTATACTGATGTTTCAAAAAGATTAAATGCTCAGATAAATAATGAAAAATATAATGAGTTGAATGATTGTTACCCAACTATTTATGATGGAGTTGAAGGGATGAAGTTTATCGAGACTGTTTTAGAATCCAATAAAAATAATAGTAAATGGACTCGGTTTAAAAATTAGACTAGTAAGCTTTAGAATCTTCTTTTTTGGAAGAACCTTTCATTTTTTCTACAACTGCCTTAGCGCCAGCACTTAGTGTTCTTTGGTCAGCTCCAATAGTTACAAAATTAAAACCTTTATCTATCATTTTTTGTGAATACTCAGGTGTACCGTTGTGAATTCCAGCGAAAATATTATTCTTTTTTGCGTGTTCTAATATTCTTAATATTTCCGAATATGCCTTTGTATTTTCTGCTTTATCAAAGCCAGGTTCTTCACCTATTGCTAAACTCAAATCAGCTGGTCCAATATATATTCCATCTACACCGGGAGTTGACATAATCTCATCTAATTTTTCTAATGACTCTTTTGTTTCGATCATAGCTAATTTTAGCATTTCATCATTTGCATGTTTTGCATAATCTGAGCCACCATAGATTAATCCTCTAACAGGACCAAAACTTCTGTAACCACGTGGAGGGTACATGCAAGCTTGAACAAATCTTTCTGCATCTTCTTTATTACTTACCATCGGGCATATAATTCCATAACAACCTGCATCAAGAATTTTCATTATTTGACCTGGTTCATTCCAGTTTACCCTAGCTAAAGGTGTAACATTTGTTGAAGATATTGTTTGCAACATTGGAAGTGCATTTGTGTAATCAACTAAACCATGCTGCATATCTATTGTAAGAGAATCCCATCCTTGATGAGCCATTGCTTCTGTTGAAACGGTACTAGGAATTTGAAGCCAACCATTCACAACAGGTTTTCCTGTTTTCATCATTTCTTTAACTTTATTTTTTCTCATGATTTATACTTTTAAGCCCATGTGAGTATATTTCACATTTAAATAATCTTTAATTGCACCTGACCCACCTTCACGACCATAACCAGTTTGTTTTATTCCACCAAAAGGAGCCTCTGCAATTGCAACAACACCAGTATTAACTGCAACACAACCAGACTCTAATTTCTCAGATCCAATATGGGCTTTATCCATAGAATTAGTGTACAAATAACTACATAATCCTAGATCGTTATCATTTGCTCTTTCAATTACTTCATCAAAAGTTTTAAAAGTTAAAATTGGAACAAGTGGACCAAAAGGTTCTTCTTTCATTATTGTAAAATTATCTTTTACATCATCAAAAACTGTTGGTTCGTAATAATATCCTTTGTTAAATCCAGACGGTCGTTTTCCACCTATTAATACTTTGGCACCCTCTTTTTTAGTAGTTTCAACTAACTTTTCTACTTCTTCTAATCTTTTTGCAGTAGTTAAAGGCCCTAACTCAACACCTTTATCCATACCATTTCCGATTTTCAATTTTTTTGTTCTCTCAATAAAAGCATCAACAAATTCATTTTTTCTATTCTCCTGGATATAAAATCTATTAGGAGAAATACAAACTTGTCCATTATTTCTAAATTTGGCTGAAATTGCTATGTCTGCAACTTTATTCATATCTACATCTTCGCATACTATAAAAGGAGAGTGTCCACTTAGTTCCATAGTAACTCTTTGTACTTTTTCAGCAGCTTTTTTTAAAATTATTTTACCAACTCTTGTTGAACCAGTAATTGAAACTTTTTTAACAATAACTGATTCCATTAATTCGTTTGATATTTCGGCTGGATCACCTGATAAAAGATTAACCACACCATCTGGAACACCTGCCTCTTTGCATATATTTACTAATTCCATAACAGCACCAGGGGTAATAACGTCAGGTTTACAAATTACCGAACAACCAGCTGCTAAAGCAGTAGAAATTTTTCTTGATGCGAGAACTATTGGAAAATTCCAGGGGACTAATGCAGCAACTACACCTACGGGCTGATAATAAACATGAACTCTAGTATCTACAAATCTACTTTGTTGAGTTTGCCCATAAATTCTTTTTGTCTCCTCTGCATTCCATTCAAAAATATCTGCACCACCACCAACTTCACCAATACCTTCTGCGAGAGGTTTTCCAACTTCAAGAGTTAACCACTTAGCAAGCACATCTTTTTTTTCTCTCATTAGATCAGCAATTTTTCTAAGTACATAAGCTCTTTGCCAAGGGGGAGTATTTTTCCAAATATCTAAACCTTTTTCTGCAGACTTTAATGCTTTTTGAACTTCAATTGATGATGCTTTTGATGCTTTTCCAATAACCTCTTCCGTTGCAGGGTTGATAACATCGTATGTTTCTTTTTTTTCCGCTTGTTGCCATTTACCATCAATGAATTGTCCAAATTTATTGTACATAGATTTATTTTTAAGTTTACTTAATTAGGTTTTATAATTTAAGATTAATTATATATAAACATTATATACAATTAAAGTTAAACTTGATTTTATGAAAAAAATTACTCTTACCTGTGCTCATGCAATAGTTAAATATTTAATTTCACAAAAAATATTAATAAATGGGAAAAAGGAACCATTGTTTCCAGGCGTATTTGGAATATTTGGTCACGGAAATGTTGCTTGTTTAGGACAAGCTCTCGAGGAAAACCAAAAGGATTTACCAACATATAGAGGTCATCATGAGCAAAATATGGCCTTAACAGGAATTGCATATGCAAGAGGTAAAAGAAGACAGCAGATTTTTGTTGCAACATCGTCTGTTGGACCAGGTGCAACTAATATGGTTACAGCTGCAGCAGTTGCTATGAGTAATAGATTACCAATTCTATTTTTGCCTGGAGACACCTATGCAAACAGAATGCCTGATCCAGTATTGCAACAAGTCGAGCATTTTAATAATCCCACTATTACAGCAAATGATGCATTTAAACCTGTTACAAGATATTTTGATAGAATTACTAGGCCAGAGCAAATAATTCAATCATTTCCAACTGCTATTCAAACAATGTTAGACCCAGCAGATTGTGGACCTGCATGTATTTCTTTAAGTCAAGATATTCAAGGTCAAACATTTGATTATCCTGAAGAATTTTTTAAAGAAAAAATTCACACAATTAGAAGACCAAGACCTGATGATTTTCAAATTAAAGTAGCAGCTGACGTAATTAAATCCTCAAAAAATCCTATTATAATTTCTGGTGGAGGAGTTTTTTATTCAGATGCAATGGAGGAATTAAGTGACTTTGCAATTAAGCACAATATCCCAGTTACCCAAACAGTAATGGGATATTCAACAATGAAAAGAGATCACCGACATTATGCAGGGCAAATAGGAGCTCTTGGTGGAAAAAATACAAATCTTATTGCAAAACAAACAGATCTTGCAATTGCAATAGGAACAAAACTTGGAGACTTTACAACAGGATCGTGGGCCAATTTTGAAAATGAAAATTTTAAACTTGTAACAATTAATGTATCAAGATTTGATGCAAATAAACATTTAGCACAAGCAATCGTTGGAGATGCAAAAATTTCTTTAAAAGATTTGTCAATCGCTCTAGGGGACTGGAAAGTTGGAGAAGAATGGAGTAAAAAATCTCAGATTGAGTTAGCAGCGTGGAATGAACATATAGAAAAAGAAAGTACTCCATCAAATCAAGAGATACCGAGTTATGTCCAAGTAATAGGTGCAATATATAAAAATTCAGATCCATCAGACATCGCTGTTACCGCTGCTGGTGGTTTGGTAGGAGAGGTTGTTCAGGTTTGGAGACCAAGAGAACTCAATACACATGAAACCGAGTGGGGGTTTAGTTGTATGGGTTATGAAATATCTGGTGCTTTAGGAATAAAAATGGCAAATCCTAACAAAGAGGTAATTTCTTTTGTTGGCGACGGATCATATTTGTTAAATAATACAGATATTTATTCTTCAGTTATTACTAAAAATAAATTAATTATTATTGTATGTGATAATGGTGGTTTTGCAGTTATTAACAGATTACAATTATTCAAAGGTGGAAATGAATATAATAATTTATTAAAAAGTTCTAACACTCCAGGGCTCGTTGATGTAGATTTTGCTAAGCATGCAGAAAGCATGGGAGCTAAATCAGAGCATGTAAACTCAATATCAGACTTAGAAGAAGCATTTAAAAGAGCAAAGAAATCAGATGTAACATATGTAATTTCAATCAAAACGCATGCTTACCAGTGGCTGGAAGGTTCTGCTTTCTGGGATAGTCCGACCCTAGAAATTCCTACAACTGATGAAAATAAAGAGGCTTTAAAACTTTATAAAGAAGGAAAGAGTAAACAAAGACAAGGCGTATAATTCTTTTATGAATAAAGTATTTAAAATAGGCTTAATTGGCTGTGGACATATTTCTGAAACTTATTTTAGAGCAGAAAAATATTTCAATAATATTAAAATTATCAAATGTGCAGATATTATTTATCAAAATGCTTTAAAATGTGCCAAAATATACAATATAAAAGCTTTGTCGGTTAATGATCTTTTAAAAGATGAAGAAGTTGAAATTATTTTAAATTTAACAATCCCGAAGGCACATTATGAAGTTGCTAGGAAATCTTTAATTAATGGCAAGCATGTTTATTCTGAAAAACCGCTAGCAATTAACTTTAACGACGGAAAGGAACTTCTTAAAATAGCAAAGAGGAAAAAACTTTATATTGGTAATGCGCCAGATACATTTTTAGGTGGAGGAATTCAAAAATCAATAGAATTACTTAGAAAAAAAACTATTGGTAAAATAAATTTAGGTAATGCAATTTTTGCTTTCCCTGGAGTTCAATCATATCATCCCAATCCTGAGCCTTGGTTTTCAAAAAAAGAAGGGGGACCAGTAATTGATATGGGTCCATACTACATAACAGCTTTAGTAAACTTACTTGGACCTGCAAAAAAAGTAAGTGGAAGTATAATGCGTGGTGTTAATAGAAGGACTATAGGTATTGGACCAAGAAAAAATAAAACTTTTAAAGTAGAATGCCCAACTACTTATTTATCAACAATTATTTTTGAAAATGGAACAATTATTAGACTTACACTTTCTTTTGATGTTATTGCTCATCAGAGAAACCATATTGAACTATATGGTAATAAAGGTTCAATGATTGTTCCTGATCCAAACATGTTTGGTGGTTCAGTTTATGTATGTAAAAAACTAGGAGACAAATGGAGAGAATATAAAACAAATAAAATGCCATTAGGAAAAATTAATATTAGATCTCAAAGCTCTAGAGCAAATGAGTCTTCAACTAACGCTAATTACAGAGGAGTTGGTTTATCAGAAATGGCTTATTCGATTCAAAATAATAAAAGTAATAAATGCAATGGTGAGTTATCCCTTCACGTTTTGGATATTATTCAGTCAACTATGAAAGCATGTATATCGGGTAAAACACAATTAATTAGAACCAATTGTAAAATACCAAAACCATTCTCATTAGATGAAATTAAAAAAATTTTAAAATAATGTTTATTCAATAATATTAAAATCAGATTTATATTTATCTGTAATTGTTAAACCAAGCCCTGGCTTATTCTCATCAAGATCAATAAAACCATCTTTTGGAGCTGGATCTCCCTCAAAAATATAGTAAAAAAGTTCATTTCCAATTTCAACATCATGAACTGGGAAATATTCAGATATGGGACAATTAAAATTTGACATTGTTAAATGATAATTGTGCATCTGACCTGCATGAGGAATTACAGGGACTTGATAAGCTTCAGCTAAAGCATTTATTTTTTGAGCAATAGTAAAACCACCAACTCTATTATTGTCGTATTGTATATAGCTTACAGCTTTAAGATCTAACAATTGTTTGAAACCAAATAAATTAAATTCATGCTCACCTCCAGAAATAGGTATCATTTTCATATTATTTAGTTCTGCATAGCCATGAATGTCATCTGCGATCACAGGTTCTTCTAACCATCGTGGATTAAATTTTGTTAGTTTAGGTATCATTATTTTTGCATAATCTAAATTCCATCCCATATAACATTCCATCATAAGATCAGTATCTTCACCAATTACCTCTCTTATTGCTTCAGCAAGTTCAACATTTTTTTTCATTCCATCAGGACCATCTTTTGGACCCCATCCAAATCTCATTTTAAACATTTTAAAACCTTGTTTTACGTAAGTTTCTGCTTCTTTTTGAAGTTCTTTGATTGGTTGGCTGTAAAGTTTTGAAGCGTAAACAGGTATTTTTTCCTTAGTACGTCCTCCTAACAATTTGAATACGGGTTTATTTGTAATTTTTCCCATTATATCCCATAGAGCAATATCAATTGCAGATATTGCAACCATACCAACTCCTCTTCGACCCCATGCATGAGTTCTTCTATACATTTTTTCCCATAGATAAGCGTAATCAAATGGATCCTCTCCTATAACTAATGGTTTTAAATAAGTATCAATTATTTTTTTGGTAATCTGAGGGGCTAGAGCAGCATTACCTATTCCAATTAAACCATCATCAGTTTCAACCTCACAAATTAACCACTCGTAAAATCTAAAAGATCCCATCGCATCAGATTTTTCATATAAAAGATCAGAAGCATTTGTACAAAAATTATTTTGTGGCGGAACTGTTTTACCATTCCATTGATAAACTTTAGTTCTTATGTTTTTAATTTTTGTCATTAATTGTTAATATTTTCAGCCATTGTTAATGCAATTTTAAAAGAATTTAAAGTTGGTTCCAAATTTGCCTTATTTTGACCAGCAATATCAAAAGCTGTTCCATGAGCTGGAGTAGTTATTGGAAGAGGCAATCCTCCTTGAACTGTCACCCCTCTATCGAAACCAAAAGCTTTAAGACCAGATTGTAGGGCATCGTGATACATTCCAACAATACAATCATAATTTTTATTTTTATAAGCAGTTATAAAAGATGTATCACATGGTAAAGGTCCATCTGCATTAATTCCTATTTTTTTTGCTTCTTCAATTGCAGGCAAGATTTCATCTTTTTCCTCTGTACCAAATTCACCATGAGGATTTAAGGCTTGAACAGCAACTCTAGGCTGTTTAATACCATTTAATTTCATAGCTTCATTAATTAATTTGATTGGTCTAATAATATTTTCTTTTTTAATTTGATCAGCAACTTCTCGGATCGGTATATGAGATGTAACTCTTGCGGTCCAAAAATTGTCAATTACGTTAAATTCACAAAAAAAATTTTTTACATTTAAACTTTCAGCCATTAAATGTAATTCATCTGAATGTTTATTACCACCAAGTTTCAAACTTGTTTTATTAAATGGTCCAAAATTTATAGCATGTATCTTTTTTTCTTTAGCTAATTTAAGAGCTAGATTTAAGGCTGCAAGAACACTTTCTCCAGATTCTTTTGAGCATTCTGATAATTTATAATCATAGTTTTTTCCTTTAGATATATCTAAAAAAAATTTATTTCCATTTTCAAAATTTATTTGATCGAAATTCTCAACATAATTTAGCTCATTATTTATCCCAGAAATTTGATTACCACTTTCTAGAATATTTTTTTCACCAATAACTATTACATTTACTTTTTTGGTAACATTCTCATTCAATAATTTAGACACAAGTTCTGGACCTATACCAGAGGGATCACCAAGAAGTAGGGCTATATTAATTTTATTTTGGGACATTTTTTTCTTTACGCTTTGTATTAGATTATGTTTATATATTTATTTATAAATTAACTAAAGAGGGAAATAATGAAAAAAAGCTTTAAACTATTTTTAGCAGCAGCTTTCCTAGTAACTGAATTTTTTGTTGTAGCTCTTCCATTAATGATCACTTCAGCTAAAGCTGATGGGCATCCAATCCAAGCAATTACACATGCTGGATTTGGTGGTGGAACAGACGTTACTACTAGAATGATGTTATTAAGAGCAAGAAGAGTTCTTAAACAGGATATGCAATTAGTAAATAAAAAGGGTGGTGGTGGAGCAGCATCAATGGACTATATGATGTCTTTACCAGCTGATGGAAACCACACTTTAACTTGGACTACAGGACACGCAGTATCTATGGCATTAGGTAAGACTAAAGTTAAGTTAAGTGATATGCAACCACTTGCAAGAGGAACAGATGATCCTCAATTGTTTGTTGTAAGTTGTAAAAATGACATCAAAGATGCTAAGAAATTTATTAGTACTCAAAAATCAAAATCATTAAAATATGGAACAACTCATACAGGTGGTATTGATGATGTTAGTGCTATCGCATTTACTAAAAAAGGTGGATTAAAAGATCCAACTATTGTTGCTTATAAAGGTGTTGCACCGATAAAAACTAATCTTATCAAAGGAGATATTGATGTGGGTGTTTTAAACTTAGGTGAAGCATTAACTGAAATTAATGAAGGCAAACTTTGCGTATCAGTAGTACTAGCAAATAATAGAATGGCTAAAATTGGAGACTCTCCAACAGCAAAAGAATTAGGTATTCCTGTTTCTTTATCTACTGTTAGAGGTTTTGTAACTAAAAAAGGTGCTCCAGCAGATAGAGTAAAACAGCTGGAAGCTGGTATGATGAAAGCTATGAGCCACAACTACTATAAAAATTTCTTAACTGAAATTGGACTAGATGAAACAAGTGTTGTTGGTGCAGATGAATGGGGTAAGCAAATGGAAGAAATGCTTGCTGAAATGACTGCACAGCTTAAGGCTTTAGGTTATATTAATTAATATAATTAAAGTACATTTGAATATGAAAAATGTACAAAAACACAAAAGGGCAAACAAAAGTTTGCCCTTTTTTTTTAAAGATGAATTTAAAGTATCCTTTATAATAATTTTTATATCTATAATTCTTTTATTTACCACTTTTACATTTGATGTTGTTCCACCTATTTTAAACAGAGGCATTCAACCTGCAACATTTCCAAAAGCGTTATTAATTTTTATAATTTTAATGACTTTATTAACTTTTTATTTATCAATTCAAAACCCATGGAAAAATGAAAAAAAATTACCAAAAACATTTTTCTTAACTCTATTAAGTTTTGTTATTTTTGTAATTATTTCCAAAACATTAGATTTCTTTTTAGCTATTTCGGCCTTGTCAATTTTTGTATCATACTGCTGGGGTGAAAAAAGATTTTTTTATTTATTACTAGTTGGAATTATTTTTCCAATTATTGTATTTATTTTTTTTGAAACAATTTTAGGTTTAAGATTTCCACCAGGAATAATCACTAATATTTACTATAGTTAGATGGATAATTTATTTTTAATGCTGGCACCACTTTTTAGCTCTAAGCTATTATTGGTTTTATTTTTTGGAACCCTGTTTGGTTTAATTTTAGGGGTACTGCCAGGATTGGGGCCAACAACTGGTGGTGCATTAATCTTGCCTTTTACTATGACACTTGATCCGTTGTCGGCAATTGTATTATTAACTTCTATTTATTGTGCAGGTACATACGGTGGAGCAATAACAGCGGTTCTAATAAATACCCCTGGAACACCAGCTGCAGCTGCGACTTGTTTGGATGGTTACCCTTTAGCTCAAAAAGGCGAAGCAGGAAGGGCTCTAGGAATGGCAACAGTTTCAAGTACTGTCGGAGGAATTTTTAGTGTTATTATTTTGGTCTTTTTTGCCCCAATATTAGCTCAACTTGCATATGAGTTTGGACAACCAGAATATTTTGCTTTAGCTATTTTTGGTTTAACAATGCTTGCCTCTATAGGTGAAGGAAGTCCAGTAAAAAATTTAATTGCTGGTGCTTTTGGAATTTTAATTTCAACGGTAGGTAAAGATTTTATGACTTCAATAGATCGTTTTACTTTTGGAATAAATGAATTAACAGAAGGTATAGGTTTTATTCCAGTTGTTGTTGGTTTATTTGCAATGAGTGAAATGTTAACCCAGTCAACTTTAATAAATCAAGTATTTAATAGAATTGCTTTGAAGGCAATAAAGTTACCATCAAAAAATGATTATAAAAAAACATGGAAAACAATTTTAAGATCAAGTGGAATTGGATCCTTTATTGGAGTTTTGCCAGCAGAAGGTGGTACAGTAGCATCTTTAATAGGTTATTCGGAAGCTAAAAGATTTTCTAAAAGTCCAGAAGAGTTTGGAAATGGATCTATAGAGGGAATTGCTGGAGCAGAAGCAGCAAATAATGCTGCAACAGGCGGTGCAATGGTTCCTACTCTTGCGCTTGGAATTCCTGGAAGCGCAACAACAGCAGTAATATTGACAGGGTTAATTATTCATGGAGTGAGACCAGGTCCAGATTTATTTAGAGAGCAACCGGATTTTTTATATGGAATATTTGGTGCAATGTTAATTGCAAACATTCTATTTTTTATTTTCGGTTTTTTTGGTGCTAAAATTTTTGCTAGGATTACTTTAGTTCCGAATAAAATTCTCTGGCCAATGATATTTGCGGTTTCTGTTTGCGGAACTTATTCTTTGAACCAGTCTATAATTGATGTTTGGATAATGTTATTTTTTGGTATACTTGGTTTTTTTATGAGACGTTATGGTTTCTCTGTAGTTCCTGTCATTATTGGATTAATCCTAGGTGAGTTAGTTGAAGGTACTTTGAGACAATCTCTGGTAATATTTGATGGAAATTGGTTGATGTTTTTTACAAGACCTATTGTTTTAATATTTTTTATTTTGTCTTTAATTGCTTTAGCTTTTCCTTTAATAAGATCTAAAAAAATAAATAGAAGTTATGATAAAGTATGACTTAAAAAATAGAGTTGCAATTGTAACTGGTGGTGCCCAAGGATTTGGTTTAGCAATAACAGAAAGGTTTATTGAGGCTGGTGCGAAAGTAATTATTTGGGATGTAGACAAAAATGCAGCTAAAGAGTCAGTGACAAAAATCAAATCAGAAAATGTAAGTTATCAAATTGTAGATGTTACTAATTTTGAAATAATTAATAAAAATTTGTTAGAAGTTGAACAAAGTCATAAAAAAATAGATATATTTATTAATAACGCTGGAATGGCTGGTATGAACACCACAGTTGCAGATTACCCTTTAGATGAATGGAAAAAAATTATGGACTTAAATCTAAATTCAGTTTTTTATTGTTGTAAAGCTGTGGTTCCATTTATGACAAAAAATGACTATGGAAGAATAGTTAATATTGCTTCTATCGCGGGAAAAGAGGGAAATCCGAATGCAAGTGCTTACAGTACTTCAAAGGCTGGTGTTATTGGTTTAACAAAATCTTTAGGTAAAGAGCTTGCAAAAAAGAATATTGCTGTAAATTGCGTCACCCCCGCAGCTGCAAAAACAAGAATCTTCGATCAAATGACTGAAGAGCATATTAATTACATGCTATCAAAAATTCCACGAAACAAGTTTGCCAAAGTAGAGGAGCTTGCTTCGTTAGTGGCGTGGTTGGCTAGTGAAGAAAATTCATTTTCAACTGCAGCTGTTTTTGATTTAAGTGGTGGTAGAGCCACATATTAAAATGCATATAGGAATAGATCTTGGTGGTACAAAAACAGAATGCATTATTCTTGATGAAAGTGGAAAAGAAATTGAAAGATTAAGAAAAGAGACTCCTAAAAATTATAATGGTACCATAAATACATTGTGTGGCTTAGTTAATGAACTTGAGGATAAATATCAAAAAAAATGTACCGTTGGTGTTGGAACTCCAGGTGCATTATCCAAAGAAACTAATTGTATTAAGGGAGGAAATTCAACTTGGTTAAATGGGAGACCATTAAAAAAAGATATTGAATTAAGATTACATAGAAAAATCTTTTTTGAAAATGATGCAAACTGCTTTGCCTTATCAGAAGCTTATGATGGCGCAGGATCAAAACATGAAATTGTTTTTGGGGTAATAATTGGAACAGGAGTAGGAGGAGGTTTAGTAATTAATAAAAAAATTATAAATGGATTTAATAACATTGCAGGTGAATGGGGACATAACCAAATGCCAGTTGGATCTAATGATAAATGGAAAAGACATGATTGCTATTGTGGAAAAAAAGGGTGTGTAGAAACATTTTTATCTGGCCCAGGTTTCTCTAAACATTATTTTGACATACATAAAATGAAATTAGATGCAAAAACAATTCAGGAAAATGCAAATAATGGAGATGAAAAAGCCTTAGAATTTATTTTCCAATATCTTGATTATTTAGCTAGAGGGTTGGCGCAAGTAATAAATATTATTGATCCAGGTGCAATTGTTTTAGGGGGCGGAGTGTCAAACATGAAACAAATTTATGGAAATATAAATCCAAAATTAAAAAAATATGTTTTTAGTGATTCTGTAAATACAGAGGTAGTTAAAAATAAATTTGGAGACTCTAGTGGTGTACGAGGAGCTGCAGATCTAGGAAGAGGTTCATTTTTGTGAGTGTCAAATATTCAGATTTAAAAAGTAAAAGAATTTTTATCACTGGTGGTGGATCAGGTATTGGTGCTTCTATTGTTGAGCATTTTTGTGAACAAGGAAGCGAAGTCTATTTTGTTGATATTAATTTAATAGAAACAAAAAAATTATTAAAAAAAATAAAAAAAAATAAATTCAGATCACCAACTTTTTTGGAGTGTAATTTACTTGATATTAAAAAATTAGAAAAAATAATAAAAAAAATTATGTCTACAAAGGGGGCGATTAATGTACTAATTAATAATGCAGCTAATGATGATAGACATACAACTGATCAGGTGGATGAAAAATATTGGCAAAATAGAATGGATATAAATTTAAAGCATTATTTCTTTGCAGCAAAAGCAGTCATAAAAGGAATGAAAAAAATTAAAGCGGGATCTATAATAAATTTGAGTTCAGTCTCATGGATGTTGGGAGAGGGTGATAAAGTTGTTTATGAAACGGCAAAATCAGCTGTTGTTGGATTAACTAGATCTTTTGCAAAAGAGTATGGAAAGTATAATATTCGAACAAATTCAGTTGTGCCTGGGTCGATTGTAACTGAGAGACAAATTAAACGTTGGTTAACCCCAAAGTATAAAAAGCTTATTTTGGAAAGCCAAGCTTTAAAAAGACAGTTAAAACCAAACGATGTTGCTCAATTAGTGTTATTTTTAGCATCTGACCAATCCTCTGGATGCACAAAGCAGAGCTTTATTGTTGATGGTGGTATAACTTGATTTAAGTGAAAGTTGAAAACTCTACAATTCAAAATAAATTTTTAAGAGTTCAAACTCTTAATTATGGAGCAAGTCTTTTTGAAGTTTATCACAAAAAAAATAAAATAAATTTAATTCTTAACTTAGGATCAAAAGAAAAATATCGAAATACACATCCAAGTGTTGGATCTACTTGTGGAAGGTATGCAGGTAGAATTTCAAATTCAAAATTTAAGATTGGTAATAAAAAATTTATCTTAAATGCGAACGAGGGAAAAAATATACTTCATGGTGGTAAAATTGGTTTTTCTAAAATTCCATGGAAAAAAATAAGTCAAACAAAAGATAAAATTGTATATCAAATTTATTCTAGAGATAACGATCAAGGTTTTCCTGGAAATTTAATTGTAAATTGTACCTACAAATTAAAAAATAATTTTTTGATTATAAAGTATGAATACAAATCTGATAAAAGTACCCATGTAAATCTTACAAATCATTGTTATTGGAATTTAGAAAAAAATAAAAAAAAAATGATTTATAATCATGAATTAAAATTAAACTCATATAAGTATCTTCAAACAAATAAAAAATTAATTCCAACTGGTAGATTTAAAGATATAAAAAATTCAATTTATAATTTTTCAAATTTTGAAAATATTGGTAAAAAATTAAATTATTTTAAAAATAAAAAGATTAATATAAAATTTAAAGGTTTTGATACCACCTTTGTGGTTAAGAAAAATACTCGAAATTATGTTGGAACTTTAAAAAATAATAATATTAAAGTTAATTTTTTTTCAAACCTGCCTGGTGTTCAACTTTATTCAGCACAAAATCTTAATTACCAAAAAAAATTATTTCCATACCAAGGTATTTGTTTAGAAACACAATATTTCCCTGACGCACCTAATAAAAAAAATTTTCCAAGCACATTAATTAAACGTAATAGAAAGTATACATGTTTTACAAAAATTAAAATTAATTAACTTAAGATTAAAAAATTAATTTTTTGATAGTTGATTCAGAATTAATTGAATTGTAATACATAAAGCTATCCAAAAATCATTGTTTTGACTTGAATTTTTTGTTAGTTTTATTTATGAAAAAAATTATTTTTCTTATCTTATTTAGTTTTTTATTTTTTACAAATTCAAATGCTGCTTGCGATGATCCTTTAACAGAAGGTGTTGATTATTCAAATTGTAGATTTTCAGACTCTCAAGATTTACAGGGAAGTTATCTCCCAAATTCAAATCTTTCTTTTGCAAGTTTTATTCAAGTGAACTTTGATAAAAGTATTATGATGACCTCAAATTTATCATTCGGAACTTTTCCAGAGTCTACTTTTATAAGAGCTAATCTTTATGAATCTGTTTCTATCGGAACAAATTTTGAAAAAGCTAACTTTACTGGAGCCAATTTAACCAGAGTTGATTTTATGGGAGCAACTTTAATCGAAGCAAATTTTCAAAACTCCAATTTAATGGAAGCTAACTTTACATCTTCTAATATCACCAATGCTAATTTTGATGGAGCAAATTTAACTGGAGCTACTTGGACCAACGGTCAAACTTGCGGTCCAGAATCAATTGGTATCTGTAAACAATAATTAATGAATACCTCAGTAAATACTGATGATGTTATCTTTAATTTTTTTAAACAAATTTGTGATGAAAAAGATGACCAAAAATGTGTTGAGCTTGGAAACGAGTGGATAAAGGCAATGGAAACTAATTTGGCTGAAATGGAGAATAACTTGAATGGAGCTGACAAATTAAAGCATAAAGATGATATTCAAAGTAATAGAAATCATCTTAATAGCCTAAAGGACAAAACCTCATCTGAGTGGAGAGAGTACGCTACACAATGCATGATTGAAATAATGAATCATAAGAGTCAAAATAAATTTAGAAACAAAATTTAAATTACTATCTATATCGATTGATATAATATAAATATTATTTAAAGGGGTGTCTTAACAGACTGAGATCATACCCTAAGAACCTGTCCGGTAATTCAGAAAGGGATAAAATGGATAAAACATATTTTTTAACTCAATCAACATCATTAATTTTATTAATTGCAATTAGTTTAATATTTGCTTTTTTAGGAATTCTTCATTCTAAAAAATTTAAAGGAATTAATAATTATTTAACTGCAAATAGAAACATTGGTTTATTTTCACTTACCACAAGTATAGTAGCATCAGCTTTAGGAGCTTGGATTTTATTTGGTCCTGTTGCGGCTGCAACTTGGGGCGGAGTAGGTGCTGTTATTGGTTATGCATTAGGCACAGCTTTTCCAATGATTTTTCTAATTTTTTTCGGAAAAAAAATTAGAAATGAGTTTCCAAAAGGATCTTCTTTAGTTGAGTTCATGAGAAAGAAATTTGGCAAAAGTCTATTTAAGCTAATTTTGTTAATGACAATCTTTTATATGTTCATTTTTCTTTGTGCAGAAGTAACGGCGGTTGCTATATTAATTAATTATATATCCGGAACAGAATTATGGATAACAGCATTAATAGTTCTAGTAGCTACTTTAAGCTATACACTTTATGGGGGATTAAGAGCATCCATATTTACTGATAACATTCAAATGATTGTAATTGGTGTTTTGTTATTTATTTTGATTTCAATTATAAGTTCATCATCAGGAAATAATTTTTCTTTTACTTTAATTAATGAAAAAAATCCTCAATTATTAAGTTCAAACTATATTCCAGGATACACTGCTGGATTAACTTTTTTTATAGCAGTTGCAGCAACTAATTTATTTCATCAAGGAAATTGGCAAAGAGTGTATGCAGCAAAGAATTATCAAACACTAAAAACTGGTTTGATTATTGCTTTTTTTATTATTATTCCAATAGTTTTATTGATGGGTTTTATTGGAATGGTTTCATATTCAATAGATCCATCTGTTAGACCTGATTTAGGTTTTTTTAGTTTATTATTAAAAGATCAAATAGAAATTTTATCCTTAATGATCATTATTCTTGGACTTGCATTAACAATTTCAACTGTTGATACTTTAGTTAATGCTATTTCTAGTTTATTTGTAGTTGATGGCAAAGCGGCCTTTAACTTAAATAAAAAAACAGATTATCTAAAAATATCTAAATATTTTATTTTAATTTTATCAGTAATAGCTTTTGGTGTTGCTTTAAAAGGATTTGATATTTTGTATTTATTTTTGTTAGCAGATTTATTTTGTTGTGCATTTGTAGTAACTGTTTTTTATAGTTTTTACAATAAGGTAAATGAAAAAACTGCTTATGTTTCAATTATATTTGGTTTAGTTGCTGGTTTTTTATTGTTTCCATTTCCAGATTTTTCTAAAAGTTTGTTAGTGGGGGTATTTTTTCCAAAAGATTTATTTTCACCATTTATAGCTCAATATTTACTATTTTTATCTTTTCTTATTGCAACTTTTTTGCCTGCAATAATTTTGAAAATAAAAAATAATTAAATTATATAGATGATTTTAAAGCATCATAAATGAGTTCTTTGGTGGTCTCACCAATACTTCTATAAACTTCTTTATTATCCTTAAATATCAAAAGTGTTGTTTGATACTGAACCTTAAAAAAATTAGCAATTTCTTTATTTGTTACATCAAATGCAAAGTATTCAATATTATCGAAATCTTTCTTTGCTTTTTTTAAAACCTTCATTTGGCTTGCGCATGATGTGCAATATTTAATCCAGGAGCTTACCACTACAACTTTCCCATCTGATATGGCTTTATCAAAATCTACTTTATTGTATGTTGTTTCTTTTGCTCCAGCGTTTAAACTAAAAGCAAATATACAAAAAATTAAAGTTAGAAATTTTTTCATAATTACAAATTATTACTTCAATTTAAATTCATTGTAATCTACTAAATTGTCTCTATATACGTAATATCTATAATGTCTGACAATCAAATAAGTATCAATAATTTATCTAAGATATATGACAATGGATTTGAGGCCCTTAAAAACATTAACTTAGATATAAAAAAAGGTGAAATTTTTGCAATGCTTGGACCAAATGGTGCAGGTAAGACAACTTTGATAAGTATTGTTTGTGGAATTGTAAAGCCATCATCAGGAAAAGTCTCAGTTGAAAATTTTGATATTATCGATGATTACAGAGAAACACGATCAAGAATAGGTTTAGTTCCACAAGAATTAACATTAGAACAATTTGAAACAGTATTTAATAATGTTTCTTATTCTAGAGGTCTTTACGGAAAAAAACCTGACCCATTGTATATTGAAAAAGTTTTAAAACAATTAAGCCTTTGGGATAAAAAAGATTTAGGATTAAGACAATTATCTGGTGGAATGAAAAGAAGAGTCCTTATCGCAAAAGCATTATCACATGAGCCGTCAATTCTATTTTTAGATGAACCAACAGCAGGTGTTGATGTTGAATTAAGAAAAGAAATGTGGAAAGTAGTCGAGGATTTAAGAAAAACAGGTGTAACAATTATTTTAACCACTCATTATATTGAGGAAGCTGAGGCAATTGCAGATAGAGTAGGAGTTATAAATCAAGGTGAACTTATAATTGTAGAACAAAAAAAAGAATTATTAAAAAAAATGGGTAACAAAACACTGACAGTAGAATTACAAGAGGAAATTAAAAATATTCCTGCTGAATTAAGTAAATACAAATTAACTCTTGGAGATAATAATATTTCACTTAACTATAAATATGATTTACGAGAAAAACAAACAGGTATAACTAATCTTTTGCAAGATATAAAAGATGCTGGCTTGAAATTAAGAGATTTGAAGACAGAACAAAGTAATTTAGAGAAAATTTTTGTTACATTGGTAAAGGAAAATAATGAAATTTAATTATTATGCTTTAAAAGCAATTTATCTTCATGAAATGGATCGTTTCAGAAGAACTTTAGCTCAGTCTTTATTGTCTCCTGTTTTATCTACTTCACTTTATTTTATAGTATTTGGATCAGTAATTGGAAGTTACGTTCAAAAAATAGACGGAATTAGTTATGGTTCTTATATTGTTCCAGGATTATTAATGCTTACATTGTTAACACAATCAATAAGCAACACTTCATTTGGAATTTTTTTTCCAAAATTTAATGGAACAGTATATGAAATTCTTGCTGCACCAATTTCAACATTAGAAATTGTACTGGCATTTGTTGGTGCTGGAGCAACCAAGACATTAATAGTAGGAGCCATGATTTTTGTAACGGCAACATTTTTTGTAGAAGTAGAAGTAAAGTATCCAATCTTAATGATTTTTTTGTTAATTTTAGTGTCTTTTACCTTTGCTCTATTTGGTTTTTTAATTGGTTTAATGAGTTCAAATTTTGAGCAGATGTCTATAATACCATCTTTAGTAATAACACCAATGGTATTTTTGGGTGGAAGCTTATACTCATTAGATATGCTCCCCGAGTTTTGGCAAATTGTTACTTATTTTAATCCTGTGGTTTATTTAATAAATGGCCTGAGATATGCATTTTATGGCGTTTCTGATTTTAATATTTGGATAAGTGTTGGCCTGATGTTGTTATTTCTTATAATTTGCATTCTGCTTGTGACAAATCTTTTAAAGAAAGGATATAATATTAAAGCGTAGTTGAAAAAATAGCCCAATTAAGGGCTATAAAAAAAAATAGAGAGGGATATATATTTTTTAAAACTGTTCTGACTCTGTTGAACCTGCCATTGCAGTAGTTGAGCTTTGACCACTGCTAATTGTGTTTGATACTGCATCAAAATAAGATGTACCAACTTCTCTTTGGTGTTTAACGCTAGTATAACCATCTTTTTCTCTAGCAAATTCTTGTTGTTGAATTCTTGAGTACGCAGCCATACCTTCTTTTCTATATTTTTCTGCAAGTTCAAAAATTGCAATATTTTGAGTATGAAATCCAGCAAGAGTGATAAATTGAAATTTATAACCCATTTTAGCAATCTCTTGTTGGAAAGAAGCTATTTCATCATCACTTAAGTGTTTTTTCCAATTAAATGATGGAGAACAATTATAAGCTAAAAGTTTTCCAGGAAATTTTTCATGTATCGAATCAGCAAATTTTTTAGCTTCAGCTAAATTTGGAGTTGCAGTTTCGCACCAAATTAAATCAGCATATGGAGCGTAAGCCAAACCTCTTGAAATTGCTTGTTCAATTCCATCTTTTACATAATGAAAACCCTCAGGAGATCGTTCGCCAGTTAAAAACGGTTTATCATTTTGATCAAAATCATTAGTGATTAATTTTGCAGCATTTGCATCAGTTCTTGCTAAAATAATTAAAGGCACTTCAGCAATGTCAGCAGCTAATCTTGCAGCTTTAAGATTTTTTACCATCGTTCCTGTTGGAACTAAAACCTTACCACCCATGTGCCCACATTTTTTTTCACTAGCTAGTTGATCTTCAAAGTGTACACCAGCTGCACCTGCTTTTATAAATTTTTTTGTTAACTCAAATACATTTAATGGACCACCGAAACCTGCCTCACCATCAGCAATGATAGGGAGCATGTAATCTGTTTTATCTTCAGCTTTCATATCACCATCTTGCATTTCCATATGCTGAATTTGATCAGCTCTTATTAATGAGTTATTCATAGACTCAACTAATTTTGGAGCACTATCATAAGGATATAGGGATTGATCTGGATACATTTCTCCAGCTGTATTGGCATCTGCAGCAACTTGCCAACCACTTAAGTAAATTGCTTTCAAACCAGCTTTAGCATGTTGAACCGCTTGATTACCTGACAATGACCCAAGTGTATTTACATAAGGTTCAGAATTTAACAATTTCCAAAGTTTTTGTGACTGATGTTTACATAATGAATATTCAATTTTTATAGAACCTCTTAATCTCTCAACTTCTTCTGAGGTATAGTCTCTTTTTATTCCTGCAAATCTTTTTAAATTGTATGAGATATTTTCTGCGCTCATTATGTAGTCCTATTATGTTAATTTTGAAAAATGAATTAGTGGAGGGAATTAATTATTATCGCTTGCTTTTTCGATAAGATCATTCATTCCACTTGAACCCCAATCACAATGATCATCTCTCATATAAATACCTCTGCTATTGTGATGATCTAAATCCTCTTTTTTGATGATTTGAGCTTCATTTTCAGTGTTTTTTAATTTTTTATTCATATTAAACTTATAATTTACAAGATTTACAATTTCTACTAAAAACCTCCAATTTACTTGTAAATTTAGTTAATTTTTTGTAAATTAAAATTTACAAAATTTACAAATTATTAGATTTATGCAAATAAACAGTCAAATTGGTCAAAATATCAGAAAATTTAGGAAGCAGCTTGGTCTTCAAGCAAATAAATTAGCTGAACAATTGTCAATTTCTCCAAGCTTTTTAAATTTAATTGAAAGTGGAAAAAGAAATATAGATGCAGATTTGTTATTAAAGATTTGCGAAGAATTAAGAATTGAACTATCAGATTTAAAAACAGATAAAATCTTTAATCTAAATAATTCAAAAAATGCAATCTCAAACTTTTCTAAAAGTAAAAATTTAAAAAAGTTAAATTTAAAAATTGGACCAAAAATTAAAGCTTTCAGAAGACAATTGGGCTTGCAGGCAAATAAATTTTCAGAGCAATTAGGTATATCTCCAACATACTTAAATTTAATAGAAGGTGGAAAAAGAAAAATAGATGGAGATCTATTAATTAAAATTAGTAAAGAATTAAGAGTAGAACTGTCAGATTTAACTAGTAAAAGTGATATCAATTTGGAAAATGATATATCTGAATTGTTGGACGATCAATTGTTTGAAGACTTAGATATATTGGGACCCGAAGTTAAAGATTTAGTTAGCACTAATCCAAAAATTGCAAGAGCGTTAATAAAATTAGGTGATAATTTTAAACAAAAAGATCATGAAATTGTAAATAAAGTAGAGAATATTTCAGGTAAAATTATTGATAGTAGAAAAGCCTCTTTTCCAGGTGAAGTTATTTCAGATTTCTTACAAGAAAATAAAAACTATTTTCCAAAATTAGAAGATTTTGCAAATAATATTTTTGATAAAGTACAAAAAAATAATAGAACCAGATATATTGCTCTGTGTGATTATTTAAAAAAAGAATATTCTATTACTGTTAAAGATGTAATTCCTGAGGAAGAGAAACCTTTTTCAAAAATATTCAATAAAAAAAAGAAAGAACTTTTGTTAAGTGACTATAATTCTTTAGAAACAAAAAAGTTACATGCAGCTGCTCAAATAGCACAAGAGGGTGCAATTAATATAATCACAGATTATTTGTCAAATTTTAATTTTCCATCTGATGAGTCTAAAAGATTAACTCAAATAGCACTTTTAAATTATTGTGGTGCAGCAATTTTAATGCCATACAAACTTTTTCATTATGAATGTAAAAAATTAAAATATGATCTTGAACTTTTACAAAATACATTTGCCACATCATTTGAACAAGTGGCTCATAGAGTTACATGTTTACAAGATCCAAAACTACCAGGTATACCATTTCATATGTTAAGAACAGATATTGCAGGCAATATATCTAAAAGATTTTCATTATCAGGTATTGAGATACCACGTTATGGAGGAGCATGTCCTAGATGGAATGTGTATTCTGCTTTTACAAGACCAGGGGTTATACAGGCCGCTGTAAGTAAAATGACTAATGGAGAAAAATATGTTTGCATAGCTAGAACTGTTGAAAAAGGTGTCGGTAGATATGGTCAATCAAAAAGTATTTTGTCTATTGGACTAGGATGTGAAGCTAAGTATGCTAAAGAGTTTGTTTATACAGAAAACCTTGATATTTCTGACAAAAAAACCGAGATTCCAATAGGAGTATCCTGTAGAACCTGTGACAGGTTAGATTGTTCTCAAAGAGCATTTCCACCATTACACAAGAAATTTGATGTAGATATTAATACAAGAGGAGTATCTGTGTATGTTAATGATAATAACTAAATAATGATAAAATATATTCTTCCAGCAGTTATAATTTTTTTGATTGTATTATTTTGGGAAAAAATTCAAAATTTTGTTGAAAAAAAATTTAATATAAAGCTTAATTATATTGTTATAAGCACAGTTATTGCTTTAGTTGCAATTATCCTTTTGCTCCTCAATTACTAAAATCTAAATTATTAATTCATTAAATAAATGGAAATAAACTTATTATTTTTTTTCACAGTTGTTCCAGCAATAATTTTATATGGTATCGCTAAATCAGGTTTAGGTGGTTCTATGACTTTAATATCTGTTCCTTTAATGACAATAGTGATGCCGTTAAATCAAGCATTAGGAATTATTTTACCTATTCTAATTTTTTCAGATTTTATAGCCGTTTATAAATATAGAAAAGAATTTGAATTAGGAACTTTAAAACTAATGGTTCCTTTTGCTGCAACTGGTATAATTATAGGGTCTTTAACATTTTCATATTTTTCAGAGGAATTATTAAAATTTATAATTGGAGTTATGGGTTTCTTATTCGCAGGTCATTATTTTTTTTTAAAAAAAGATAAAGAAAAAAAATCAGAGAAAAATTTTTTTAAAGGTGGTGTATGTTCAGTAGTAGCTGGGTTTACAAGTTTTTCTGTTCATGCTGGGGGAACTCCAGTAAGTCTTTATTTACTACCTCTCAGAATGAAAAAAGAAATCTATGTTGGTACAAGAATTTTTTTTTTCACTTGTGTAAATTTAATTAAACTTCCTTTGTATATTAACTTATCAATGACCAATCTTGAATCTTTTAAGAATTCAGTAATATTATTTCCTGTTTCACTATTAGGAATATTAATTGGATATAAGCTACTAAAAATCATTGAAGAAAAATTGTTTTATAATTTTATATATGTTTTAATTTTTATAACAAGCACTAAGCTTTTATATGATTATCTAATATGATTTTTTTACACATACCAAATTTATAATAATCGTTTAAATATATAATTTAAATTATGATAAAAAAATTCAATCCAAGAATTAAAGCTAGACTAAGAAAAAACAGACAAGTTTTGAGTAAAAATATTGGTAATTTTTTTGGTTGGGTTAAAGGTGCTAAACTTGTTGAGCTTAAAGAATGCAATACAGATGAAGATCCTGTAAGACCTGAATTAGACAACAAGTTTAGAACAGGATATGGAAGAAAAATTTTTGGAGTTGAATACAAAGGAGAAATTCATGCTGTTATGTGTTTTGCTTATACTAATGAAATCCCAAAAAGTGTCGATGAGTTAGAAAAACTTAGTACCGATGCATTTCTACAAACTGCTATGAGAGATCAATCTGGTGGCCAAATAGCTATCGCTTATACTGTTTGGTCCAAAAAAAAGGGTGGGGGTAAATTAATTGTTAAGGAAGTATTCAAAAAGATTAAAAAATCTAATCATTTGAATAGATTGGTAACCCTCTCACCACTGACTGAAATGGCTACTAATTTTCATAAAAGAAATGGAGCAAAATTAATTCAAATTAATGAAAACACACAAAATTTTGAATATAAAGTTATGTAAAAATGAACACAATTAAACTTTATTTTATAATATTATGTACTTTATTTGTTTTAACCTATTCTAAGTCTATGGCTTACGAGGAAGCAAATTACGAAGTTGTCTCTAAAAATGAAATATATGAGATTAGAAAATATTCTGATCGATTAGCAGTAGAAACAATGACATCTGGAATAGATAGCAATTTTAGAAAATTATTTAATTACATTTCAGGCAGAAACGATACTCAAGAGAAAATTAAAATGACAACTCCAGTTACTCAAGTTGAGAAAAATGGAAATATGAGTATGCAGTTTTATTTACCCTCTAAATTTAATTCAGAAAATGCACCAAATCCAAGTAGGGAAGATGTTAAAATAGTTAATATTTTAGGAGGGTACTATGCAGTTTTAAGATATTCTGGAAGAGCTTCTGATGCAAATTTTCTTAAACATAAAGAAATTTTAGAAAAAGAGTTAAAAAAAAATAATATATCAATTATAAGCCCACCAATTAGAGCAACATATGACAGTCCATTTACCCTTCCAATGAATAGAAGGAATGAGGCTATGTTTAAAGTGGAATTAAATTGAAGAAATCTAAATTTAAAGCAATGGTGTTATCTTGTATGGATCCTAGATTTCAACATTTAGTTTATAATCATTTAAAGAAAAAAAAATTAATAGGAAAATACAGTGCATTCACAATTGCAGGTTCAGCTGTTGGTGTTACACATAATAAATTTAAACAATGGCATAAAACATTTTATGATAATTTAAAAACCTCTATTCAATTACATAAAATAGAAAAATTAATTGTTATTAATCATAAAGATTGTGGTGCTGCTAAAATTGCAAATGGAAAAAAGGAATTTAGTCCAGAGAATGAAAAAAAAATTCATAAAGAGTCGTTCTCTAAAATTAAAAAACAAATAAAAAAAAAATTTCCAAAATTGAAAGTAGAATTAAATCTAATTTCTTTGGATAGAAAAATTACTAAATTCTAATTATTGATTTCTTATTAGAGGATAAACTGTAGGATTTAGATATTTTAAGTTTGTTAGCAATATTAAAATTAAAGTAACAAAGCCAATTGAAAAACCTAAATAAATTAAAATTTTAAAATCAAACATCCACATAAGATCAAAAATATTTTCCATAATAAATTTTGAACCAATCACTGCAAAGAATATTGCAATTAAAATTACAGATTTAAAAATTATGATGAACTCAATTAACGATGAGAAAATAATTTGTTTTTTTGAAAAACCTATAATTTTAAAGACTAAATTTTGATATTCTTTAACTTTTCCTTGAACCATAATTGCACTCGAAATTACGATTAACCCTATAACAATAGTAACCGCTGAAATTAAAGTTACTGCAATAAATACTTTATTCAAAACAGCTGTAACTTTAGATAAATAATCTGCAATTTTTATCATTGATAAACTCGGCATGATTTCAAGCATTTCAGTTTCATCAAATTTATTTGAATTAAATTTTGCAGTAGCTAAATATTCGTGTGGAATATTTTTTGCAAATTGAGGATTGAATAACATTGCAAAGTTTATGCTTAAATCTCGATAATCTACTTCTCTAAAATTAATGACCTCTCCTTTAATTTCTCGTCCATAAACATTTAAAGTGAAAATATCACCTAACTGAATGTTAAAATCTTTAGCTACTTTTGCATCTAGAGATATTTGAAGTTGATTTGGTTTTGATAAATCCCACCATTTACCTTCTAAAATTAGATTATCCTCAGGTATATTTTCTACCCATGAAGATCTTCGCTCGCTACCAATTACCCAGTAACTATCATTATCTGGTTTAATATAAGTGTTAGGATTCACACCATTAATTTTTACAATACCAGAGGATATCATTGGCACAATTTCGATAGATGCATTTGGGTCCATATTTAAAATACCTTGTTTAAATTTCTCTTTTTCTCCTTTTTGAATACCAACAAAGAAATAATCAGGTGCAATATCGGGAATAGATTTAGCAATTTCTCTTTGAAAATTTGTACCAACTAAAGCTAATGTTAATAACAAAGTAACCCCTAAGCCAAGAGACATAACTGTAATAGGTGTTATACTTTTTGTTTGGGTAATATTTTTGATTGAAACTTTTAAAGAAATTATTGGACTAGATTTGAATTTTTTTAGAAAAAAAATAATTAATTTTGAAAGTAAGAAAAATACAATTAAACACACAAAAAAAGCAGCAAAGTAACCCAAGCTATAAGAAGGTTGTTCAGATCCAATTGTGAATAACATAATTAAGATAGATAACAAAACAAAGCTTAGAACAACTGATCTTTTAGAATAATAAAATTGAAGGTTTTGAAATACATTTCTAAATAAATTAGACGCTTTTACTTGATCAATAGAACTGATTGTTGGAATAGAAAAAATTACAAGCACCAACAATCCCACTAAAAATATTTTTAAAAAATTAAGTAATGAAAATACTGGATAAACATTTAATCCCAATCCATCGGATAAATATTTATCCGCTATTGGTACAATTAAAAAACTCGATCCATAAGCAATAATAGTAATGAAAAATAAAAGTATAAATAATTGCAGGTAATATAATGTTTTAATATTACCTGAATAAAAGCCAACTGCTTTTCGTACAGCTATTGACATATTATTTTGATTAATAAAAGAAAGCAAAGTATTTGCTATTCCAATACCTGCTATCAACATTGCGCTGATAGATACAAGGGATAAAAATTGAGAAAAATTATTAATAATTCTTTTTATTCCACTTGCAGAATTCTCTGGATATCTAAGTTTTACTTTTTGATCGTTTTTAAATATATCTTCAATTCGTTGCTCGATTTCCTCTGGCTTATCATTTTCATTAAATTTAACCTTGTATTCGTAGTTTAAAAAACTTCCAATGCCATTAAGCTTTAAAATTTCTAAAGTTTGCTTTCCTGCTAAAGCCCAATCGCCAAATGCAACAAATCCACTTACATCTGGCACTGATTTTATAATTCCAATTACTGTAAAATTTTTATCTTGAACTTTTACTATTTCATTAATTTTAATATTTAAGGTTTTTGATAAACTTTCATTGATCAGAATAGTGTTAGATTCTTTTTGCAACCTTTCATAAGCGCCTATTGGCTCATAAACAACATTTCCATATAAAGGATATTTTTCATCCACAGTTTTAATTCTAGTAAATAATGATTTATTTTTTTCTCTACCAGTCGTTGATAGCATGGTACTGAACTCAATCATTTGAGAGACAGTAGTAAATTCTCTTACTTGGTTGACTAGATCTAAATTTCCCTGATTACGATTGTAATCAATCTCTAAATCTCCACCTAAAAGTGATTTGGCATTATCATTTAGTTCTTTTTTAAGACTATCTTCAATAGTGAAAATAGCACTTAAGATAAAAAGACTTATAAATAGCGTAACAATAATACTAGAAATTTTATGATAGTTTCTGCTTAAGTCCTTTAAAGCATATTTAAAAATCAAACTAAATTCTGCAGGATTATTTAATTTTTCCATCTTTAATTTTTATTTTTCTTTTAGCTTTGTTAGCAAGTTTAGGGTCATGAGTTACCATGATTAAAGACGAACCTTCTTCTTTGACATACTTAAATAAAATATTTGCAATCATGACAGAGTTTTCAGTATCTAAGTTTCCTGTTGGTTCATCAGCTAAGATTAATTCAGGCTTCATTGCAATTGCTCTAGCTATAGCAACCCTTTGTTGTTCACCACCTGATAACTGACTTGGTAGGTTATTAAAACGATTTTTCAAACCAAAACGATCTAATAAAATTTTTGCTTCTTTTTCTGGATTTTTAAAATTATTAAGCTCAAGTGTTAGAGCAATATTTTCAACTGCTGTGTAATTAGGAATTAAATAAAACGACTGAAAAATTATTCCAATATTTTTCTTTCTTATTTCAGATACTTCATCTTCACTAAGGCTTGTTATTTCTTGATCATTAAAAATAATTTTACCAGATGTTGGTTTTTCTAAGCCTCCAATTAACATTATTAAACTTGTTTTCCCTGAGCCACTTTCTCCAACTACTGAAACAGTTTCTTTTTTCTTAATATTTAAATCAATATTCTTTAAAACATTGATACTATCTTTGACAGTTTGGTATTTGAGATTTATTTTTTTTAATTTAAGAAGAGTGCTCATGAATAAAAGAATATTTATTAAAATTTTGATATTCTTTCTAGTGCACATAAATGCAAGTGCAATAGAAAAGGTAGTTTTATTTGGAGATAGTTTGATGGCTGGATATGGATTATCTAAAGAACATCATTTATCAATAGTTTTAGAAAACAATCTTAAGCAGGTTGGGTTAAATATTAAGGTTATTAATGGAAGTGTCTCAGGAAGTACGTCATCAGGTGGATTAAATAGAGCTGATTGGAGTTTATCAGAGCCAGGTATTGATTTAATTATTCTAGGATTAGGAGCCAATGATATGCTCAGAGGAATTCAACCAGAAGAAACAGAAAGAAATTTAGAACAAATAATAAATGTTGCTCGAAATAAAAATATTAAAATTATTTTAGCTGGCATGGTGGCGCCAGATACTCATGGGGAAAAATATAAAAATGAGTTTGATGCTATTTATCCAAAGTTATCAAAAAAGTATAATTTAGCATTAATCCCATTTCTTCTTGAGGGTGTGGCACTTAATCCAAATTTGAATCAACAAGACGGTATACACCCCAACAAAGATGGAATAATTAAAATAAGTGAAACAATAAAAAAAAGTATTATTAATATAATTAAGTAAATGAAAATCTTTCTATCAATATTTAGCTTATTATGTTGCTTTAGTTTTGCTCAAGCTCAAAATACAAATATTACTCTAAATTCTGATTTAAGTTTAAATTGTAAATTTGAAAAAGTAATTTTAAAAAATCCAGACCATAACTTTGTATCTTTCACAAAAGATCAAATTAAAAGAAAAGATATAAATAAGTTAATAATCGAGTCTAAAACACCAGACGTTCTAAGTGTTAAAAATTTATCAGAATTTTTTAATAAAATTGATTTAGAGGTTAAAATTTCGAATAAAGATATATTCTTAATCCAAGCATTCGATAAAGAAAGGAATTATTCTGAGTCTGCAGTCTACACTAGAAAAACAGGCGAACTTATTCATGAAATTACAAACAATATAAAACAAGAGGAAAAAGAAAAAGATATTTCTTTTTATAGTTGTAAAAATAACAATAAAGACACTTAAGACCAAAGACTTTAATTCTAATATTTGTTAATATCTAAATATGAAGAAGTTATTCTTAGTAATTTTTATTTATTTATTTGCACAGGTTTGTTCTGTAGCAAATGAAAGAGACACTAGGTTGAATCAATTGTTTAACGAGTTAAAAGAAAATAAATCAAAAGTAGCTCTTATAATTGAACAAGAAATTTGGGCTTTATGGAGTACCCATCCAACAGATGAAAAACTTACCGCAAGATTAGAGGAGGGCTCTCAATTTGTGAGAGATCAAAATTATTTAAAAGCAAAAGATATTTTTACTGAAGTTATTAATCTTGATCAAAGTTGGGCAGAAGCTTGGAATAAAAGAGCAACAGTGCTTTACATGCTAGGAGAATTTCAAAAGTCTCAAGATGATATAGATCAAGTATTATCCTTAGAACAAAGACATTTTGGAGCTTTAGCAGGACAGGGTTTAGTAAATATTCAACTTAAAAATTATGAAAAAGCGATTAGAAGTTATGAACAAGCACAAGAAATTTATCCTGCCATGAGATCACCAAAAATAATGATCAAGCAGATAGAAGAATTAATGAAACAGCAAACAATATAATGTGTGGAAGATACGTAGTAAAAAACCCTGTAACTAAAACAAATAAATTAGTTAAATCTGCAATTCAGGTTAAAGATAATGAAAATTATAATGCTCATCCTTATCAAAAACTCCCAGTAATAAAAAAATATAAAAATGGAAATACATTAGAAAATCTTCAATGGGGTTTAGTTCCAGGGTGGGCTAAAGATAAAGATTTTAAAGCTTTAATTAATGCAAGGTTAGAGACTATTGATGAAAAAGTCTCTTTTAAAAAATTAATTAAAAACAATAGATGTGTTGCAGTTGCTGATGGTTTTTATGAATGGAAAAGGGAAGAGAAAGAAAAAACTCCGCATTATTTTACCCGTGAAGATACAAATCCTATTTATTTTGCCGGTATTTTTGAAAATGATCAGTTTTGTCTAATAACTGAAGAAGCAAAAGAAAACATAAATGAAATTCATCACAGACAACCTGTCATCCTTAATCAAACTGATATTAATCGTTATTTAAATTTAGAATTACAAGGCTCTGCATTTTTAAAAGAACGTAAAATTCCAAACTTAATTTTTCATGAAGTATCAAAAGATGTAAATAAGCCTACAAATAATAGTGCTTCTTTAATCCAAAAAGTATAAAATTACTTACGTTTATTTTTCTTAAATTTAAAATTTTTAGGTCTTTTTCTATTTTTAAATTTTCTTTTATTAGTTTTCTTATCAAAGGATTTAAATTTTTTCTTTTTATTAAATTTTTTATCTGAAAATTTCTTTCTAAATTTATTTTTTTTATTAAATTTCTTTCCTTTTTGGTTTTTTGGTTTTGCTTCCTCTTTAACTTTAAAGTCTGGATCAATTAGTTTTTGAATTGATCTCCACATATTTCTATCGTTGTTAGTTAAAAAAGTTAAAGCTGAACCATCTTTTCCAGCTCTACCAGTTCTACCTATTCGGTGAATATAATCTTCAGGTACTTGCGGAAGATCATAATTAATTACGTGTTTTATAACTGGTATATCTAATCCACGTGCAGCTACATCAGTTGCAACTAAAATTCTACTGTTACCATTTTTAAAACCTCTAATTACACGATCTCTTTTACTTTGTCTTAAATTTCCGTGGATAGCATCAGCTTTATGCCCATCATATTTTAGTCGCTTAACTATTTTATCAGCACCATGTTTAGTTTTAACAAAAACTAAAATAGAACCACTTCGTTCAACTAACTGATTAATTAGTTCATGATATTTTTTGTCAGGTGTAATTTGAAAAGTTTCTTGTTTAATTTTTTCAATCGGTGTTGATAAAGATCCAACTGAAACTCTTTCAGGATTATTAAGATATTTTTGTGAAATTTTTAAAATATTCTCAGGTAATGTAGCTGAAAATAATAGCGTTTGATGTTTCTTTGGAACAAATTTTAAAATTAATTCTATTTGTGGGGTAAAACCCATGTCTAACATTCGATCAGTTTCATCAAGAACAAGGTAATTTACTTTTGATAGATTTAAACTTTTACGTTCAATATGATCATTAATTCTTCCTGGTGTTCCAACTATAATTCTTGCTCTTTTATTTAATTGCCTAAGTTGTTTTTGCATACTCTCGCCACCAATTAAAAGTGCGTTGCAAATTCCGATTTCTCTTATATTTAGCTTCAATACTGTTCCCATTACTTGAGTAGCAAGTTCTCTTGTTGGGCAAATAATTAGTGCCATCGCCTGCTTATCTTTGAGAAGCTTATTTATCATTGGGATAGTAAACGCTAAGGTTTTACCAGTTCCTGTTTGCGCAGTTCCTAAAACATCTTTTCCTTCTAAACTAATCGGAATTGATTGACTTTGGATGGGAGTTGGAACTTTAAATTCAGCTAACTCAATTGATTTTTTTAATTTATTTTCAATGTTTAAATCTGAGAAATTCATTATGGCAGGAAAGTTAAATATATTTAAGTAATTTAGTATCTGCTTATATCTTTTTTTACTAAATACAATAAATAGTTTGAGAGAATTAATCTCTAAAGTTTACAAAATCTATTGGAAGTCCAATATCAATTGTTTTGATTGCAGCCATTGCTTCTTGAAGATCATCTTTTTTTTTTCCATCTACTCTTAATTCATCACCTTGGATTTTAATTTGAATTTTGAGTTTAAGCTTTTTTATGTCAGCAATTACTTTTTTTGCATTTTCCTGACTTATGCCCTCTTTTAATTCACTTGATTGTCTAATTGATCCTCCTGAAGCTCCTTCAGAACTTTTAACCTCTAAAACCCTTGGATCTACTTTACGTCTAACTAAATGCGTTTGTAATAATTCATTTACTTGCTTTAATTTTAATTCATCAGGCGCATTAGTAGTGACTGATTTATCTTTTCGCTCAATAGAAATATGGAGCCCTTTGAAATCATATCGATTGCCAATTTCTCTTACACAATTAGCTAAAGCATTATCAAATTCTTGATAATTAATTTTACTAATTACATCAAATGAAGGCATATTTATATTATACAGTATTTACGATAAAAATTTAAACTAAATTATAAAATTTATTAATAATAAGGCATTTTAGCTTATTGAGTTAATTGTAAATAATAATATATTTAAGAAATGCTTAGTTATATCATCCCATTTTTAATACTTATCTTAGTGGTTGTTTTTATACATGAATATGGACACTACTATTTTGCAAGAAAATATGGGGTAGGTGTTACAGATTTTTCAATTGGTTTTGGTAAAGAGTTATTTGGTTGGAATGATAAATCAGGCACAAGATGGAAAATATGCGCAATTCCTCTAGGCGGCTATGTAAAATTTTTTGGAGATAGGAATGTTTATTCACAAGCAGACCATCAAGAAATTTTAGAAAAATATAATGAAGAGGAAAGAGAAAAATTATTTATTTTAAAACCTTTATATCAGAGGGTTTTAATTGTATTTGGTGGTCCACTAGCTAATTTTTTACTAGCTTTAGTAATATTTTTTTCAATTTATACCTTTGTAGGTAAAGATTTTACTCCTGCAGTTATTAATGAAGTTCAGAAAGATAGTCCAGCAATGGTGGGAGGATTAAAAGCTGAGGATATAATTTTAGAAATAGATGGTAATAAAGTTAAAAGCATTATGGAAGTTTCTAAGTTTATCACCATGTCTACTGGGGATTTTATAGACTTTAAAGTTAAGCGTTCCTACGATGAATTAATTTTAAAAATTAAGCCGAATATAGTTGAGGGTGATGATGGGTTGGGAAATAAAATTAATAAAAGAATGGTTGGCATTAAACTTGGTGCTTATAATAATAAAGTTAACCATGTTAAATTAGGACCTGCTCAGGCTTTGTATCATGCAGGTTATGAAGTTTATTTTGTAAGTGTTTCCTCACTTAAATACATCGGAGGAATGATTTTAGGTAAAGCCGACACTTCTCAATTGGGAGGTCCAATTAGAATTGCTAAAATTTCTGGACAAGTTGCAACTTTTGGGGTGTTAGCTTTCATTAGCATGATGGCTTATATTTCAATAAGTTTAGGACTTATTAATCTATTTCCAATACCAATGTTAGATGGGGGACATTTAATGTTTTATGCATTTGAGAAAGTTTTGGGTCGACCTTTGTCTCAAAAAACTCAAGAAGGTTTTTTTCGAATCGGATTGTTTTTGTTGCTATCATTGATGTTTTTCACCACATTTAATGATCTAAAAGACCTAGGTTTATTTAGATAATTCACATTTTAAAAAGTTTAAAAAAGTCAATAAAACTAGGGTTTATTTATGTGTTTACAAGATATTGTATGTTTTAAAAAAATAAACACTAAAAAAAAGCTTGATTTATCAACGTTTATGGCAAGTATAAACATTAACCAACAAAACCGGAGCTAAAATGAACAAAAAACAACTAATAGCTAAGCTTTCTGGCTCATTAAATTTGAGCAAAGCAGATGCTGAGCGAACTTTTGATACAATTACCAACACTATTTTAGACGCGCTAAAAGGTGATGATTCAGTAAAAATTGCTGGATTTGGTACATACAAGGTTGCTAAGCGAAAAGCGAGAGTTGGAAGAAACCCAAGAACAGGTGAGCAGATACAAATTGCTGCATCTCAAAAAGTAAAATTCTTACCAGCTAAAGCTTTAAAAGAAGTTTTCAATAGATAAAATATTTTAACAGCCCTAACGTTTTAAAAAAATCGTCTAGGGCTGTTTCTATATGCAAAAATTGCATAGCCAATTTTCCATATAAACGTTTCTAATTAAAATTTTAAAAAAATATAAGCAATTCTTAACGGAGGAGATTATGAAGAAATTTATAAAAAAAATAAGTTTAATTTTATTATCATTTGCCACTATGATCAGTTTAACAACAGTGGTGAATGCTGAGACTACTATTTCACTAGAGGGTCAATATATTTTCAATACACTTGGATTTTATTTGGGTGGTGTTTTAGTAGCTTTTATGGCTGCTGGATTTTGTATGTTAGAAAGTGGGCTTGTAACAACAAAAAGTGTTTCAACGATTGCAGCAAAAAATATAGGTAAATTTGCTATATGTTCACTCGTATTTTTCTTTTTTGGTTACAACATGGCTTATGGGATACCAGAAGGAGGATATATTGGATCTTTTTTAATGTGGGGCGATTCCTCAAGCATTGATACTGGATATTCAGATCATTCGGACTGGTTTTTTCAAACTATGTTCGTTTGTGCGACTGTTTCTATAGTATCAGGTGCAGTGGCAGAAAGAATTAAGATTTGGCCGTTTTTTATTTTTGCATTTTTAATGTCTGGATTTATTTATCCAATTTCTATGGGATGGCAATGGGGTGGAGGTTGGCTAGCAACTTCAGGTTTCTCAGATTTTGCTGGATCCACATTAGTACATGCTTGTGGGGGAGCAGCTGCGTTAGCTGGTGTTATGGTTCTAGGTGCTAGGGACGGAAGATTTACAAAATCAGGTGAACCTAAAACTTTAGAACCATTTGCAGCTTCAAGTATACCCCTGGTTACACTTGGAACTTTTTTACTATGGTTTGGATGGTTTGGTTTTAACGGTTTTAGCCAATTAGCAATGGGTACGTTTGACGACGTAAATGCAATAAGTAAGATTGCAGTTAATACTCATTTAGCCGGTGCTGCCGGTACTGTTTCTGCTGCTGTAGTATCAAGATTGTTAGGTGGAAAAACAGATATAATAATGATGTTAAACGGTGCACTTGCAGGCTTAGTTGCTATAACAGCAGAGCCTTTAACACCATCTCCATTACTGGCAATAGTTATTGGTGCTGTAGGATCAATTATTATGTATTTTGGTACAAAGTTTCTAGAAGCAAGACACCTTGACGATGTTGTAGGTGCAATTCCAGTTCACATGTTTGCTGGAATTTTTGGTACACTTATTGTTCCAGTAAGTAATCCAGATACAAATTTTGGAACTCAATTTACTGGAGTAATTTCGGTTTGTTTATTCAGTTTTGTTTTATCCTATATAATTTTTAAAGTTATGAAGGCTACTATAGGTTTGAGAATTAGCACTGGAGCAGAAAAACTTGGAACTGATGTTGCTGAAATAGGTGTTAGAGCTTATGCAATAAGAGACTAAATTTAATTCTTTCTCTCACTAGTTAAAAGCCCCTTAGAAATAAGGGGCTTTTTTTATTTTTTAACCAAATTAATTAGTGTTTCTAAGACTTCTTTTGCATGGTCTTTAACTTTAACATTATTCCATATCTTTAATATTTTACCTTTTTTGTCGATTAAAAAGGTAGTTCTAACTATTCCCATAAACTCTCTACCCATGAATTTTTTTTTTGCCCAAACTTTATATTTTCTTAATACCTTTATTTCTTCATCAGACAATAAATCAAATTTTATTTTGTATTTATTTCTGAATTTTTCATGACTTTTTAAATTATCTTTTGAAATACCTAATATTTCACAATTTAATTTCTTAAATTTTGGTAATAATTTATTAAAATCTACAGTTTCGGTTTTACATCCAGGCGTATCATCTTTTGGATAAAAATATAAAACTACAAAATTTCCTGAGAAGTCTTTTAACGAAAATTCTTTTTTATTTGTTGAAGGAAGTTTAAAGATAGGTGCTAAAGTTTTTTCTTTAATCATTATAAATACTCTATTTTGTTGATTTTGGTTATGAAGTATCTATTTTTACGATATACAGATTTTAAAATCAATAAATATGAAAACAGTAATTTTAGCAGGTGGATATGGAACAAGATTAGCTGAGTATACAGATAAAATTCCTAAACCAATGGTTCAAATTGGAAACAAACCTATACTTAGTCACATAATGAATTTTTATCAGTCTTACGGATATGATGAATTTATTATTGCCGCAGGCTACAAACAGAATGTGATAACTGATTATTATAAAAATTCTATAGAGTTTAAAAATTTAACTATTGTAGATACTGGAGAAAACACAATGACGGGTGGAAGAATTTTGAGATTAAAATCATACTTTAAAAAAAATGAAAATTTTTTCATGACCTACGGAGATGGTTTGTGTTCAATTAATTTAGATAATTTAATTCAATTTCATTTAAAACATAAAAAGATTGCATCTGTTACAGCAGTACATCCTCCAGTAAGGTTTGGTGAGTTAGAAATAAAAGGAGATGATGTAATTAAATTTGAAGAAAAACCACAAGCTAGTGCTGGATGGATAAATGGAGGATATTTTTTATTGAACTCAAAAGTTTTTGATTATATCGATAATGATCAAACCTTATTTGAAAAAGAACCAATGACTAATTTGTGTAACGACAATAATCTTAAAGCTTTTAAACATGAGGATTTTTGGAAATGTATGGATACACTTAGAGATAAAATAGATTTAGAAAAAATATTAAGTACACAGGGGGCAATATGGAAAAAATGAACAGTTTTTACAGAAATAAAAAAATACTTGTTACTGGTGCAACAGGATTTAAGGGCTCATGGTTATGTTGCTGGCTTTTATACATGGGTGCAAAAGTTTATGGTACAGGCTATAGCCCTAATAAAAATAAGAATTTATTTTATCAATTAAAACTTGATAAAAAAATAAAATTAGGAATTTTTGACATAAGAGATAAAAAAAAATTAGATAGATTTATAGCAAGATCTAAGCCTGAAATAATTTTCCACTTAGCTGCACAGCCTTTAATTATCGAGTCATACTTAAAACCACATAAAACTATTGATGTAAATGTTGGAGGTACACTAAATATTTTAGAGGCTTCAAAAAATTATAAATTCATTAAATCAGTTGTAATGATTACGTCAGACAAATGTTATGAAAACGTTGGTAAACTTACAAGATATAAAGAAAATGATGAATTAGGAGGAATTGATCCTTATAGTGCATCAAAATCCTCATCTGAATTAATTATAAGAGCCTATAGAGAAAGTTTTTTTAAAAATAAAAGAAAGTGTGGTATTTCAAGTGCAAGAGCAGGTAATGTAATAGGTGGAGGTGATTGGTCAGCTAATAGATTAATACCAGATGGTATTAGATCACTTTTAAACGGTAAATCAATTTATTTAAGAAATCCAAAATTTAATAGACCCTGGCAACATGTTTTAGAACCTTTAAGAGGATATTTAATTTTGGCTAGGATGCAATATTTTAATCCAATCAAGTATTCTGACGCTTGGAATTTTGGAACAAAAAACAATTCTATAAAAAGTGTAAAGGAAATAATTGAATATATGATTTCTTTCTGGGGTAGTGGAAAAATTAGATATAATAAAAAAGTAAAATATTATGAACAAAAAAACTTACAATTGGACATAAAGAAAGCAAAAAAAAATTTAAATTGGTATCCTACTTATTCAGTTAAAAATGGGGTAAAAATTACCACAGAATGGTACAAAGATGTGTTTAAAAGTAAAAAAGATCCATTTAAAGTAACAATTGATCAGATTTTAAAATACACGAATGAAAATAATTGGCGTTAAAAAAATAAAGCAGAAAGTCTTTAAAAATTCTAAAGGAGATTTATTAAAATTTGTATCAAAAAAGGATAAATTTTTTAAATCTTTTGGTGAAATCTATTTTAATGAAATAAATCGTAATAATGTTAAGGGCTGGATTCTCCATAAAAAAAATCAATGCATTTTTACATCTGTACATGGAGAAATAACATTTAGATTATATGATGGAAGAAAAAAATCTTTAAGCTATAAGCAAAACGAGCAAACTACCTTAAGTAAAAAAAATTATAATATTTTAATTGTTCCTCCAGGTATATGGTTTTCATTTTTTACAAAAAACAGTAAATCAGTTCTAGCTAATTTAATTAACACTCCTCATTCCGATAAAGAGTCAATTAAGTCTAATGAGATAAATGGAGAAATAATTAAATAAAAAATTATTTATTCCATTCATTCTTAATATCGATAAATGGTGGTATACCAAAAATTGAATTTGCATTAGCCATATGAATAGATAGTGATGGTATTGGAGAAATACAAATTTCTTTTTTGCAAATTTCATTAAGATACTTTTCTATTGGGTCCTTAGGATCTTTACAAGTTGATTCAAAATTATCCCAATACTCATTTAATATTTTATTACTTGTCATAAAACTGCACAATATCTTTTTAAGTGTTTGCCAATGTCTATTACTACCCACTAAAATATTTGTTTGTCTTTCCTCCATGTATAAATACGGATAATCCGATGGCACAATGATTAATTCTTTTTTTGACTGTGAGGATATTCTCTCATACGTCATAATCATTTCTTCTATCATAGTTTCTTTATGCAAGTAATCATCCTCTAAGAATAAAATTAAGTCGTCATTATTGTCCTTGGCAATTTTAAAACATTTAAATAGGCTACTTAAATTTCCAAATAAATCTTTATTGTAGTTCAAATTAATTTCATCTTTAAATTCATTTTTGTCAAAAGGTATGATTTTGAATTTAAAATTTAAATTTGATAAAATTTCATTAAATTTTTGGGTTACGGTCTCAGAATTACTTTGATCCAC
>CACOSU010000005.1 GCA_902629935.1 uncultured Pelagibacteraceae bacterium | reverse complement strand
ATACCACTCCTGGAAAATTATTTAAATTAATTAGGTTATCTGATGAATATAACTTAGATCTTGTTAATTTTGATTTAAATACAATTTTAAAAACTATGATTAAAGATAAAATTTATAAAAAAGATAAATCAATAATTGAAATTATTCTTTTATTGAAGTTTATTTTAGAAACAATATATCTAGTAAAAATATAAGTTTACTAAAATCATACCATTATTTTATAGAGAAAATTAAAAATACTAAAATTTATAATTTGGATGAGGAAGCATTGCTTTTGGAATTTGAGGATAAAATACTAAATGGATAGAACTTTTTATATTACAACACCAATATATTATCCATCAGCAAAGCCTCATATGGGTCACGCATATTCAAGTATAATTGCAGATTTTTTTGCAAGATTTAAAATAATTGATGATTATCAGGTTTATTTTCTCACAGGTACAGATGAACATGGTTTGAAAATTCAAAGATCAGCAGAAAAAGCAGGGAAGGAGCCTCAAATATTTTGTGATCAAATTAGTCAAACGTTTAGAGATCTTTCAGATACTTTGAATTTATCAAATACTGATTTTATAAGAACTACGGAAACTAGACATAAAAATACGGTTCAACATCTCTGGAGTGAGCTTGAAAAAAATGATGATATATATTTATCTAATTATTCGGGATGGTATTCAGTATCAGATGAAGCTTTTTATAATGAAGACGAAATTGAGGAGGTAGATGGAAAAAAAATTTCTATATCCTCAAAATCTCCTGTCGAATGGATCGAAGAAGAATCTTATTTTTTTAGACTTTCAAAGTGGGAAAAACAACTATTAGATTATTATGAGGCTAATCCAGATTTTATATCTCCTCAATCTAGAAAAAATGAAGTTATTAGTTTTGTAAAAAGTGGTCTTAAAGATCTTTCTGTAAGTAGAAAAAGTTTTTCTTGGGGTATACCTGTTCCAAATAATAAAAACCACGTTATATATGTTTGGCTAGATGCGCTTACAAATTATTTAAGCGCATTAAATTATCCTAACACGAATGATAATTTATTTAAAAAATTTTGGCCAGCCTCAATACATTTAATTGGTAAGGATATACTTAGATTTCATGCTGTTTATTGGCCCGCCTTTTTATTAGCAGCTAAAATTGATTTGCCAAAGAGAGTTTATGGTCATGGATGGATATTATCAGGTGAAGAAAAAATGTCCAAATCAAAGGGAAATATACTAGATCCATTAGAGATAATTAAAGATTATGGATTAGATCCTTTAAGATACTATTTGATTAAAGAAGTTTCTTTTGGAAATGATGGAAATATATCTCAAGAAAGACTAGAAGATTGTATCAATAGCGATCTAGCTAACAACTATGGAAATTTATGTCAACGTGTAACTGCTTTTGCAATTAAAAATTGTGGTGGAAAAATTCCATTAGAGGTTAAATTTCATGATGAGGATTTATTAATATTAAATAAGTATAAAGACAATTTAGATAATATTAGGTCACAAATAGACGATCAAAATATTAATTTTTATATCGATTATATTGTAAATTCACTTTTTGAAGCCAACAAATATTTTAATGATCAGGAACCATGGAAAAAAAAAGATGATATAATTAGATTAAACACTATTGTTTACACTACTTTAGAAATTGTAAGAAAAATAAGTTTTTTGTTGTATCCAATAATCCCTGAATCTTCTCTAAAAGCATTAAAGATTTTTGATATTACAGAAAAAGATATCAAGTTAAATACAGTTTCCAAAAATGATTATTTAACAAAAGGTAATAAAATAAATAAAATAGATATACTTTTTAAAAAAATAGAAAAAAACAATGATTGATTCACACTGTCATCTAGATCATGAACCATTATTAAGTGACTTATCTAACGTATTGCAAAGATCCAAAGATGTGGGTATAGAAAAATTATTAACCATCTCAACATCGTTTGAAAGTTTTTCTAGAGTAAAAGAATTAATTAATAAAGATGAGATGATCTATGGTACTATTGGTATTCACCCACATGAAAGCTCTAGAAATATTATTACCTCAAAACAGATCATTAAAAGTCTGAATGAAAATTCAAAAATTATCGGTATTGGTGAAACTGGTTTAGATTTTTATTATAACAATAGTGAAAAAGATAAACAGATAGCAAGTTTTAAAGAGCACATAGACGCATCTATAAAGACCAATATTCCTTTAATTGTTCACTCAAGAGATGCAGAAAAAGAAACTTATGACATTTTAAATGAATATAAAAATGAAAATCTAAAAATTTTGATGCATTGCTTTACTGGATCAAAAGAATTTTCAGAGAAACTAATGACTTTAAATTCTTTCTTTTCAGCCAGCGGTATTATTACTTTTAAAAACTCATTGGATTTACAAGAAACGTTCAAATCTATTCCAATGGATAATATCTTAATTGAGACCGATAGTCCTTTTTTAGCACCCGTTCCTAAAAGAGGTAAAAAAAATGAGCCTTCATTTATTGATTTCACTGCTGCAAAATTAGCTGAAATTAAAAATTTGTCCAAGAGAGATCTTATTAAAAAAACTACAGATAACTTTAATAAACTATTTTTTAATTGAAATTAATGCAATTTATTATTTTAGGATGTGGTAGTTCAATGGGTGTACCAAGACCAGATGGATTCTTTGGAAATTGTGATCCTAAAAATAAAAAAAATTATAGAACAAGATGTTCAGCTTTAATAAAAACTACAGATGAAAATATTCTTATAGATACATCTCCTGATTTACGACAACAACTTTTAAGACATAAAATTAAAAAGATTAATAAAGTATTATATTCGCATATGCATGGTGATCAAACACATGGAATAAATGATTTGAGATCTTTTTATATTAATAGTAGAAAACAAATTGATGTTTATGCTGATAAATATACTTCTAAATATCTTAATTCTACGTTTTCTTACATATTTAAAAGCTTTTCAAAAGAATATCCTGCAACACTAAAGCTTAATAAATTGTCAAAAAAAATATTTACAAAAAATAAAAATAAAAAAATTGGTATTCAATCAATTATGGTCGAACATGGTAAAGTAAAATCAAATTGTTTTATTATTAACAAAAAATTAGCATATATAAGTGATGTTAGTAAAATTTATAACAAAGATCATAAATATTTTAAGAATCTTCAATATTTAATCATTGATTGTTTGTGGTATAATTTTCATCCATCACATTTTAATTTAGAAACTTCACTAGCGGTAATTAAAAAATTCAAACCTAAAAAAGCTATTCTTACAAACTTATCACCCGTATTAGACTATAAAGTACTTAAAAAAATGATGCCAAAAAATGTCATTCCAGCACACGATGGATTAACAATAAATTTATAAGATATTTTCTATAGCTTTAATTATTTTTTTTGACATTGGTTTTGTAAATGATGCAAATGTGTCTTGAACTTTACCTTCTTTGTTAATCAGAATCTTATGAAAATTCCATTTTGGTTCAGCTGATTTACCATGATTTTCTTTTGCCCATATAAAAAGTTCATGAGCATTTTTGCCTTTAACTTCCGTTATTGTTGTTAAAGGAAAGTTAATGTTAAAATTTACTTCACAAAATTCTTTAATATCTGAGTTGCTATTTTTTTCTTGATTAAACGAATTAGATGGAACACCAAGAACAATCAAACCTTTTTCTTTATATAAATCCCACAAATCTTGTAATTCATCATATTGTCTTGTAAATCCACAATAACTTGCAGTATTTACAATTAAAATAACTTTATTTTTATAATCTTTAAAATTAATTGTCTCTCCAGTTATACCCTCAATTTTAAAATCATAAATTTTTTTTTCATAATTTGCTGTTGATGAATTATTAAAAAAAAACATTGTTACAGACAATAGTAATATTAATTTTTTCATTTATTAGGTTTATTTGGAGTTAGTAATATTAAAAAATATCCAAATAATGTTGACAATAATGATCCAGTCAAAACACCAATTTTTACACCATCCATATATTGCATATTTTCAACAAAAGCTAAATTTCCAACAAATAAACTCATTGTGAAACCAATTCCAGTAAGAACACCTACACCATAAAAATTATACCAACTTGTATCATTGGGCATCTGAGCTACTTTAAATTTTATAGATATATAAGAAAATATAAATACGCCCAGCTGTTTACCAAGGAATAGACCTAGCACTATACCAAGGGGAACTTTATCTAATAATGAGGCAAAAGATAAACCTTCTAAAGAAACACCAGCATTAGCAAAAGCAAATAGCGGCATTATACCAAAGGCTACATATGGACTAATTGCATGTTCTATTTTTATCAACAAAGAAAAGTCTTTTTCTTTTTTTCTATGAGGAATTGTCATAGCTAACAAAACACCAGCAATAGTAGCATGTATACCTGAGTTATGTGTAAAATCCCAAAGAAAAAGTCCAACAATTAAATAAGGCAGAAATTTTTTAATATTAAATTTATTTATTAACATTAAAATAACAAATGCTAACAACATTAAAGTTAAATACTTAATGCTCAAATCTCCTGAGTAGAATAGGGCAATAATTACTATAGCACCTAAATCATCAATTATCGCTAATGCAGTTAGAAATACTTTTAATGATAAAGGAACTCTTTTTCCTAGCAAAGATAAAACACCTAAAGAAAAAGCAATATCAGTAGCTGAGGGTATAGCCCATCCATTTAAAGTTTCGCTATCACCCAAATTTACAAAAATATAAAATAATGCAGGAACTAGCATTCCCCCAACAGCTGCAATGATTGGTAATAAAGCTTGTTTAATATTGGAAAGTTCGCCTTGTAAGAATTCTCTTTTAATTTCTAAAGTGACAAAGAAAAAGAAAATTGCCATCAAAGCATCATTAATCCAATGCAATATTGACAGTTTTAATCCAAAACTATTAACACCTATAAATAAATATTTATTTAGAGTTTCAAAATATAAATCTGCTAGCTCAGAGTTACTTATAAATAATGCAATTATTGCAGCAAATAATAATACAAGACCACTTGCAGCTTCTAATTTAAAAAACCATCTAAAAGGTTTAGATATATAATTGATCATAAAAAAATTAAGTTAAGTCTATAATAAATAGTTTTATATCTTGCAATGTTTCAAAAAGGTTAAATAATAAAATTTCTAATTTAGGAAAAACATTAATTAATGGTGTTTTAAAAGTATCAAGTAAAATTAATAATGCTGTAAATGATATAATAAATACAAGAAAATAAGCAAAAATCTTACTTCCTTCGTTTTTCCTACCCTTAGACACATTGTTATTTTTTTGTTTATTTAAAATTTTTTCATTTTTTATTTTGGTTTTATTTCTTTCTAGTGATTGTTGTTTTTCAGTAATTTTATTTTCTTTATTGTTGTTCTCTATTTCAGGCTCTTTATTTTTAATTTCATCTCTTAACTGTAATGTTTCATTTTTTTCTTCTTCTGTAATATAAAACCAAACATGATTACACGAACCACACTCTAAATCTCGACCTTCAACAGGTATTAAAGAATTATCAATTTTGAATTGCTTGTTACAATTAGGGCAAGTAATAATCATGCCTCGTTATATACCAGATTTTAACCAAATTTATTTAAATTTTGGCTTCTTTATACATTGAAATTATCAATAACTGCTGTATTAGTACTCGGATCGGAGTGTAGCGCAGCCTGGTAGCGCATCTGGTTTGGGACCAGAGGGTCGCAGGTTCGAATCCTGCCACTCCGACCATCTTTTATGAAAAAAGCAATTATTTACATTCCAAATAAAAATCCAATGCAATCTGGATTAGCAAAAAATGACAAGTGGATTTTAGAATTTAAGACAAAAAATCCAACAAAAAATCCTTTAATGGGCTGGGAAAGCTCATCTGATACCTACACAGAATTAAAATTAGAATTTTCCTCTAAAAATTTAGCAATCAATTATGCCAAAAAAAAGAAAATTGACTTTGAATTAATTGAACCTAAAAAAAGAAAAACTGTTAAGAAATCTTATGCAGACAATTTTTTAAAATAACTAATGTTTAGATTTTTCACACAAAAAAATTGGTTTCTGTGGTCATGGGTAGGTTCAGCCATAATTTTATCATCTCTTTGGATACAGGTTAAGATAGATGTTAAAATTAATGAATGGTTTGGCGAATTTTATGATATGATTCAAAAAGCACTTGGGGCTCCAAACTCTATTACTATAGAAGAGTATTGGGCAAGCTTGTTATCTTTTATCATATTAGCTGCAATGTATGTAGGTGTAGCAGTAATAGTTAGTTTTTTTACTTCACATTATTTATTTAGATGGAGAACAGCTATGGTTGAGTGGTACCATAGTGTTTATGATAAAGCGCGAAAGATAGAGGGGGCAGCACAAAGAGTTCAAGAAGATACTATTAAATTTTCCAGAATAATGGAGTCTTTAGGAACAAGCCTTATTGAAGCCCTAATGATACTAATAGAATTTATGCCTATTCTATTTGGATTAAGTTTAGGAATACCAATATTCTTTTTTGGTGATTGGGATTATGGATTAATAGTGGGTGCTTTAATTTGGTCAGTTGGAGGAACAATTTTTCTAATTTTACTAGGTTTAATTTTAAGATTAGTGGGAGTTGAATATGATCTCCAAAAAAAAGAGGCTGCTTATAGAAAAATACTAGTTATAGCAGAAGATGATGGAACAGTAAGACCAAAAACTATTGAAGAATTATTCGATGGAGTGAGGGGTATTCATTTTTTAAGCTATATTAGATATTTGTATTTTAATATTGGAAGAATAGCTTATTTACAAGCTAACGTTTTATCAGCTTACGTTTTTTTAGCTCCTGCTATAGTAGCTGGTGCAGTTACTCTTGGTGTAATGCAACAAATAATAAGAGCTTTTGGAAGAGTTGAAGGTTCAATGCAATACATACTGAAAGCTTGGCCAACAATTATAGAGCTTGCAAGTGTGTATAAGCGTTTAAGAGAATTTGAATCTAAAATAATTCAAGAAGATTTAATTGATGAAAAAGTTTAATGGCAATTGATAAAAAATTTATTAATCAATTTATTAATGTTACTTCAAAAGCAGCTTTAGCATCTTCTTATTTAATTGGAAAAAAAGATAAAATAGCAGCTGATAAAGCAGCTGTAGATTCAATGAGAAGTGAATTAAATAAAATAGATATCCATGGAGAAATAGTAATAGGTGAGGGCGAATTAGATGAAGCTCCAATGCTATATATTGGTGAAACAGTTGGTACTAAAAATGGTCCTATATTTGATATAGCTGTAGATCCACTTGAAGGTACAAATTTTGTAGCAAACGACCTTCCTGGAGCTTTATCTGTAATTGCTATTGCAGAAAAAAATAGTTTATTTAGTGCACCTGAAACTTACATGGAAAAAATAGCTGCTAGGGTTAATGAAAAAAATATTATTGATTTAGATTATACTGTTAAGCAGAATATTAATAATTTAAGTGATTATTTAAATAAAAATCCAGAAAATTTAACCGCATGCATTCTTGATAGACCAAGACATAAAAAAATTATAGAAGAACTTAAAAAATTAAGGGTAAATTTGAAATTAATTACAGATGGTGATGTATCTGGAGCTTTACTCGTGTCAGAAGAAAAACATGCTGTTGATATTTTTTTAGGAATTGGAGGTGGTCCAGAAGGTGTTTTGGCTGCAGCTGCCCTAGATGCTTATAACTGTAATTTCCAAGGAAGATTTATATTTAAATCTCATGAAGAAGTATCAAGAGCAAAAAAAATGGGAATAAATGATTTAACAAAAAAATATGAATTAAATGAAATTGTTATTGGCGATTCTATTTTTTGTGCAACAGGAATTACTTCTGGAGATTTAGTTGAAGGTATTGAAATAAAAGATAATGAATTCTTTTCGGAGACATTAGTGACACATAAATCCTCTGGTTTAAATAAAGTAATAAAACTAAAACAAAATTTATAATGATATGCTTGATTAATTGTTTATTTTACAATAAAAAGCAGCAGTTTGGTCCCTTCGTCTATCGGTTAGGACACGTGGTTTTCATCCTCGAAAGAGGGGTTCGATTCCCCTAGGGACCGCCAAAAAAATGTACCACTATGTATATATCCTTAAAACAGTAGACGGTTACATCAATAAAACATATGTTGGCTACTCTACTGACGTAATTTCAAGATTAAAAAAACACAATTCATCAAAAGGAGCAAAAGCTACAAAAGGTTATAAATGGAAAATTATTTACAAAAAAAGATTTATATCAAAATCTAAAGCTTTATCTTTTGAATATTTTCTTAAAAAAGATAGAAAAAAAAGATCATACATAATAAAAGGATTAAAATAAGTTAAATATGAAAATAGCAACAATACTTCCTTACAAGGAAAATTATACTTATTCTAAAGCACAGGCAGCAGCAATATGGGTTTGTGATTTTTTCAAATATTCTAAATATCAAGATACAAATTATATATTTGGTAATACTAATTCGAGGGATTTCTTAACAAAAAATTATATAAATATTAATATTAGCAATCTTAAATCAAAATTATCAAGTACTACTAAAGAATATTGTAAAAATATAATTTATAAAATTAAAGATGAAAATTTTGATATTATAGAAATTCACAATCGACCATTAATTTTCAATTATTTAAAAAAAGAAATTAATTCAAAATATATTTTATATTTTCATAATGATCCATTATCAATGAATGGATCAAAGACATCTAGTGAGAGATTAAATCTACTTATAAACTTAGATAAGATTATATTTGTTAGTAAGTGGGTTCAGAATAGATTTTTTTTAGATTTGGATAAAAAACTTTCAGACAAAACAGAAATAGTTTATCCAAGTATCCACAAAATAAGCAAACAAAATAAAAAAGATAAAAAAATTACATTTGTTGGTAAATTAAATACTTCAAAAGGCTATGACATTTATAAGGATGCAATAATTAAAATACTTGATGAATTTAAAAATTGGAAAGCATATTCTATTGGGGACGAAGAAAGAAAGAGACCTATTATCAATCATAGAAGTCATCAAGAATTAGGTTTTCTCAAACACAAAGATGTTTTAAAATTTTTAAATAAATCTGAAATAGCTGTCGTGCCATCAAGATGGGAAGAACCTTTTGGAAGGACTGCACTTGAATCATCTTCAAGAGCATGTGCAACTATTATATCAAATAGAGGTGGTCTTCCAGAAACCACTGACCACTGTGTTATTCTTAAAAAATTGAATGCTAATGAATTATATAAAGAAATTAAAAAATTAATCATAAATATTAAATTAAGAAAAAAATTACAAAATGAAGGTTTCAAAAATATAAAACATCTTGTTAAAAATAATTCTGAATTCATTGATAGAATTAGAGATAGTTTAATACAGAATTTTAGCCTTAATTATTTAAGAAATAAATTAAGAATTATAAATATTTATAATACTGGACAAAAAAATTTTCATAGACTTTATAACATCTCATTAGGAAAAAAATTTACAAATGGTTTTATTAGAAATGGTCATGACGTTCTAGAAATAAGTGATCGTGATTTCATTAGACAAAATAGAAATATTTTCCAGGCAAAAAATTTAAATAAATTTCAGGATTATTTAATTAATACATCAAAAAATTATAATCCAGATTTAATTTTTTTTGGTCATACACAAAATATATCCCCTGAAACTATTAAAGAATTTAAAAATTTAAATGAAAATTTAATAATTTCTCAATGGAATGAGGATCCTGTTATGAAGAGTTTAAATTATTCTAAAAAAAACGTTGAGAATATAAACAAATATTCAGATATTGTTGATCATAATTTTATTACAACTCACCCAAGTGTTTTAAAAGAGCAAAAAATAAAAATAAAGAATCTTCATTTTTTATTTATACCTGTAGATAAAAATATTGAGTGTTTTAATGTTTCAAAAAAAAGACCTATAAAAGACTTATTTTATGCAATGAGTCATGGTGTTAATAGGGCAACACTTAAAAAAGGCAAAAATGATTCAAGAATATATTTTTTAAATAATCTTATAAAGAAACTAGAAAATATAGATTATGATTTTTATGGTTTTCAAAATAAAGAACCAATATGGGGTAACGATTTTTATAAAGCATTAATTAATTCAAAAATGGGATTGAATTTAAGTAGGGGATTACCAACTAAACATTATACTAGTAATAGAATTGCATCTTTAATGGGAAATGGATTATTAACTTTTATCGATAAAAAAACCCAGCTAGATGATATGTTTAATAAGAACGAAATTGTTATGTATGACAATATAAATGATTTAACAAATAAAATTAATTTTTATAAAAAAAATGATAGATTGAGATCAAAAATTGGAGCAGCAGGTCGTAAAAAATATTTCAAATTATTTAACGAACTAAAGACTACAAAATATATTATAGATAAATCACTTGGTAAAGACGTTGCGTTATATTAATGAAAATTTCTATAATTGTACCTACATTTAATAATTTAAATTTTCTTAAATTTTTTTTATCATCAATTAAAAATAATTCAGCTTATGTCCATCAAATAATCTTACATATTAATGATGGAACTGATGGAACGCTCGATTTTGCTAAAAGTAATGAATTATTATTTACATACAGTTCAAAAAATATTGGTTTATGTAGCTCTTTAAATAAAGCTGCTAAGTTAGCTGATAATAATTACATTCTCTATGCTCATGATGATATGTTTTTTTGTAAAAACTGGGATTTACATTTAGAAAATGAAATAAAAAAATTTCCAAATAATTTATTTTATTTAACTGGTACAAATGTATCTATTAATAATGGCTTGATAAATTTTGATTGTGGTTCAAGCCCTGAAAATTTTAATGAAACAAAATTCAATGAATTTTGTAAAAATGATTCTACTAGTGATTTACAAGGATCACATTGGGCTCCTCATTTAATTCATAAAGACTTATGGAATAGTGTAGATGGATTTAGTGAGGAATTTAATCCTGGAGATGGTTCTGATCCAGATTTTTGTATGAAGTTATGGAATAAAAATGTTAGAGTTTTTAAAACTATTTCAAAATTTAAGGTATATCATTTTAGTTCAATAACTTCTCGAAAAGGTATGATTAAATTGAATAATGGTACAAAAACATTTACTCTTAAATATGGTTTTAATCCAAGATATTTTAGAAAATATTATTTAAAAGGAAATGGTTCAAATACTTACAATGGTCCATTAAATAATCCAAAGATGAACTTTGAAATGTTTATTGATTACTTAATTAATAAACTTAAATTTATTTATTATAAGATATAATTTAATGAAGAAATTAATTATTGCAAAGATTTCTGAAGGATTGGGTAATCAACTGTTTATGTATGCAAATGCTTATGCAATTTCAAAGAAATATAACCTCAATTTATTTTTAGACCCATACAGTGGATACTATAAAAATAATATCAGATCATTTATGCTCGATAATTTTAACATATCATCTAAAATAGCACCTTCAAAATGGATATTTTCTAATAATTACAGAAACCTAATAAAAAAGATTAAAATTAAAAGTGATTTTTTTAAAAAAAAAAAAACCTTTTTATTTGAATCAAAAGATAAAAATAAATTAACAAAATTTAGTCCTATTAAATTAGATAATTTTAATGATAAAATTTATATCGATGGTAATTTTGAGTCAGAAAAATATTTTCTAGACTATAGAAATGATCTTTTTAATCAATTCTCATTTAAAAAAAATATGAGTAATAATAAATACTTAGATATTATTAAAAAACATAATGTTGTATCTATAAGTGTTAGACAAAATCGATACTCTGAAAGAATAACTAATAAGTTCGAGCAAAATTCAATTAATAAATCTCAAGATTTTGTTGCTAAAACTGTAGATTATATCTATCAATCAATCAAATTTATTAAATCTAAAGTACATAATCCAAAATTTCTTTTATGGAGCAATGATTTTACAAATCTTGAAAGATATTTTCCAACTAATGAATTTTTATATGTAAACAATTTAGAAGATAAAACCCTGAATGATTTTTATTTATTAACACAGTGTAAATATTTTATTATTGGTCCATCTACTTTTAGTTGGTGGGGTGCTTGGTTATCTAATAATGAAAATAAAATATGTATTAGACCTAGAGATATTAATCCTTCAAATAATATAGATTTTTGGCCAGAGTCTTGGATATCAATATAATTTTTTTTATATTTTAATTTTATTTAATGCATTATTTTTAAATATATTTGCTTCTCTAATATATCTTCTTACCATTTGAGTCGATTTATGACCCGTCATAGCCATTATACTTCTCTCATCTGCGCCTGAGTCGGCAGCTACTGTTGCAAAACCTGACCTTAAACTATGACCAGCAAAATTTTTATTTTCGATACCTGCTAATTGCAAATATTCTTTCATTAATAAAACTACAGATTGGTCAGTTAATCTTTTACCTGTTAATGATGAACCTTTTGAAAATCTTCTAAAAATTGGTCCAGATTTAATTTTAGCAATATCTAAATATTTTTTAAGATTAACAATTGGGCAATAAGTTTTATTATTGAAGTAGGGTAGTCCTTTAACCATCCCTTCACCAAATTGGTCGGTTTTTGAGCTTTTAATCATGATTTTAAGTCCCTCAGGTACAAATTCTAAATCCTCATGATCAATTGAAATAAGCTCTGTTCGTCTAAATCCTCCTCCAAAGCCAATTAAGATAATTGATTTATCTCTAAATTTTTTAATATCTTCAATTTTTTGCTCATCTATAACATTAATTATAGATTTTAAATGATTGATTAATATGGGTTTTTTACCTTTTTGAATACTTCCTTTTACCCTTCTTATACCCATTAAATTTTCAATAATAATTGGATGTTTAGTATCTAAATAAAGCCCTTTTAGTTTGTGTACCATGCTTATTGATACCAATCTTCGTCTTAATGTGCTTATTTTCGAGTTTTTTGAAAGATAGGTTAGGTATAATGAAACTGTTTTTGGTTCTGTTGGTAATGAACTCAACCCATGCTTAGCACAAAATGCACCGAAGTCTTTAAAGTCTGATTTGTAAGCTCTTAAAGTATTATTTGCTTTAGAGCTTTTAAGATTATTTAATGTTGCTTCATGAAGCGATTTTAGATCTGTAGTCAACTCATTCATATAATTAGTATTGATAACAATTAATTATCATTAGTAATATATCAAGTGTTTTTTAATGTCAAATAAAAAAATTTATCATCTTTAAGGACAATTAATGATATTGCGAGCTCAACAAGGATGAAATATAATTTGAAAATGGGCATAGATGGAGTAATTGAACCAATATACTTTCTAATCACTTCGATTGGTTTCGTTATATTGAGCTTTATTCAGTATAAAAAAACAGGAAAAACCTTAGAAACGATCTATCTCTCTATTTTAGCTATTTTTTTTATAGTTTGCTTTATTATTTTAAATTTTTATTAATGAAAGGTACTAAATTCCAATTAAAAGTCTGGAAATACCTTAAAACTATACCAAAAGGTACTGTAAAAACATATAAAGACGTAGCTATTGCTATAAAAAGCCCTAAATCATCCCGTGCTGTAGCTAACGCTTGTGGAAAAAACCCATTTGCACCCAAAATACCATGTCATAGAGTAATTCGATCTGATGGAGGCCTAGGTGGATACTCTGGTAGAGGTGGAATTAAAACAAAGCTACGTTTATTGAGATCTGAAAAAGTTGATATTTAGAGGCATTTTAGTGCTATTTTATTGTCAAAAACACCAGTAAAATTAACAATTTTTAGATATTTAAGCCTATTTAATAGGAAATAGTGGTTTGCACCCTTCAGTTGTACTATATATCGTAATAAACCAAAATAAAGCCCCTCTATGGCTGTTTAAAACATATATTCTATAATTGCATTGCTCTACTTTTTAATGATATCAAGGCTCATTTAAGACTTAAATTTCAAAGGAATTCTATGAATTTTTAGTCCCCTACTCAATTATCCAAATATAAATTATGAATTTGTTCACTTATAAACCTTAAAAAACCATTGATATTAAACGCTTTTAAATACTATTGTTAATTTTATAAAAAATTTTTCCCAATTTTGCCTTTATATATTTAAAATAATAGTTATTAGCTGCTTATTTTCTAAATAAGTAACAGACATTATACTAATTTATCAATTTATATAAAATAAAATAATATAATAATTACAATAGTTTAGTAATATATATTAAAGTATTACTTTATATATTAGTTACTATTTGTTTACTATTAAGTAGAATGAGTTAGCAAATACTCTCTTCTAGAAATATATAGACCACTAAGAACGATAATAAATAAACCTAAATAAGTCCAATTATCAGGTAATTCATGAAAGAAATAGTAACTAATAAGTATATTTGTAATTATCTCTGTATAGCCCAAAGGAGCTAATTTAGATGCATCAGCGTATTTGAGTGACAATATGAGAAAAAGATGTGCTACAGAGGCTATAAAGCCGATTAAAGCCATTAAAATCCATTGGTTTGAAGTAGGACTAATCCAAACTGAGGGTACAAATAAGGTTAATATTATAGTTCCTATCAAACCTGATAACAAAAGTGTTAAAAGTGGATTATCTGAGCTACTCAATTTCCTAGTAATTATAAGATAAAAACCATAACAAATACCACAACCTAAAGCGGCCATTGTAGCAAAATTAAGCTCGATAAAACCCGGTCTTATTACTATCATTGTTCCAATAAATCCTAACAATACAGCTGTCCACCTTTTCACCCCTACTTTCTCATTTAAAAATAATGGAGATAAAGCTGTGACACAAATTGGAGCGACAAAAGCTAATGTTAGCGCTTTAGGAAGAGATATTTCAGATATTGCATAAAAGAATAAATAAGTTGAGAAAACAAAAATTAACCCTCTAATTAATTGTAGTGTTGGTTTTTTTGTCCATACTAATGATTTCCGATAAAAGATAATCATTAACGACAAAGTAAAAACTACAGTAAAAAAATACCTAGCCCATGTAATTTGAAGAACATCCATTGAAGAACTTAAATACTTTGCAAATGCATCCATTACTGGAACAATCATCCAAGCAGATGCATTCAAAATTATAGCCTTCATAAAAGAAAGGTATCTCTTAATAGAAGTATTTTAAAGCAAAGAATAATGTAATTGGGATAGTAAATAATGACATGATTGTAGACACTACAATTGTACTAGAAATATTATCCACAATTTCTTTGGGAGAGTACATATGAGCAATCAAATAACATAAGATTGCACTAGGCATGCAAGATTGTATCAATAAAACACCCGCTGGTATTCCAGATAAATTAAAAAATTTAATCACAGCAAATCCAATAATAGGTCCAATTATTACTCTTCCAAAGGATGTTATTAATGCATCTTTAAAAGAAAATACTTTCATTTGCGTAAGAGCTACACCAAGAGACATTAAGATCATTACAATCATACCGTAAGCTAAAAGCATTACAGTATTTAATACAAATTGAGGAAATGGTATTTCAAAATATAAAAAGAGCACAGTTATTAAAATTGCATAAAATGATGGACTTTTTAATATAGTTTTAAAATCAAAAGCACGTTTTGCTAAAAATATATTAAGTGTAAAATGCAGTAAAACAATTAAAGAGGATATTGCTGCAGCTATACCCATACCTAATTCACCATAAGCAAATAAGCATATAGGTATACCCATATTTCCAGTATTTGGTAAAATAAAAGTAGGTAATTCTCGAATATAGTCTTTTTTCATGAGTATTAGAAATATTATCCCAACAACACCAAACAGACTTAATAAAATAATTGAATAACCAAAATACTCCTTAAATACGTCAAAAGTAACACCACCTGCTGTTATAGCAAAAATAACAAGAGCTGGTGTTCCAAAATTACCAGCATATGTTGTTATAAATGATGTATCAAAATCTGGATTTTTTTTACCCAAATGATATCCAAGTCCAACTATTAGGAAGACTGGAAATAAAACTTCAAAAAGTTTTAAATAAATTTCCATTAACCAAGCAATCTTATTAACGTTGGTGTTTTTAAAATATTTTTATTTTTTTTAAAAATAGACAAGCAATTATGAATATTATTTTCAGTTGTTTTGTGAGTAATAATAACAATTGTTGCCTTATTGTTTTTCTTATCAGGTGTCTGTATTAGCCTCTTAACTGAAATTTTGAATTTAGCTAAACGATTAGTTATTTCAGATAATACGCCAGGTTTATCTTTTACCTCGAACCTTAAATATAAAGAATTTACATAATTTTTTACATTATAAGGTTTTAAAGATTTAAGCTTCGAAACACTAACACCAAAAGGTTTTTTTATATTTCCACGTAAAATAGATAATAAATCAGAAAGTAATGATGAAGACGTAGGTCCAGGTCCAGCCCCCTCTCCTTGTAGTACACTTTCACCAACAGGTTTTCCCTGAAGAATAACTGCATTCATCACACCATTAACATTACCAATATAAGATTTTTTACTAACTAAACACGGGTGAACAGTTTCAAAAAGTTGATTATTTTTTAACTCAGATATGCCAAGAAGCTTTATTCTTAAATCTAATTGGTTTGAAATTTTAATATCTTTTAATTCAATTTTTTCTATTCCTTCCATTAGACATTTATGTTTTGAAATTTTACTACTAAAGGCTAAAGCAGATAAAATTCTAACTTTAGCAAATGCATCAAAACCATTTAGATCTAATTTGGGATTACCAGGTTCAGCATAACCAAGCATCTGTGCTTTTTTTAAAACATCTGAAAAAGTTTCATTTGAATTTTCCATTTCTGATAAAATGTAATTTGAAGTACCGTTCAAAATTCCATAAACTTTCGATAATTTATTAGTCGCTAATCCTTCCTTAATAGATCTTAATATTGGGATACCACCAGCAACTGATGCTTCAAATTCTAAATTAACTTTATTTTTTTCTGCAAGTTTTGCTAACTCATTGCCATGTTTTGAGATTAAAGCTTTATTAGGTGTAATAACATGGATTTTATTTTTTAAAGCAGTTTCTACAACTTTTTTAGAGACACCATCTGACAAACCTATTGCTTCAAATAATATATCAATTTTATTATTCTTAAAAATTTTTAAAGGATTTTTGTAAAATATTTTTTTATTAACTTTAAATTTTCTTTTTTTATTAAGATTTCGAGCAGAAACAGCTACTACCTTAATTTTCTTACCTGTTTTAAGTTCAATATCCTTCTTTTTTGTATTTAGTTCATTTAGTAAATAATTACCAACTTGACCAAGTCCTACTACTGCAATATTTATTAATTTACTCATTTACTTATACCCGGATATTTACTTTTTTTTGATTAATTATCATAAATTTTTTTATAATAATCCTGTCTTTTCAGGAAGATTAAATTTATTATTTAAATTTTGTACAGCCTGACCTGCTCCACCCTTAATTAAATTATCAATAGCAGATAAAATGATTATTTTATTACTATATTTAGATTTGCACACAGAGATATAACAATTATTAGTATTTATTACATCATTGGTGCTCAACAATGTGTCAGACTTTAATATTTTTATAAAACTCTCTTTTTTATAAAAACTATTTAATGTTTTTAGCACTTTTGTTTGTGAAATATTATTTTCTAAGTCGACATATATTGTACTCAGGATACCTCTGAACATTGGTGATAAATGAGGAGTAAAACTAAATTGAAATTTTTTCTTAGTAAATTTTCTTAACATTTGATCTATTTCAGAATTGTGACGATGAAAACCAACTCCGTATGCACTCAAAGACTCATATAGGTTTTTATTTTTATATTTTTTGTGAACTCCTCTCCCAGCACCAGAATAACCAGATTTTGAGTCAATTATAATATTATTAAATTTAATTAAATTTTTCTTAAATAAAGGAAATAGGGGTAGCAATATTGATGTCGGATAACATCCTGGGCATGAAATAATATTATAATTTTTAATCTCTTCTCTATTTATCTCAGGCAGTAAATAAATACTTTTTTTAATTAAATTAGTTGCTCGATGTTTTTGTTTATACCACTTTAAATAATCAGAAGCTTTTTCTAATCTAAAATCAGCAGCGAGATCAATTAGTGTTTGATTATTAGTTAAATTTTTTGATATATCATGTGCTTCTCCATTTGGGAGTGCTGTAAAAATAATATGAATATTTTTTAATAGTTTCTTATTAAATTTAACAATTTTTGGTAATTTATGTTTAGATAGTGATTTTTCATATAGTGAAATATTTTTACCTACTGAAGAATTACCACAAAGATGTTTAATATTAATATACTTGTGTTTAACTAATAATTTAATTAATTGAACACCAATATATCCCGTTGATCCAGCGACTAATGCATTAAGCTTAGGCATTTTTTATTATAACAGTTAAAAATTAAAAAAAAATTATCTTTTAGAGAATTGGAAGCTTCTTCTAGCCTTCCTTCTACCAGGTTTTTTTCTTTCAACCGCCCTAGAGTCTCTGGTAGTCAGTTTCTCTGTTTTTAAGGTGGCTTTTAAATTTTCATCAAATAATACTAAAGCTTTTGAAATACCATGCACCATAGCACCTGCTTGACCTGTAGGCCCTCCACCTTTTACACTGCATCTAACATCGTAGTCTGTAGCTTGATTTATAATTTCAAAAGGTCTCGTAATTTGCATTTTATGAGTTTCGTCAGCAAAATAATCACTAAATAATTTACCATTAACATAAATTTTACCAGATCCTTTTTTTAACCAAACTTTTGCAATTGAAGTTTTTCTTCTTCCAGTTGCGTATTTACTATCCTTAAAGTCTAACTTTAACTTAGGAGATTTCGAATCTGTTTGAGTGTTTTCCATATTAGTTTCTAGCTATATTTTTACTATTAAGTTTATCTAACTCTATAACTTTAGGATTTTGAGCACTGTGTGGGTGATCATTTCCTGAATAAATTTTTAATTTTGATAGTTGCTTTCTTCCTAAAACTCCGCCAGGCAACATTCTTTTAACTGCCATTTTTAAAGTTTCTCCAGGTTTTTTTTCATGGAGTTTTTCAGGTGTAGTAACTTTAATTCCTCCAGGGTGACCAGTGTGTCTGTAATATTTTTTATCTTGAAATTTTTTTCCAGTAAATTTTGCTTGTTCAATATTTTTAACAACTACAAAATCACCATCATCCATATGTGGAGTATATGTAGTTTTATTTTTGCCTCTTATAATATTTGACACAACAGTCGCTAGTCTACCTACTACAGCATTTTTAGCGTCAATTTCATACCAAGATGAATCTAATTGGTCCTTTTTAGTGAATTTTGTCATTGTGCGAGGATTAATACTATTAATAATTACAAAGTCAATTTTATATTTAGCTTGAAATATATAGCTTATATGCTAAAAATTAGGAGCCGATTTGATCCTATTGCGGGCTAATAACTGCTAAAAAGGAAATTTTCTAAAATTTATATAATCGGTAGGCATTTGAACTGTATTGTGCGCCTAACAAAATGTTGAAGCACTAAAAAAGGAGTAATATGACTAAAAAAAGAAACAACCCTGAAACTATAGCTATACATGGTGGTGACTATAGGAGTGATCCAGCTACGAATGCAGTAGCTGTTCCAATTTATAGGACAACATCATACCAATTTAACAATACAGAGCACGCAGCTAACCTTTTCGCTCTTAAAGAGTTTGGGAATATTTACACACGAATTATGAACCCAACAAATGACGTTTTGGAAAAAAGAGTTGCTGCACTTGAAGGAGGACTTGCATGTTTAACTGTTTCATCAGGACAAACCGCATCAACTTTTGCTGTATTGAACGTTGCTCAGGCAGGAGATAATATAGTTAGTTCAACTGACCTTTATGGTGGAACAGTATCTTTATTTACACATACACTTAGTAAGCTTGGTATTGAAATAAGATATGCGGACCCAAGTATTCCTGAAAATTTTGAGAAGTTAATAGATGACAAAACTAGAGCTTTTTATGGTGAAACTTTACCGAATCCATATTTAAGAGTCTTTCCAATAAAGGAAGTTTCTGACATTGGAAGAAAATATAACATACCATTAATAATGGATAACACTGCAGCACCCGTAATTTGTAAACCAATAGAGCATGGAGCTGCTGTAGTTATACATTCACTCACAAAATATATAGGTGGTCATGGAACAGCTGTAGCTGGAAGTATCGTTGATAGTGGTAATTTTGATTGGACTGCAGATCCTAGGAGACAACCATTATTTAATGAACCAGATGCAAGTTATGGAGGTGTTATTTGGGGAAAAGCTGTACCTGAATTAACTGGTGCTAATGTCCCCTTTGCTGTTAGAGCAAGAGTTTGTTTATTGAGAGACTTAGGATCAGCTCTGGCTCCAGATAATGCTTTTGCAATAATTCAAGGACTTGAAACAGTTGCTTTAAGGATGAGACAACATTGCGCTAACGCTGAGTATGTAGTTGATTTTCTTAAAAAACACAAAGAAGTTACAAAAGTTATTTATTCTACAGAACACGATAAACCCATTGCTGATAGAGCAAAAAAATACCTTAGAGGTGGAAATGGACCAATGATTGGTATTGAGCTTAAAGGTGGAATTGAGGCTGGCAAAAAATTTATCGAGTCTCTAAAGATGTTCTATCACGTTGCTAATATTGGTGATGCTAGAAGTTTAGCAATTCACCCAGCAAGTACAACTCATAGTCAATTAAATGAAAAAGAGCTAGCTGCATCAGGTGTTACCCAAAGTTATGTAAGACTTTGTATCGGTATTGAACATATTGATGATATTATTGAGGATCTAGATCAAGCATTAAATAAATCTTCAAAAGGTAATTTAAAAGCTGTTAGCTAATTTGAGGTTTTAATGTCTAAAAATAGAAACTAATAATTGGGTCCTTTATATTTTACAATATAAAGAAAATACAAAGTTGAAAGTATTATTAAAATAGAATTTATCTGGTGCAGAGATGCGTAGAGCATTTTTACTCCAGATAAAATAGTAAGAACTCCTAGAAAAATCTGAAAAAGTAAACTAATTCCAATAACAAAAATTGGAACTCTTAAATTCACATTTCTATTTTTTAAAACAGAATAAAGCATATAAAAATATAATATGACAATTAAATAAGCTAAATTTCTATGAATAAACTGAACAAGTGATTGATCGGCAAATACTGTAAGATTAAAAAAATCACTGATCATACTGTCATCAGGAAAGTATGATGAGCCCATTAAAGGCCAAGTATTATATATTTTTCCTGCATCCATCCCAGAAACAAATGCTCCAATAATTAATTGTAAAAATAATAGTACAAGAAAGAATTTAATTGAGTTTAATTTAAAGTTAATTTGATTAATTTTTATATCTGATAGTTTTAAATACTTCCAGAAAACTAAAGATAAAATGATAAAAGCAATAAATAAATGTAGTGATAATCTATAATGACTAACATCAACTCTATCAACTAAACCACTTGAAACCATATACCAGCCAATAAATCCCTGAAAACAAACCAAGAAAAAAATAATTGAATATTCTTTTAATATCCAAAAGCCGTTTTTGATTGTAAAATAGATCATTGGCAAAAGAACAGTAAGACCAATTAATCTCCCCAATTGACGATGTGCCCATTCCCACCAAAAAATAATTTTAAATTCATTCAAAGTCATATCAAAATTTTGTTCTTTAAATTCAGGTATTGTTTTATAGAGATCAAAATATTCTTTCCATTTTTCATTTGTTAAAGGAGGCAATGTACCAACAAAAAGTTCCCAAGTGGTAATGGAAAGACCAGAGTCGGTTAATCTAGTTAGACCACCTACTAATATAATAAGTATGATCATCGCTAATAAAATGATCATCCATATTTTTAATTGGGAATTTAAAGAATAATTCTGACTGTACATGATTAAATAAATATAATAATTATTAATTAAACCAATAAATTAAATGTCGCCTAAAAACAAAAAAAAATTAGAAATAATAAGATCTAAATTAGATAAGCTAGATAATAAGTTGTTATCTTTGATTAAATATAGAACAAATCTTGTAAAAGAAGTTTTAAAGCTTAAAGAGTTTAAAAAAGAAATAGTAGATAAAAAACGTATAAATTTTATTCTTCATAAAATTAATTCAAAATCCAAAAAACTAAAGATTGACCCTAAAATTACTAATCGTATATGGAAAAACATGATTTGGTCTTATATTAATTATGAAAAGAGAAATTTTAGGAAAAAATAACTACTTACTGTGGGGTGGAAGTTTCTTTTCCACAAACATTTCATGTTTTCTAGTATCTGGATTATATTTTTTAGCAGAAAGTTTAACTTTAGCTTTCTCACCTCCAGCTGGTTTTTTCACATAATAGAAATAAGGACTATCTGGTTTAGCCTCAGGAACCATTCTAATTTTAACGTGTGTTTTTTTTGCCATTATTTAAATTTTTTATTTTATTTGAAATTTTTAATAATTTAACTTTTAAATTTTCAATCCTTATAGATTTATCTGCAATTTCGTCAAGCTTTAAAGAAGCTTCATTATTTAGTATTTTTTTTACACCATTTATTGTCATGCCTTGATCCTTAAGTAAAAATTTAACTTTTTTAAGAAGATTAATTGTTTTTTCATCATAATAACGTCTATTAGAATTTAGTATCTTTGGTTTAATTTGATTAAATTTTGTTTCCCAAAATCTAATTACATGTGTTGGTAAAACACCTTTGTCATTTGATTTAAGATTTAAAATTTTAGCTACTTCTCCAATTGTTTTGTAGGCACTATCTTTTTTATCCATTTTCCTTTAAATTTACAAATTCTTTAAATTCTTTTGAAGGTTTGAATAACACTACGTTTCTACTTGTTATTACAGTAGCAACTTTTGTTTTTGGATTTCTTCCAATCCTAGATTTTTTTTGTCTGATTACAAAAGTACCGAATTTAGATAATTTTAATTTTTTTTCAATTTTAATATTATTCACTATCGTAAATAATAATTCTTCAATAAGGCTCTCAGAGATTTGTTTTGAAAATCCAAGTTGCATATAAACTGTATTAACTAAATCTCTTTTAGTTAAATTTATTCTCATTTTAAATATTTTGCTTAATCTTTTGTATCAAATTACCTTTAACAATTCTATTACAAACATCTAAAGAATTTGAAAAACCAATAAAATCGGTACCGCCATGACTTTTAACAACTGGAGAGTCTAATCCCAAAAAAATAGCTCCATTATATAATCTTGGATCTAATCTTTTTTTAAATTTTTTAAAATTTGATATATTTAGTAAAGATGAAATTTTTCCTAAAAGAGATCCAGTCATTGCACTTTTTAATTCACTAGTGATAAAATTTGCTGTCCCTTCCGCTGTTTTCAATGCAACGTTTCCAGTAAATCCATCAGACACAATTACATTTACTTGTCCATCCATAAGATGGTTTCCTTCAATGTAACCAGCAAAATTATAATTATCTGATTTTTTTTCATTTAATAATTGATAGGTTTCTTTAATTGTCTCGTTGCCCTTCAATTCCTCTGAACCAATATTTAACAATGCAACGATTGGTTTATCATTGGGATAAAGTGAAGTGTATAATGAAGCACCCATTATTGAAAAATCTAATAAATTTTTAGAACTGCACTCTATGTTAGCACCTAAATCTAATACAACACTCATTCCTTTTTTATTTGGCCATAATGCAGACAGAGCAGGTTTATCAATATTTTCAATCATTTTTAGATTTAATTTTGATACAACTAACAAAGCCCCAGTATTCCCAGCAGATATTACTATATCAGTTTCTTTATCTTTAACACTTTGGATCGCAAGCCACATACTGGTATTCTTGCCTCTTTTAGCACCTTCTAAAGGACTGTCGGTGCTTTCTATTTTGTTTTCTGTGTGAACTATATCAAAAAATTCTTTAGGAATTTTTCCATTAATTATTGGATTTATTTTATTTTTATCTCCAAAAATTTTAAAAAAATTCTTTTTATTAGATCTATGATTGAAGATAATTCCATCAATTATTTTTTTTGGCGAACCATCTCCACCCATTGCATCAACTGCAATTTTTATCAAATCTGACATTATAATAAATAATTATATATTATTCTTTTGGATCTAAAACTTGTCTTCCTTTATACATACCAGTTTTAAGATCAAGGTGATGTGAAAGTCTATATTCACCTGAATTTTTATCTTCAACAATATTTTTTGTTGAAAATTTCATAGTTTTTGCTCTTCTCATTCCAGTTCTGGAAGGTGTTTGTTTTCTTTTTGGTACTGCCATAATTATGGGTTACTTACACTTTTTATAAAAGAATTCAAAGTTTTTTTTGATAGAATTTGGTTAAAATTCTCAAAATAATCAAGAAAAAATTGAATATTATTCAAATGATTTAAAAAAATCGAAAATTTATTTAATTTTTCTTGATTTGATAAATTTTCCCAAAAATGTATCTCTGAAACCATAGAGTGAAAAAGATTAATATAATCTTTCATTTTTTTATTAATAGATTGATCGCCATATCCTATTTCTCTAATACTCAGCTCTAATTGTCTAAAATTAAAATCATAAATTTCTTGCAAAATGGATGAGTTTTCATGACTTTTATAATTTTTTAAAAAGAAAGCAAAATGAAGCAGAAAAAAAGTTAATCTATCAGAAAAAATATCCTCTCGATCAAAATCTTTATACAGGTCTTTATTTGTAGATAATTTTATAAAATAATTATAGATATTGATATAATTTGTCTTCATGAAAATAATATATTTATTAATAATTTGTATATTTATAACAAACTGCTCATTAAATAAAGTGATACAACATCACGGTGTACATAATCTTGAAAAAAAACAAGAAAAGCTAAAAATTAATAAATCAAATATTAATGATGTAATCAAAACAATTGGCCCTCCCTCGACTAAAAGTTCATTTGATAACGATGTTTATATTTATATTGAAAGAAAAACAAGTTCATCAAAATTAACAAAATTAGGAAAGAAAGTTTTAATAAAAAATAATGTTTTAATACTTGATATAAATAAAAAAGGAATACTGATTGCAAAAAATTTTTATAACAAAGATGATATGCAAAAAATTAAATTTGACAAAAATGAAACAAAATCTGATTATTCGCGAAAATCATTTATTAACAATTTTTTTTACACCCTAAGACAAAAAATAGATGATCCTAGGGGAGTAAAAAGAGCAAAATCTAATTAACCAGCAATTACTGCTAACAATAGTAAAGCAACAATATTAGTAATCTTAATCATTGGATTTACTGCTGGACCAGCAGTATCTTTATAAGGATCACCAACAGTATCTCCTGTAACTGCTGCTTTATGAGCTTCTGACCCTTTTCCTCCATGATTGCCATCTTCTATATATTTTTTTGCATTGTCCCAAGCACCACCACCTGCTGTCATTGAAACAGCTACAAATAAACCTGTAATTATTACTCCTAGCAGCATAGCTCCAACTGCCGCAAGAGCAGCTACCTGTCCACCTATTGATAAGATAATAAAATAAAGAACTACCGGTGATAAAACTGGAAGTAATGATGGTATTATCATCTCTTTAATTGCTGCAACAGTCAATAAATCTACCAACTTAGCATAATCTGGTTTTTGCTTTCTTTTCATTATACCTGGAAACTTTTTAAACTGTCTTCTAACTTCAACAACAACTGCACCACCTGCTCTTCCAACAGCTTGCATACCCATAGAACCAAATAAATAAGGAAGCATTCCACCAATTAAAAGGCCAACAACTACATATGGATTTGATAAATCAAAAGTAACAACAATTCCTTCAAGTGCTGAACCAGTTTCTTTTGAAAAATGTTTGATATCTTCTGTGTAAGCAGCAAACAAAACTAATGCTCCTAAACCAGCTGAACCAATTGCATATCCCTTGGTCACAGCTTTTGTTGTGTTACCAACAGCATCCAAGGCATCTGTTGTTTTTCTAACTTTTTTATCGAGATTAGACATCTCAGCAATACCACCAGCATTATCAGTAACAGGACCATAAGCATCTAAAGCCACAACCATGCCAGCTAAAGCAAGCATTGTAGTTACTGCAATAGCTATACCAAAAAGTCCAGCAATTGAATTAGTAACAAGAATACCAGCAACAATTATTAATGCAGGAATAGCTGTTGCTTCCATAGAGACAGCTAATCCTTGAATAACATTAGTACCATGTCCTGTTGTAGATGATAATGCAACAGATTTAACTGGTCTATAACTTGTACCAGTATAGTATTCTGTTATCCAAATTAATAATCCAGTAATTACGAGTCCAATAACACCACAATAATATAAATCCATTCCGTTAAAAGTTATATCATTTACTGTGTATTCATTTGTGAAACCAATTACATGATCTGTAACAGGCCATAAAATTATTAAAGAGGCTACTGCTGAAACAATAAATCCTTTGTATAAAGCATTCATTACATTTTTATTCTTTCCAAGTTTAACAAAAAATGTTCCAACTATAGAAGTTAATAGACAAGCTGCACCAATTGTTAATGGGTAAATCATCATTTTTAAATCTCCAACAAAGAAAATTGAGGATAAAACCATTGTCGCAACAATTGTAACCGCATAAGTTTCAAACAAGTCAGCAGCCATACCAGCACAATCTCCCACATTATCACCAACATTATCAGCAATTACTGCAGGATTTCTTGGATCATCCTCGGGAATTCCAGCCTCTACTTTTCCAACTAAATCAGCACCAACATCAGCACCTTTTGTAAAAATTCCACCTCCTAATCTTGCAAAAATAGATATTAAAGAAGCTCCAAAACCCAAAGCTACTAATGCGTTAACAATTTCCCTTTCATTTATACCAGCTTTTAAAAGTATAAAATAATAAACAGCTATTGATAACAATGCTAAACCGGCAACCAACATTCCAGTTACAGCACCTGATTTAAATGCAACAGAAAGTCCCTCTGATAGTCCCTTTCTTGATGCTTCGGCTGTTCTTACGTTTGCTTCTACAGAAACTAACATTCCAACATAGCCTGCAATACCAGATAAGGCAGCTCCAATTAAATAACCAAGACCAACTAATGGACTAAACGCAATGCTTACAATTACCAAAACTACAGCCCCAACAATAGCAATAGTTTTGTATTGTCTAGCTAAATAAGCTTTTGCACCAATTTGAATAGCTGATGCTATATCTTGCATTTTTGCATTACCTGCGCTTGAATTAAGAATATTTTTTCCAGTTAGAAATCCATAAACGATGGATAATAAACCAGCTCCAATTGTGTATAATAATATTGTTTCGATTGTTCCGCTCATATTAACCTTAAGTTGTTGGTTGTTAAATTTTAAGCCCGCACAATACAAAAAAAGATAAAAAAGACAACGATTAACTTCTAAAACTGATGAATATAACCTTTTGATTTAGCCTGTATTTGCTTGCCTTTTTCATCAAATATCAATGATCTATCATTACCAGTTACAATTTTACCAATTTTAGTTATTTTAATTCCTGTTGCTTTAGATGTTTTTTTAATGATTCTGGCTTTATTAACATTAGCTGTGAATAAAATTTGATAATCATCTCCATTAGAAATTAAATTAATTTTATTTAATCTTTGATTTTTGATTAAATCACTCAAGTTTTTTGAAACAGGTATTTTGTTTTCAAATAAATGAAACGATAATTTTTGTCTATTAATCATTTTTGACAAATCACCAATTAACCCATCAGAAATATCAATCGAGCTATTAGCAAATTTTAATAAATGTTTAGTCAAATTTAAAGGTAACTCTGGTTTATAATATTTATTTATAAAGAATAATTTATCTTTTTTTTTAATATTCATTTTATTACTTAAAAGTTTGAGACCTAAATAACTATCACCCAAATTTCCAGTAACATAAATATCATCATTCAATTTAGCTTTATTACGATAAATTATTTTATTCGAATATCCCAATGATGTAATTGTAAAACTTAGTTTATTAGAAAAGGTAGTGTCACCACCACATAAAACTATATTAAATTTATTTTGTTCAGATTTAAGTGATTTGGAGATTTTATATAAATTATTTTTTGAAAATGTTTTTTTATTACCTGATGCAGAAATGAAGTAAAACTTTGGTTTTACACCTTTACAAATCAAATCAGAAATAGATGATCTTAATATTTTTTTAATTACTAGATCAGGATATTTAAAATTAAAAAAATGTGTATTAATATTGTACGTATCTACAGATATAATAATACCCTTTTTTTTATCAAAAAATACATCGTCATTTAGATTGAGGGCAGATTTATTTTTTTTAGATATTTTTGAAAAATAATTTTTAATTAGATCAAATTCATGCATTGTTAGATCTTAATTTTTTTCCAACATTATCTAATAACGCATTAAGATATTTGGTTTGAGAGTATTCAAGGAAAAAATTTGAAGAATTTAAATACTCTTTGATGATTATATTTATAGATAAATTTGGTTTATACATAAATTCATAAGTTGCTGCTTTTAAAATCGTTTGAAAAACTTTATCTAATTTTTCAAATACAAATTCTTCTCCTAATTTATTATTTAGTTCATCTAAAATAAGATCATTTCTTTCTATTGTTCCTAGAACAATATCTTTAATAAATTTTTTGAATCTATGTTTTGGAAAATCTAAATCATCATCTTCGTTATAAAATTTTCCATATAATTTCTGAATAATTATAACTCTAGGATTATTTTTTGGATTATAATTAGTTCTCATTTTTGAGACAAAACTGAAAAAACAGCTTCTGCAGCTTCAGCACCCTTTTTTCTTCTAGTAATTGCTTGAGCCTTATTAAGGCAAGTAATTATTCCATTTCCAATAGGTTTTTTACTATCTACAGACAATTTCATTATGGCATCTGTTGCTGCTTGAGAAATAAAGTCGAAATGTGGTGTCTGACCTTTAATTACACATCCTAAAGCTAAAAAACCATCATATTTTTTTATATTTTTTGAGATTGTAACTGGAATTTCAAAAACACCAGGTACATTAATAATTTTTATTGTATTTTTTTTTGGAATTATTTTTAAAGCACTTTTTATTAAGCCATCAGTAATATCTTTATAATAATTTGCTGTAACAATTAAATACTTCTTTTTCATCAAATTAATTCCTGTTTTGTAATTTTTATACCATAACCATCAAGACCAATAACTTTTTTTGGTGATTTTGTGATTAATATCATATTTTTAATTTTTAAGTCTTTAATAATTTGCGCTCCTATACCATAATTTCTGATTAACTTGTCATTTCCTTTTTTATAAAAATCTTTGTTTTTATAATCTTTTAGTGTTTGGGTTACTGATTTTAAATTTGAGTCTTTAATAAATACTAAAACACAATTTTGATATTTTTTAAAATAATTTAATGTCTTATTAAATGAATTTGGTAAAGATTGATTTATAAGATAATTTTGCACAACGTTAGACGAAATTACTCTTACTCTTGGAGTAATACCTTTTTTTATTTTACCTTTAATTAAAGCAAAATGCTCAGAACCATCTAGAAGATTTTCATAAATTCTAATATTATATTTTTGATTTTTTACATCAATCTTACTTTGCTTTTTTAGTTTAATAAGTTTTTCTTTTTTTAATCTATATGCAATCAGATCTTCTATTTTTCCAATTTTTAATTTATGTTTTTTTGCAAAATTAAATAAATCTTGACCTTTAGCCATTGTCCCGTCTTCATTCATAATTTCACAAATAACAGCTGAGTTATTTTTTTTTGCCAATCTAGATATGTCGACAGATGCTTCCGTATGTCCTGCTCTAACAAGAACACCGCCATCTTTGGCTATAATTGGAAACACATGGCCAGGAGAAACAATTTCATTTTTATTTACATTTTTTTTTGAAGCAATTTTAATTGTTCTGGCTCTATCTTTAGCGGATATACCAGTTGTTATTCCTTTTTTCGCTTCAATAGAAATTGTGAAAGCTGTTTTGTTTCTTGATTGATTTACTGGTGACATTAAGGATAAATTTAATCTTTTTGCCTGAATAGTATCAAGTGCTAAGCAAATTAAACCTCTTCCATATTTTGCCATAAAGTTAATATTTTTTGCATTTGTATCTGATGTAGAAAAAACTAAATCTCCCTCGTTTTCTCTTTTTTCATCATCCACCAAAATAAACATACCTCCTTTTTTTGCTATACTTATTACTGACTCTATTGAGGCAAAATTATTTTTTTTCATTAAAATAATTCCTTACGTATTTAGACAAGATATCTATCTCTATGTTTACTAAACTAAATTTTTTTAAAGTTGATAAGTTTGTTTCCTTATATGTATGAGGTATAATCCAAATTTGAAAACCTTTTTTTGTTACTTTTGAAATAGTAAGAGAAATACCATTTACACAAATTGATGCTTTTTCTATCAAGTGTTTTCTCTCTTTTTTAGGTAATTCAAAGTCAAAGATAAAAGATTTATCTATTTGTTTAATACTTAATACTTTACCAACTGTATCAACATGCCCTTGACAAATATGTCCTGAAATTTTTGACCCATATTTTAAAGGTAATTCCAAATTTATTTTATCTTTTATAATTAAAAATTTAAATTTTGAACGAATTATTGTTTCCTTAGACAGGTAAAATTCCATAATTTTTGATTTATATGAGATTAAAGTTAAACAGACACCATCACAAGCAACTGACAAACCAATATTTTTTTTGGAAACTTTAAGATTGCTTTTAACAAAAATATTAAGACCCTTGGATCTTTTAATAATTTTAGTAATAACACCTTGATTATAAATTATTCCGTTAAACATAATTTCTATCTATATAGTGTTATTCTGTCTTTTCGCAAATTCAGATTTAAATTAAACCTTTTTTTATATTTTTGATTTAATGTGTTTAGACCGCTAAATTTTGTATATTCTACGCTTTTAGAAAGCTTTTTAGGGCTTTTAAATAAATAAAATTTATTAAAAATTCTATTTTTGAGCAAGGAAATAGTTAAATCATTGCCTCCCTCTATTAGTAAATTTCTGCAACCAAAATTATATAGTTTTTTTAAAATTACCTTAATATCAAATCTGTTATTTCTATTAATTCTAGATTTAATGAGAATGATGCCTTTTCTTTTAAATTTGAAAATTTTTGATTTATCAGCTTTATTATAAAATATTAAAGTATTTTTATTATTTGAAGATTCAATTATATAGCTGTTAGTTTTAGAATTTAATTTATTATCTAAAATAATTCTTTTAGGAGAAAATTTTTCCATACCTTTTAAACGACAATTTAATTTTGGATTATCTTTGTTAAGAGTTTTATGTGTAATCATTATACAATCATTTTGGTATCTTAAAAGATGAGTAAATTTATCAGAAAAAGAGTTTGTGATTTTTTTTTTTATTTTACTATAAATTATATTATTTTTTGAAATAGCTATTTTCCCAGTAACGAAAGGTAATTTTTTCGTTCTATTAAAAAAATAAGGGTAATAAAAATTTTCAATTTTATTTTTTAACAACCCTTTTTTAACAATTATTTTTTTTGAATTTAAAATTTTATTACTTTTATTTCTTACCCTTTTATCTATATCTGTAACAGAATATATAACCTCTGAAATTTTTGATTTAATTATTGAGTCAGTACATGGTGGTGTTAATCCATGATGACAACAAGGTTCTAAAGTAACATACATTTTTGAACCCTTTAAATTTTCATAACAATTTTTAATTGCATTAAATTCTGCATGTGGTCTTCCATTAAAAGAAGTTTGTCCTATTGAAATAATTTTATCATTTTTAACTATAACACAACCTACAGAAGGATTAGATCCAGTATGTCCATGACGAGATCTAGCCAAGTCCAAGGCTATCTCCATGTAAAATTTATCTTTTAATGTAAATTTATCTTTTTTTGTAGACATCTAGCTTGTCCACGAATTGAACGAAGTCTTTTTCTTCTCTAAAATTTCTATATACAGATGCAAATCTCACATATCCAACTGGATCTAAATCTTTTAAACCCTCCATAACCATAGTTCCAATTGTATTTGTAGATATTTCGCTTTGACCAAGTTCCTCTAATGATCTTGAAATTTGGCTTATAAATTTTTCTATTGTTTCAGTGTCTATAGGTCTTTTCTTTAAAGCAATATAAATTGATTTAGATAGTTTATCTCTATCAAACGTGGATTTTCTTCCATTTTTTTTAACTACCATCAATTCTCTAAATTGAACTCTTTCAAAAGTCGTAAAACGAGCTCCGCAAACACAAAGTCTTCGTCTTCTTATAGCTGTTCCATCTTCTGTTGGTCTAGAGTCGACTACAGAGGTCTCCCCTTTTTTACATATCGAGCAAATCATTTACTAAAGGTTCTTATATATCGGAAATGACGAAGTTAAAGAAATAACTTCATTTTTTACTTCTTCTTCTATTTTGCTATTATCAGAAGGATTTTCAGATAATCCTTTTAGGGTTTTTGTGATTAATTCTCCAACAGTTTTAAATTCACTTAATCCAAAACCTCTTGTTGTAGCTGCTTGCGTACCTAGTCTTATACCTGAGGTAATCATGGGTTTTTCTGTATCGAAAGGAATACCATTTTTATTACACGTAATATTTGCTTTAGATAAACTTTCAGCCGCAAGATTTCCTTTAACATTATAAGGCCTTAAATCTACCAACATCAAATGAGTATCCGTTCCATCCGAATAAATTTTAAATCCATTATTTTTTAAAGTTTCTGCAAGTATCTTAGCGTTTGCTAAAACAGATTTAATATAATCTTGGAATTCTGGTTGTAATGCTTCTAAAAATCCAGCAGCTTTAGCAGCAATGATATGCATCAAAGGTCCCCCCTGATAACCAGGAAAGACAGCTGTATTAAATTTTTTAGCAAGATCTTCGTGATTAGTTAGAATTATACCACCTCTCGCACTTCTAAATACTTTGTGTGTAGTTGATGTTACAACGTGTGCATAATCACAAGGATTAGGATAACCCTTACCTGCAACCAGACCCGAGAAGTGTGCCATATCAACCATTAAATATGCACCAACTTTATCTGCTATCTCTCTAAATCTTTTGAAGTCAATTACTCTGGAATAAGCACTTCCACCCGCTATTATTAGTTTAGGTTTATGCTCTAAAGCAAGTTTTTCAACATTATCATAATCAATTAGTTCTGATTTTTTATCGACATCATAACCTATTGCGTTAAACCATTTACCAGACATTGAAATTTTTAATCCATGAGTTATATGACCTCCTGAATTTAAACTCATTCCCATGAAAGTATCACCTGGGTTTAACAAAGCTAAAAATACTGCACCATTTGCTTGAGCACCTGAATGTGGTTGTGCATTTGCAAATTTACAATTAAATAATTTTTTTAATCTTTCAATAGCAAGATTTTCAGCAACATCAACATGCTCACAACCATTATAATATCTTTTACCAGGATAACCTTCAGCATATTTATTTGTTAAAACTGAACCTTGTGCTTCTAATACTGCTTGAGAAACTATATTTTCGGAAGCTATTAGTTCTATATGCTGTTGTTGTCTGATTAATTCATCTTTAATAGCTTTATAAAGATCAGGATCTTTTATTGATAAACTATCTTCAAAAAAGCTCTTATAGCTGTCATTTAAATAATTTTTTTCACTCGACATAATTATATTTTTTTTACCCTTTTTAAGTGTCTACCACCATCAAATTTAGTATTTAAAAAAACACTTACAAACTTCAAAGCATTCTTTTTGGTTATTAATCTAGAGCCTAATGTAATGATGTTTGCATCATTATGCAATCTTGATAATTTTGTTGATTTTAGATTAAAACATTGTGCTGCGCGAATATTTTTATGCTTATTTGCCGCAATATTCATTCCTGTCCCTGATCCACACACCAGAATACCAATATTATTTTTATTGACCTTAACCTTTCTTGCAACTTTATGTGCATAGTCTGGATAATCAACTTTACTATCATTCATTGGACCTAAATCCATAAATTTTATTTTTTTATTTTTTAAATAATTTTTGATGCTTTCTTTTAATTTAAATCCAGCATGGTCAGATGAAATAAAGATAGTTTTCAAATTAATTAAATTTATAATCTAAGACACATGCAACTAAATGTATTCTATTCTCTTCTCCACCATTGAATGCATTGTGATACTTAGTATTATTAGTAACCCACACTGAGCCATCAGCAGGCATGTGTTTAGCTACATTATCTATTACCATTATACAACCAGGGTTTGTTATAATAGGTATATGTAATCTCGGTTCTGGATCTCTGTGCCAACTCAGTGTTGATCTTGGTTCTTTTAACAAAATTCTCATACGTCCAAGTTTATAATTTGATGATAAGATATCGTATACTTCCTTAAAATAAGTATTTTCATAATCCTTTACGAATTCAGAATACTTTGATTCATCCAAAGCTTCATCTCTAATAACCTCATTTCCTGATTTGTCAGGTTTTGTCCAATACACACCTCTAGCTTTGTTGCCTTTAATAGAATCTGGATCACCAGGTATTTGGGTCAATGATATTGCTCCAAAGTGAGTAACACCTGCGTCTTCAAATTTTTTAATTTTGACTATTTGATGGTATGCTTCCTGTAATTTAGAAATATCAAATTTAACCTTTTGTTTTTGAAAATCTCTAAAGTCTAAAACTCTATCTTCTTTTTTAATATTTAGATCTATTACTTTTGAATTTTCTGTACTCATTCTGGTTGTTTTCTACCCTTTTTTTTGTATATGTGTATATTACTTTTGTCGCAATTTAAAAGTAAATTAAAACATGATTATTGGAAAATACCCTGGCCTGAGATTAAGAAGAAATAGGAAAGAATCGTGGTCAAGAAGACTGATCCAGGAAAATACGTTAAGTCCAAACGACTTTATATTACCTATTTTTTTGATTGAGGGCTCTAATAAAAGACAAGAAATTTTATCTATGCCGGGTGTTTATAGATACACGATTAATCGACTGAGCCAAGTTGTAGACAGAGCCATAAAAAAACGGATACCAATGGTTGCACTTTTTCCAAAAACCCAAGATAAATACAAAAATGAATTAGGTACAGAATCACTTAATGAAAACAATTTAGTTTGTAGGGCAATACAACAGATCAAAAAAAAGTATAAAAATCAAATTGGTATAATGTGTGATGTAGCTTTAGATCCTTACACATCACATGGTCATGACGGTATAATCAAGTCTAACACGATACTAAATGACGAAACTGTTGAAGTCTTGATTAATCAGTCATTACTTCAGGCAGAAATGGGTTGTGATGTTCTTGCACCATCAGACATGATGGATGGTAGAATAGGTAAAATAAGAAAAGCTTTAGATAAACATAAGTTCAAAAACGTACAAATATTGTCTTATGCAGCAAAATATGCCTCAAGCTTTTATGGACCCTTTAGAGACGCCGTTGGGTCCAAGGGTTCATTAAAAGGTGACAAAAAAACATACCAGATGGACTATAGAAATTCTGATGAAGCATTGAGAGAAGTTGCATTAGATATTAAAGAGGGTGCAGATATGGTGATGGTTAAACCAGGTATGCCTTACTTAGATATAATAAAGTCTATCAAAGAAAAATTCAAATTACCTGTTTTTGCATATCAAGTTTCTGGAGAATATAGTTTAATGGAGACAGCTATAGCAAAGAAATTAATAAATAAAGACGCTATATTTGAAAGCTTAGTTGCCTTTAAAAGAGCTGGAGCTAATGCTATAGTAAGTTATTACGCTGATAGACTTGATAAAATACTTAAATAATTATTTCAAAGTATTTAAAAATAACATCCTGCTATTTGGATAATTTAAATTATTTGGTCTTAATATTGTCTTATCCAAATAGTCACCCACTAGTTTTAAGCCATTTAATAAAGTACTTAATTCAGAAACTTCTATATCTTTTTCAATCAAAAAATTAGGTACATATTTCTTTTCATTTAAAGAGTTAGCATAATAAACAGTTTTATTACCCTCTAAATCTTTTTCGACTAAATTCTCAAGTGCTAAGTCATATCCTAATATTTTAAACAACTCCAATTCCCAAAATATATATTTTTTCAACCAATCTTTTTCTTTTAAAATTAAGAATAAATTTTGAATAATAAAATACACTTTATCATTAGATTGCGATTCCGCCGTCAATAATTTAATTAAATTCATAGCTGACGTGATACAAGACAGCTTTTGTTTATGGTCAAAATATAATGGGGTATAAGCATTTAAAATTTCAATTTTAAAATAACCAATTCTATTTTCATTTTTGGAGTTATAGTTAGCATGAAGTTTATTACCAACCTGAAGATAATTTTTAATTTTTTTTGAGGTACCTCCAAATATAATTCCTGATATCTTACCTCTATCTTTTGTAAACAATTCAGCAATTAATGAATTTTCATTATATCTAGTTTTGCTAATTAAAAATCCTTCGTCAGACCAATTCATTTTTTATTTGTATTTTTTAAACATTCTATTGCTGCATTTTGTTCAGCTTCTTTTTTGGATTTACCAGAAGCTACAAAATATTTTGTATTTGGTAATTTAACACCAACCTTAAATATCGGTTTGTGCCTTGGACCTGTATTTGAAATTACTTTATAGGTTGGCAATTTTTTAAAATTTTTTAAAGTCAATTCCTGTAACTTTGTTTTAGCATCAATTTCGGTTATTACACTTTTTTTAATGTGATTTTTCCACAAGTTTAAGATTGTTTTTTCTACAGTTGTAAAACCTTTATCAAGATAAATAGCGCCAATTAAAGCTTCACAACTATCCGAAATAATTTTATCCTCAATTTTGATTTTTTTATTATTAGGATTAAACGTTTTTACGTAAGTGGCCAAATTTATTTTTTTTGCTATATCTAAACAAGTTTTTTTATTGACTAAGGAAGCAAATTTTTTATCTAATATACCTTCATTTTCCTCTGGATAAATCTCTAAAAGTTTTTTTGCAATAACCAATCCAAGAACTCTATCACCTAAGAATTCTATTTTTTCATTGTTTTCATTTGGATTATAACTTTTGTGAGTAAGGGCTTGGATAAGAAGATTTTTATTTTTAAACTTTAAATCAATTTTTTTTTCTAAATACTGATAATTAATTTTCATTAATTTATTTTATTAAATGTTCTATTGAACCTTATTGACTTATGCCATTTCCAAAACTCTAAAAATCTTCCAATTTTTTTGTCTGAAGAAAAAAATATAAATTGAGCTTTTCCTACTAAATTATCTTTATGAACATAACCAACACTTGTTAAATATCTACTATCTTTAGAGCAATCTCTATTATCACCTAGAAAGAAATAATGATCTTTTGGAACAATAAATAAATCTGAATTTTGATAAGTATAATCTTTTAAATAAACAGTATGAAATTTATTTCCATTTGGAAGTTTTTCTTCAAATCTATAAACTTCAATATTTTTATCACCACAATAAATGATGGACTTATTATTAACTCTTGACTTTAGAATTTCTGAATTATTTAGATATAAATTGGAATCAATAAACTGAATTTTATCACCGGGTAAACCTATCAATCTTTTGATATAATCTGTTCGATTATCTGCTGGTGTTTTAAATACAATTACATCACCTCTTTCAGGACTACTAAACATAATTCTGTTGTTTAATACTGGGGGACTAAAAGGAAAAGAATGTTTGCTATATCCATAGGTATATTTAGTTACAAACAATCGATCTCCAACTAATAAAGTAGGTTCCATAGATGACGAAGGAATGTAAAAAGGTTGTATCAAAAAGGATCTAATAATTACCGCAATTATTAGAGCATAAAATAATGTTTTGATGTTTTCTGAAAAGAAATTTTTATCTAATTTCATGATATTTGAATAATTGCAAATGCTGTTGAATAATTTTTTTCATCTGAAATTGATAAAAAACATTTAAAACTTTTGATTTTAAATTTCTTTTTAATAATTTTTATAATTTTTTTATTTATAACATAATAAGGCTTTCCCATTTTATCATTAATAACTTCTATATCTTTAAATTTTAAATTCATACGAAAACCTATGCCAAGGGCTTTAGAAAATGCTTCTTTTGCAGCAAATCGCTTTGAAAAATAACCTACTTTATTGATCACAATATTAGATTGCTTTAATTCTTTAGGTGTATAAATTCTTTTTTTAAATAAAGGATTTTTAATAGATTTTTGAATTCTTCTATTTTCAACAATATCTACACCAATACCAAGTACTCTCATTTATTTTTTATAATTTTTTTAAAGTTTTTAATCACTTTTGAAAGACCATAAAATATAGATTCACCAATTATAAAATGTCCAATGTTATATTCTTCTATATCTATTATTTTTGTTAATATTTTAGTAGTTTTATAGTCCAAACCATGGCCGGCATGAACCTCTATTTTTAAACTTGATCCTAATTTTGTACTTTTTTTAATTCTGATTAATTCTTTAGAATAATTTTTATTTGATTTAATTAAGTTCGCTAATTTTCCAGTATGTATTTCAACACAATCGGCATTTAATTTCTTTGCAAGTCTAATGTCATTTGAAGAAGGATTAATGAATAAACTTGTTCTTATATTTGCTTTTTTAAATTTATTAATTATTTTTTTTAATTTGTTATAGTTATTTTTTATATTTAAACCTCCTTCTGTAGTAATTTCTTTTCTATTTTCTGGAACTAAACATATAAAATTTGGTTTTATCTTAATTGCTTTGTTAACAATTTCTTTATTCATAGAAATTTCAAGGTTTACGAGAACATTTTTTAAACCACATATTTTTTTTGCATCAATATCATTTATATGTCTTCTATCTTCTCTTAAATGAATTGTTACAGAATCAGCTCCATAACTTATAACCTTTTTAGCTGCATTTATCGGATCAGGATGTTTTTCTCCACGAGCATTACGTAGAGTTGCAATATGATCAATATTTACACCTAACCTTTTCACTTAATAAATCTGCTTCCTGGAGTAGTTATTGCTGTTGTCTTAAGTTCTAGTGGCAATTTATTTGCTTTATAAGTCGGAACGTTTATTTTTAAATGAGATGTAATTCCAGTTTTTATTTTTAATGATTGTTTTGTCGATCGATCAATTATACATGCATATCCGATTAATCTTGCTTTTGATTTTTTAATTAACTTTACACATTCTAAGCTTGATTTTCCTGTAGTGATAACATCTTCTATAATTAATACTCTTGCTCCTTTTTTAATATTAAAACCTCGTCTGAGGGTAAATTTACCATTTACCCTTTCACAAAAAATTGTCTCTTTTTTAAGTAATTTTCCTATTTCATATCCAATAATTACACCACCCATCGCCGGAGCTAGTATTAAATCAATTTTTTTAAATTTTTTTTTAATTTTTTTTGATAAAGATTTACAAATTTTATCGGCTAAATTTGGGAAACTTAAAAGTTTTGCGCACTGAATATATTTTGCAGAATGGAGACCTGAAGATAGAACAAAGTGACCTTCTAATAATGCATTAGTTTTTTTTTAAAATATTTAAGGATTTTTTGTGTGAAAGCATTTCTTTTTTCTTCGTGTCTGATTATCTTAAATTTTATACTCTTTTGTTTTAGCTCTGCAATAAAATTAGTAAAATTCTTAAGGTTTCTAATAATTAATTTAAATTTGAAATTAATATAATTGGGATTTTTACCAACCATTTCTAAACCCGATATATTTAATTTATGACTTCCAATTAGTGAGCTTATATCTCCTAATTGTCCTGGCTTATCAGGCAATGACATCCATAAGGTAGTATTGTATTTTTTTGTTTTTTCTTCTTTTTGCTCTCCTTTATCATGCCAATATCTTCTTATTGCAGCTCTAGCTTTACCTGTTTTAGTTGTTGGTATCCAATGAAGAGAAGGCGAATTATTTTTAGATGTGATAATATTCACACGATCACCATTTCTTAAAATAGATTGTAGTTCACTTTTGTTTCCATTTATTTCACAACCAACTGCTGAATTACCAATTTTGGTATGAACAGCGTATGCAAAATCTATAGCTGTGGCATCTTTTGGTAATTTTATTACCGATCCCTTTGGTGTGAAACAAAAAACGTTTTCCTGAAACATTTGTAGTTTTGTGTACTCATATGAGTCTTCGGGATTTTCATTTTTTTCTATAATCTCAACAAGATCTTTTAACCAATCATACTCCTTCCAGCTTACAGAATTAAATTTTTCAGAAGATTTATACTGCCAATGTGATGCAATACCTCTTTCAGCAAACTCATGCATTTCTTGAGTTCTAATTTGAATTTCTATTGGTTTTTTGTTTGAACCAATTACAGAAGTATGAATAGATTTATAACCATTAATTTTTGGAGAAGAAATATAATCTTTAAATTTTCCTGGTATACAATTCCATTCTTTATGGAAAATACCAAGAGTTTTGTAACAATCGTCTACAGTTCTCAAAATTATCCTAAATCCGATAATGTCTGTTATTTGTTCAAGTGAAACTCTTTTTTTTTGAACTTTTCTCCAAATTGAAAAAGGAGTTTTTTCTCTACCATGAATCTCGGCATTAATTTCATTATCATTCAAAATTTCACTTAACTCAAAAGATTGTTCTTCAAATAAATCTTTTCTATCCAATTTTATTTCATCAAGTCTTTTTTTTATTAATTTTCTTGCATCGTTATTTAAAATTTCAAAAGATAAATCTTCAAGCTCGTCTCTTATTCTGTGCATTCCCATTCTATCAGCTAATGGAGCATAAATTTCCATAGTTTCTTGAGCTATTCTTTTTCTTTTATCTTCTTTTTTTATAGCTTTAATGGTCCTCATATTATGTAGTCGATCAGCAATTTTGACTAACAGAACTCTGATGTCTTTTGATGTTGCTAAAATTAATTTTCGAAAATTCTCAACTTTAGAATTAGCTCCAGCAGAATTTTCAAATGCAGAAATTTTTGTTACACCATCAACTAAATCAGCAACCTCATCTCCGAATTCTTGTTTTATAGTTTCATAAGTTGCAAAAGTATCTTCAATAGTGTCATGCAATAGACCTGTTGCAATTGTAGCGCTATCTAATTTTAATTCTGTTAAAATATTTGCGACCTCAATTGGGTGAACTGAATAAGGGTCACCTGAAGCTCTTTTTTGACTCTTATGTGCTTTAACAGCAAAATTATATGCTTTATCCAATCTTTCAGGATTTAGAAATTTATTATAATTTTTAACTTTATTTATAAGTTCATTTGAATTAAGCATAATTACTATTATACCACTAAATTAAATTTGTTTAATAGATCTAATGTCTCTATCAGGAAGTAGAGAAATCAAGGTTTTAACATCAATTTGTTTATCAGGATGGATCCAATTCTTTTGAATTTCAAATAATGGAAACAATACAAAGTTTCTTTTATGCATCATTTTGTGAGGCAAATTAATTCTAGAATTTTTTCTTAATACCAATTTATTAAAATCTATTATGTCAATATCACATGTACGAGGAGCGTTTTTTTGTGCTTTTTTTCTTCCTAATTGAGTTTCAATAGATTTACATATTTTTAATAGTTCTTGAGGACTGTAATAACATTTTAATTTTAAAATTATATTTATGAATTTAGGTTTTGTTGGATCTGGCCAGGACGGAGACTCATAATAACTAGATACCGATAGAAAATCTAATTTACAATCTGTCAACAAAAATTTTGCTTTTTCTATATTCGTTTTTCTTTGACCTAGATTTGAACCTATTCCTAAAAATACTATTTTAGCTTGATTTTCTAATGTATCTTGCCTTTTCACGGTTCCAATCTCTATTTTTTTTTGTTGCTCTTTTATCATATTGTTTTTTTCCTTTAGCAACAGCTAATTCTATTTTAGCCTTTCCTTTTTTAAAATACATTTTTGTTGGAACTAATGTGAAACCATCTCTATGCATTTTTCCAATTAATTTATTTATTTCTTTTTTATTAAGAAGTAATTTCCTATCATCGGTTGGATTATGATTAGAATAACTAGCCTGCTTATATGGAGATATATGTGAATTAATTAAAACAATTTCACCTCCCTTTTCAACAGCATAAGACTCAGCAATATTAACCTTGCCTTCTCTTACAGATTTAATTTCAGATCCTTTTAAAACAACCCCAGCTTCAAATAGATCTTCAAAAAAATAGTTAAAACTAGCTTTTCTATTTAAACAAATGATTTTCAAACCAGAATTGGTTTTTTTGTTCATTAAATTAACTTAGCAGACTGGAGAGCTTTTTTTACAATTTCTTTTGTTGTGTCTGTCACTTTTACAAGTGGTAGTCTTACATTATCATCACAAAGTCCTAAAAGTTTTGCAGCATATTTTACAGGACTAGGATTGCTCTCAACAAACATTGCGTGATGAACTGGTTGTAATATTTTATCTAATCTTTCTGCTTCTTTTATTTCATTATCAGCATCTGATTTAGAGAATTTTTGAAAATCTGAACAAAGTTTAGGTGCAATATTTGCTGTTACACTAATAGTACCTACTCCACCACGTTTATTAAATTCAAAAACATTGTCATCATTACCTGTTAATTGAATAAAATCTTTACCCATTTTTTCAAGTGTCTGATTAACTCTATCTAAATCGCCTGTTGCATCTTTAACACCAACTATATTTTTTAATTCATATAGTCTAGCCATTGTGTCCACTGACATATCAATAACTGATCTACCAGGAATATTATAAATTATAATTGGAATACCGCACTTATCATTAATTGCTTTATAATGTTGATACAAGCCTTCTTGAGTTGGTTTATTGTAATATGGTGTAACTATCAAAGCTCCATTAGCTCCTGCTTTTTCTGCATGTGTGGTTAAAGAAATAGCCTCCTCAGTTGAGTTGGAACCCGTACCAGCAATAACTGGAATTTTTCCATTACTTTCTTTTATACATAAATCTATTACTCTTTGATGCTCATCATGATTTAACGTAGGGGATTCACCTGTTGTACCAGCCGGCACAAGTCCATTAGTACCATTATCGATGTGGAAATGGATTAATTTTATATATGCTTCCTCATCTAGACCATTATTTTTAAATGGTGTAATTAAAGCAACATTTGATCCTTTGAACATAAATACTTATAACATAGTTTAAAGATTCATATACTAAAAGATTATGCTCAAAAAAATATTATTTTTAGGTTTCACCGTATCAATATTAATATTTGCAAATAATCTCTTTGCTGAAATTAATTCAGTTGTACCTTTAAAAAAACCTGTTTTAAGTAAAGAAGAAATTCAAAAGAAAATATCTATAAATATCCTTAAGCCATTAAAGAAGCCTACGAAAATCAAAGAAATTAAAATCGAAGAAGTGATTGTTAAAAAAGAGTTGGTTTTAAAAGAAAAAAAATTAAGTTTTAAAATACCGAGGAAAAAACCAACTATAGCTGGCACAAGCACAGCTAAGAGTATTAAGATTTCAAGATATTATAGTAAAAAAGACTTTGGGTTAGCAAAAAAAGCTATTTCAGAAATGCAGAAAAATAAATGGTCATCTGCACTTAAAATAGCAAAAAAAGCAAAAGATAACTCAATTTATAATTTTATACAATGGAGACATCTTTTAACGTCTGGTAACCAGGCATCTTTTTATGAATATCAAGTTTTTTTAAACAATAATTCAGATTATCCGAGAATAGATAGAATTAGATATCTTGCAGAACACAAACTATCAACAGAAAGTGTTTCTCCTAAAAAAATAAAAAATTGGTTTGGAGAAAAAGATCCATTAAGTGGGTATGGAAAAATGATACTTGGAGAAAGTCACATTTTAGTTGGGGACAAGAACACAGGTGCTAAACTAATCAAAGAAGGTTGGATAACAGCGGAATTATCTAAAAATGAATTAAAATATTTTAGAAAAAAATATAAAAAATATTTAAATGCAGACGATTATATTAAACGAGCTGATTATTTGGCTTGGAACGGTGATCGTTGGAATTTACAAAGATTAATAAGATATCTGCCAAAAGAATATGAACTGTTATATAACGCTAGACACCTTTTAATGAGTAAAGGTTATGGAGTTGATCAAGCTATAGCAAATGTTCCTAAAAAATTTAAGAATGATGCTGGGTTAAACTATGATCGATTGAAATGGAGAAGAAAAAAAGGACGTGTAGACTCTTCAACAGAAATCTTATTGAAAATAAGAAATGATAAAGAGTATTTAGTTAGGCCTGATAAATGGTGGAAGGAAAGAGAAATTATCTCAAGAGCATTGCTTTATAAAAAGAAATATGAAATTTCATATAAAATTTCAAGCAATCATGGAATGACCGAAGGATCTGATTATGCAGCTGCTGAATGGATGAGTGGATGGATAGCATTAAGTTTTTTAAATGATCCAATAACTGCTAAAGATCATTTTAAAAATTTTTATGAAAATGTTAGTTATCCAATAAGTTTATCTAGAGGTGCTTATTGGCTTGGAAGGGCATATGAAAAAATAGGCGAAAGAGAGCAATCAAATAATTGGTATATAGAAGCCACAAAATATCTTACTACTTACTATGGTCAGCTAGCTTTTTTAAAATTAAATCCAAATAGAAAATTTGAGTTAGAAAAAGATATGGAAATTGATCCAAAATATAGAATTCAATTTTTTAATAAAGAGCTTGTAAAAATTTCTTATCTTCTTGATGAATTAAAGAAAAATAAATATACAAAACATATTTTAAGACATTTAGCTAATGATAATATAGCAAAAGGTAGTGAGGTTTTGGCTGCAGAATTAGCTACAAGTATTAATAGATATGACTTTGCTATTCAGGTTTCAAAAATTGCGTCTTATCAAAAAAGATTTCATAATAAATACAATTACCCAATAATTAGTACTCCTAAATATATTAATAAACGGAAAATTCCTGAAAGTGCTTTGATCTTATCTATAATTAGACAAGAAAGTGAATTTGATTTAGAAGCTAATAGTCATGCTGGTGCAAAAGGATTAATGCAATTGATGCCCTACACAGCAAAATTAGTTTCAAAACAAGCCAAACTTCCTTATTCAAAATCAAGATTAACCACTGATCCAGAATATAATATTAATTTAGGCTCACATTATATTGCAGGTTTAATTCTACAATATGATGGTGCCTACCCTTTTGCAGTCGCTGCGTATAATGCTGGACCCAACAGAGTTAAATATTGGAAAAAAATAAATAAAGATCCACAAAAAAAACAAGTTGATTATGTTGATTGGGTTGAATTAATAAAATTTAGAGAAACAAGAAATTACGTACAGCGTGTAATGGAAAATTATAATGTTTATAGATATATTTTGGAACAACGACCTGTACCTATGAAAAACTTTTTTAAGGATCAGCCTCTGTTTTAGTGGCGGAAGAGGAGGGATTCGAACCCTCGGTACAAGTTTCCTCGCACGGTCATTTAGCAAACGACTGGTTTCAGCCTCTCACCCACTCTTCCGTATGACATTGTGTATTAAGCGATTGTATTGAAAATTCAATATATATAAAGTAATTATTCAATTATTATGAGAAATAAGTATTCAGTATTTTCGTTAATTAAAAATGCTCTTTCATATCATGAAAATTGGCAAAGAGCGTGGAAAGATCCTGCTCCTAAAAAAGAGTACGATGCAGTTATTGTTGGTGGTGGTGGCCACGGATTAGCAACGGCCTACTATTTAGCAAAAAAACACAATATGAATAATATCGCTGTAGTCGAGAAAGGTTGGATTGGTGGAGGAAATACTGGACGGAATACTACAATTATTAGATCAAATTATTTATGGGACGCCAGTGCAGGATTATATGATCATGCATTAAAAATTTGGGAAGGTTTATCTCAAGAACTAAACTATAATGTAATGTTTAGTCAAAGAGGTGTAATGAACCTTGCACATAATTTACAAGACGTTAGAGATTTAAAAAGACGAACACATGCTAATAGACTAAATGGAATTGACGCAGTCTACTTAAGTACAGAGGAAGTTAAAAAATTTTGTCCAATTATAAATACATCACCAGATATTAGATACCCTGTTTTAGGAGGAACTTTGCAACGTAGAGCTGGTACAGCAAGACACGATGCAGTTGCTTGGGGATATGCTAGAGGAGCCGATGCAATGGGTGTTGATATTATTCAAAATTGTGAAGTTAAAGGAATAAAAAGAAATGGAGATAGTGTTGAAGGAATAGAAACAACAAAAGGATTTATCAAAACCAAGAAAGTTGGTGTAGTTGCAGCTGGTCATTCTAGTGTGATAGCTAATATGGCTGGTCTAAGACTTCCCCTTGAAAGTAAACCTTTACAGGCTTTAGTTTCTGAACCTGTAAAACCAATTATTGATACAGTTGTAATGTCTAACGCAGTGCATGCTTATGTCAGTCAATCCGACAAAGGAGAATTAGTCATTGGTGCTGGAACAGATGATTATGTTTCTTATACTCAAAAAGGTAGTCATCAAATAGTTGAAGGAACATTAAATGCTATTTTAGAATTATATCCAATTTTCAGTAGAATGAGAATGTTAAGACAATGGGGAGGAATAGTAGATATTTGTCCTGATGCTAGTCCAATTTTAAGTAAAACTTCAATTAAAGGATTATACTTTAATTGTGGTTGGGGTACTGGAGGATTTAAAGCAACTCCTGGATCTGGAGATTTGTTTGCACATACTATTGCAAATGATGAACCACACAAACTTAATGCTGCATTTAATTTAAATAGATTTGTAAGCGGAGACCTTGTTGATGAACATGGGGCTGCAGCGGTTGCTCATTAATGTTTTTAATAAACTGTCCATACTGTGGAGAACGAGATCAGCAAGAATTTAAGGCTGGCGGTGAAGCTCATATCGAGAGACCTAAGCAACCAACAGAATTAAGTGATGATGAGTGGGCAGAATATTTATTTATGAGAAAAAATATTAAAGGTGTTCAATTTGAAAGATGGAACCATGCACATGGTTGTCGTAAATGGTTTAATATGGTTAGAGATACTTCTAGCGATGAAATAAAAGCAATTTATAAAATGGGTGAAAAACCACCTTCTCAATAAAATGACTAAAAACTTAAGAGTAAAATCCAGCGAGTACATTGATGAAACTAATAGAATTTCCTTTAAATTTAATGGTAAAATTTACCATGGATTTAAAGGCGATACTTTAGCATCAGCATTACTTGCAAATGATGTTCATTTAGTTGGAAGAAGTTTTAAATATCATAGACCAAGAGGAATTATGACATCAGGTTCAGAGGAACCAAATGCTATAGTTCAAATAAACCCTGGCACCAACAGAACGGAACCCAATGTTAGAGCAACTGAAGTAGAGATTTACGAAGGTTTGGAGGCATCAAGTCAAAATTGTTGGCCAAGTGTTGAATTTGATATTGGTGGAATAAACAATTTTCTCTCCCCTTTTTTTCCAGCAGGTTTTTATTATAAAACATTTATGTGGCCTGCTAGTTTCTGGGAGAAATATGAATTTTTCATACGACACTCAGCTGGTTTGGGGAAATCACCAACATCAAGTGACCCTGACATTTATGATCACCGAAATGTTCACTGTGATGTATTAGTTGTGGGCGCAGGTATATCGGGAATAATGGCAGCAAAAAATGCAGCTAAAAATAATTTTAAAACGTTGTTAGTTGAAGAAAAAAATGAACTTGGTGGTTCGACTATTTTTGAAAATAATGAATTTAACAAAATTGATAATAAAAGTCCTTCTGAGTGGTTAAAAAAAGAGATAGAAGAACTTAAAAGTATCAAAAATCTTGAAATAAAAACTAGAACAAGTGTAGCTGCTTACCATCAATATAATTATCTTTTAGCTAGAGAAAATCTAACAGATCATTTAGAGGCAAAAGATAAAATAAATAAAATAAGACAAAGACTTCTTAAAATTAGAGCTAAGAAAGTTATTTTAGCCACAGGTGCATTAGAAAGACCTTTGATATTTAATAATAATGATAGACCGGGAATAATGCTTTCATCTGCAGTTAAAAAATACAGTGAATTTTTTGGAGTTGCATGTGGTAGTAAAAATATATTTTTTACTAATAATGATAGTGCATACGAAGGTGCTTTGTCATTATTTAACAAAGGTATAAATGTTGAGGCTATAATTGATATTAGAGAACAATCTGAAAGTAAAATTGTTAAAAAAGTAAAAGAAGCAGGTATTAAAATTTACTGGTCACACTCGATTGTTGATACAACTGGTTACAAAAGACTAAATAGTGTTTCAATCATGAAGCTATCTAATGATGGTACTTCAGTTACTGGAAATAAAATTTCTATTTCATGTGATTGTTTAGGAGTTGCGGGTGGCTGGACACCTGCTGTTCATTTATATACACAATCAGGAAGTAAACTTAAATTTGATGAAGAAAAAAAAGTTTTCTTACCAAACAAAAATACATCTGAACAAATTAGTATTGGTTCATGTAACGGAGATTTTAAGCTTGATGAAATATTCAATAACATAAAAAAGAAAATAAAAGAAATGTTAAATATAAATATAACTGATTTTGATAACATTAAAGTAGAAAATGATCAGGAAAACTCGAAACGAAATATTTGGTTATTACCCTCAGATAAAACTCTAGGTAAAACAAAACCATTTGTTGATTATCAAAATGATGCAACTGCTAAAGATATTAAACTAGCATTAAGAGAAGGTTTTAGATCTATCGAGCATGTAAAAAGATACACTACGACTGGTATGGGAACTGACCAGGGTAAACTTGGAAACATGCACGCATTAGGAATAATTGCTGATACAGCTGGTGTGAAAATGGGAGAACTGGGAACAACTACATTCAGACCTCCTTACACACCTTTGACATTTGGGACGATTGTTGGTCGAAATGTAGGAAAATTTTTTGATATTTTTAGAAGAACACCAATGAATGATTGGCATGTTGAAAATAAAGCTGAATTTGAAAATGTAGGTCAATGGAAGCGTGCATGGTATTACCCCATTAATGGAGAGACAATGCATCAAGCCGTACAAAGAGAGAGTAAGGCAGCGAGAGAGAGTGCTGGTATATTGGATGCCTCTACTCTTGGTAAAATTGATATTCAAGGAAGTGACGCTTCAGAATTTTTAAATAGAGTTTACACAAATGCTTGGTCTAAATTAGCTATAGGTAAATGTAGATATGGCCTAATGCTAAATGAAGATGGTATGGTTTATGATGATGGTGTTACAACTAGATTAGGCGAAAATCATTATATAATGAGCACAACAACAGGTGGTGCTGCTAATGTTTTAGGAAAACTTGAAGATTATCTACAAACAGAATGGCCAGAACTTGATGTATACTTAACATCAGTAACTGATCATTATGCTACTGTAAGTTTATGTGGTCCTAATAGCAAAAAGATACTTAAAAAAATAATACCAGATTTAGATTTATCAGATGAAAACTTTCCTCACATGTCATTCAAGGAAACCAATATTGGTAATATCCAATGTAGAATAATGAGAATTAGTTTTACAGGTGAACATAGTTACGAAATAAATGTTCAGGCAAGTTATGGAAAAGATTTATGGGAAAAATGTATGCAGGCAGGGAATGAATTTAATATTACTCCTTATGGAACTGAAACAATGCACTTATTGAGAGCAGAAAAAGGTTTTATAATTGTTGGTCAAGATACAGACGGAACCATGACACCTATTGATCTTCAAATGGATTGGATTGTTAGCAAGAAGAAATATGATTTCATAGGTAAAAGATCACTATATAGATCAGATACAATGAGAGAAGATAGAAAACAATTAGTAGGATTGTTAACTGATGATCCAAACATAATTTTAGAAGAAGGCGCTCAAATTGTTTCAAAGTTAAATCAAAATCCTGTTGAAATGCTTGGACATGTAACTTCGAGCTATTTTAGTCCAAACCTGAATAAATCAATTGCCCTAGCAGTTGTTAGAGGTGGAAAAGACATGATGGGAAAAAAACTTTTCGTACCAATGGAAGATAAAAATATTAATGTAACTGTTGCAAATCCAGTTTTTTATGATGAAAAAAATGAAAGGTTAAATGCTTAATTATAATTCAGTTATTAAAAATGAAATTAATCAGGAAAGTTTTTCTATAAAAGAAATCTCTCCAGTAATAAAAATTAATGTAAGAGGTAAAAAAAGAGAATTTTTAACAAATATTGGTAAAAATCTTAATATGATTTTACCTACAGAGGCAAATACTTCATCAACGAGTGACAAATTAACAGCTATATGGCTTAGCCCAGATGAATGGATGATAGTCTCAAATGAGCTAGCGAGTAAAGACACTAATAAATACGATCTATATGAAGTCTTATTTAATAGTATTTCAAAAACAAATTTAGGTGCTGTTATAGATGTAACGGATCAATTTGTTCAATTAGAGCTTAAAGGCAAGAATATCTATAAAATTTTTTCAGCAGGGTCTCCCTTTAATTTTAATGAATTTAAAGAGAAAAAAGGATCAACAACCCAAACAATTTTAAATCACATAGATGTAATCCTTCATAATAAAGATGAAAATATTGTAAATTTATTTGTTAGAAGGTCTTTTGCCGAACACCTTCATTCTTGGATTGAAGACAGTTCCTCTAGATTATAGTAGCCTATTTTTTTCTTCTATAGTCCCATGGCATTTCAAATTTACCTTTCCAGATACCTAGTTTTTCATTTTTAGCATTAATTTCATTAGGAACGTATTTTTTTGAATATTTTCTATATGCTAAAGCATGACCATTTGAAACTAACCAAGAATTTAGGTTTAAATTTCTTTTATAACATTCTCCAATTAATCTTTTATATCTGTCAATATCTAGAATTTTACATTTTATTACATTGTTATTAATTTTATTTTTTAATTTTTCAGTTGAAATTTTTCCGCAGGGATAATCTTTAGTAAAAGAAAAAAATATAATTGTTAAATATGTTTTTTTACAAGTTTGTTTAAATTCTGGTGCATCTATTCCAAAAAGTCTTATTTTTTGTGAATTAATTTTAATTGTATCACCGTCCACAATCAGTGCGTGCCCAGAAATTTCTTTTATTTCATCAGACTTAACATCATTATACGTAAGTATAAAAAAAATAGAGCAAATTATGATTAAAATTATTGCTTTCTTTTTAGTAAAAAACATTTGATTTTTTTTAATAAATAAAAATTAGACATAAACCAGTTTATTATGAATGTAATACTTTACATATAAAAATAGTAGAATTGAAATTGCCCATTGAAACAAAGCCCATATGTAAAAAAAAGTTTTAAAATCTGCACTGATAGTTTTTGCTATATAAAACGATAAAATAGGTACAACCACATTTCTTATTATATTATTAATCATAGCTTTTCCTGATCGCTTTAAGGCCATAAAAAAACCATTTGATAAGAAAAATATTGGATAAGCAGGTAATATAATTGCAGAAATTTTTAAATACATTGATCCGTATAAAATAACCTCTTTATCAGTGGAAAAGAATTTTGGGACAATATCTGCTAATAAAAAAACTAATATACCAGCAATTATCATTAAAAAAATTCCATATTTTATTGACACAAAATAAGTATTTTCTACTCTATCAAGAAATTTAGCGCCAATATTTTGGGCTATTATAGAGATTATTGCTGTATTAATTCCTAATATTGGAAGTAATACAACTTGTTCAATTCTTGTTGCTGCACCATAACCAGCTACTGCATATTCACCTGATAAACCAACAAAACTAAAAACTATTATTGCAGCAATTGAATATCCAAAAATTGCTAAAGCTATTGGCATTGATTGAAAAAAGATTTCTATAAGAAGCAAAAATTTAATTTTTAAGTAATTAATAGAAATAAGTTTAATTCTTTTATTATTGAGTATTTTTATTAAAATAATTAACAATGAAACAGACTGAGCAATTAATGTTGCTACACCTATACCTCCTACACCAAGTGGTGGAATAAACAAAAAACCAAAAATTAAGATAGGATTTAAGATTATGTTTAATAAAAAGGATAAGATTAAAACATTTCTATATGTTACTGTATCTCCCTCAGCATGTAAAAAAGAATTCAAAGATACAACTAGTATAAATATAATTGTTCCTGGAAATATAATATTCATATATTCAAGACCCAAATCTGTCACCTCTTTAGATGAATTCATAATATAGAATACTTTTTCTGAAAAAAATAAGCCGACGAAAGTTATAAAAAGTGAAATTATTATTCCAAAAAAAATTACATGAGTAAAATATTTTAACGCTTTTTTTTCATTTTTTTCACCTATACTGCTACCAATAAGAGATGTTCCTGCTACCGTAACACCAATCGAGGTTGCAACTATAATAAAATATAAAGGAAAAGATTTACTTAGTGCTGCTAAAGCTTCTGGTGATATTTTGCCTGCATAGAAAGTGTCTACAATATTATAGAGCGTTTGAAATAATGTTCCAACACTTGCTGGTATAGCAAGTTTTTTCACTAATTTTGAAATATCATCTTTCAATAAATCCATAATGAAAATAAAATTAATACTCTTTTTGGAAGGTATGTCTTTTTCCCTCTTTTTTAGCAAGATTTATTTGTTTTTGCCGCATTCTAAATCTTAATTTTTGATTTTTTGTTAATGTTGAGTAACATTTTGGGCATGAAACACCTTCTTCATATTTTTCTGACTTTTTTTCTTTTGTTGAAAGAGGTTTTCTACAACCACTACAAATTCCGTATGTTCCTATTTTTAATCCATGTTTTAGACTAACTCTGTTGTCAAAAACAAAGCACTCACCTTTCCATAAACTTTTTTTCTTATTAGTTTTTTTTAGATAATTCAAAATACCACCATTTAACTGATAAATATTTTTAAAACCTTTTTTCTCTAGATATACAGATGCTTTTTCACATCGTATACCGCCAGTACAAAACATAGCTATGGTGCGATTTTTGTTTAATTTTTTAAGATATTTTGGAAACTCTCTAAAGTTATCAATCTCAGGATTAATTGCACCTTTAAATGTGCCAACATCATGCTCAAATGGCTTTCTTGCATCTATGAGAATAGTTTCTTTTTTTTTAATTAACTTGTTCCATTTAATTGGATCCACATGGCTATCTCCTTTTTTTATTCTTCTATTTAAACTTAAATTCATAGGAACAACCTCATTTTTAATTTTTATTTTAGATTTATGAAAAGGTTGGAATAAATTCTGAGAGGTGTTGCTATTATCAAAATCCTTAAATTTAAGTATTTTTTTTAATTTATTAATTATGAATTTAATATCTTTCGATTTTCCTGAAACAGTTCCATTAACCCCCTCTTTAGAAATAATTATAATGCCTTTAACTTTTTTTTTATTTAAAGTTTCTAGTAAAACTCTTTGGTTTTTCTTCAGATAAGAAATTTTAATAAATTTATAAAAGCCAACTACTTCAAACATTATAATTTTCTACAAACAGTCATACCATCACCAAGTGGAACTATTAATTTTTCTATTCTCTCATCCTTTGAAATATGATTATTAAATTCTTTAATATTTTTAGTAAATTTGTCAGTATTATTTTGATTAACTACTTCACCATACCACAAAACATTATCGATTATTATTAAGCCATTTTTATTCAATAATTTTAAAGAACGTTCATAATATTGTATATAATTAGTTTTATCAGCATCAATAAAAACTAAATCAAACTTTTCATTTTTAATTTCATCCAAACTTTCTAAAGCAGGTTTAATTAATGTTTTAATTTTATGTTCTTGATTAGCTTTTTTGAAAAAATTTGTTGCAACTTTATTAGTTTCATTATTTTTATCTAAAGCAATTATTTTACCATCATCTGATAATGCTAAAGCCATGGACAATGTGCTTAATCCTGTAAATGTACCAATCTCTAATACTTTTTTGATGTTTGAAATTTTTATGATTAAATGCAGGAGTTGACTTTGAGAAATTGATATCTGCATTCTTTTAATTTCACCAAGTGAACTGTTGTAATCAATTATTTCTTTTTGCACTGGATGTAAGTTAAATCCATGACTCAAAATATACTCTTGAAGTTCTTTAGTTATATTTAGGTCTGAACCCATAAATTCTAAAGTTTTTTCTTTAAAATCTCATTGACTAATTGAGGATTTGCTTTTCCACCAGAAACCTTCATTACTTGACCTACAAAGAAACCAAATAATTTTACTTTGCCTGATTTATATTCAACAGCTTTCTCTCTATTATCATCAATAACTTTATCTATCAGTGCCTTTAGTGCTTTGGGATCACTCTCTTGTTTTAAGCCCTTTTCCTCTACAATTTTTTTAGGATCTTTGTCTCCTTTCATCATTTGTTCAAATACAGTTTTTGCAATCTTTCCAGATATAGTTCCATCTTTAATCAAATTAATTAATTTAGATAGATTGCCTGCACTAATTGGACTTTCACTAATTTCTAAATTCTTTTCATTTAAAGCTGCAAATAATTCACCAATTATCCAATTCGTTGCTAGTTTTACATCTGATTTCTTAATTACATTTTCAAAATAATTTGATGTTTCAATATCTGAAACTAAAATATTAGCTTCGTATGGTGATAATTTGAACTTTTCTATAAATCTTTTTTTCTTTTCATCAGGTAATTCTGGAATTTCTGACTTTAAAGTTTCTATAAAATCATCAGAAACTTCTAGAGGCAATAAGTCCGGATCTGGAAAATATCTATAATCATGAGCGTCCTCTTTCGATCTCATTGATCTAGTCTCATTCTTTTTAGTATCAAAAAGTCTTGTTTCCTGATCAATCGTTTGGCCATCCTCAATTAAATCAACTTGTCTGTTAGCTTCATATTCGATTGCCATCTGCATGAACTTTATAGAGTTAACATTTTTAATTTCACATCTGGTTCCAAATTCTTTTGAACCTTTTTTTCTAACAGATACATTTACATCAGCTCTTAAAGATCCTTCTTGCATGTTTCCATCACAGGTTCCTAAATATCTCATTATTGATCTTAGTTTCTTAATATATGCATTAACCTCATCTGGAGACCTTAAATCAGGTTTACTAACAATTTCCATCAAAGCTACACCTGACCTATTTAAATCAACAAATGTATTCTTTGGATCTAAATCATGAATACTTTTTCCCGCATCTTGTTCCAAGTGTAGTCTTTCTATACCTACCTCTTTTTGACCATTAGGCATATCAAGTATTACTTTACCCTCGCCTACAATTGGATCTTTAAATTGTGAGATTTGATATCCCTGAGGTAAATCAGCATAAAAATAGTTTTTTCTATCAAAGACAGATCTCTTATTAATTTTAGCTTTTAAACCAATTCCTGTTTTAATAGCTTGTTTTACACAATACTCGTTTATTACCGGCAACATTCCTGGAAATGCTGCATCAACTAAACTTACTTGGGTATTTGGTTCACCTCCAAATTTGGTTGATGATGTTGAGAATAATTTCGACTGCGATGTAACTTGTGCATGAACTTCTAAACCAATGATAACTTCATATTGATTATCATGTCTATTAATTAGATATTCGTTATTATTCTCACTCACTTAAGCCACCAATCAGTAATATTGTTTTTAAAATTAATTTTTTCTTCCATAGCGTATGCAATGTTTAAAATATTTTGTTCATCAAAAGCTTTACCAATTATCTGTAATCCTAAAGGATATCCTTTAGAATCGTGCCCTGCAGGTATAGAAATTCCAGGCAAACCAGCTAAATTTACTGGAACGGTAAAAATATCATTTAAATACATCGAAACTGGATCATTTGTTTTTTCACCGATTTTAAATGCAGAACTAGGAGTTGATGGAGTTAATATTGCATCAACTTTTTTATAAGCTTCATCAAAATCATTTTTAATAAGTTTTCTTACTTTTTGCGCTTTAAGGTAGTAAGCATCATAATAACCTGACGACAAAACATAAGTTCCAATCATAATTCTTCTTTGAACTTCAGCTCCAAATCCTTCAGATCTGGTTTTTTCATACATATCAATAAGATTTTCACCTTCTGCTCTAAAACCGTATTTAACACCATCATATCGAGCTAAATTAGATGAAGCCTCTGCGGGTGCTACTATGTAATAAGTTGGTAGCGCATAATTTGTATGCGGTAGAGATATATCGATAATCTCAGCACCGCAATCTTTTGCATATTCAACACCTTTTTTCCAAAGATCTTCTATTTCCTTAGGCATATTATCAATTCTATATTCTTTAGGTATTCCTATTTTTTTACCTTTAATATTTTTTGTTAATTCTTTACTGTACTCGTTCCTTTTAAAGTCTATTGATGTAGAATCTTTTTCATCATAAGTACTAATAACTTCCTGTAACAATGCACAATCTTTAACATTTTGCGCCATTGGTCCAGCTTGATCCAAAGAGGATGCAAAAGCCACGATTCCATATCTTGAACAACTACCATAAGTAGGTTTTAATCCAACTGTTCCTGTAAAAGAAGCTGGTTGTCTTATAGATCCACCTGTATCCGTTCCAATAGTTATTGGTGTTAATTGAGCTGATACAGCAGAAGACGATCCACCAGATGATCCTCCTGGAACTAGGTTTTTATCAATTGGATTTTGTACATTACCAAAAAAACTAGTTTCATTAGATGAACCCATTGCAAATTCATCACAATTTAATTTACCCATCAGAATAGCTCCTTCATTCCAAATATTTTGTGTAACTGTTGACTCATAAGTTGGAACAAAGTTATTTAATATTTTACTACCTGCCGTAGTTCTTAGATCTTTTGTACAAAATAAATCTTTCACAGCAATTGGAATTCCAGGCAATTTTTGATGATAATTAGGTTTTTCATCAAACTTTTTTGCTTTAACTAAAGCATTTTCATAATCTTCGGTTATATATGTGTTTAGTTCTTTTGATTTTTCTGATCGCTCAACAAATGCTTTAGTAACTTCACTTGAAGAAAGTTTCTTACTTTTTATATTTTCTACCAAATCAGATAATGATTGTTTAGTTATATCTGACATTATTCAATTACCTTTGGTACTACAAAATAATCTTCATTTTCCTTAGGAGAATTTTTTATTACTTGTTCTCTTAGGTTTTTACTTTTTACTTCATCAGGTCTTAATATAAGAGTTGTTTCAGCAACAGAAGTTAAAGGTTCAACATTCTCAGTTTTTAATTCGTTAAGTTTTTCAATAAAATCAAAAATTGAATTCAAATCTCCCGCGAGTTTTTCTGCTTTTTTCTCATCTACAGAAATCCTTGATAATTTAGATATGTGCTTTATTGTTTTAAGATCGATGCTCATATGATATTTAAATATGTCGCAAACTATCACTTAAGTTTAAAATATACAATATGATCACTATTGAAGAATTCAAAAAAAAACAGTCTGAAACCTCTAGATTGATTGGTTTGGATCTTGGTTCAAAAAGAATCGGTGTATCTATTTGTGACGAAAAACAGTCAATAGCCACACCCTTTAAAACAATCAATAAAACCAATAATGAAGATCTAATGTACGAATTAAAAAAAATAATAGAGGAAAATAATATTAAGGGGATTATCATTGGATATCCAATTAATATGGATGGTTCATTAGGTCCCTCTACTCAATCGGTAAAGGATGTGTCTAAAAATATAGATCAAAATGTAGGCATAGATGTTTGTCTTTGGGATGAAAGACTTTCAACTGTAGGTGCATTTAATATATCAAGTCAGTTAGATGTTAATGTATCAAAGCGTGAAAAAAACATAGATCAAAACGCAGCTGCATTTATTCTTCAAGGAGCTATAGATTATTTAAATAATTAATCCTTGCCATTTAAGGTCTTTATAGTTATAGAGTTAATTTTAATGGCAACTAAAATCAATAAAGCTATTAAAATCTCACAAAAACATCTGTTAGGTATACAAGATTTATCAGTTAGTGATATCAATTATATCCTTGATGAGTCGGAAGTCTTCATAAAATTAAATCAAAGTAAAAATAAAAAAATAGATGTTTTAAGAGGTAAAACACAAATAAACTTATTCTTTGAGCCATCAACTAGAACTCAAAGTTCATTTGAACTAGCTGGAAAAAGACTTGGTGCAGATGTTATGTCAATGAATATGGGGAACTCTGCAATAAAGAAAGGTGAAACTTTGATTGATACAGCAATGACCTTAAACGCAATGCATCCTGATATAATTGTGATCAGACATCAAGATTCTGGTGCGTGTAATCTATTATCTCAAAAAGTTAATTGTGTTGTATTAAATGCTGGTGATGGTAGACGTGAACACCCTACTCAAGCATTATTAGATGCATTAACAATTAGAAATAGAAAAAAGAAAATTCAAGGATTAAAAATCGCCATATGTGGAGACATACTTCATTCTAGAGTAGCTAGATCAAATATTTATCTTCTTACAATGTTAGGAGCTGAGGTTAATATAGTTGCTCCATCTAATCTTATGCCAAAAGAAATTGAAAAATTTGGTGTAAATACTTTTACAGATATGAAAAAGGGTCTCAAAGATTGTGATATTGTGATGATGCTTAGATTGCAAAATGAAAGGATGACCAGTTCATATCTTTCATCGAATAGAGAGTATTATGAATATTATGGATTAACCCCTGACAAACTTGATCATGCAAAATCAGATGCTCTAATTATGCATCCTGGTCCAATGAATAGAGGAATAGAAATTGATACAAGATTAGCAGACGACATAAACAAAAGCGTAATTAAGGAACAAGTTGAATTGGGTGTTGCAGTAAGAATGGCATGTTTAAAAATATTTTGTGAATAAATGAAAAAACAATACTTTATAAATGCAAATATTATAGATCCTCATAACTCTATAAACGAAAATGGTGGATTAATAATTAGCGAAGAAGGAAAGATAGAGGCTATAGGAAAAAAGGTAAATACAAATAATTTACCAACTAGAGAAAAGCCTACTGACTTAAAGGGTAAATATATATTTCCTGGTATAGTAGATATGAGAGTTTTTGTTGGCGAGCCTGGATATGAATACAAAGAAAATTTTAAAACTTTGAGTAATGCTGCATTATCTGGTGGAGTAACTTCTGTTGTAACCATGCCTAATACAGATCCAATTATAGATAATGTATCAATTGTAGATTTTTTAAAAAGAAGAGGACGTGATAAGTCTAAAATAAATATCTTTCCTTGTGCTTCATTAACTCAAAACACTGATGGTACCAATATGACTGAATTTGGGTTATTAGCTAAAAAAGGAATTATTGCATTTACTGATGGAGTGAAAACAATTCAAAATACTAGACTTATGTCTAGAATTATGAATTCTGCTAAAGATTTGGGATGTCTTATAATGCAACATGCTGAAGATTACGATTTAGCTAAAAATGGAATGATTAATTCTGGTATTATTGCAACGAAACTAGGCTTATCAAGCATACCAGATATTGCTGAGAGAATTATAATAGAAAGAGATCTAACATTGTTAGAAAAAACTAAATGTCGTTATCATATATCTCAACTATCGGCATCTAAGTCTGTGGATATAATTAAAGAACGTAAACAAAATGTTAAATTTACTTGCGGTGTATCAATAAATAATCTCTCATTAAATGAAAATGATATTGGAGATTTTAGAACATTTTTAAAATTATCACCTCCACTGAGAAGAGAAGAGGATCGAGAGTCCTTAGTTCAAGGATTAAAAGATAAAACAATCGATGTAATTGTTTCTGACCATAAACCTGAAGATGAAGAATCTAAAAGGTTGACTTTTGCTCAAGCTGCAACAGGTGCATCTGGTATTGAAACATTGTTATCTTTAAGTTTAGAATTATTTCATAATGGATCTTTAAAACTTGAAACTATAATTCAAGCTTTAACCTCTAACCCTGCAAAAATATTAAATATAAATAAAGGAAACCTGTCAATTGGTAATGATGCAGATTTTTGTATAGTAGATATCAATAAACCATGGATTGTAAAGAAAGAAAATTTAATCTCTAAATCTAAAAATACTTCAATTGAAGATAAGAAACTTCAAGGAAAAGTAACCAATACATTTGTAAAAGGTATAGAATTATTTAAAATATAAAAATGGAACTTTTTATAATAGGTATAACCTCATACCTAATGGGATCAATTCCTTTTGGATTAATTTTAACTAAAATATTTTTAAAAAAAGATATTAGAGAAATTGGTTCTGGTAATATTGGTGCTACAAATGCTTTAAGAACTGGAAACAAACTTATTGGTTATTCAACACTAATGCTTGATGTGTTGAAAGCAGTAATTCCGGTTTTATACGTAAAAATTAATTTCCCTGATGCGATCTATATTTCAGCTTTATGTGCTTTTATAGGTCATGTGTTCCCAATATGGTTAAAATTTAAAGGTGGTAAAGGTGTAGCCACATATGTTGGAATACTTTTTTCTTTAAATATTATGTTTGGTTTAGTTTTTGGTATTTGCTGGTTAATAATCTTTTTTATTTCTAAATATTCATCTTTAGCTTCCTTAATAGGATCACTTTCAATACCTGTTTATATTTTAATTATGGATGGTATAGAAAACGTATTTTTTTACATAATAATGTTTATTTTGATATTTTTTACCCACAAAGAAAATATTAAACGCTTGAAAAATAAAGAAGAAACTAAAACAAAAATTTATTAATTTGACTATCAAACTCTTTTGAGTAGTTTGTTATTTTATGAATCTAGTCATAGTTGAAAGCCCTGCTAAAGCAAAAACAATTAATAAGTATTTAGGCGATAACTATACCGTTTTAGCTAGTTATGGTCATATTAGAGATCTTCCATCGAAAAATGGATCGGTTGATCCTGATCAAAATTTTAAAATGGAGTGGGAGGTTGATAGCTTTTCAAAAAAATATCTTAAAGAAATTACAGATGCTGCAAAAGACTCTTCAAAAATAATTCTTGCAACTGACCCAGATCGTGAGGGAGAAGCTATAGCTTGGCATGTAAAAGAATATTTAGATGAAAAAAAACTTTTAAAGGACAAAGAAATTGAACGTGTAGTATTTAATGAAATAACCAAAAAGGCTGTCACACATGGTATTGAAAACCCTAGACAGATAGAACCTCTATTAGTCGATGCTTACATGGCTAGAAGAGCTTTAGATTATTTGGTAGGATTTAATATATCACCAATACTATGGACAAAATTACCTGGTTCAAAATCTGCAGGTAGAGTTCAATCTGTTGCACTGAAATTGATTACCGAAAGGGAGCATGAAATTGAATTGTTTAAGCCTGAAGAATTTTGGACTTTAAGTATTAATTTTCAGGATAAAAACAAAAGTAAAATTACAGCAAGTATTTCACAGCTTAATGGAGAAAAAATTGAAAAATTCTCATTTAAAAACAAGGAAGAAATTGAAAAAGCAATTACTAATATAAAGACAAAAAAATTTAACATAACTGATATTTCCTCAAAGGTTGTTAGTAGAAATCCCTCAGGACCATTCACGACTTCAACACTTCAACAAGTTGCTTCTAGTAGATTGGGTTTTGGTGCATCAAGAACAATGCAAATAGCACAAAAACTTTATCAAGGTATTGAAATTGAAGGAGATACAGTTGGATTAATTACTTATATGAGAACAGATGGAACTAATTTATCAGCTGATGCAATCTCTGATTTTAGAAATTTTATTAAAAAAGAATATGGAAACGAATATTTGCCAGAAAATCCAAATAATTACTCAGGAAAAAAAGCAAAAAATGCTCAAGAAGCTCATGAAGCAATAAGACCGACAGATATCAATAGAAATCCAGATTCAGTAAAAAAATATTTAAGTTCTGATCAACAAAAATTATATAATTTGATTTGGTCAAGAGCTCTTTCCTCACAAATGGAGACAGCTAAATTTGATAGAAATACAATAACTATAGAATCTGAAGATAATAAAACAATATGTAAATCAAGCGGATCGGTTTTAAAATTTGATGGATTTTTAAAAGTTTATTCAAACCAAAGCAAAGATGATGATGAGCAAATTTTACCTGAGATGTCAAAAGGGCCAATTAATATAGAAGCTCTTATCGATGAACAACATTTTACACAACCTCCCCCACGCTATTCTGAGGCAAGTTTGGTTAAAAAATTAGAAGAATTAGGAATTGGAAGACCTTCAACTTATGCAAGCATAATATCGACAATAGCAAATAGAGGATATGCAGAAATAGTTAATAAAAGATTTTTTCCAACAGATCGAGGTAAATTAATTTCTGCATTTTTAGAAAAACTATTTTCGAAATACGTTGATTATAACTTTACAGCTGGATTAGAGGATCAATTAGATGAAATTACCTCAGGTAAAGAAAGTTGGTTAAAAGTGCTTGAAATGTTTTGGAAAGACTTTAATAGCAATGTTTCAGAAGTTAAAGAAAAACGAACTAGAGAGGTTTTAGATCTTTTAAATGAGAGTTTAGGAGCATTAATATTTGATACTGATAAAGATGGTAAAATAGTTAGAAAATGCCAGTTATGTGATACTGGATCACTAAGTTTAAAAAATAGTTTTAGAGGAGGTGCTTTTATAGGGTGTTCCAATTATCCAGAATGTAAATTTACAAGACCATTATCAAAAGCTAAAGCAGCAGCTCAGTCACAACTTGCAGAGCCAAAATTTTTAGGAAAACATGAAAATGGAAATGATATTTTTCTCAAAAACGGAAGATTTGGTCCTTATCTACAATATGAGAAGATACTTGAAGAAAATATTGAAGAAGAAAAACCTAAAAAGAGAAAAAAAACAAAAAAAAAGAAAACTGAAGTTAATGAACTATTAAAAAATGTATCAATTCCAAAAGGAATTGAATTAGAAAGTATAGATTTAGAAAAAGCTAAATTTTTATGCTCGCTTCCTAAATCACTAGGTATTAATCCAGAGAATCAAAAAGAAATCATCCTTAATACAGGTAGATTTGGTCCTTATATAAAATGTGAGAATAAATCGGCAAGGATAGAAAATGTTGATGAATTTTTTTCGATAGGATTAAATAGAGCTATTACTCTTATAGCTGAAGCAAAACCAGGAAGAATGTCATCATCAATTATTAAAGACCTAGGTGAACACCCTGAAGATAAGAAGCCAGTGAGAATAATGAAGGGTCAATATGGACCTTATATAAAATACAAGTCTTTAAATGCAACAATACCCGAGGAAAAAGACCCTACTGAAATTACAATGGAAGAAGCTCTAATTCTTATTGAGAAAAGAAGAGAATACGATAAGAATAAGAAGCAAAAGAAAAAGAGAGCTAAATGAAAAAAATATTCTTATTAATAATTCTATCCTTTTTTATAAATAATTACTCTCAGGGGAATGAGAATTGTTCTTCTTATAAAAAATTGTCAAAAGAATATTTAAAATGTTTAGGTGGAAAAGTTAAAAAAAAAACATCAGGTTTTGGCCTAGATACTAATAATGTTAAGGAAAAAAAATATTTAACTGATTGGTTTAAGAAAAAAGAAAAATGAATTTTGAGGAGAGCATAATAAAAAACAAAATAGAACTTCCAGAACCGAAGGCTCCAGTTGGTTCATATGTTGCCACAAAAATAGCAGGAAAACTTTTATACATTTCCGGTCAAATTTCAATTTCAGAAAAAGGAGAATTAATTAAAGGTAAGTTGGGTAAGGAATTATCTACAGAGGACGGATATAAGGCTGCCGAAAGATGTGCTTTAAGTATAGTATCACAAGCTAAAAGTGCATGTAATGGAGATTTAAATAAAATAAAATCATGTATTAAATTAACTGGATTTGTAAATTCTACTGACGAGTTTACTGATCAGCCAAAAGTTATAAATGGAGCTTCTGATTTAATTGCTTTAATTTTTGGTGAGGCTGGTATGCATACAAGAGCTGCAGTGAGTACTAATAGTTTACCCTTAGGTGTATCAGTTGAAGTTGATGCAATTTTTGAATTAAATTAATACTATCTTCCAATTCCAAAGTATTTAAAACCCATCTTGTTAATCTTATCAGGAGAAAAAATATTTCTCATATCATAAATAATGAGATTTTTATTTTTAGAAAATTTTCTAAAATTAATTGATTTGAAATCATTCCATTCAGTATGAATTATAATTAAATCAGATCCTTTAATAGAATTTTGTATAGATTTTGAGAATTCAACATTTTTTAACTTACTAAATTCTTTTTTAAAGCCAGTTGGATCATAGTATTTAATTTGAGCACCTTTTCTTGATAAATAAGGAATTAATTTTAAGCTTGAAGAATCTCTCATATCATCTGTGTTGGCTTTAAATGTTACTCCTAAAAAAGATATTTTTTTATTCTTAACTTTATTTTTCAACATTAAATTTACTCTTTTTTGTAATATATCTGATCTAATTTCATTGGATTTAATTACACTTTTTATTACAGATAAATTAGTTTTAAATTTATCTGCTGTAGAAACAATTGCTTTAGTATCTTTTGGAAAACAAGATCCGCCATAAGCTGGTCCTGCTCTTAAAAATCTACTTCCAATTCTTTTATCAAGACCTATGCCTATAGAAATATCCTCAACGTTAATCCCAGTTTTTTCACATAAATTTGCTATTTCATTAATAAATGTAATTTTTGTTGCCAGAAAAGCATTTGATGCATATTTAATTAATTCTGCAGCCCTTCTATTTGTAGATACGAACTTCGCACCTTTGGATATTAATGGTGAATATAGGTTTTTTAATATTTTTTTTGATTTTTCATCATTACAACCAATAACAACTCTATCAGGATAAATAAAATCACGTATTGCCTCTCCTTCCCTTAAAAATTCAGGATTTGAAACCACTGAGAAATACTTTCTACTTACTTTTTTAGAAATAATCTTCTCTACTTCATCTCCTGTTGTTACAGGAACAGTAGATTTATTGATTATAATTTTAAATTTATTTACAGATTTAGAAATTTCTTTTGCTACAGAATAAACCTGGCTAAGATCTGCACTATTACTATTCCTTTTCGTAGGAGTTCCTACACAAACAAAAACAATGTCGGATTTTCTTATAGATTCTTTTAAGTTTGTTGAAAAATTTAGTCTTTTATTTTTATAATTTTTTAAAACTAATTCCTCTAAACCAGGCTCATAAATAGGTATGATACCTTTTTTCAAATTATTGATTTTATTATTATCTTTATCCACACATATAACATCATTACCTAAGTCAGCAAAACAAACACCACTCACCAAACCAACATAACCAGTACCAATCATACATAATTTCATAATTTACCTATTTCTTTTGAAGAATTGATGTAACCTTTCATTGTTCCACAATCAAGATATTTACCTTCAAAATTATGTGCTACAAATTTCTCTTTATCATTAATTAATTCTTGAATAGCATCTGTTATATGGATTTCATTTCCTTTACTCGGTTTTAATGATTTAATTTTCTTAAAAATTGTTTTTGGTAGTATGTATCTGCCTATAACAGCATTATTTGATGGTGCATTTTTAACAGATGGTTTTTCTACAACACCATCAATTACATAATCTGTTTTATTTAATTTTTTATTCAATTTATAAATACCCCATCTTGAAACAGTTCCTTTATTCACCCTCATAGAAGCCATAACTGAAGCACTGTATTTTTTATGAACTCTTATCATCGCTTTTGAACAATTTTTTTTAATTATTAAATCATCAGGAAGTAACATTAAAAAATATTTATTTTTAATATATTTTTGTGTTTTAAGCACAGCATCACCAGTGCCCTTAGGAATATTTTGATATACAAATTTTATTTTTTTTTTATATCTAAGTATTTTTTTATACTCATCAATTATTCTTTGATCCTTCTTTTTTTTAATAATATTTTTATAAAAATTATCACTGTAAAAGTATTTTTTAATCATTTTTTTCTTAGTAGATATTATAAATACTATTTCTTTAATTCCGGCATCAATACATTCATCAAGGATAAACTCTATTCCAGGCTTACCATTTATAGGTAGGAGCTCTTTAGCAAAAACACTAGTTAAAGGCAGCAACCTAGTGCCTAAACCAGCCAAAGGAATAATTGCTTGTTTAATCATTTAAATGTTTTACTTATTAAATATTTTAATACAAATGAAAATTTTATTAAACAATTCCTCATTATTTGAATCATTAAGGCCATTTAATGACCTTGGTTTTGTTCCTACTATGGGTGGAATACACAAGGGTCATTTATCACTTATAAATAAATCAAATAAAATTTGTAAAAAAACAATTGTAAGTATTTTTATTAATCCAAAACAATTTAATGATAAAAAAGATTTGATGACCTATCCAAAAAACATACAAAAAGATTTAAACATTTTAAAAAAAAACAAAAAAGTTGATTTTGTTTATCTCCCAAAATTTAACGACATATATAAAGATAAAAAAAAATCTAAAATTAAACTACTTAAAAAAGATAAAATTTTGTGTGCTAAATTTAGAAAAGGTCATTTCGAGGGAGTTTTGGATGTAATGGATAAACTAACTGGAATTGTAAACCCTCAGAAAATATTTATGGGAGAAAAAGATTTTCAACAATTATATTTGGTTAAAAAACTATTGGAAAAAAAATATAAAACTAAGGTTATTTCTTGTAAAACAATTCGTGATAAGAATAAAGTAGCACTATCATCAAGAAACTTTCTTTTAAAAAAGTCAAATTTAGTTATAGCAGGAATTATATATAAGAAATTAGAGAATATTAAAAAGAATATTAAAAACCATAAAAATATTGCAAATTTTTTAGAGATTAAAAAAAAAGAATTAAAAAATAAATATAAAATTAAAATTGATTACTTGGAGTTAAGAAATAAAAAAAACCTAGAAATCTCAAAAACAATAAATAATTCAAGATTGTTTGTTGCCTACTATTTAAATAATGTTAGATTGATTGATAATCTCTAATTTTACAGAAAGTAAGCTCCAACCCCTAAGAAAGAAACAAAGCCAATAACGTCGGTTATTGTTGTTACGAAAACACTTGATGCAATTGCTGGATCAATATTCATCTTTTTTAAAGTAAAAGGAACTAATATACCAAATAATCCAGCGATGATCATTGTTAGAACCATTGATATTGCTATAATCATTGAAAGGATGCTGTCTTGAAACCACATTTGAACAATAAAAGCACTTATTGCCGCAAAAATAATTCCATTTAAAATACCAATAGAGAATTCTTTAAATACATTTGATGAGAAATTATTTTGTGTTAAGTCGTTTGTTGCAATTGTTCTAACTGTTACAGCCAAGGTTTGCATTCCAGCATTTCCACCCATTGAAGCTACAATTGGCATTAAGAATGCAAGAACAACCATCTGTTCAATTGTTGCTCCAAACAAACTAATACACCATGTTGCTAAAAAAGCTGTAAACAAATTTAGTAAAAGCCAATTAAATCTTCTCTTTGTTTTTTTTACAATTCCATCTGTAATTTCTTCATCTCCTACTCCTGCTAATCTTAAAGCATCTTCTTCTGCCTCTTCTTTTAAGACTGTTAGGACATCATCATTCATAATCATGCCAACTAATTTATTATTTTTGTCTACAACAGCGGCTGAATTTAAATTGTAATTTTCAAATAAATTGGCAACTTCCTCTTTGTCCATTTCAACAGGGATTAATAATTGAGACTCTGACATTATTGTTGCCATTTTAGTATCACGTGGTGTTGTTAAAACTCTAGATGATGGAACAGTTCCTATTGGTTTAAAATCCTCATTTACAATAAATATTTCTAAAAACTCCTCAGGTAAATCTTTATTTTCTCTTAAATAGTCAATTGTTTGACCTACAGACCAATTACTTGGTATAGCAGTAAACTCACGCTGCATAAGTCTAGCAGCAGTATCTTCTGGATAACTTAAACTTTCCAGTAAAGCAAAACGATCTTTAGGTGGTAGAGAACTGAGAATTGAATTTTTATCTGCTTCAGGTACATTTTCTAAGATAGAAATAGCGTCGTCTGACTCAAGACCCTTTAGGATACTAACTATAGACTCTGAGGATAAATAGGTAATAATTTCTGATTGGATAGATTCATTTAATTCAACAAAAACCTCTGGATCAATATTAAAATTGTTTAATTTAATTAAACTTTCTCTATCTCCCTCACTAAGGTGTTCGATAATATCTGCAGCATCAGCAGGGTGCATTTCATTGAAAGAATTGGTAATAAATTGAGCGTCATTGTTAGCTATTTTGCTAGTTACAACTCTTATATATTCTTTATTAAATTCAAAATTTACTTTTTTATCTTTAGTTTTTTTAGTTAAAGACATAAATCTACCTATAATTTAGATTTGCACTATTAATACATAATAAAGATAATACAAATTATAAATGAACATAGAGATCAAAAAGTCAATAAAACCAATAAATTATTTTGAAGCTATTAATATACTAGAATCAAGATTAAAGGATTTGCTTGAAAATAATGAACAAGAATTAATTTGGACTTTGGAGCATAATGAAGTTTTTACGGCAGGAACATCCTATAAAGAAAATGAGATAATTGATAAATCTATCAAAATATTAGAAACAAATAGAGGGGGCAAAATTACATACCATGGGCCCGGTCAATTAATTTGTTATTTTGTTTTAGATTTAAGAAAAAAAAAGGACATTAGAAAATTTATAACAATTATTGAAGATACGATAATTCAAACTTTAAAATATTACAAAATAGAAACTTTTCCAGATAAAGATAATATTGGCATATGGCACAAATCAAATAATGAGACTAAAAAAATTGCTGCAATAGGTATCAGGGTTAGAAAATGGATTGCGTATCATGGTTTTGCAATAAATATAAATAATGACTTAGAAAATTATAAAAAAATTATACCTTGTGGTATTTCAGATAAAGGAGTAACTAATTTAAAAAGCATCAAAGATCAAAATTATTTAGATCTAAGTGATAAATTAATTAAAAATTTTATTTCAAATTTGAAAATCTGAGTCTTTTAGATTTTAAAAGTTTTTTAAAATAATCAGGTAATAATGCTGAATAAGTGTATTTAACGTCATTTATTTTAAATTTTATTTGATATGAATGTAACATTAAATTTTTATTTATCCCTGTATTAGAATTTGATAATTTATATTTTGTATCTCCAAATATAGGATTTCCTATTGCGTATAATTGTTTTCTTAGCTGATGTTTTCTTCCAGTAATAGGTTTTAATTCTAGTAAACTTGCTTCAGAATTTTTAGCAATAACTTTAAAAATTGTTTTTGCTTTTTCTATAATTTTTTTATCACCATCATATCTGATTAAATCATCATCCCATACGCCTGAATTTTTACCAATCTCTCCTTTGCATATCGCTAGATAAGTTTTGTGAACCTTTCTTAGTCTAAATAAAGAGGTTAATAGCTGAGCACTTTCTCTATTTTTAGCTATTATAAAAACTCCTGAAGTATCTTTATCTAGTCTATGAACGGAATAAGGTTTTGTTCCCTCAAATATTTCACTTTTGGCAAAAATATCTACAAGATTTTTTTTTGATTTTGTTCCACCTTGGACTGATATGCCTGAAGCTTTATTTAAAACTATAAAATTATCATTGTTATCAATAATTTGATCTTCATTTGATTTAATAATTTCTTTTGATGGTAAAAACTTTATTTTTCTTTGCTGAATTGAATCTTTAAAGGTTATATTAAATATATTTATCTCATCTTTTGTTTTTACCTTATAAGAGCTTTTAACTTTTTTTTTATTTAGCTTTATTTTTCCTATTCTTAAATATTTCTCAACTAAACCCTGTGGAATTTTTCCAATTTTTAATCTTAACCATCTATCTAGTCGCATATCATTACACGTTGTATCAACGATGTAAGATTTTTTCATGATTTAAAATTTAAGCTGTAACTTGTTTTTTTTCTTCTGTTTTAGGTGATTCTTTAGATGTATCTTTTTTGTTTTTATTAATTCTTTTTGCTTCTACGTCTCTGTCAACAAATTCAATTATTGCCATTGGTGCGTTGTCACCATATCTAAATCCTGCCTTGATTATTCTGGTATAACCACCTTTTCTATTTACATATCTTTTTGAAAGAGTTTTCTTAACTTTATTAGCAGATTTAATATCTTGAAGTTTAGAAACTAATAATTTTGTTGTCTGTAAAGTTTCTTTTTTTCCTAATGTTATAATCTTATCTGCTTGTGGCTTTAGAAATTTAGCTTTTGGTAATGTCGTCTTAATCTGTTCATACTTTATTAAAGAATTAAGCATATTCTTTAGAAGAGCTTTTCTATGCTCTGAGGTTCTATTTAACTTTTTATTTGCTAAGCCATGTCTCATTAAATTGCTTCCTCCAGCTTTTTAGACATTTCTGCAATATTATCTGGTGGCCAGTTAGGAATTTCCATACCTAAATACAAAGACATTCCAGTTAAAACTTCTTTAATTTCATTAAGCGATTTTCTTCCAAAATTAGGCGTTCTAAGCATTTCACCTTCAGATTTTTGAACCAAGTCACCAATATAAATAATATTGTCATTTTTTAAACAGTTCATTGATCTCACAGATAACTCTAACTCATCTACTTTTCTTAATAAATTCTTGTTAAACTCTGGTTCAGTAGAAACTTCTTTTACAGGTGCTTCAACAGGTTCATCAAAATTTATAAACATTTTTAGTTGATCTTGAAAAATTCTAGCTGAATACGCTACGGCATCTTCTGCGGAAATCGATCCATTTGTTTCAACTTCCATAATTAGTTTATCATAATCTAATGCCTTACCTTCTCTAGCTGTACTAACTGAATATGAAACTTTTTTAACTGGACTATAAAGTGAGTCTATTGCTATTAGACCTAATGGTGGCTCTTCAGGTTTATTCAATTCAGCAGGAACATAACCTTTACCTGTATTAACATTCATTTCCATATGAAAAGAAGTATTTTCATCTAAATTACAAATAATTAAATCAGGATTTAAAATCTCAACATCTGCGATCGAAGATATGTCAGAAGCTTTGATTTCTCCTGGTCCTTTAGCATCTAAAATCAATTTTTTTGTACCCTCTGAGTTACTTTTTAATGCTAAAGATTTTACATTTAAAACAATATCAGTAACGTCCTCTCTAACACCTTTAATAGAAGTGAATTCGTGTAAAACACCATCAATTTGAATAGAGGTTACAGCAGCACCTCTTATTGATGATAATAAAATTCTTCTTAATGAGTTACCTAAAGTTAATCCATAGCCTTTTTCCAGTGGCTCTGCTACAATCTTAGCTTTTGTTAAGTCATCGCTTATTTGAACATCTAATTTTGACGGCTTTATTAATGACTTCCAGTTTTTTACATTAACGTTTTCGACTTCCATTAAACTCTCCTTTTTTTTGGTGGTCTAGTTCCATTGTGAGGCATAGGTGTAGTGTCTTTAATTGACAAAATCTTAAATCCTCTAGCTTGTAATGCTCTTAAAGCTGTTTCTCTTCCTGATCCAGGTCCTTTTACTTCAACAGATAAAGTTTTCATTCCGTACTCTAATGCCTTTGAGGCTGCAGAGTCTGCTGCTATCTGTGCAGCGTAAGGAGTAGACTTTCTTGATCCTTTAAAACCTTTTTGTCCAGAAGATGCCCATGATATTACATTTCCATTTGTATCAGCTATAGAAATGATGGTATTATTAAATGTTGATTGCACGTAAGCAATTCCATTTAAAATATTCTTCTTAACTTTTTTCTTTTTTGAGTAAGAACTTTTTACACTTTTCTTTGAAGACTTTTCAACCTTCTGATCTTTATTTTCAACTTTATCAGCTTTAGCCATTTTTATTTTTTAGTTGGTGTTAATTTTTTTCCTGCAATCGCAATTGCTTTACCTTTTCTTGTCCTTGCGTTACATCTTGTCCTTTGTCCTCTAACAGGTAATTTTTTTCTATGTCTTGTTCCTCTATAACAAGCTAAATCGATTAATCTTTTAATACTTAATGAATAATCTCTTCTTAAATCACCTTCGACTTTAAAGTTTTGATCGATGTATTCTCTAATTTTTAAAATCTCTTCATCTGTTAATTCATTTACTCTTTTAGCTCTTGGAATTTCCAAAGAGGAACAAATTTGTTGAGAGAATTTATCACCAATTCCATAAATATAAGTCAAACCTATATGAACAAGCTTATTCTGTGGAATGTTTATACCTGCGATACGAGCCATAATTTTTGTGATAAATTGTGCCTTTTATATAATAAGATTAGTCAAAGTCAACGTCTTAAACATTTATAAAAGTGTCTATTTTCCCTGTTATTTCGTCTATTTCTAGACTTCCATCAATCTCTTTAAAATTTGAATTTGCAGAGTAATAGTTTAAAACTGGTTTAGTAGTTTCCATATATGTATCATACCTTTTAACTATAGTCTCAGATTCGTCATCAGATCTTTTTTCTATAATTTTTCTTTTCTCAAGTCTTTTGAGAATTGTCTCCTTATCTACGTTTAAAAATAAAATTAAATCTATGTTTTGATTTGAATTTTTAAGTAAAACTTCTAAATTTTTAGCCTGACTTAACGATCGTGGATATCCATCAAAGATAAAGTTATTTTTTTTACGAGGATCAAATACTAATTTTTCTATAAGTTTATTAACAATATCATCGCTTACAAATTTTCCATTTTTCATATCATTAGTTATAGCTTTACCAATATCTGAATTTTTTTTAATCTCATCTCTTAAAATGTCACCTGTTGAAATCTGAAAAGCATTTAACTTATTTACTAAATATTTGGACTGAGTACCCTTTCCAGCACCAGGTGGTCCAAATAAAATTATATTCACTTACTTACCAAATTTAGTTTTTTTAATTAATTGTTCGTATTGAGAGCTCATTAGCCTTGTTTGAATTTGAGTTACAGTGTCAATGGCTACCACTACAACAATTAGAATAGATGCACCACCTAAATAAAAAGGTATTGGATAATTAGCAATCAAAAATTCTGGCATTAAACAAACTAAAGTTAGATAAAGTGCGCCTATAGTAGTTAATTTCATTGAAATATTTTCAATATACATAGCCGTACTTTCTCCTGGTCTAATTCCTGGTACAAAACCTCCATGCTTTCTAAGATTTTCAGCAGTTTCTGTTGGATTAAAAGTAATAGAGGTATAAAAAAAAGTAAAAAATATTATTCCTGATGCATACAACAACATATAAAGAGGCTGTCCTTGTGTAAAATAAGAACTTAAGTTTAAAAATGTTTCATTATTAGAAAATGAAAAATTAGAAAATGTTACTGGCAAAAGTAAAAGTGCAGATGCAAAAATTGCAGGTATTACACCAGCTTGGTTAATTTTTAAAGGTAGGTGAGATGACTCACCACCGTACATTTTATTTCCCATTTGTCTTTTAGGATAATTTATAAGAATCTTTCTCAAAGCCCTTTCCATAAAAACTACAAATAGAATTGTTAAGATTAATAAAACAAAGATTGCCAAAATCATAAAAGTTGAAACAGCTCCTGTTCTACCTAATTCAAAAGTAGTGACTAATGCTCTTGGTATTTCAGCAACAATCCCTGCAAAAATTATTAAAGATATCCCATTACCTATACCTCTTTGGGTAATCTGTTCCCCTAACCACATTAAAAATATAGTTCCTGCAACAATAGTTGTAACAGTAGTAATTTTAAAAAAGGTTCCTGGATTTATCACTAAATCTGCAGAGGATTCTAATCCTACTGATAAACCATATCCTTGAACAGTTGCAAGTAAAACTGTTCCGTATCTGGTAATTTGTGTAATTTTAGCTCTTCCAATTTCACCTTGAGCTTTTAAGTTTTTAAAATAGTCAGAAACACCAGTTAAAAGTTGAACTATAATTGCAGATGAAATATAAGGCATTATTCCTAACGCAAATATAGCCATTCTACTAACTGCTCCTCCTGCAAAAACATTAAACATACCAAGTAAACCTTTTTGATTACCTTCCATCATTACTTTCAATTGTTCAGGATCTATACCTGGCAAAGGTACGAAGGTTCCAAATCTATATACGGCTAAAATTAGAACGGTAAATATTATTCTATTTCTTAAATCATTTGTTGATGATGATGCACTCATATAAACAAACTATTTTTTTAATTGTATAGAACCACCAATTTTTTCTAGTTTTTCTATTGCTGATTTAGAGGCTAAGTCAGCTTCAATATTAATTTTATTTTTAACTTCCCCAGATCCTAAAATTTTAAGTTTTTTTGAATTTTTATTTATTAATTTAAGTTTTTTTAATAATTCTGAGTTTAATACTTCGTTGGGATTAATATTTTTTTTGTCTATGTGAGATTGAATTTTATCAAGATTTAAAATTGCAACACTTTCTTTTGAAATTGGATTAAAACCTCTTTTTGGTAGTCTTCTGTATAGAGGCATTTGACCACCTTCAAAACTTTTTATGGCTACTCCAGATCTTGATTTTTGACCTTTTACACCTCTACCTGATGTTTTTCCCTTACCTGAACCAATTCCTCTTCCAACTCTTATTTTAGATTTATTGATTTTTTCTCTATTGTTTAAAGTGATCATTATCCCCTTTTTTCTATTATTTCAGAAATTTTTTTATTTCTAATGGCTGAAATTTGTTTTGGTGAATTTTGTTTCATTAATGCTTTCATTGTAGCCCTTATAACATTGTGTGCATTAGAAGTTCCCATTGATTTTGCTACAATATCTTTTACTCCTAAAACTTCACATACGGCTCTTACTGGACCTCCTGCAATAATACCTGTTCCTTTTGAAGCTGCTCTTAACACTATTCTACCAGAGCCATCTTTTGCCTTAACATCATGATGTATAGTTCTGCCTTCTCTTAAAGGTATATGAGTAAGTTTTCTTCTTGCCATTTCGTTTGCTTTTTTAATAGCATCAGGTACTTGTTTAGCTTTAGCGTGTGCAATACCTATTTTACCAGCTTGATTTCCAACAACAACAAGTGCAGAAAACCCAAATCTTCTTCCGCCTTTAACAACTTTAGTAATACGGTTTATGTGAACTAATTTTTCTAATATATCGTCTGTTTTTTTATCTTTTAAATTTTCCATAATTAAAATTCCATTCCGTTTTCTCTTAAAGTCTCTGCAAAAACTTTTATTCTACCATGATATTTGTATGACCCTCTATCAAAGTAAATTTTAGTTATTTTTTTATCTTGAGCTTTTTTAGCTAGTTTTTTGGCAACTAATTTAGATAATTCAGTTTTATTAACTTTATCAACTGATTTAATATCTTTTTCTACCGATGAAGCTGACAATAAAGTTATTTTTTTGGTATCATCTATTATTTGAGCTGAAATATTTTTTGATGATCTAGAAATACTTAATCTAAATCTATCTTTCGATGCAACTTTTTTAACTTTATTACTAACTCTAAATCTTTTTCGAATACTAGTATTTAGTTTCATTATTTTTTCTTTCCCTCTTTTTTAAGAACATACTGTCCTTTTTCACGAACACCTTTTCCTTTATATGGTTCAATTTTTCTTAACGTTTTAATTTTAGATGCAACTTCACCTACTAATTGTTTGTCAGATCCTGTGATTTTTAGCGTTGTTTGTTTTTCAACAGCAATCTTTATGCCTTCTGGTATATCAAAATTGATATCATGACTATAACCCAATTGTAAATTTAACTGACTCCCTTTTAATGCTGCTCTATAACCGACACCAACTAATTCTAAAGTTTTTTCATATCCTGTACTTGATCCTATCACAGCGTTATTTATTAAACTTCTATTCATTCCCCAAAGTCTTTTTGAGTTTTGATCTACTTTTTTTGGTTTAATTGAGATTTCTTTACCTTCAATTATATCTAAATTAAACATTTCTAGATCTACATTAATTGATTTTTTTCCTAATGGACCTTCTATATTTATATTATTACCAGCTAAAGCAACTTTTACTTTTTCAGGAATCGATATATTTATTTTACCAATTTTAGACATTAAAATACCTTACAAATTATTTCACCACCAACTTTTTGTTTTCTTGCATCTATATCAGTCATTACTCCTTTTGGAGTAGATACAATAGCAATTCCTAAACCGTTATTAATTTTAGGTAAGCTGTCTGCAGATGAAAAAATTCTTCTTCCTGGTTTTGATACTCTTTCAAAAGCACTGATTACTGGATTACCAGAATGATACTTAAGCTCTAATGATAATATTGGTTTTTTCTCTTCAGAACTTACTTTAAAATCTTTTATAAAACCTTCAATTTTAAGTATATTTGCTATTTTGGTTTTAAAATTAGAAGAAGGTAAATCTACTTTTTTATGATTTCTAGCTTGAGCATTCTTCACTCTTGCAATCATATCTCCTATCGGGTCGCTTAAACTCATAATTTTCCTTTCTACCAGCTAGACTTAACTAAGCCAGGTATCTTTCCTTGTAAACCTAATTGTCTTAATGCAATTCTTGAAATCTTTAATTTTCTATAAACACCGTGAGGTCTTCCTGTTATCTCACATCTATTCATAACTCTTGTTTTAGCCGAGTTTCTTGGTAATTTTGATAATTTTTGTTGCGCTTTAAATCTCTCTTCTAGTGGGATTTTTTTATCCATTACAATTTTCTTTAAAGCTTGTCTTTTTTTATAAAGCCTACCTGAGAGCTTTATTCTTTTTTTATTTTTATTAACAGCACTTAACTTTGCCATATTTAATTATCTCCTTTTTTAATAAATGGGAAATTCATCTTTTCTAGTAACGCAAAACTATGCTCCTTATTAATAGACTTAATTACTATTACTATATCTAAACCTCTCACTTTGTCAGCTCTATCAAAGCTTACTTCTGGAAAAATTATATGCTCCTTAATCCCAAATGTATAGTTGCCAAATTTATCAAAACCTTTAGGTGATAAACCTCTAAAGTCTTTAATTCTAGGTAATGCAATATTAACTAACCTATCTAAAAATTCATACATTCTATTTTTTCTTAAAGTAATCTTTAAACCAGCATTTGATCCTTTTCTTGTTTTAAAATTTGCTACAGATTTTTTGAATTTAGTTATTACAGGTTTTTGTCCAGTAATTTTGGCCATATCTTCTTCGCAAGACTTTAAAATCTTTGAATCTGAGCCATCTAAACCAAGACCCATATTCAAAACAACTTTCTCAACTCTTGGAGCCATATAAATATTTTTGAAACCAAACTGAGCCTTTAATGCAGGTTGAATTTCTTTATTGAACAATTCTTTTAATCTTGGTGTCATTATTTTTTAGCCTCTTTTTTCTTTGCTACTTTTTCATCAATAAGTTTTAAGTTTGAAATATGAATGAAGCTTTCTTTTGGAAAAATTCCACCTTTTTTTTCTTTTGTTGTTTTAACATGTTTTTTAACCATATTTATTTCTTTAACCTTTGCTCTATTATTGGCTCTATCAATTTCAATAACTTCACCTTCTTTTTTTTTATCTCTTCCAGTTAAAACTCTAACTTTCAAACCTTTTCTAATCATTATAAAACCTCCGGTGCCAAAGAAATAATTTTCATTTGACCTCTAGTTCTTAATTCTCTTGTGACCGGACCGAAAATTCTTGTTCCAACTGGTTCACCCTTGTCATCTACTAGAACAGCAGCATTATTATCAAACCTTACTTTGGAACCATCATTTCTGTGTATACCTTTTTTAACTCTTACAACCACAGCCTTGTGAACAGAACCTTTTTTAACTTTTCCTTTAGGTATTGCCTCTTTTACAGCAATAACAATAGTATCACCAATGCTTGCATATCTTCTTTTTGATCCACCTAAGACTTTAATACACTCTATTCTTTTTGCCCCAGTATTATCAGCTACTAATAATTCTGTTTGAACACCAATCATTATTTCGTACTCTCTATAACTTGAAATTTTTTATTTTTTGAAAAAGGTTTGCTTTCAATAATTGAAACCTTATCGCCAGTTTTATATTTATTATTTTCATCATGAGCATTATAATTTTTTCTAACTTTAATTACTTTTTTTAAAACAGGGTGAGAATATTTACGTTCTACCATGACTGTAACTGTTTTATTTGGTTTGTCACTTATAACTACACCTGTAAGTATTTTTTTA
>CACOSU010000004.1 GCA_902629935.1 uncultured Pelagibacteraceae bacterium | reverse complement strand
CACTTCAAAAACTTATATCAGAAGCTATGAATGAAATTAAAACAATTACTGCAGATGAGGCATATGAAATATTTCAAAATGAAAGTTGTAATTTGATTGACATAAGAGAAATTAATGAATTAGAAAATAGTGGAAAAGTTAAGGGAGCAAGTCATATACCTAGAGGTATGTTAGAAATTTATTTAGATCCAAGTAGTGCTATATTTCAAAATGGTCAACTTGATAAAGATAAAGAATTTATTCTTTTTTGTGCGGGAGGAGTGAGATCAGCTTTAGCAGTAAAATCGTTGAGAGAAATGGGATACAAGAAAATATCTCATATTAATGGAGGTTTTGGATCTATCAGTAAAAGTAAATTTAAAATAGTTTAACTTAAATCTAATTCTTCTATCGCATATTCTAACCTATCCTGCCCCCAAAAAATTTTATTATTTACTATAAATGTAGGAGCTCCAAAAACTTCTTTTTCAAAAGCTTCACTAGTTAAGTTAATTAATTCATCTTTAATTTTTTTTTCTTTAATAGAATTAAAAAAAAAACTGCTATCAATATTTAATTTTTGCAACAACTCTCTTATATTTTCAATTTTTGATAAATCTTGATTTTTTTTCCAGTAGGCTTCAAAAAAAAGATCTAGATATTCATTTCTTTTGTCCGTGTTTATACTTAGATATCCTCTCATTATATTTAATGAATTGATTGGAAATTTTGAATTCCATATAAATTTAATATTATTTTTATGTGCAACTAAATCACAATCATTTTTCATATTATTCATTTTATATTTATTAAAAGCAGGTGCTTTAATGCCAGCTAAGTTATGAAGACCACCAAGAAAGATAGGTTTATAGTTAAAAAAAATATTTTTATATTTAAGAATTTTTTTATGAGCTATGTATGCGTAAGGGCTAATAACATCAAAATAAAAATCTATACGACTATTCATATAAACTAATTCTTTTTGCGTAAAAAATTCTAATAACCCAATAAAGAAATAGACCTATTGGACCAATTAAATAGGTAATAATTAATGGTAAAGCTAATAGTATTTTATTAACAGAAAATTTTTGTGAATCTTTAACAATCCAACCACCAATAAATAAGTTTATTGCTATAAAATGTGTCCAAAATATCATTATGTATAGATGATCTTCAAATAATCTAGATAATTCATTAAGACCTAGATAAAGAGTAAAATTTTCATCAAAGTCATAACCAGATAAAAAAGATTTATATAAAATGAAAATATATACACCGCTTAACAAGAAAAAAGGGAAAACCGAAGTCACAAAAATTCTACTTAGATGTGATTGAGGAAATAAAATCAAGATAAACCAGAAAGGCAGAACCCCAAGATTAATCCACATGTAAAGTGTCTCAATTGTAAAATAAGTATAAATTTGTTCAATCATTTCGATATATTATATTAAATCTTACAATGATTCCTATAAGAAATAGAAAAAAAACACTCCAAGTAACTGTTGATGAGATGCGTAAATTTGCCTTCGCATATGTTGAAAAATATGCACCTTCGAAACAACAATTAAAAACTTATTTACTAAAAAAATATATGAAACTATCAGCATCAGATGTAAGAAAGAAAGATGTAAATAAGCTAATTGATATTGTTTTATCTGATTTAGAGAAAAATAGATTTATAAATGATAAATTTTATTCAGAAAGTAAGTCAAAAAATATGATTCAAAGAGGAAACTCAATAAATAAAATTAGAAATTATTTAATTGGGAAAGGAATTAATGAAAAATTTATAAAAGATACAGTAGATAAAATAAAAGAGAACAATGCTGACCAAGATTTTTTTTCAGCAATAAAATTATGTAAAAGGAAAAGAATTGGACCATCTAGAGCGGAAGATAATAGAACGTTATTTTATAAAAAAGATATATCTTTGCTTGCTAGGAATGGTTTTGATTTTGAAACATCAAAAAGGGTAATGGATATTGAAAAAGACGAATATCTTAAAATAATAAATTTACTTTAGCTTTTTTGCTTTTTCTTCTTTTACCAGTTGATTGACTTTATTTCTTAAATAATTTTTTACAAATACAAAAACAAGTAAACCAAAAATTGAAACAGAAACAATTATTATCAAAATTATTCTTAATTGTTCGTCCATTGTAAAATATTTTTATTTTTCAAAATTAAACTTGGATTTTTTAAATCTTTTTTACCGTATAAAATTTGATTACCTGAAAAATCTGTTACAGTTCCACCTGAATGTTCTAAAATAGCATGACCAGCTGCAATATCCCATTCATAAGCCCTAGGTTCAGCTACATAACCATCATACTCACCTGCAGCAACAACACAAAATTTAAGTGAGCTTTTCATTCTGACATTTTCTTTTACACCTAGCTTATCGTAAATTTTTTGTATTTCAGGTTTTATTTTAGTTGAGTATGAAATGAATTTTAATGTTTTTGACGTCTTGTTTGGTTTATTGCTTAGATTTGTCGTTTTACCTTTATTAAATTCAAAGGCATTACCTTTTTCATAAGAATAAAACATTCTTTTCTTGGCTGGAGCATTAATTAACCCAGCTGCTGGTTTATTGTTGATTATTAAACCAGCATTAATAGTAAATTCTTCAAGATTATTAATATAGTCATAAGTTCCATCGATAGGATCAATAAGCCAAAAATCTTTTAAATTTAAATTGTCCTTATTTTCAGAAGTCTCTTCTGAAATTATGGGGATGTCAGGGGTAATTTCAGAAATTTTATTTGAAATAAATTTATTTACTTCTAGGTCACCATTACTTACAGGTGTATTATCTATTTTTATTTTTTTTATTAATCCTTTTTTTCTTAATAATAGTGCCAATTCTCCTGCTTCTAAAAAATTATCTATTAAATTTTCAACGATTTTTTTTAAGTTCACCTTTATTATCCTAGTTTTCTTAATTCAATATTCTTTGCATTAATGACCTTTTTTCCAACATTTTCAAAATTAACTGTCACCTTATCTTTAATTATAGATTGAACTTGCCCGATACCCCATTCTTTTTTTTGAGGATTTGTGACTTTGTCACCTGGTTCATAATCTAAAATCATTTAATTTAACTTATATTGGAAATAAGTATAAATAACACCTTATGAATAAAGAATTAAATTCAATTGGCATAGATAAAAGCCCCTCAGACACAACTGTAGTTGTTGCAATGTCAGGAGGAGTAGATTCGTCAACAGTAGCAGGCATTATGAAAAAAGAGGGATATAAAGTTATTGGAATAACATTGAAACTTTATGATGATGGTAAGGAAGTAGCGTCATCAAAACAATGTTGTTCAGGTCAAGATATAATCGATGCTAAACGAGTAGCACACAAATTAAATATTGATCATAAAATTCTTTATTATCAAGATAAGTTTAAACAGGGTGTTATCGATAATTTTGTTGACAGTTATTTAAAAGGTGAAACTCCAATACCATGTGTTCAGTGTAATCAAACTGTCAAATTTAAAGATTTATTTGATGTGTCAAAAGAGCTTAAAGCAGATGCATTGATAACCGGTCATTATGTAAAAAGTATTACAGAAAACAAAACAACAAACATGTATAGAGCTATAGATCAGAATAGGGATCAAAGTTATTTTTTATTTAACACTACTAGAGAACAATTAGATTATTTAAGATTTCCATTAGGGAGTATGTTAAAAGATAAAACTAGAGAAATTGCTAAAAATCTAGATTTAAATGTTGCCGATAAACCTGATAGTCAAGATATCTGTTTTGTTCCAAATGGTGATTATACATCTGTAATACAAAAATTTAGACCAGACTCTTTTCAGAGAGGAAATATAAAAAATCTAGACGGTAAAGTAATAGGGGTCCATGATGGAATTATCAATTTTACAATTGGACAACGTAAGGGTATTAAAGTTTCAGATAAAGAGGCTCTTTATGTGTTAAAAATTAATTCTGATAGAAATGAAATAATAGTTGGGTCGAAAGAAAAACTGGGAAAAAAAGAAATTGCTTTGAAGGAAATAAATTTATTAACCAACAAAGAAGATTTAGAACAGAATATATTTGTTAAAGTAAGATCTACTGGAAATCTTTTAGAGGCAAAAGTTGATTTAATAGATAACAACAAAGCAAATGTTATTTTAATAAATTCAGAAGATGGAATTTCACCTGGTCAAGCATGCGTTTTTTATAAAAAGGATCAATATGGAGAAAAGGTACTTGGTGGAGGGTGGATAGTTAATTAGTTTTTTTCCACATAAAAAAAGTAAGAAGGTAGAAAGAAATTACAGCAATAAAATAATCCCACTCAAGTGCATGTTTAAAAAATTTTAAATTAAAACCTAAAAAATCATTACCTGGTAAACTTATAATTGGAATACTTATTACAGCCACAATAATTAAAGCAGAAACTAAAATTAATTTTAATTTAAGATAAATATTGTTGATGTAGATATTTAATTTGTTTTTAAAGGAATATAATGATGCAACTAAATAGGCTTGTGCAAAAATTTCAAAAATTATAAATGATAGCATTATAACTCTCCTAAAAAGTTTATAAATATCATTATCAAATTTTATTCCGAGAAAAATTGAATGTACTGTTAATGCTACAGCTGAAGCGATACCAAAGAATAAAACTTTATTTTTATATTTATGATTTTCATCAAAATACTCAATTATTTGTTTGTTATAAATCCAATATTTTATAAGCAGGAAAGAAGTTAAAAACATTGATGGTTTGAATATTAACCAAGTTGGATAAGGCCTTGCAGTTCTGCTTATAGATGCACCACCATCAAAATAAGGAAAAGTATTATGTATTATATCTTCTTGATTTGGGAAGAGTTCGTGAAATTGAGTTATTATTATTAAACAAGCGTTTACAGCAATAAAAGGGATTATAAAGATCCATACACTTATGGATTTTACTTTATTTATTTGCTCCATTGGAGATTACTTTTTCTTGTTTTTTCTCTTTGCTCTTCTTTTTTTTGAACCTTGTTTTCTTCTGCCTCTATGTTTTTTCGGATAACCCATTTTTTTCCTTGTTTATAATTTAATTGAAATTATCGCACGGATATAGCATTGTCTTTTCAACATATCAAATTTAAATATGACCACTTCTTTCAAGACATTTTTGAAGCATACAGCTAAAGATTTTCATAATCAGTCGGTAAACCCACCAGTAGTAAGAGCTTCCACTATTATCTTTAAATCAATGAAGGATATTAGAAAAACTCAAGCCAAAGCTATTAAGAATCCAACGGGTGGACATTATGATTATGGCAGACAAGGAACATCCACGACTTATATTTTACAGAAAATTTTAACTAAGCTTGAGGAAAGTTATCATGTTTTTACAACTCCAACAGGTTTTGGAGCGGTATTTTTAGCAATATTTAGCGTAACTAGACCAGGAGATGAAATAATTGCCGCCGATCCAGTTTATAGTCCTACAAGATTGTTGACTGAAAAATTTCTTAAAGAATTTAATATCAAAACAACATTTTATAATCCTCACGATTTAAAAACTTTAGAAAATAGTATTACCAAAAAAACTAAATTAATTTTTGTTGAAAATCCAGGAAGTAATTCATTTGATTTCCAAGATCTAGGAAAAATTTTGAAAATTGCAAAAAAGAATAAAATATTAACTGCAATAGATAATACTTGGGGGACACCATATTATTTAAAACCTATTAAACTTGGTTTTGATATGTCAATTGTATCTGCAACAAAATATTATTCTGGTCATTCTGACGTAATGGGCGGGTCTTTAGCAGTAAACAAAAAAGTATTTCCTAAAGTTAAAAGGGCTGATCGAATTACAGGTTTAAGATTAGGTCCGGACGATGCCTATTTGATTACAAGAGGCCTTAGAACTTTAGATGTTAGATTAGATAGACATAGAGAAAATGCACAAAAAGTAGCAGAATTTTTATCTAAGTTTAAAAATATAAAATTACTCTACCCATATAAAAAGAATTCTCATAACTTTCGAATGTGGAAAAAATATTACTCAGGAGCATCAGGCTTGATGGGTTTGAAAATAAAATGTAAAAATATAAATTCTGTTAGAAAATTTGTTAATTCCTTAAAATTATTTGGTTATGGTTATAGCTGGGGTGGTTTTGAAAGTTTAGCTCTACATCAAGAATATAGAGAAACTGGAAATAGAAAATTTTTAAATTTGGCAAAAGACGAACATTTAGTGAGATTACATATTGGTTTAGAGGATCCCAATGATCTTATTGCTGATTTAAAAAAGGCTTTGAAATATATTAAATGAGCTCAGAAAACTTCATTATAAGCAAGAAAGCGCTAATTACATTAATTGCCGCTTCATTAGTTGTGATTATTTCTTTAGGAATTAGACAGACTTTTGGTTTGTTTTATTTTGATTTCAATACTGACTTAGATATTTCCATTTCTCATTTTGGATTTGTTATGGGATTGCAGTTATTACTTTGGGGGGTTTTCAGTCCTTTATTTGGTGTACTTACGGATAAGTATGGAGGAGCAATTGCAATATTTATTGGATTTGCTTTCTATTTAGTTGGAGTTTTATTATTTTATTCTGGTTTTAATACTGGAGGTTATTTTACATTAACTATTGGAGTAATGATTGGAATTGGTTTGGGTTCTACGGCAATAGGTATCCCAGTTTCAGTTGTAGCAAAACATTTTCCAGCATCTAATAGAACTATAGCAACAGGTATTGTTACATGTGCAGGATCTTTTGGATACTTTGTTTCCCCTTTACTTGTAAGATATTCATTAGTTGAAACAGGTTGGGAAAATACTCTTTTATATTTTTGTCTTCTTTTAGGAATTGGATTGATAGTATCTATATTTGTTAGTACCCCAAAAATACCGGTAGGTATCAATAAAGATAATAATCAAACAGCAAGAGAAGCGCTAAAAGAGGCATTTGCAAACAAAAGTTTTATTTATCTTACTTTGGGCTTCTTTGTTTGTGGTTGGCATATTGCCTTGGTGGCAACTCATATCCCTACTTACATGGCAGATAAAGGTTTACCTGACTGGACGCCAGCAATGGTTTTAGCTTTGATTGGTGTATTTAACATGGTTGGTACTATCACGAGCGGATATTTAGCAACAAGATATAGTAAGAAAAAAATATTAAGTGCAATTTATCTTTTAAGAGGAGTATCAATTATCTATTTTATTTTTTTACCGCCAAGTATATTTAATTCTGTAGTTTTTGGTGTTACTTTTGGTTTTTTATGGTTATCAACAGTTCCTCCAACAAATGGAATTGTTGCACATATATTCGGCACAAAATACGTTGGACTTTTATATGGAATAGTTTTCGTAAGCCATCAAATTGGTTCTTTCCTGGGGGCATATCTAGGTGGTGTATTTTATGAATTAAATGGAAATTTTGACTATGCATGGTACGGATCTATCGCATTATCAATTTTTGCAGGCCTGATACATTTACCCATAGTAGAGAAAGCAATTGAAAGAACTCAGCCAGTATAAGTTTAAATTTAACCCGTATTTAGAGGATCTGTATCAATCAGATAAACCTTTAATTATTTATAAAGTAGAAGATGGCTATAATATTTATACAGATTTTTCGAAAAAGATCATTTTAACAAAAAAAAATATACATAAATTTCTTAATTCGTTAGAGAAAAAAAAATATAACAAAGAAACAGATTTATATCTTGGGTTTTTTGGTTATGAAATTTTATGTAATTTGATTGGTATTAATTTAAAAAATAAAAAAAGGATAAAATTTTATAAAGGAATTTTTTATAAACCTGAGACTATAATTAAAATTAGAAAAGATATTAAAGTTATATCTAATATAAAAAAACATACATTTAACTATCAATTCAACAAAACTCAAATATTAAGTCCTTTTAAGATTAATATTTCATATGCAAAATATAAAAAAATATTTGAATTATTTTCAAAGAAAATAAGAGAAGGTGAGACTTATCAAATTAAAATTTGTACAAAATATAAGAATAAATCATTAATTGATCCTATTAATTTTTTTTGGAAATTGATGCGTGTTAATGCGTCCCCAGAGTCATTTATGATAAAAGACAAGGATTATTCTATAGTAAGTTGCTCACCTGAAACATTAATTGATAAGAAAAAAAACAAAATTATAACAAAACCAATAGCTGGAACTTTTAAGAAAAAATTATTATCCAATAAAAACATAGCTCTTAAATATTTCAAAAATAATGAGAAAGAAACAAAAGAGCACAATATGATAGTTGATATGGAAAGAAGTGATTTATCAAAAATTTGTAAGCCTGGGAGTGTTAAAATACTCAAAAAAAAATACGTTGAAGAATATAAGCATCTTTTTCATTATGTGACTTCAATAGGTGGAATAATAAATAAAAATACAAAATTGATCGATATCATCAAAGCTATGATGCCTGGAGGATCTGTGATTGGTTGTCCTAAGATAAGAACGTTAGAACTTCTAAATAATCAAGAAAAAGAAAGTAGAAATATTTTTACAGGAAGTTTTGGGTTTATTAAATTTAATCAAGATATGAAGTTTAATATTATAATTAGATCTATATTAAATTATAAAAATCAATCAGAGATCTCTGCTGCATCTGGAGTAGTATTAGATAGTTCACCTAAGAAAGAATTTAATGAAAATTATATTAAAGCAAAATCTTTATTGGAGTTATTTAAATGATTTACATTATAGATCATCAAGATTCTTTTACTTGGAATGTTGTGCATCAATTTGCAAAATTTGATAAAGTTTTTTGCTCAAATTATTACGAGGTAAATAACAAATTACTTGATAAAAGTGATGTGATCGTTTTATCACCAGGACCTGGATCACCCAAGGATTACCCTAATACTTCAAAAATTTATAAAAAATACAAAGGAAGGAAAAAAATAATTGGTATTTGTCTTGGTTATCAAATGATTTTGCATAATGAAGGAGGCAAAATAATACAACAAAAAAAAATTTATCATGGATTTCAATCTAAAATTAAAACAAATAATCAAAGTAAAATCTTTAAAAATAATCAACAGTTTAAAGTTGGAAGATATCATTCATTAAAATTAATGGAGCCATTTAAATCGAATTCTATTAAAATAACTATGAGATGTAGTAAAACAAAAATACCAATGGGCCTTGAGGATAATCAAAACAAAATATATGGATTTCAATTTCATCCAGAATCTTTTTTAACAGAAAATGGCAACACTCTTATTAAAAAAATCTTATCAGCTTAGTAATCTTAAAGAAGTTACTTTCAAAGATCTCTGGGGAACTAGAGGTGTATTCACTACAATGCGAATGGTTGGAAAACCTCCTAAGTTAATACTTTTAAAACCGCATTTAGAGAACTTAATAAAATCTACAAAAAAATATGGAATAAGAAAAAATAATTTAAAAAACATTATTAAAGATTTAATTAATAAAAATACTCTATACAAAGGTTCTGATAGTTTATTTCGTATAGCGTTAAATAAAAAACTGATATCAGTCTCAATTAGAAAAAGACCAAAACCAAAAAGTAATTTTAATCTTTTATTGTTTAAATATAAACGAGTAGAACCAAATTACAAAAATCTCTATTATAAAAAAATTTTAGCAAAATTAAGCAAAGTTGATTCAACTAAATTTGATATTGCCTTAGTTGAAAATGATAAGGTTTTAGAAACTGGTACTTCAAATTTAGTATTCGTTAAAAATGGAAAAGTATTTTCTCCAAAACAAAACTGTTATATTGGAAATACGATTAAATTTATTAGTAAAAAAACTAAAATTAATTTTAAAGATATTTCAATTAAATCTATTAATGATTACGAAGAAATAATTCTTATCGGATCTGGTAAAGGGGTAACATCTGTATCAAAAATAAACGATCTTAAATGGAAGAGAAGAAAGACTAATTGCTACATTAAGTTAAATAAAATATATAACACTCTTATTTGAATATGAATGATCCAAACAACCCTTGTATATTTTGCAAAATAAAAAAAGAAGAACTTCAGTTTGAAAACCAATTAGCTTATTCAACGACAGATAGTTATCCTGTTTCAGAATTTCATAGTCTTATTGTGCCCAAAAGACATGTTGAGACATACTTTGAGCTTACTAAAGAAGAAATTCAGGCATGCAATGAGTTAATTTTAAAAACTAAAGAAAAAATTTTAAAACAAGATTCTAGTGTAAAAGGTTTCAATATAGGCACAAATGCTGGAAAAGTTGCAGGTCAGTCTATCATGCATAGTCACGTTCATTTAATCCCAAGAAGAGAAGGGGATGTAGAGGATCCGCAAGGTGGTGTTAGGTCTGTGATTCCAAAAAAACAACATTACAAAAGAAAGTAAATATTTTCAGTTGTTATTAATGACAAATTTATCAATAGTTTTTGTTGATCTGATAGGTTATGTAGAATACAAAACTTTAAAATTATTTTAAAATAATTTAACATAAGGGTAAAATGTTAGAAATAAATCCATTTTCGGCACTATCTGAGATAATTCCTGTGATCGTTATGCAAGGTTTTATAATTACAATGGTATTATTAATAGCGTGCGGAACAATAATTCAAATGATACACCACAAAAATTTAACTTATTTTTTTAATAACGCAAAAAAAGCGAAACTCCAGGCAACAAGAGAGGTTGGCACTATTGAAAAAGCAAAAATTTTAGCAAAGACAACAGTTTATGATATTGGAACCACATCTGAGTTAGGTTTTGGAAAAAGAAGGCTTGCGCATGTGCTTGGGATGTACGGCACTATCATATTTTGGATTTCATCTGCTATTTTAGTGTTTTGTTACACTGGTGCAGACAAATCTACTTCCACAGTATGGTCAATCTTATGGCACTTAGGTGCTATACTTACATGCGTAGGTGGATTTTGGTTTTGGTTTTTTTTAAGAGTAGATGTTTCCGCTGAGGCACACCCTTGGTATAGAATTATCAAAGCTGATTTATTTGTTCTAGCATTATTAGCATGCTCAGTTTTTGGCCTGGTTTGGTCTTATACCCAATTTAATGGTCAAGTAGGTTTGTCATTTTTATTTTTTGTGCTATTTGTAGTTTCAAATTTAGTTTTGTTTGGTGGAGTCTATTGGTCAAAATTTGCGCACATGTTTTACAAACCTGGAGCAGCAATACAAAAAAATTTAGCTGAAGCAGACGGTTCTAGAGATAATTTACCGCCTCCTGCAGATGCGCCTGAACAATTTGGTTTAGGAATAAAAAGAGAAGAGCCAAAACATTATTAATATGATAACTAGGAAAGGGTAAAAATAAATTATGTCAACTTTTGTATATATGACCAGATGTGATGGCTGTGGTCATTGTGTAGATATTTGTCCATCAGATATTATGCACATTGATGAAAATATAAGACGTGCGAAAAATATTGAACCTAATTTTTGCTGGGAATGTTACTCATGCGTTAAAGCATGTCCAAACCATGCAATTGATGTAAGAGGATATGCTGATTTTGCTCCAATGGGACACAGTGTTAGAGTTAGACGTGAAGAGGAAAAAGGTACTATTTCTTGGAAAATTAAATTTAGAAATGGAACAACAAAAGATTTTGTTTCACCAATAACAACAAAACCATGGGGAAAATTTATTCCTAAACTTGCAGATGGTGAAAAAATTAAACAAGGTGAATTAAATTCACAAAGACTTTACACTGAACCTGAAGGACTAAATATTGATGGTGAACTTCCTGCAGTTCCAAAAGAGTCATTTAAAAAAGGAGTTTATTACTAATGGCTAAGCACAAAACCCATTACGAAGATTGTGATGTATTAGTTGTTGGTGGAGGCATGGCTGGTACTGGTGCTACTTTTGAAGCTAGACACTGGGGAAGAGATATGAAGATTGTTTGTGTTGAAAAGGCAAACATTGACAGAAGTGGAGCAGTTGCTCAAGGTCTTTATGCAATAAACTGTTACATGGGTATGCAGTGGGGTGAAAATCAACCTGAGGATCATGTTAGATATGCAAGAAATGATTTAATGGGAATGGTTAGAGAAGATTTAGGATATGATATGGCTCGTCATGTAGACTCGACTGTTCATATGTTTGATGAATGGGGTCTACCAATGATGAAAAATGAAGAGACAGGAAGATATTTAAGAGAAGGTAAGTGGCAGATAATGATTCACGGTGAAAGCTATAAACCAATTGTTGCAGAAGCAGCAAAAAAATCTGCAGATAAAATTTATAATAGAATTATGATTACTCATCTTTTAATGGATGAGGCTAAAGAGAATAGAGTTGGTGGAGCTGTTGGTTTTAATATGAGAACAGGTGATTTCCATGTATTCAGAGCAAAAGCTGTTATAGTTGCTGCTGGAGGAGCTTCTCACATATTTAAGCCAAGAGCTGTTGGTGAGGGTATGGGAAGAACTTGGTATGCTCCATGGAGCAATGGTTCAGCATATGCATTGCCAATTGCAGCTGGTGCTAAGATGACACAAATGGAAAACAGAATTGTATTATGTAGATTTAAAGATGGATATGGACCAGTTGGAGCTTATTTCTTACATTTGAAGACATATACACAAAATGCAAACGGAGAAAACTATGAGAAGAAATGGTATGATCAAACAAAAGAATTAGTGGGTGAATATATAGATCATCATCCAACACCTACGTGTTTAAGAAATCATGCTTTTATACAAGAAACTATGGCAGGTGGTGGACCAATTCATATGGTTACTACTGAGGCTTTTCAAGATCCACATTTAGAAACTGTTGGCTGGGAAAACTTTTTAGGAATGACAGTAGGCCAAGCTGTTGTTTGGGCTTCTCAAAATATTGATCCAAAATATACAAATCCTGAATTAACAACTTCTGAACCCTATGTAATGGGTTCACATGCTACTTGTTCTGGAGCTTGGGTAAGTGGACCAGAAGATTTATCTCCACCAGAGTACTTCTGGGGATATAATAGAATGCTTACCATTGATGGTTTATTTGGAGCAGGAGATACAGTTGGTGGAAGCGCTCACAAATTTTCATCAGGATCATTTACTGAGGGCAGATTAGCGGCGAAAGCAGCTGTAAAATATATAGAAGACAAAAAAGCTGAAGGATTGAAAGTTTCAGACAAACAATGTGAAGATTTTAAAGTTAAAGTTTACAAACCTTTAGAAAACTACACAGTTGCTCAAAATGAAATTACTGGAGGAACTGTATCTCCAAGCTATATTTCACCTATACAAGGATTACAACGTTTACAAAGAATTATGGATGAATATGTGGGTGGAATAGCTACGAATTATATGACTAATGCTAATATGTTAAAAAGAGGGTTAGAGTTATTAGCTTGGCTTGAGGAAGATCTTGAAAATGTTGGAGCCGAGGATTATCACCAGCTTATGAGAGCATGGGAGCTAAAACATAGAGCTCTTACATCTCAGTGTGTAACAGAGCATACTATGTTTAGAGAAGAAACTAGATGGCCAGGTTATTATTATAGAGGCGATCATATGAAACTTGACGATGATAATTGGCATTGTTTAACAGTTTCAAGAAGAGATCCTAAAACAGGTAAATTTAGTATGGAGAAAGTTCCTGTCTACCACATAGTAGATGAGAACGAAAAGAAAAAAGCTTCATAATACACACATAATTTAAATCAAATGGATATTCTATCTAAAACAGATGATGAAATATTTGAATTAGCTAAACCGATTTGGGATAATTTAGTTAAATCATCTAATCTTAAAGATTATGGTGGATTTACTAGAGATTTTTCTACTCAGATGCTCTTCGGTGCTAACGAAGTAGAGCTTGGTAAACAGTGGGCTAATAATAAGCTAATTACTAATCTTAAAGAGACATTTGAACCATTCGGATGCCTTAGGAGAGGTGACCATATAACTATTCTAATTAAACAGACTAATAAAGAGATACCAGGTGAGTTTCTTGGAAGATTGGTCTTAGGGGTTGAAGACGATGTTGTTAAAGTTTTTGGGGCCACTATCTATTAAACAAAAAAATTCCTTAATAATAAATAATTGTTTGACAATTAGCGCTGTAGGTGTAATGACGGAGTAGATGCAGTTATCTAGGGTAAAAATATTAAACAAGTTATTTAATCTTAAAACGAGTTTTTTAAAAATTGGAATCATTATCGGACTTTCCGCTTATTGGGGGGTAATATTGCTTGGTACTTTTATCTCTTTTAACTGAGTTGGTTTAAACAACATTAGGTTTAATTATGGATGTATTCTTACCAATTGCACAGGTTTTTGTTAATCCAATAGAAATATTACTATTAAGTGCAATTGTTGGAGTCCTTTCAGGTTTATTTGGTGTAGGTGGAGGTTTTTTAATGACCCCTTTTTTAATATTTTTAGGAATACCACCAGCCTACGCAGTTGCTAATGAGGCAAATAATATTTTAGCTACTTCAGTTTCAGGATCTACAACCCATTATTTAAAAAATACTTTAGATTATAAAATGGGTTCAATGATTGTAATTGGAGGAGTTATCGGAACTTCTTTAGGAATTTATACTTTTACATATTTTAAAGGTATTGGAAAAATTGATACAGTCATCTCTTTGGCTTATATGTATATATTAGCGATAATTGGAACTTTAATGTTGGTTGAAAGTTTAGGTGAAATAGACAATGCAAAAAAAAATATTGTAGTAAAAAAAAAATTACATGTTCATTATTGGATACATGGTCTTCCATTAAGAATGAGATTTCCAAAGTCCAAGTTGTATGAGAGTATTTTTACTCCAATTATAATTGGTCTATTAGTTGGTTTTATTGCAGCCATTATGGGAATTGGAGGAGCATTTATTTTAGTTCCAGCAATGATTTATATAATTAAGATGCCTACTAAATTAGTTCCTGGTACATCTTTATTTGTAACAATTTTTGTAAGTGTTGTTGTTACTTTTCTTCATTCATTTAATTATGGGTCTATAGATTTATTATTAGTCCTAATGTTAGTTGTGGGATCAATTATTGGAGTTCAGGTTGGACAAAAATTAGGAGAAAGAATTGATAGTTCTGGTTTAAGAGCTTTATTGGCAATTTTGTTGCTGATAGTAGGCATAGCAATAGCTTACGATACATTTTTTGCAGATCAGAGTATAAATGGAAACATAAATGCAACTAGTTCAAATTTAAATTTCTTTTCTCAATTTATAATTGATTTTTCAAAAGAGATGCCTTTCTTTTATGGACTATTTACAATTATGTTTGCAATTATTTTAGGTGTTGGAGCAGCATTTATTAGACGATTTATTTCGAACTTAAGAAAAAAAATATTGGTAAAATCTTAAATTAAAAAATTTTTTAAAGTTTCTATATATATTAAACTAATAATTCCAACCGTTACTGCTGCAATTAAACCAACTACAAATGGTTTATATCCCATTGATTTAAGTTCACTTAAGTTTATTGAAATTCCTACTGCTGCCATTGCCATTGTTAAAAATACAGTTGCAAGTATCTTTAAATATTCAATAAATTTTGACCAAGCATAAAAATTATTATTTTCAAATAGAAAGAATTGATCTCCCAAATTTCTCAAAATTATCATGCCAATAAAACCAAGTACAAAATATGGAAAAATATTTAATATTGAGTATTTTTGTTCTTTAAATTCACCTCTATTGTATAGGTAGGCAAATAACGGAATAAGAATTACTAGAAAAGTGTTTCTAATTAATTTTGTTACTGTTGCCACGTCTAAAGTTTCAGGATTATTAAATTGTTGATCATAAATCAATCCTGCAGCAGCAACTTGAGAAGTTTCATGAATTGAAGTTCCTAAAAATAACCCAGCTTCCACACCATTATTATTAAAATACCATTCTGCAAAATAGGGGTAAACCAACATGGCAATCACCCCAAAAAATGTAATATTAGCTATAGCATAAGCAACCTCTGTTTTTTTTGCATTAATGACTGGAGCAGTTGCTACAATTGCAGTAGCACCACAAACGCTAGTGCCTATGGCAATTAGGTAAGACATTTTTGATGATATAGGGACTTTTTTGATGAGAAGTTTAATTAATATTAATACTCCCAAAATACAAATTACAACGAGAGGAATTGCTATTGAGCCAAATTTAATAAAATCAGCAAAACTCAATCTAATACCTAAAAAAATTATTCCTAATTTTAAAATATATTGTTGTGTAAAATCTAAACCAATCATCATGCCTGGTCTTGGAGTAAATGCATTACCCATTATAATTCCAAGTAAAATAGCTATTAAGACTGTTGAAATTGGGCTTTTAATAGTTCCAAAAATTTCAATTGCGATAACATTATTTATACCTTGTGAAAACAAACAAAAAATTAATGCTAAGCAGATGCCTGGAATAACTGCTTTTATATTTTGAAAATTAAATGGCACGAAGAAATCTTATGCACTTCTGTAAAGCTTAGTCATCACAAATTCTTTGTGACCTAAAGCCTCAGCACAAGTTAATCTTCCGTTTGCTACCCTTAAAGTTGTTTTAATTAATTCATCCCCTGCTTCAGACATATTCATTTCTCTCGAAAGTAATTTTGATACATCACAATCCACATGTTCACTCATACTTTTTGCAGTCAGTGGATTCGCTGTTAATTTCACAACAGGTTCTATTGGATTTCCAACAATATTTCCTTGTCCAGTTGGAAATAAATGAATATTAAATCCTCCCGCTGCTTGAAGTGTAATACATTCTGCGGCGGCAGAAGAAGTGTCCATAAAATATAAACCTGGACCTTTTTTTGGTTCTTCAGCTGGTTCTAGAACATCTATAAATTTTAGATTCCCAATTTTTTGAAAATTACCAAATGCTTTTTCCTCAATAGTTGTTAATCCACCAGCAATATTTCCTGCAGTTGGTTGACTTTCTGATAAATCATCTGTTGCTTCTTTTAAAATAAAATCGTTATAATCATTCCAAGTTTTCATAAACTTTGCTGATGCCTCTTGTGTTGCCCCTCTTGTTGCACAAACTTCTTCAGCACCAGTAAGTTCAGAAGTTTCTCCAAAGCATAAATGAACTCCGTGAGGTTCAAGTTTTTCCATTAAGTTTCCTACAGTTGGATTTGACGCTAATCCTGAAGTTGTATCAGATTCGCCACATTTAACTGAAATCCATAAGTCACTCAGCGGACATTCTTGCCTTTGTATTTCCGAAGCCCATTGTGAAAATTCCTGGGCCTTTTTTGATGCTTTCATTACTGTCCCAATATCTCCAGTTCTCTCAATATGAAAACCCTCAACTGGTTTGCCTGTTTTTGCAATTCCATCTACTATTCTTTTTGTCCATTTTGGCTCAATACCAATTACAATAACTGCCGCAACATTTGGATTACTACCAGTTCCGATCATTGTTCTAAAATGAAGTTCTAAGTCAGCCCCAAACTGAAGTCTTCCATAAGAATGAGGAAGAGCAATTGTGCCTTTAATGTTATTAGCAACTGCCTCCGCACAAGCGTTTGAAATATCATCTACTGGTAATATAATTACATGATTTCTTGTTCCGGCTCTGCCGTTTTCTCTTTTATAGCCTAAAAAGCTCTTTGGAATTTCCATATTTACCATTTTTTAGTTTTAACATTGTGAACATGCACATGTTCACCTTTTTTTATAGATTTGACAACTTTTCCAATATCATGACCATATTTTAAAATAGTATCACCCTCGTTGAGGTCAATCATTGCAATTTTATGCCCAAGTGGAATCTCATCAATAGATTGGATACTAGTTGAACTATCATCTTCCATTACCCAACATGCACAATTTTGTTTAGGAGTTATTTTTTCAATTACAACCACACCAACATTGTCTTTTTTATCATGAATTATAATATCAGTTGTCATTTTTTTTGATTTTTTAAATAATTTTATTTCTTATATACTAATCAAGTAATTTAACAAATCTTTTTATAATAATAATAAATTATTTTATGTCATTGTTTTTTAAAAAAATTAAAATTTTAAACATATTAGTTCCAATTATATCAATATATTTTGCGTTAATTTTAATTGAGTTGTTATTTATTTTAACAGATTTAGATAAAAAAAATAACATGACAGAAATAAATAAATTACTTGACGAAAAAAAAAAAAATGAAAATTTCGATAATAGAAATTTAATAGAGTTTTATTTAAATTTAAAAAAAACAGAGCAAAATATTAAATTATCAACTACTTCAACTGGTTATAATACTCATTTAGATTCTTCATTTAAATTAAAAGATGGACTCAAAGTTTTTCCATTATCAGGTATTTCTAATAGCAATACTTTATTGTGTAATGAAAATGGTTACTTTGCAAAATACACTTCAGATAATTATGGTTTTAATAACCCAACTAACTGGAAATCAAAATATGATTACGTAATTATTGGAGACTCATTCGCAGAGGGGTTTTGTGTAAATGAAAATGATAATATTGCAGGTAATTTAAAAAAATTAACAAAAAAAGAAAATGTTCTTAATTTAGGTCGTGGAGGAAATGGACCATTAAAAAATTACGCTATTTTGAGAGAATATATTGATTTAGTTGATGTTAAAAATATAATTTATATCCATACCTCTGGAAACGATATTCAAGATTTATTTTCAGAACTTAATGATGAAATTTTGATAAAATACATTTTGGATAAAAACTTTAAACAAAATCTTGCTGAATTACAATTTCTAGTAGATGAACAATTTGAAAAAAAATTTTTAGATTTAGTTTTAAGATATAAAAATTTTGAAAACGAAAATATTAATAATAAAAAAAAATCTTTTATTAAATTTTTTAAGCTACATAGAACAATAAGATTTAAGAACAAAATTTTAAGATCTTTTACAAATAAAGAAATGAGTCAAATTAGTTCTTTTTCTACAGAGAATGTTTTCGATGATTTTATAAATAAAGAATTCAAATTTATTATTGGTTTAATTAATGATGTCAGTCTTAAAAAAAATGCAAACTTTTATTTTGTTTATGTTCCTTCTTATTATTTAGACCCTAAAACAATAGATAAAAAAGAAAAAATTAAAGTAAAAAAAGATCAATATTATGAAAATATTATAAAAGTTGTTAATGATTTAAATATACCGATTATAGATTTAAAAAAAATTCTTCTTGAAGAAAATGCTGATCCTTTATCACTTTTACCTTTCAGATTTTATGGACATTTCAATGAAAAGGGGTATGAATTAATAGCAAATATCTTATTAAGGGAAACATCATCGAGATAAAAAAATTTTTAAAATTAATTGACAATATAATTCTTTAATATATTGAATAACTTCACATTCAGATTTATTGAAAGTTTAAACTTATGAAAATGACGACAGAAGAAGCTTTTGTAAAAGTTTTACAAATGCACGGCATCGAACATGCTTTTGGAATAATTGGTTCAGCTTTCATGCCAATTTCAGATATTTTCCCTGATGCAGGTATAACATTTTGGGATGTTGCTCATGAAACAAATGGTGGCCTAATTGCAGATGGTTACACAAGATCTACTGGAAAAATGTCAATGGTCATCGCTCAAAATGGACCAGGAATTACTGGATTAGTTACACCAATTAAAACTGCTTATTGGAATCATACACCACTTTTATTAGTTACGCCTCAAGCTGCAAACAAAACAATGGGGCAAGGTGGTTTTCAAGAAGTTGAACAAATGAATTTATTTAAAGATATGGTTTGCTATCAAGAAGAAGTTAGAGACCCATCCAGAATGGCAGAAGTTTTGAATAGAGTAATAGAAAAAGCTATCAGAGGTTCGGCGCCTGCACAAATAAATGTACCAAGAGATTATTGGACCCAAGTTATTGATATTGAATTACCACCAATTGTAAGATTAGAAAGACAAGGTGGTGGAGCTGAGGCGATAGATAAAGCTGCAAAACTATTATCAGACGCAAAGTTTCCAGTAATTTTATCTGGGGCAGGAGTTGTTATAGGCGGGGCAATTGAAGAAACAAAAAAACTTGCTGAAAAATTAGACTCACCTGTTTGTTCTGGTTATCAACATAATGATAGTTTCCCAGGTAGCCATCCGTTAGCTGTAGGACCGTTAGGATATAATGGATCCAAAGCTGCAATGGAATTAATTTCTAAAGCAGATGTTGTTTTAGCTTTGGGAACAAGACTAAATCCTTTTTCTACTTTACCTGGTTATGGAATTGATTATTGGCCAAAAAATGCAAATATAATTCAAGTAGATATGAATCCAGATAGAATAGGTCTTACAAAAAAAGTTACAGTTGGAATTAGTGGTGATGCAAAATTAGTAGCAAAACAGATATTAGAAAAACTATCTTCTAATGCTGGAGATACTGAGAGACAAAAAAGAAAAGATTTAATTCACCAAACAAAATCTGCTTGGTTACAAAAATTATCAAGTTTAGATCATGAAGATGATGACGAAGGTACAGTTTGGAACAAAGAAGCAAGAGAAAGAGATAAAGATAGAATGTCTCCAAGACAAGCGTGGAGAGCTATTCAAGCTGGAATGCCTGAGGACGTAATTATATCAAGTGATATTGGAAACAATTGTGCTATTGGAAATGCTTATCCTACTTTTGAAAAACCAAGAAAGTATTTAGCTCCAGGTCTTTTTGGCCCATGTGGATATGGTTTCCCCTCGATCTTGGGTGCAAAGATAGGTTGTCCTGATACACCAGTTATTGGTTTTGCAGGAGATGGTGCATTTGGAATAAGTATGAATGAGATGAGTTCTTGTGCCCGTGAAGAATGGCCAGCAATTACTATGGTGATTTTTAGAAATTATCAGTGGGGAGCAGAAAAAAGAAATACAACTTTATGGTTTGACAATAATTTTGTTGGAACAGAGTTAGACCCAGAATTAAGTTATGCAAAAGTTGCTGATGCATGTGGTTTAAAAGGAATTACTGTTAATACAATGGAAGAAACAACTGCAGCAATTAAACAATCTTGCGAGGACCAGAAGAAAGGAATTACTACATTTATTGAAGTAATACTAAATCAAGAACTTGGAGAACCATTTAGAAGAGATGCAATGAAAAAACCTGTTAGAGTTGCGGGTATTAATAAATCAGACATGAAACCACAAAAACAATTGATTTAATTGAAAAGAATAAAAAATTTTTATTTTGTATTTTTAATAACATCATTTTTATTTTTAACATTAGATTTTTTAATTGGTGAAAGATTCCTAAAAAAAATAGGATTAATATATCTTGAAGAATTAATAAGAGTATCAAATGACCATTACGAATATTCATTTGAAAAAAATTTAAATGTAGACTATGCGGTATGGGGTGACCAATATTATAAACTTTGTACTGATAATAGAGGGTTTAAGTTTAATTGTTTTGATAAAGAAAAACAAACATATGAGATTGCAATTATTGGTGACAGTTTTACAGAAGGTATAGGTCTCCCTTTTGAAAAAACATTTGCAGGAATGTTAAAAAGTAAAAAAAACCTAGATTTAGTAAATCTTGGTGTGGCCTCATATTCACCTTATATTTATTTAAAAAAAATAAAACATTTAATTTCAAATAAAATTATAAAATTTAATCATATAATAGTTGCGGTAGATTTAAGTGATTTAGAAGATGATTGGGTTAGAAGCTTAAAATTTAGAAACAAAATCTATGAAGAAAAAAATTTTAGATATGAATTAAAAGAAAAAATTAAAAAAAAACTAATCTATAATTTACCAATTACTTATATTATTTTTAAAAAGATTAATTGGTTTGTAAAAATTATTCTTAAAAATCAATTAAATGTAAATCATTTAGAATATAAAAATAATAGAGCATCGTGGTCTTATGATTTAAATTATAAAAATTTAGATGAAAAACTTAATATTCATTTAAAAAAAATGACTGAGATTTATAATTATCTAAAAGATAATGATATTCAATTTTCAATTTTAATTTATCCACATCAAGTGTCTATTAAATATGATAAAAAAAATTCTCTCTATAGAAAGACATGGGAAGAATTTTGTATAAATAAATGTATTAATTTTATTGATGCTTACAACGTCTTTTTTAATGAATTAAATTATTCTTCAAAAGAAGAAGTTATGAAAAAGTATTATATTCCAGGGGATCCTCATTTTAATGAGGAGGGTAATAAAAAAATATATGAAATTTTGAATTTATATTTATAATTCTGATAATTTATGAATAACGAAATAAAAATTGGATCTAATAGAAGCTTTGGAATTGTCTTTTTCATAGTGTTTTTTTTAATAGGGCTTTACCCATATTTAAATGGTGGAAATATAAGTTTTATATTTATAATTTTTGGTTTAATTTTTCTTATTTTGGGTCTGTTAAACTCAAAAATATTAAATCCATTAAATAAATTATGGTTTAAATTTGGATTGTTTCTTGGAAAAATCATATCACCTTTGGTTATGAGTGCAATTTTTTTCCTTGTTGTAACTCCCACTGGACTAATTATGAAGTTAATGAAAAAAGATATTCTTAATTTAAAGTTTAATAAAAATAAAACATATTGGGTTGAAAAAAAAGGTCCAAAAAGTAAAATGAAAAATCAATTTTGATATGAGTTTTATTAAAGAATTTTGGGAATTTTTAAAAGTCAGAAAAAAATATTGGCTTCTTCCAATTATTATTGTTTTAGTTATTTTTGGAGGATTAGTAGTGTTATCTCAAGGATCTGCTGTAGCACCATTTATCTATACAATTTTTTAATTTGAACGGATATAAATGAGCTATAAAATTCTTGGAATTTCAGCTTTTTATCATGATAGTGCAGCATGTATTTTATCCGATGGAAAAATTATTGCTGCTGCTCAAGAAGAACGTTTCACAAGAAAAAAACATGATCCAAGTTATCCTAAAAATGCAATTAACTTTGTGTTAAATTATTCAAATTGTAAATTAAGTGAAGTTGATCAAATAGTTTTTTTTGAAAAGCCTTTTTTAAAATTTGAAAGATTACTTGAAACTTATGTTGCTTTTGCACCTAGAGGTTATGCGTCTTTTGCAAAAGCCATGCCTTTATGGATTAAAGAAAAACTTTTTCAGAAAAATTATCTATTCAACAAATTGAAAGAGCATGATGATGGTTATAAGTCTGATAAAAATATTTTTTTTTCAGATCATCACCTCAGTCATGCTTCAAGTGCCTTTTTTCCTTCACCATATGAAGAGGCAGTTGTTTTAACAGCAGATGGAGTTGGTGAGTGGGCCACAACAACAGTTGCTGTTGGTAAAGGAAATAATTTAGAGATTAAAAAAGAAATTCATTTTCCACACTCTTTAGGACTACTTTATTCTGCATTTACTTATTATACAGGATTTAAAGTTAATAGTGGTGAATATAAGCTTATGGGGTTGGCCCCATATGGAAATCCAATTTATGAAAGTAAAGTCAAAAAACTACTTGATCTAAAGGATGATGGAACTTTTAGGTTAGATCAAACATATTTCAATTACGCAACTGGACTCACAATGACCAATGAAAAGTTTAATGATTTATTTGGTCAAAAACCACGTAACTCAAAAAGTGAAAATATAACGCAATTTCATATGGATATAGCTGCATCAATACAAAAAGTTACTGAAGAAATTATGATTAATTTAGCAAAATCTATTCGTAAAGAATACGGTATTAAAAATTTATGTTTAGCTGGTGGTGTAGCTTTAAATTGTGTTGCTAATGGAAAAATACTAAAAGAAAAAATATTTGATAATATTTGGATTCAGCCAGCTGCTGGGGATGCAGGTGGATCTTTAGGTGCAGCCTTAGCACTTTGGTATATTGAACATGGAAATTTAAGAACAGTAAATTCTAACGATGATATGAGAGGCTCATATTTAGGAACAGAGTATTCCCAAGAGCAAATTGAAAAAGAATTGAAAGCTATTGGTGCTAATTTTAAAACTTTTACCTATGAAAATATAATTAATAAAACCGCAGATTTTTTATCAAATCAAAAGGCAATAGGATGGTTTCAGGGTAGGATGGAATTTGGTCCAAGAGCTTTAGGTGCAAGGTCAATATTAGGAGACCCTAGATCTGAAACAATGCAAAAAAATCTTAACTTAAAAGTTAAATTTAGAGAGAGTTTCAGACCATTTGCTCCCTCAATTTTAAGAGAGGATTTAGAAAATTGGTTCGATCTAAATATTAACAGTCCTTATATGCTGTTGGTTTCAAATATTACTCCAAAAAAAAAAATAGAAATGACTGAAGAACAAAAAAAACTTTTTGGTATTGAAAAGTTAAATATTAAGAGATCAGAATTACCCGCTATAACCCATGTAGATTATTCTGCTAGAATACAAACAGTAACAAAAAATACAAATAAAAATTACTATGATTTAATATCCAAATTCAAAGAAAAAACAGGCTGTCCAGTAATTGTGAACACTTCCTTTAATGTTAGAGGTGAGCCTATTGTAAATTCACCAACAGATGCTTTTAATTGTTTTATGGGTACAGAATTAGATTATTTAGTAATTGGCAATTGTATATTAGATAAAAAAGAACAGGATCTAAAATTAAAAAAAGACTATACAAAAGAATTTGAATTAGATTAAATTTATTTCCATGGAAGTTGAAAATGATAAAGGTTGTAGCTGGATAAATGATCTTAATTCAAGAACAAACATTAAATCTATTAATTCAGATGAAGATTGCGACTGGTTAATAATTGGTGCAGGTTATACAGGTCTTTCAGCTGCAAGAAAATTAGGTAAATTACACCCAAATCAAAAAATTATATTGGTGGATGCCCAATTAGCAGGCGAGGGAGCTAGTGGTAGAAATTCAGGCTATTTAGTTGATACAACATTAAATGATGGTTTTACATCAAATAAAGATTTGGAAAATTATAAAAAAAAAACTGACATATATGCTTTTGGAATAGAAGTAGTAAAAAAATTTATAAAAGAATATCAAGTTGATTGTGACTGGAATGAAAGTGGAAAGTATTTTGCTTCATCAAAAAAAGAAGATAGGAATATTTTAAATAATTTTTCTTATACATTATCAAGATTAGGTTTTGAGCATTCTTTATTAGAAAGAGATGAGTTATTTAATAGATTAGGAACTAGTTTTTATAATATTGGTATTTATACAAGAGGTGGAATTTTAATACATCCTGGAAAATTAGTTAGAGCAATGATAGACGCATTACCATATAACGTTATTTTATATGAAAATTCTTATTTATTAAACTGGTATAAAGAAAAAGATGTAGTGTTATGTCAATTTAATAACGGAAATATTAAAACAAAAAAAATTATCTTTGCTACTAATGGTTTTTTGAAATCTTTAGGAATAAAATCAAATTACAATTTTCCAATAACTTTAACCGCAAGTATGACAAGAAGATTATCAGATAAAGAATTTGAAAATATTGGTAAACCAAAGGAATGGGGAGTGCTTCCAGTAAAACCAATGGGTGCTACAGTTAGACTGACAAAAGATAAAAGAATTTTAATTAGAAATACAGCTGAAGTTCATAATCCTTTTAAAATGTCAAGCAAAAACCTTAAAAAAAGATCAATAAATCAAAAAATCGGAATTAAAAAAAGATTTCCACAATTACCAGATGATATTATTCAATCATCATGGTCAGGCATTGTATCTAGAACTAGGAATAGTTCTCAAATCTTTGAAAAAATTGATAAAAATATTTTTGCAGCCGGTTGTTATAATGGCTCGGGTATTGGAGTAGGAACATTATTTGGTGAACAAATAGCACTTAAGGCAAGTAATGAAATTAGTTTAGAAATAAAAACTATTGAAAAAATAAATAAACCAACATGGTTACCACCTGAACCATTTTTATCTATGGGAATTAAATCAAGACTTTTATATGAGCGTTTAATAGCAAGATCTGAGATTTAGATAATAATTGCTTTAACAGACCCAATTTTTTCTATTTTTCCTGAATAAATACCCTTTTTAATAATAGGAACAACACCAACGGTTGACCCAGTAAAAACATAAAAATTTTTATTTAAGTTTATTTTATCTTTTTTAACTTTGTTTAAAATAAATCTTAATGAGTTTATTGGATTTATATAAACAGCGTTTGTATTACCATTCACACTTTTATTAGATTTTTTGTTAGAAATATTTGTCTGTAAGTTTCCAAAGTTAATTTTTTTAAATTTTTTTTTCTGGCCTATTAAAAATTTAATATTTCCCCCAAAATCACTAGATAAATCACCAAATGAAGATATCCCTTTCTTTTTTTGTCTATATCCAACAACTTCAATGCATGGAGCCATATGAGATATATATTTGATTATATTTGTATTAGTAAATTTACCTTTGGATGAAAAAAAAGATTTTTTAATTAAATAACAAACTTCAAGTTCAATTCCTAAAGTCGATTTATTTATTTTCACTTTTTTACCACTCTTAATAAAATTTTTACTAAAAACTGATGCAACAAAAGGCTCTTTTTCTTTTAACTTTTTCATAAGTGGGATAGCGGTTCCACCAGCTTTAAAACCTATAATTGGATCTTTAATTTTACTTTCACATAATTTTCTAAATTTATCTGCTTCATCCAGCTTCTTGCTAAATTTACTTGGTATAGCTGAAATAATTTTATTTTTAACAAATGCATTAACAAGTTTATCAGAAATTTTATCTCTTAAAGTTTTTTTCATATAACTTTACTATTTTAATACAGACATCGGATCAAGTCTTGTTTGAAACCAGTTTATTCTAAAATCTAAATGAGGTCCGGTTGATCTTCCTGTTGATCCAACTGTACCTATAATATCTCCTTGATTAATTTGATCACCTACAGAAACCAATATATTTTCTAAATGAGAATATATCGTTGATATTCCATGACCATGATCCATTATTATTGTCCCACCAGTATAATATAAATCATCCTCAGCCATAGTAACCACACCTGATCCAGATGATTTAATCATCGTTCCTTGTTTAGCTGCAATATCTATGCCATAGTGAGGCCATCTTGGTTTGCCGTTTAAAATTCTTTGACTACCATAAACACCACTTATTATACCTTCTACTGGCATTATAAATTTTTCTTTAAAAAATTGTAGATCAGAATTTATTGCTCGTGCTTCTCCAATTGCATTATTTTCTGTTTTAATTCTTTTGTAAACAGACTCTGGAGGTGTCACTTTATTATCTGCTAATCCATCTATTCTTTGTATGTTATATTTTCTTTTTAAAACTTTTTTTGTTGTTATTAATTTTTTTCCATTAATAATTTTTGTAAATATTAGATCGTATTTTTGATCTCTATCTATACCAAAAACAAAAAAACCATCTTTTGATATTTTTACTTCTTTTTTACCAACCAAAATTTTTGCTTCAGGATCAGTTTTACCTAATATGAAATGACCTTGTAGAAATTTACCCTGGAATTCAATAGCTTTAACTGGTGATATAAAAATTAAAAAAATAAAAAAAAATCTATAAATTATTGAGCTGTCCATCCACCATCTATAATTATTGATGTACCAGTTATCATTGAAGAAGCTGATGATGCCAAAAAGCATACTGTTGTTGCAACATCACTCTCTGTCGCTGCTTTTCCCATTGGAATATTTCCGAGGGCTAATTTTTTAAATTTTTTGTTTTTAAAAAAGTTTTTAACCATTGGTGTTTCAACAAAAGTAGGCGCTACCGTGTTAACTCTTATATTTTTTTTTGCTAACTCGACACCCATTCCTTTTGTTAATCCTTCAATTCCAAATTTAGTCATATTGTAAACATTCCTACCACTCATACCAACATGACCTAGTTGTGAAGACACATTTATAATAGAACCAGGTCTTTTTTTATTTTTAAGCATCTTTTTTACTACAAGTTGCGCTACGTTAAATGCTGCCTTGAGATTTAAATCTACAAGGTAATTCATACTTTTTTGTTTAACTTTTTCAAATGGCTCAGGAATATTAGTTCCCGCATTATTAACTAACACATCAATTATTTTAATTTTTCCTAATTTTTGGTTTAAATCCTTATAATTCATTACATCGCAGGAAACTTTAATAATTTTTCCCTTAACTTTTTTAATGTCCTTTTCTAACTTATCTAGATCTGAAGGAGTTCTGCTTAAGGCTATAACTTTTGCCCCTGCTTCAGCTAGAGCAATAGAACAAGCTCTACCCAATCCTTTACCAGCACCAGTGACTAAGGCATATTTATTTTTAAGATTTATTTTTTGCAGATACATTAAAAGAATAATATTTTAATATCAGTGTAAATCAACTCAACAGCAACAAATAATACAGCCAATAATCCAAGCCAAGCGATCCATTTGTATTTTTTAATCCAACCAGAAATCAAAGTCGCAGCAGTTGCCATTAAAACAATTGATAAAGCTAATCCAAAAACAAGTAGCCCGTAATGATCACCAGCTGCCCCCGCAACACCTAGAACATTATCTAAACTCATTGTAAAATCTGCAAGCAAAACAGTCCAAATAGCTTTAAAAAAACTTGAGCTATCCACATTAATGTCCTCCTCTTTTTCTGCACCTTTGATTACATCTATGTAAAGTTTATAAACTATGTAAAGTAGTAATAATCCTCCAATAAGCCTTAAACCAGTTATTTGTAAAAGATAAGCTGTTAATAAAGTTAGAATAATTCTTAAAACTACAGCACCACCAATTCCCCAAAAAATAATTTTTTTTCTTTGTTCAAGTGGAAATTTTGATGCGACCATTCCTATAATGATAGCGTTGTCACCTGCTAAAACTAAATCAATAAAAATAATTTGAGTTAATATTGCTATTTGCTCTGGGGTAAAAAATTCTGCAAACATTACTGGTTTAGTATCATGTCTGCACCTTTTTCTGCAATCATTATTGTTGGTGCATTTGTATTTCCAGAAGTAATATTTGGCATTATAGATGCATCAATAACTCTAAGATTATCCAAACCTCTTACTTTTAGTTTTTCATCAACTACTGACATTTCATCATTTCCCATTTTGCATGTTCCAACTGGATGAAATATTGTTTGAGCATAATTTGATGCCTCTGTGACTAACTCCTCATCATCATTTATATGAATACCAGGTCTATATTCTTCTGGTGTATATTTTTTAAAGGTTTTAGATTCCATAATTATTTTTCTAGTTAATTTTAATCCTTTAGCAGCAATAATTCTGTCGTTATCGGTTGATAAGTAATTTTGTTTTATTTTTGCATAAATTCTCGAATCTTTATCAACTATACTTACATGTCCTCTACTGGTTGGTTTGATGTTAGATACAGTTGGGGTAAAGGCATGAAATTCATGATTTTTGGTTGCACCTAAAGTATCCATACTCATTGGTTGCACATGCCATTGTAGATCAGGTAATTCTAAGGAAGAGTCGCTTTTAGCAAACATACAAAGTTGACTAGCACCCATAGTCATAGGACCACTTCTATTAAAAATATATTCTAGACCAATCATTAAGTTTCCAAACAAGCTATTAATTTTTTTATTAAGTGATTTAATTCCATTAATTTTATAAACAGGCCTTAGCATTAAATGGTCATGCAAATTTTCTCCTACGCCATTTAAATTGTGAACAATGTCTATACCAAGATTTTTTAACTTTTCAGAATTACCAATTCCCGAAACTTGTAATATTTGAGGAGATCCAATAGCACCTGAGGAAAGAATAATTTCTTTATTCACTTGTACTCTTTTTAAGTCGTTGTCTTGCCAAAACTCTACTTCTTTAGCAACTTTATTTTCAAAATTTATTTTTTTAACGTGCGCATGAGTAATTATCTTTAAATTATTTCTATTTTTAATTGGATTAAGATATCCAACTGAAGTACTACACCTAAAACCATCTTTTTCTGTAACTTGAAAATAACCACAACCGTGATTATCCCCTGTATTAAAATCTTTAGTTTTTGGAATACCAAATTCTTCAGCAGCATTTTGGAATTCATCTAAAAGAGGAAGATGAATTCTCTGATCAGAAACTGACAAAGGCCCATCTACACCATGAAATTCACTTTTGCCTCTTTCTTGGTTTTCTGCTTTTATAAAATAAGGCAAGACATCATCCCATCCCCAGCCCGTATTTCCAAGTTGTCTCCAAACATCATAATCTCTGTGCTGACCTCTAATATATAAAAGACCATTAATAGATGAGCTACCTCCAAGCGTTTTTCCTCTTGGATACCTTATGGAAATATTATTCATGCTCTCGTCTGGTTCAGTTTTATAACACCAATCTGTTTTAGGATTATGCATTGTTTTAAAATAACCAACTGGAATGTGTATCCAGGGATAGTTATCCTTGCCACCAGCCTCTAAGAGTAGTACTTTATTCGAAGAATTTTCTGATAATCTATTTGCAAGAACACATCCTGCGGAGCCAGCTCCTAGTATTATATAATCAAAATTGTCCATTGCTTAGTACTCTTATAAATAAAAATTTGTTTTTTGTAATATATATGCACAATAAATAAAATTATCCAATATTAACACTTGTTTTAGAATACATTCTTTGATTAGCTTTCATTTTTAAAAACAAAGAGAGGGAAAAAAATGAAAAAAATCATTTCAATGTTATTTGCAGTTGCTATGGTATTTGGATTTATTTCAAATGCAAATGCTGCAAAAACACTAAAATGTCAGACAGTTCTTAACACTAAAGCTGATGAAGTTAAGATGTTAAAAGACTTTACTGACACGGTTACAACTTTGACAGGGGGATCTCTTAAGTTTGAAATTTTACCTGCTGGAGCTGTAGTTGGGGTAAAAGAAACTTTAGACGCAGTTGACAAAGGTCTAATTGATTGTGGATTTGCTTGGACACACTATTGGTCAGGTGATCATCCTGCAGCTATGCTATTTGGATCTCCAGTAGCTGGTGGTGGTGTTGGTATTGACAACATCGCATTCTTATCTTGGTTTCAATATGGTGGTGGAAAAGAGCTATATGACAGACTATGGAAAGAAATGGGAAGAGATATTAAAGGATTTATGATTCAACCAGTTGGACCAGAAGCTTTAGGTTGGTTTCCAAAACCGATTAAAGATATGGCTGACTTTAGAAAATATAAATTTAGAACTCCTCCAGGAATTCCAGGACAAACTTACAAAGACATCGGTATAGCATCTGTTGCTATGGGAGGTGGAGATATTCTACCAGCTTTAGAAGCAGGAACTATTGATGCTGCTGAATGGTGTTGTCCAAAGCCAGATTTAACATTTGGTTTCCAAAAAGTATTAAAGCACTACTACCTACAAGGTTTACACCAAGTAGTCGTAAATGCTGACTTTTATATTACTGGAAAAACTTACAATGCTATGAGTGCTCATGAGAAGAAGTCACTTGAAGTTGCTGCTAATGCTTCATTAGCTAAATCTTTAAGTTACAGAATCTATGAAAACGGTAAAGCTTTAAGAGAGTTAACTACTAAGCACGGAGTAATTTTAGAAGATACACCTTCTGATTATTTCACAGAATATATGGCTGCTGCAAAAGCTTCTTTAAATAAGAATGCTGCTGACAATGCATTTTTTAACGAAGTTTATACTTCAATGAAAAACTTTGCTGATATAGCAGTTCCTTTCTGGAGTGGTGCTCAAATGTCTAATGCGAAGCTAGGAATGGCTCACGCAGCAACATTAAAGTAATCATTAAATAATAATTTTTTAGAGCGGACTTTATTAGTCCGCTCTAATTGTTTTATAAGAATTTTATGGCAGACGAACCAAGTAAGTTGGATATATCTGATGAAATGATCGCTGAAAGGCGAGGATCCTCAGGAAAAATGCCAGAGGACATGCCATCATGGATGGCAAAATCAATAGTTAATATTGATAAATTTAGCAAGTGGATAGGAAGCATAGTTTGTTGGATATTAATGCCATTAATATTTGCAATGACTTATGAAGTCCTTGCAAGAAAATTATTTTTAGCACCTACAATATGGGCATACGACATAAGCCGTTTTTTATATGGTGCATTATTTATGTTGGGAGCAGGTTATGCTCTTTCTAGAGGGGTACATATAAGAGCAGACTTTTTATATAGAAATTTTAAAATAAAAACTCAAGGGACGATAGATTTTTGGTTATATCTTTTATTTTATTTTCCAGGTTTAATTGTATTTCTTTATATGACTGTAGGTTATGTTGGAGAGTCTATACAAAGAGGTGAAAGAGGTATGGATACCACATGGATGCCTTATATGTGGCCAATTAAAACTTGTTTATTAGTTGGAATAGTATTTTTACTTGTTCAAGGTATTTCAGAATTACTAAAGAGTTACTGGGCAGCTAAAAAAGGTGAATGGCCAGGAGAGAATAAATGATTGCTGAATTAATAGATCCAGCCATATTAGGTTTTATTCTTGTTGGAGTAATGCTATTTGCTATTTTTGTTGGTTTTCCAATTTCTTTTACTTTAATTTTTTTAGGTTTTGTATTTGGTTATTTAGGTTTTGGAAAATTAGTTTTCTATCTAATGACCCTCCAATTCTCGATGGTCATGACCGAACAAACACTCGCCGCTGTACCTCTCTTTGTATTTATGGGCATCATGATGGAACAAGCTGGTTTGATGGAAAGATTATTTTCAGCATTCCAAATGATGTTAGCTAGAGTAAAAGGATCTCTTTATTATGCAGTATTATTTGTTTCAGTAATATTTGCTGCTGCAACTGGAATAGTTGGTGCTTCAGTTACAATTTTAGGGATTATGGCTGCAAAATCAATGAACAGATCGGGTTATGATGTAAGACTTGCAGCAGGAACTATAACTGCAGGTGGAACTTTAGGAATTTTAATACCACCAAGTATTATGCTTGTTGTAATGGGACCAATAATGGAAATTCCTGTGATTGATTTATTTGCTGCAGCAATTATTCCAGGAATACTTCTTGCAAGTTTATATGCAGGTTACACAACAATTAGATGTATGCTTAATCCAAAGCTTGGACCTGTGCTTCCAGATGAGATGCGAGCTGCTAGTATGAAAGAAGTATGGATTGAGTTTTTTTTAGGTTTAGTCCCACCCGCTGCATTAGTTTTTGCAGCACTAGGAAGTATTTTATTTGGTTTTGCTACACCTACAGAGGCCGCTGGATGTGGTGCAATGGGTGCTCTATTGCTATCAATAGCCTATAAAAAACTTACATTACCAAAATTACAAGAGGCTCTTGTTAAAACTTTAGAAATAACAGCTTTAATAATGGTATTAGTTGCAGCTTCAAACTTTTTTGGAGCTGTATTTGCTAGATTAGGAACACCAACATTACTAACTGAATTTTTATTAGGTTTAGAAATGAACAAATACCTGATTTTAGGAATGATTATGGTCATGATATTTTTGTTAGGTTGGCCTTTAGAATGGGTTCCAATAGTTATGATAATTGTGCCAATAATTTTACCTCTTGTAGAAGCACTAGGATTCAATTTAACTTGGTTTGCTATATTGGTGGCTGTTAATCTTCAGACCGCCTGGCTGTCTCCACCCGTAGCACTGTCTGCATACTTCTTAAAAGGTGTGGTACCAGAATGGGATCTAAAAGATATTTATTATGGAATGATGCAATTTATGGTCCTACAAATTATAGGCTTAGTTTTAATTATCATATTTCCTAAAATTGCTTTATGGTTACCAACTCTCTTATATGGACAGTAGAATTTATTAGTTTAAAATAAATTTAGTGAATCAGCCAAAAGTAAAATACTCTCTATCAAATTGGGATTTAGTTACAGTTAATCCAAATTACAAAAATTGGAATTGGAAAGATTTATTTTGTTTCTGGGGAGTCAATGCACAAAGTGTAATTGGTTTCTCTTTAATATCTTCACTATACTTAATGTATAGTTTAAATGTATTTGTAGTATTTTTTGGAATTATATTAGGATCTTTTTTTGTTTATTTGTTTTCAAATATAATTGGTAAACCTTCCCAAAAATTTGGTTTACCATTTGCAGTATTGTTAAGGTCATCGTTAGGATTTAATGGTGCTAAATTTTTTGGACTAATAAGAAGTTTAGTTGGAATTTTTTTATTTGGTATTCAAACATATTTTTTATCTAAAATTTTAGTTTATCTAATAAGAATATTACTTTTTACAATTGATGATTCAATATTACAGCAAAATATTTTTATTTTTTATTATTTTGGTCTTAATATTATTGATTGGTCTGCAATATTAATATCAATTATTTTCCAAACATTACTTTTTAGTATTGGAATTCAATATAACAAAAAATTAATTAATTTTTCAGCTATTACAGTTTATGTCGGTATGCTAATTTTTTTCTTTGTTGTTTTTTTAAGTGATGTCAAAATTACTAGTGAAGCATTTTCGAATATTTTTAATTTAAATAATTTCTTAGATATAAATAATTTATTACCTTTATTGACAGTTGCTGGAACTATGTTTACATATTTTTCAATTTTAATTATTAGTTTTGGTGATTTTTCAAGATATGTAAAAAATGAGAAAGAACTTAAAAAAGGAAATTTAAGTTTAATTTTAAATTTAATTATTTTTTCTTTTTTATCAGTTTTTATTGTTACAGGTTCAGATGTTTTTCTAAATCAAAAATTTTCAGATATGGATAGGATTTTTACTAATCCAACAGATATTATTGGAAAGTTTGATAGTTTACAAATAACAATAGTTGTTTTGTTTTTTATTATAGTTGCTTCGGCTTCTACAAATCTAGCTGCTAATTATATACCATCTCAATATTCTCTAATAAATTTTGCTCCATCTAAATTAAGCCTAAGAAGTGCAAGTTATTTAATTTCATTTTGTGGTTTATTAATTGCAATATTCTGGCTAACAATTTTAAGTCAAATAGGTATTTTATCTTTTATTGATACTTTTGGAGCTTTTTTTGGTCCCTTATTCGGAGTGATAATAGCTGATTATTATCTAATCAAAAATCAAGAATTAAGTAATAAAGATTTATATTCAATAGATAAAGAGAGTGCTTATTATTATTCAGGTGGTTGGCATATAAAAGGTGTTTATTCTTTAATTATAGGTTTCATTTTTTCTGCTTCTACAATTTGGAATACAAATTTAATGTTTTTACAGTCTTATGCTTGGATTATTGGTGCATTTGTTGCTTGGATAACATACTACTTGTTAGCAAAAAAATAATTTAATGCATAAATTCGATTTTAAAAATAGAACCGCTATAGTTACTGGCGGAGCCCAAGGCTTTGGTTTAGATATTGCCAAAAGATTTTTAGAATCTGGTGCCAAAGTATTTATATGGGATATTGACAAAAAACTTCTTAATTCAGCATTAGATGAGTTAAAAAATCCTAATTTATTTCATAGCGTTGTTGATATTTCAAATTATCAAGATGTAGAAAAGAACGTTGCGAAAATTACCTTAAATTCAAATATTGATATTTTAATCAACAATGCTGGCATAACAGGTCCCACGGGTCCACTGTGGGAGTATGATGTTGATATGTGGAATAAAATAGTGCAGATAAATTTAATGGGTACTTTTAATTGTTGTAGAGCAATAGTTCCAAATATGATTAAAAATAACTATGGAAGAATTGTTAATGTTGCTTCTGTTGCAGGAAAAGATGGTAACGCAAATGCAAGCGCGTATAGCTCTGGAAAAGCTGGAGCAATTGGATTAACTAAGGCTTTAGGCAAAGAATTAGCCGATAAAGATATAGCTGTTAATGCTGTCACACCAGCTGGTGCAAAAACAAGAATATTAGACCAAATGAGTAAAGAGCATGTAAATAGAATGCTATCAAAGGTTCCAAGAGGAAGATTTCTTGAAATACATGAGTTTACCTCATTAGTTTGCTGGCTTTCTTCTCAAGAGAACACTTTTTCTACGGCTGCGGTATTCGATATCAGTGGTGGTAGATCTACATATTAGTCTCAAAAATTTGAAACTATTTTTAAATTTATATTTTGATTTTTAACAGAATTTTTACCCATAACTGGTGCTGAAATCATTATTGACCAATATATTAGAAGTATAAATACGGAAATTATTTTCATATTATTGATATAACAATCAATTTTGAATTAAGAATGTTGAAATTGTGACTGAATATTGAATTTATAAATAATCTATCTATAAGAAGAACATGTTAAAAATTTTTTATATTTTTATTACATCTATAATAATTCTGAGTTTTGCGAAAGCAGAAATTATTAAAGTTTTTGAATTTACTGAAAAGGAGCTCACTGAGCTTGAAGTAAGAAAGGTCAGAGGAGCAAAGAATAGAACTGAATATATAGTAGGGTCTAACGAAAATGGTTACTTTTTAAAAGCTATAGCTGACAATTCAGCTTCTGGACTAGGAAAAGAGATCAAAATTGATTTAAACAAAACTCCATTTATCAATATTACATGGAAAGTGGAGAAGGATTTAAAAGGCATTAAAGAGAATACTAAAAAAGGTCATGATTATGCAGCTCGTGTATTTGCTATTAAAAAAACAGGAGCTACACCACTTTCAAATAGAGCTATAAATTATGTATTTTCAAGCAATAGTGAAGTTGGAGAAAATAGACCAAGTCCGTATACAAAGAAATCAATAGACAATGTATTAGCCACTACCAAAGATAGTTTAAATCAGTGGGTTACCGTTAAAGCCAACGTTAAAGAGGATTTTAAGAGGTTTCATGATTTAGATGTTAGTGAATTAGATGGTCTTGCTATAATGGCTGATACTGACAATTCTAAAATGAAGTCTATTGCTTATTTTCAAAATATTTATTTTTCAGCTCAATAATTAAATGAAAAAAAGTTTTAACCATAAAATCAAAGTTTATTACGAAGATACTGATGCTGGTGAGATTGTTTATTATGCTAATTATTTGAAGTTTCTTGAAAGAGCTAGATCAGAGGCATTATCGGAAGTTGGATTAAGTAATGTGATAATAAAAAAGAACTATGGTGCATTAATTATTGTTAAATCATGTCACATAGATTTTAATAAATCTGCACATCTAGAAGATCAATTAAAAATTAGCTCAATTATAACATCTTTTAGCAAAACATCTTTCATAATGAGTCAAATAATTTATAGAAAAAAAGATATTATAGTAAAATCAAAGACTCATTTGGTTTTTGTTAATGACAAAAAAAAACCTATAAAAATTCCAGAAAAGATTTTAAAAAGTCTTAAACCCTTTTTATCTATTAGTTAAATTTTTGATAATTTTTTTGCTTTTACCAATAAACTAATCATCATTTTTTCTGATAATAACTTTGTATTAACATTTCTTGGGCTTGGATGATAACTTGGTAAAATTATTATATCTTTTGATAATTTTTGAGCACAGCTATGCTTAAAGTTAAATTTTTTTTCAATTTTAAATTTATTCTTAAAAATTTTTATAGTGTTGTCAAAAGCTACTTTACCTAAAGTTACAATAACTCTTAATTTTCTCAAGGAAAGTATTTCTTCATCAAAATGATTTGAGCAATTTGTTAATTCATCACCAAGGGGTTTATCTTCAGGAGGAACACACTTAAGAAAATTTGTAATATAGGTTGATTTTAATTTAAGATTATCATTTATGTTTTTAGAAAAAGGATGATTTGAAATACCAGCTTCATATAAACATTTAAATAAAAAATCTCCAGATTTATCACCAGTAAATGCACGCCCAGTTCTAGTTCCACCATGGGCAGCGGGAGCTAATCCTATAATTGCGATCTTTGAATTTAAATTTCCAAACCCTGGAACTGGCTTACCCCAATATATTTCATTTATATTTTGTTTTCTTTTTGTGGTACTTACTTTTTTTACATATTCAACTAATCTAGGACATTTTTTACAATTAATTATTGTTTTGTTTAAGTGGCTTAATCTAATATCCATATATGAAAATTTTTAAAACTATTATTATTACTTTTATATTTTTAACCTTTACTGTCAAAGCTGATTTAGATCAAAATTTAAAAAAAGAGTTTCAGCAGGGTGGAAAATTAGTATTTATTAGACATGCTTATGCACCTGGAAGTGGTGATCCTAAAAATTTCAATTTAAACGATTGTTCTACGCAAAGAAATTTAAATGATAGTGGAAGAGAACAATCTAAAGAAATAGGAAATTTTTTTTCTAAATACAATGTTAAAATAGACAATGTGTACTCAAGTGAATGGTGCAGATGCAAAGAAACGGCCTCTATTGCTTTTGAAAAATTTGAGACAAAAGAATTTCTAAATTCATTTTATAGTGCTCAATTTGCAAAAAATAGAAAAAAACAAGTTAAAGAATTCCAAAAATTCATAAGCAATTGGGATAAAAAAAAAAATTTAATATTTGTTACTCATTACGTATTTATTTCTGAAATACTAAATTATGCACCGTCATCTGGAGAGATAGTTATTACTGATAAAAACTTAAATATTGTTGATACTTTAGAAATTGAGTATTAAATGGTATTATTATGTCCTCAAAGAAAGCAATGCGACAAGCACAAAAGCAAGCGTATGCAAAACATAGATCAAATATCACTAACAGCAGATTTGAATTAAAAAAAAATGATTTTAATAAAACTAAAGACAGAAAAAAGAAAAAAAAAGATTAACTTTGCAGGTCGAATTTCTCTAATTTTTTGCAAGTTGAAATCTTAGAAAAACTTTCAATATCATTTAAAACTGCTTTAATAAATATTTCTTGTTTATCTTTTTCAAATACAATTTGAGTATAAAATTGTGGATATCCATGCTTTAAAGTTAAAATCTTACCATCATCTTCGTAAATATTTCTAATATATGAATTTTTTTTTTTAATACTTAAATCAGTAATTCTATGTTTTTGATATGTTTTTTCGTTGTAAACATAATTTCTTGTCATTGTTAGCTCGTTAAGATTTAAGATATATTCATTTTTTAAAAATTCATCTTCTTTCTGATCACATTTACTTAATACAATTATTTCCGCATTTATTTTAAAACACATAAAAAAAATTAATGTAAAAAATAAATAAAAACTATTTTTTTTCATTTTTATCTGCAAAGAATAAAGTAATAATAAATATAACTGTCCAGGCAAATACAGACATTGTTTTTAATGGAGTTGTATTAGCTCCCCAAATATCGAAAAAAAGTGCACCAATTATTATTCCTATAGCATATATTATACTTACTATTTTAACTTTACTCATTATTTTTTATTTTAACTGAAGAAATCATAATTATAAATATGAAATTACTTTCTTTGGATCAGGTCTTCTTCTCTCTAAAGGTTCCTCTGACTTATGGCCTATATAAATAAAGCCAGAAATTCGGTCTATACCTGGTCTGCCACCAAGATAAGTAAGCATTTTGTCATTATAAGAATACCATTCTGTTAGCCATTGTACTGCATAACCGAGTGATTGAGCGCAAGATAGTAAATTCATACAAACTGCTCCAGATGATAAAACCATTTCCCAGTTTGGTATTCTAGGATGCTCTACTGGTGTAGACAAAACTGCTAAGACAATTGAAGCTCTTTGAAGTCTTTTAGATTCTATTTCTATACTTTCAGAACTAGCTTCCGGATTTTCTTTCTTAAATTCAGATAAAATAACTTCCTCGTCAACAACTTTGAGTTTATTACCTTTAATAATTTTAATTTTCCATGGGTTCAACGCACCGTGATCTGGTACTCTTATTCCTGCATTTATAATTATTTCTAAATCATCTTCACTAATTGGATGATTTTTCATTTTTTTTGCCAATACAGATCTTCTTTTTAAAAAAAAGTTATCACTTATGCTCATAGAGCTTCCTTTCCTTTATCTCTTTTTATAATTATTACAAAATTTATTAGATAATTAGATAATTTTATAATAATTGTCATTGGACAAATAGTTTCAATAATATATAAAACCTCGTAATTTGTGGGGCGATGGCGGAATTGGTAGACGCGTTGGTCTTAGGAGATACCGACACTTCATCTTCATTGCACAAGTGACGAATAATATAGACGTAGCTTGTGTTTTTTTAAAAAATCAACCTTTGCACTTGTGCGATAGTCTTGTATCAAATTGTATCAAAACTACTGTATCCTGCACTTCTGCAATCAAATAAATGGAGAATGTTCGCTATATGTCCGACATATTAAATCAACAACAACAAGACCTACAAGAACAATTAAAAGAACTTGTCAAAGTAGGCGTAGGTGGCAAGTTTAAAGATAACAACGATTATACTAAACGTATTCAAGAAGAACTGGAATTTGAAGACGCAATGCTTCAAGGTGGTGTAGACAGGTTTAGAAAGACCGTCAAAGACGCTATCGCAAAAGGTCAAGAAAGTACGACACTTCACGGCTTAGTATTACAACAAAAATATATAACAAAATTATCCTTATTAATTAATGGTGATATTAAAACTATGGAAGAAGGTGGTGCAGGAAACCGCCTGACTGCATTGAAACTATTGTGTCAATGTCTACCAAAATCGGCTTTTGATAAAGGAGTGTTTCTTTCTAAAGAACACACGGTTTGGGATACTTGTTCGTTGATAGTTTTGAAGAATACAATTGATGGAATTTCTAATGAAACCACAATGAACAAACTAGCTATTAAGATTGGAACTGGCTTGATGATGGAAGCCAGAATAACGATGTTCAAAGATAGAGATAAAGATAACTATAATAGAATATCTAAAAGACTTGCAGGAAAGAATATACCTCAAAATGTAAATAGGTATCAGTACAAGCACAAGGTTTGGACTTATATGATAAATAAGAACAATCTTGAATTTGACGATTGGGGCAAGGAAGGGAGACTTCATCTTGGAGTTAAAATGATTGGTTTTCTAGAAAAACTGGGTTTAGTTAAACACCAGAATAGAAAGCTAAATAAGTTCAAGACAGTCACTTATGTTGAAGCTACTAGAAAAATCATAGATGAGATAAGGAACTTCAATATCAAGAACGAAGCACTTCAACCTAAATATCTTCCAATGCTAATGCCACCTAGAAAATGGGAATATAACCCATTCGTAGGCGGATATTACGGAAGAAAACACAATCACGAAAACAAAACTGAGGAGATAAAAAATGCACTATAATCTAGTCAAAGCGTCAAACCGTAGATACCTTGAAGAACTTAAAAATAAAGGTCAAGAAATGAAAGACCTGTATGATAGCGTAAATATTATGCAGGAAACTGAATGGGTAATAAATAAACCTGTTTTAGATGTCATAACTACATTAGTTAAAAAAGATGTGACTTTGGGAAAACTACCAGTAAATCCGCAAAGTATGGAACTTCCACCTAAACCTGTAGATATAGCTACTAATAAAGAAAGTTTAGTTAGATGGAAAAGAGAAGCGTCTAATGTTTACAAAGAACAAGCTAAATCAAAATCTAAATATATACAGGTAAGGCAAATTCTTGAAGAAGCTAATCTATTAAAAGAAAGGTCATTTTACTTTCCACACCAAATAGATTTTAGGTCTAGAGGTTATCCAAAACCTGCAATGTTATCACCGCAAGGTGCTGACTATTCTAGAGCATTATTAAAATTTAAGTTTGGAAAACAAATGAAAGAGAATAGTTCCTTTGATAATTTTGCAATTGCAGGTGCAGGATTATTTGGTGAAGTAGATAAAGAAGATATTCAAACAAGATTAGATTGGGTCAAAGATAATATGCAACGATTTATTAATTGTGCAAAAAACCCACTGGAAGATACTTACTGGTCTGAAGGTGATAAACCTTTTTGTTTTCTTGCTTGGTGTTTTGAACTCAAAGACTTTGCAGAAACTGACTTTGACGCTAGTTTTATTACCACGCTACCAATACAATCTGACTGTAGCAATTCTGGTTTACAACATTATTCAGCAATGATGAGAGACGAAGTAGGTGGTAAAGCTACTAATCTTATTCCGTCAAATAAACCTGAAGATGTTTACAGAACTGTTGCAGAAAAAGTGATAGAAAAATTGAATAGCAATCCTGACCCAATGGCTCAACAATGGTTAGAATATGGTATAGACAGAAAACTATGTAAGAAACCTGTAATGTGTTTACCTTACTCACTTACACAATATTCCTGTAGGCAATATCTGCAAGACCACGTTGAGAGAGAATACAAAGAACGTGGAGTAAAACATAACTTCGGTAGTGATTTATTTAAAGCTACTAATTTTTTACAACCTGTTGTTTGGAAAAGTATCAATGATGTAATTGTTGGTGCAAAAGAAATAATGGATTTTTTAAAAAAGGTATCTCGTTTAGTTGCTTCAGAAAACTTACCAGTGACTTGGACTACACCTTTAGGATTTCCAGTACAGATGATGTGTTATAAAAAAGAAAGTAAAAGAGTAAAGACTAAGATGGGAGACAGTATAATTAAATTATCTATACAATCAGATACTGATGTAATTGATAAAAGAAAAACTGCACAATCTATTTGTCCTAACTTTATACATTCTCTTGACGCTAGTGTTTTACATTTAGCAGTTGTTAAAGCTAAACAAAAAGGAGTGACTAACTTTAGTTTGATACACGATAGTTTTGGTTGTGTTGCACCTGATGTAGACATTTTATCAGAAGCTATACGTGAAGCGTTTTGTGAAATATATGAACACGATGTATTAGCTAACTGGGCGATGGAAATGAAACAAATGTTATCTTTTAAGAATATGAAGAAATTCCCACCTATTCCACAAAGAGGAAACTTGGATTTGTCTTTAGTTAAGAAAAGTGTATTTTTTTGTGTTTAGACCTTTGCACTTGTGCAAATAAAGTTCCACTTATGGCTACATAAACGAAGCCAAATTATAGGAGTATAATATGCAACCAACAACAAACATAAGTGTTGTCGGAGAAGCTATTTATCCTCACCTAAATAAACCTGATGTTCGTTTTAACGAAGCAGGTGAATATAAAGTGACCTTGAAGGTAGCTAAGTCAGACGCAACTGAAATGTTGAAGTTATATACTTCAGCTTTAGATGACAGTCTTAAATTAGCTGAACAAAACCATAAAGGTAAAGGGATTAAAAAAGCACCGAAACCTTATACAGAAGAAGGCGATTACGTTTTCTTCAAATTCAAAATGAAAGCAACTGGGGTAAACCAGAAGACTAAAGAAAAGTTTTCACAAAAACCCCAATTGTTTGACGCAAAGAAAAATCCTATTCCATTATCTACGATAATATGGGGTGGTTCTAAAATGCGTGTCGCTTACAATTTAGTATCTTACTATACGCCAATGTTAGGCGCAGGTATTACTGCTAGATTAAAAGCAGTACAAGTTATCGAACTTGTTGAGGGAAAAGATAGCAACCTTTTTGAAAAAGAAGATGGCTATGAAGCAACACCCAAACCAGAAGTAATCTCAAATGAAACGTCAGAAGTTCAAGAGAGTAAAGACTTCTAGTGGTGTTGTCCTAAAATCAGGTTTGGAAGAAGAAGTCTTTAATTACCTAACTAAGCAAAAGATTAATTTTACTTACGAAGGAATGAAGATTACTTACTTCCAACCTGAAATTAAGAAAACATATACACCTGATTTCCCAATAAAGAATTTTTTCATTATAGAAACTAAAGGTGCTTTTAATTCTGCAGATAGAAAAAAGATGAAGACTATTAAATTGCAGAACCCAGAATTAGATATTCGATTTATTTTTTCGAACTCAAAAACTAAAATAGGTAAGAAGTCTAAAACTACTTATGGCAAGTGGTGTGAATTATTTGGATTTCGCTATCACTGTATTCAATCAACAAAACAAACCTTTCCACAAGATTGGTTAATAGAAATTAAAGGTAAATAAAATGGCAAGACCAGAAACTAAATATATAGTTATCCATTGTTCTCAGACGAGACCGTCACAAAAGATAGGTGCTAAGGAAATAGATAGATGGCATAGAGAAAGAGGTTGGTTAAAAATTGGTTATGGTAAAGTAATCAAAAGAGACGGCACTATTGAACAAGGTAGAGGTGACGATGAAATACAAGCTCACGTTAAAGGATATAATCACTGCAGTTATGGCATATGTCTAGTAGGCGGTGCTAAAGAAGAAAATTGGAAAGAAGAAGAAGATAATTTCACTGGTGAACAGTGGGAAAGTCTAAAAAAATTATTAGAAGAATTATTATTAAAATACCCAGACGCACAAATTGTCGGTCACCGAGACTTAGACGAAAGTAAATTTTGTCCTTCGTTCAGTGTAAGAACATATTTACTTAACGAAGATATTAAGGGTTATAAGTTCCAAGATGGCTTGACTGATGAAGCTGATTTACAGGAGATGGAACTTGAAGACCAATCCTGAAGAAAAGTTTCTTCATCACGCACCTTGTGAAAATTGTGGTAGCCGAGACAATCTCGGAGTTTACGAGAACCATACTTATTGTTTTGGTTGCCACGATTATCAAAAAACAACTGGTGTTCTACCAGTACAAACTCAAACAAAAATACATAAAGATATGATTGAAGGAAATTATAATAGATTAGAAAAACGTAATATTGATGAAGATACTTGTAGAGTATTTGATTATCAGCAAGGCGAATATGATGGAAGACCAGTACAAATCGCTAATTATTATGACAAGCAATATAACAAGGTAGCGCAAAAGCTACGGTTTCAAGATAAAACTTTTAAGTGGCTTGGTGATACTGATAAAATTACATTATTCGGTCAGCAAAACTGGCGTGATGGTGGAAGAACAATAGTTTTAACAGAAGGCGAACTTGATTGTCTTAGCGTATCTAAAATAAACGCAAACAAATATCCAGTTTGTTCTATACCTTCTGGTACTGCGTCAGCTAAAAAATACATAAAACAAGAATTAGAATGGTTATCTAAATTTGAAAAGATAATCTTAATGTTTGACACTGATGAAGCAGGAATGAAAGCCAGTGTTGAATGTGCAAATATTTTACCAGTAAAAAAATGTTTTATTGCAAAACTTCAAGGTAAAGACGCAAGTGAATTATTACAACAAGGTAAAGGTAATAAGATTATAGACGCAATCTTTGAAGCTAAACATTATACACCACAAGGTATTATTGAAGGTAATGATACAAAAGATTTATTATTAAATGATGATTATGTTGAAAGTGTTCCATACGTATTTAATGGACTAAATGAAAAATTATCAGGTATCAGATTAAAAGAATTAGTTTTACTTTGTGCAGGTTCAGGAACTGGTAAGTCACAAGTTTGTAGAGAACTAGCTTATGATTTAATTAGTAAAGGTCATAAGGTTGGATATATCGCTTTAGAAGAAAGCGTAAAGAGAAGTGTAAGAGGTCTTGTTAGTTTAGCAGTAAACAAACCAATACATATACCAGAAGTTAGAAAAAATATTTCAGATAAAGAATTAATTTCAGCGTGGGAAAAAATAAAAGACAAAGTTTGCTTTTATGACCATTTTGGAAGTTCAGACAGTGAAGACTTATTAAATAGAATTAGATTTATGGTTCAAAGTCTAAACTGCAAATACATTTTCTTAGACCATATCTCCATTGTTATATCAGGAATTTCTGAGGGTGATGAGAGACGTTTGATTGATAACTGTATGACTAATCTTCGAAAACTAATTGAAGAAGTCAATTGTGGAATGTTTGTTGTTTCTCATTTAAAAAGAGTAGACAGTAAAACAGGTCACGAAGACGGTTTACAAACTTCGCTATCACACCTCAGGGGTTCTCATTCACTTGCACAATTATCAGACGCAGTGATTGGTTTTGAGAGAGACCAACAGTCAGAAACAGAAAATAATATTATGACTGCAAGAGTTCTTAAAAATAGATTTACAGGAGATACAGGCGTTGCTTGTGACTTGATATGGAATAAAGATACAGGTCGTCTTGTTGAAGGAAACTTCGATGAATGAAGCAACACTTACTAAATTTATTTTAAGTTTTTTGGTAGATAAACCTGATTACGTAGAATTAGATTTAGAACAACAACAATTAATATTTCAAACTTGTCGTACTATTATGATGGCAATTTATAATTCCATTAAATACGACAATGTCCACCCAGTAATTATGTGTGGTGACGCTGAAGCAAGAGCAATCATAAGTAAAGCAATTGCAGGTGTTAGTGAAATACTTCCAAGTACAGAAAAAATTACAGTCCACTTAATACATTAAATGAAGCTAATAATTGACCTAGAGACCAATGGGTTTCTAGATAAATTAGACGTTATTCATTGTATTGTCTTTAAGGATATAGAAACCAATAAGGTATATTCATATAATCCTGACAATCTGAATGATGGTCTAGAGTTGCTAAAGAAAGCAACATTATTAATAGGTCACAATATTCAAGGGTTCGATTTACCTGCAATTAAAAAGATATTTAATTATGAATATAAAGGTGAAATTTTAGATACTCTTTTATGTTCAAGATTGATTTGGACAAATAGACAGGAATTAGATTTTAAAGTTAAAAACCTACCACCAAAACTAATCGGTAGACACTCACTGGAAAGTTGGGGCTACCGATTGGGATTACGTAAAGGTGATTATCAAGAACATTCTACTTTTGATGTTTGGTCGCTAGAAATGCAAGACTATTGTGAAAGAGACGTAGAAGTCACTCACAAACTTTACGACCTAATAGTTCAAACAAATTATTCTAAACAAGCTATCCTCTTAGAACATCAATTCGCACACTGGATTAGACGACAAGAACAATATGGTGTGCGTTTTGATGAGAGTTCTGCTGAGAACCTTTTATCTATCCTAACAAAACGGAGACTAGAGTTAGCTGACCAGTTGGCTCTAGTGTTTCCGTCTTGGGAAGAAGTACAAGGTTATAAAACTTATAAAAGAGATAATAAGAAAAGAGGTATTAGAGCAGGAGTGCCAGTTAAAATTACAAAAACTATCACGTTCAATCCTAACTCTAGAGACCATATTGCTTCTAGACTAAAAACTTTAGGGTGGAAACCAAAACACTTTACTGCAGGTGGTAAACCTGAGGTAAGTGAAAAAATTTTAAAAACATTAAATTATCCTGAAGCAAAACTTATTGCAGAATATTTAATGATACAGAAAAGACTTGGACAACTTTCAGAAGGTGACCAAGCATATTTAAAACAAATTAAAAAAGGTAAAATTTATGGACAAGTTATTACAAATGGGGCGGTCACTGGTAGATGTACTCATCATTCGCCAAACCTTGCACAAGTTTGTTCAAGTGATTTACCATACGGTAAAGAACTTCGTTCCTTATTTAGTGCTTCTACCGATATGGTTATGTGTGGTGTTGATTTTTCTGGTTTGGAGTTGCGTGTGCTTTCTCATTACTTGGGCGTATACGACAATGGGTATTTTCAAAAACAATTGCTTACCGATGATATACATTCCCAAAATCAAAAATCTCTCGGATTATCCTCACGTTCTAAAGCTAAAACTTTTATTTATGCTTACATTTATGGTGGGGGAAATAAAAAACTCGGTGAGATACTTAACGTCTCTTATGACGAAGCCAAAAGAATAAGAGAAACTTTTGAGAAAAAATTACCTGCACTTAAAACTTTAAAAGACGCAGTTGTTTCTAAATATAGAAGAACTGGTTTTGTAAATGGTTTAGACAAAAGAAAATTAATGTGTCGTGCAGAACATAGTTCATTAAATACATTAATACAGTCTGCAGGTAGCTTGTTAGTAAAACAAGGAACAATTATTCTTAATGAAGAATTAGAAAAAGCAGGTTTTCGTTGGGGTAAAGATTATGCGCAGGTTCTGCATATACACGATGAAATACAGTTTGAAGTACATAAAGATAAACTAGAAGACTTCAAAACTATCACAAAATCAATATTCAAAAAAACACAAGACCACTTTAATTTTAGATGTCCATTAGACGGTGAGATTAAGGTTGGACAGAATTGGAGTGACACTCACTAAGGGATTTAATCCTAACTTTGATATTTGCCTAGAGTTTGGTGAAAAATATGAAAACGAATTTCAGAAGATAATTGAAAGTAAACAAATAGAAGTAAAGACAGATAGAGTTTGTCAAAGAACTGGTAATGTTTTTGTTGAATTTGAAAGTAGAGGTAAAGAAAGTGGTATAAATATTACCACTGCTAGTTATTGGGTTTACTGTTTATGGACAGATAAATTTAAAGAACAAACTTACATATTCATTCCAACCAGACGTTTAAAAAAATTAATCAAAGATAAAGAGTACAGGATTTCCAATGGTGGAGATAACTGGACGAGTAAAGGTTATCTCGTTCCAAAAGAAGACCTACTAGATTTAATATAATGAAATACAAAAAATATAAGATTGTCTTTCTAGACCCAACTGCAAACAGTGGTTGGCAATCAGAAAAAGAATTAAAAGAATTTACACCTGAAGAATGTGTAATCGAAGCATACGTTTACTCTAAAGATAAAAAAATAGTCAAAACTTTTGCTTCATATTCAATAAACAAGGACGACAAGGAAATTACGTTTGCAGATACTAACGTACTTCCACGTGCCACAATTAAATCAATGAGGAGAATATATGAAAAACTTAAATGAGTTTCACGCCAACAAAAGTAAAATGATGTTGGTTGATGGTGACTTACTCGCTTATAAGATTACTTCTGCTTTAGAAGAACCTATCGAGTGGGAAGACGATGTATGGACATTACATTGCGACTTAGACAAATGTAAGCAGTTTTGGAAACAATCAATTGCTTATTATTTACAACTTACAAATTCAGCTCACGCAATTATAGCGTTTTCTGATGTTTCTAATTATAGAAAGCAAATAGATTTAGAATATAAATCTTTTAGAAAAAATATTCGTAAACCAATAGCTTATAAACCATTAAGATATTGGATTGAACAAACGCATAAAACAATATCCTTTCCGTTCCTTGAAGGAGATGACACTTTGGGATTACTTGCTACAGGTAAGTATAAAGATAATTGTGTCATTGTTTCTGGTGATAAAGATATGCGGACAATTCCTACTTGGCATTGCTTCATCATTGACGATAGCATTGAGTTCGTTGATAACCAGAAAGCCGATTTAAACTTTTGTACTCAGGTTCTAACTGGCGATAAGTCAGATGGATACATTGGGTGCAAAGGTGTCGGTGCAGTAAAGGCAAGTAGAATACTTGACGGTAAGAAAAACATTTCTCAAATGTGGGAAGCAGTACTTCAAGAGTATCAAAGAAGTGGATACACAATTGAAGACGCATATCACCAAAGCAGACTAGCAAGAATACTTAGAGAAGGTGAGTACGATTATAAAAAACAAGAACCTAAATTATGGAGTTATAAATATGAACACTACAGAAATTTTGAAGAAAACCGAGAAGCTAGTTAATGACAGTCGTGCTAAGACGCACGGTGATAAAGTAGCTAACCACGAAAACATTGCTAGATTGTGGTCTTCGTATTTACAAAACAAAACAAAACTTATGATAGTTTTGACACCTGAAGACGTGGCTCAACTTATGACTTTGCTAAAAATAGCAAGGTCACAAGCAGGTGAACATAATATTGACGACTATATTGATGGGTGTGGTTATCAAGCCATAGCAGGACATATAGCAAGTAAAAGGTCTGAAATAAGTTCCACTTTAGGAGTATCTAATGCAAAAAAAGATAAAAACCCCACTGATAAGTGAGGAATTAATTAATTATTTAGAACAATTATTTCCTGAGAAATGTGCTGATTTAAAAGATACAGAAAAAGAAATTTTTCATAAATCAGGACAAAGGTCAGTGGTCAATCATTTAATCGAAAAGTTTAAATTACAAGGAGAATAAAAATATGTGTGTATCAGTAAAAGCACCTGCGCCACCACCTGCGCCAGAACCAATTCCTGCAACACCACCAAGTGTTTCAAGCGCAACTACAAAACAAGTTGCACCAACTTCTGCAGACGCAGAAGGTAGAGATACAAGTGTGGCTTCAAGAGTTGCAAGAAGAAGGGTAGGTAGAGGAACACTAAGAATACCTCTAGCAACTTCTGGTCTTACAAAGAGTGGTCTTAATATACCGAGTGCGTAATAATGGAAAGATATGAGTTTGGAGTATCTACTGCAATAGCTGACAAATCATCTATTGAAAGTCAGTATGGAAAGATGGAGATAGACCGAGAGGTTTATTTAGAAAGAGCAAGAGAAAGTGCAGAATTAACTATTCCTTATTTATATCCACCAAGAGGAAGCAATCAGGCAACAACATATCCAACACCTTATCAAGCTATTGGTGCAAGAGGTGTAATGAATTTAGCTAGTAAATTAATGTTAGCTTTATTTCCACCACAAGCACCATTCTTTAGATTAGATGTTGATGATTTAGTTTACAGACAAATTCAAGGCGACCCACAACAAAAAGCTACAATCGAACAAGGTTTAGCAAAAATTGAAAAAGCAGTTATGGATAGCATTGAAAGAAACAATGACAGGGTTGCAGTTTACGAAGCGTTAAAACATTTAATTGTTTCTGGTAATGCTTTATTAAAATTAACAGATACAGGTCTAAGAGTTTATAGATTAGATAATTATGTAGTTAAAAGAGACCCACAAGGTAAAATCTTAAAAATAATTATTAAAGAAAGTTTAGCACCAAATACATTACCACCAAAACTATCACAAATAATCGGTAATAAAATTAACGATGAACAAAAAATAATTAATTTATTTACTTGTATTAAAAGAGAAAAAAATAATTTTTCTGTAATGCAGGAATGTAAAGGTCAAGTAGTTAATACTATTAAGTATGATTTAGATAAACTTCCTTACATTGCATTAAGATTTAACAGAATAGATGGTGCAAACTACGGTAGAGGTCATACAGAAATGTATCTTGGTGACCTTAAATCTTTAGAAGGTTTATCAAGAGCAATATTAGAAGGTTCTTCTGCTTCAGCAAAAATGCTTCTAATGGTTAATCCTGCAGGTACTACAAGAGTAAGTGCAATTGCAAAAGCACCTAATGGTGCAATCATAGAAGGTAGTTCAGGCGATGTCTCAGTTCTTCAAGCTAATAAGTTCGCAGACTTTAGAGTGACTTTTGAAGCAATGAATAGAATTGAACAAAGATTACAGTTTGCTTTTCTTTTAAATGCTTCAGTTCAAAGACAAGCGGAAAGAGTGACCGCTACAGAAGTACAATTAGTAGCTAATGAATTACAGGACGCTTTAGGCGGAGTATACGGAATATTAACAACAGAATTTCAGTTGCCTTACATAAACACTAAATTAGCAATGTTAAGACAACAGAAACTTTTACCAGAACTTCCAAAAGATATTGTGAAAACAAAAATCATTGTTGGAATGGAAGCACTTGGTAGAGCAAGTGACAGGTTGAGATTACTTCAATTTATGTCAGACCTAGCAGGAACTTTAGGTGCTGAAACACTTGCAAGACATATTAATCTTGATGACGCTATTAAGAAATTTGCAGTAGCAAATGGTATTGATACCGTAGGATTAATTAAATCTAACGAACAAATCCAACAAGAACAACAACAAGCCCAACAAGCACAATTTGCACAACAGGCACTAGCTGACCCAAGAGTAGCAATAGAAGCAGGAAAGCAACTCGCTAATTCTAATGTCAGACCTCAAATTGATGGTGAAGGGCAAGTATCATTACAAGGAGAATAATAAATGACTGATAGAGTTGAAATAAATCCAGATAACAACAATAAAACATTAGAACAATCTCAGGAAGATTTAGCCAAACAAGGTGTAAATGTTAATGAAGGTGTTGTTAATAATAATGGTGAGAGTGTAAATATATCTCAACCAGAAACACAAATAAAAACTTCAGACCAAGAAGTCAGACCTAATTGGTTGCCAGAAAAATTTAAATCTGCAGAAGAATTGGCTAAAGCATATGGTGAACTTGAAAAGAAAATGTCAGCACCAGAAGAAGAAGTTGCAGAAAGTACTGAAGAAGTTCCTCAGGAAGTACAACAACTTGATAAGTATTATGAAGAGTACACTGAAAACAATGAACTCTCAGATAAAAGTTATACTGAATTAGAAGGTATGGGTTTATCTAGAGAATTAGTTGACGGTTATATTGCAGGACAAAAAGCGTTAGCAGATAATGATGTTGCACAAATTCATAATGTTGTAGGTGGTCAAGATAACTACGCACAACTTTTAGAATGGTCTGCAAAGAATTTAAATCAAACTGAAAAAGACGCTTTTAATGACACAATAGATAATGGAAGTACTGAACAAGTAAAACAAGCAGTGACTGGACTTATGTCACGTGCAGGTTTGAGTGCTGATAATCCACAACAATCTTTATTTGAAGGTGAAACAGAAAATGTGACTGGGGAAGTATTTCAATCTGTAGCGCAAGTGACAGAAGCAATGAATGACCCAAGATACCAAAAAGACCCCGCGTTCAGAAAAGAAGTTGAAGATAAATTAGCAAGAAGTTCTGTAATCTAATGGAAAGAAATTATAAGCGTGAGTACAAAAACTATCACTCAAAACCAGAACAACGTAAAAATAGGTCTAGTAGAAATATTGCAAGACGTTTAATGGCTAAGAGACTTGGTAAAGCTAAACTTGCAGGTAAAGATGTAGACCACAAAGATAGCAACCCAAGAAACAACTCACCTTCTAATTTAAGAGTTTCATCAATTAAAAGAAATAGAGCAAGAAATGTTTAATTTTATTTTACCAATTTTGAAAAATCCATTGACTAGAATGATTGGTTCTAAAGTCATTGATGGGATTAATCATAAAATGGAGAAAGATAAGATTATTAGAGCAAAAGAAATTGAAGCAGTAAAAACAGTTTCAGTTGAACAAGTAAGACAACAAGAACACTCAATTAAAGATGAAATATTAACCATCTTAATTAGTGCTATTTTTATTTTTACTTTTCTACCGTTTTCTCAACCTTATATGACAAAAGGTTTTGAAATACTTAAATCAGCACCAACTGAATTTTGGTGGGCGGTTCTAATTGTATTCTCAGGAAGTTTTGGAATGTCTACCTTAAAAAACATAAAGGGGAAAAAATAATGTACGGAAAAAAGAAAAACAAAAAAGGCAAGAGCAAAAGCAAAAAACAACAATCTGCAATTGCTATGGCTAAAAAGAAAAAACTAAAGATGTATTAATATGGCATTAACAGACAGACAAAAGAAAACTCTCAAAAAGCATAGTGTTCATCATACAAAAAAGCATATGGCGGTAATGAACTCATTGATGACTAGAAAAAAGAACCCAATGACTTTCACTATGGCTCACCGACAGGCACTCAAAATTGCAGGAAAGTAGGTGGCTAAGAAGAAGAATAGTCTTCTTAACAAGATAGAACACGAAACCAGAAGTAAATTTAAGAAAACAAGTCAAAGTACAAGAAGACCTAAATTTTCTTCTATGAATAAAAGTAAAAAGCGAACTTTTAAAAAGAGTAATAGAGGTGGCAAATAAACCTTTAAATAAAATTATTAGAGATAATACAGGAAGTAAAAAGTTCAAAGTTTTCGTCAAAGATAAATTAACAGGTAATATCAAGACAGTCAGATTTGGTGACCCAAATATGAAAATAAAACGAAGTTCAGACAGTAATAGAAAATCTTTTATGGCACGACACGGTGCATTATTAAAAAAAGTAAAAGGTCAAAAAAATCTATCACCAGTATATTGGGCTTTGAGGTCTTGGAAACTTGGAACAAAAATCTAAAAAGAAATGTAAATGCAAAGAGTGTAAATGCAAAACAAAGAAAACAAAGAAAAGATTAACAGAAGAAGAATTTTGGAAAGTAATGTCCAAAAGATTTAACAAGTGAACACCACTTCTCATAAGAGGGGTGTACTTATTAAAATCTAACTTAGCCACTTACGAGTGACAACTTAGCAATGAAAGTAAATGAGTAGATAATAAATAGTTAAAAAGGAGAAAATAAACTATGGCAAACGCTACACCAACAAGACTAGGTCAAAACCTAGCAACAGGTGACGCTAATGCTCTTTTCCTAAAAATCTTCAGTGGTGAAGTATTATCTGCTTTTGGTAGAGAAAACCAAATGATGAATATGACTACTGTAAGAAACATACAGTCAGGAAAAAGCGCAAGTTTTCCAATTACAGGAAAAATCAGTGCTGACTACCACACTGTAGGAAATGAGATAACAGGGTCAACTGTTAAACAAACAGAAAAAATAATCAACATAGATGATATGCTTATATCTTCAGCTTTCGTTGCAGAAGTAGATGAGTTAAAAAATCATTTTGACGTTAGAAGTATTTTTTCAAATGAAATGGGTTCGGCACTCGCAAAAAGAGTTGACCAGAACTTATTACAATTAGTTGTAAAAGCTAGTAGAACTTCTGCGAATATCGCAGGTGATACTGGTGCAGGAACTGAAATTATTGACGCTGACGCTGATACAAATATGGATAGCTTAATCGCTTCTTTATTTGAAGGTATTCAGAAGTTAGATGAAAACGATGTTCCTTCAACTGAAAGATACATTGTTGTATCACCAGACATTTACTACAAGTTAGCTAATGTTGATAAACTTGTTTCAAGAGATTTCTCAGCGAACAATGGTGATTTCGGCAAAGGTACTGTCGTTGCAATCGGTGGTGTTCCAGTTATTAAAACAAATACTGCAGTAGACGCATTTACAGACACTTCGTCTGCTTCTACTACTGGTACTAATAATAGCTACAATGTGAACGCAGGAGACGTACAAGCAGTTCTATTTCAAAGAGGTGCAATAGGAACAATCAAGAGAAAAGATTTAACTCTTGAAAGTACTTATGACCCAAGAAGAATGGGAACTCTTATGACGGCAAGAATGATGGTTGGACATAACATTCTAAGACCAGAATGTGCAGTTTCAATTAACAAATCTTAATAAAAGATAACTTCAGGCGTAGAGATTAACACAGACAATCTACGCCTGTTGTTTAAAGGAGAAAATAACTATGTGTTGGTTTTGTAAATTAAAAAGATGGATAGGAAAAAAGATTGACCAATGGTTCGATAGTTTTCTACCGTAATGACAACAACAACAAGAAGCACTGAATTAGAAAGTGTAAATGTAATTCTTTCGACAATTGGGGAAAGTCCATTAAACAGTTTAAGTGGGTCTTTACCTGTAGACGGAACAGTCGCTAAAAATGTTTTATCAGAAATTTCAAGAGAAGTTCAATCTGCAGGTTGGCACTTCAACACTCAATATAAAACAACTTTAGTTAGAGATACTAATAACAAAATTCCAGTAGGAACTAACGTAGTAAGAGTAGACTTAGACCCAAATCTAATTTCTAGAAGTGATTACGATTTAGTTCAACGTGACGGTACTTTATTTAATCTTGCAAAAAATACAGATGTATTTGATAGAGATTTTGAAGATGTCACTCAGGTAGTCTTATTACCTTTTAATGAAATACCTGAACAAGCAAAAAGATATATTACAATAAGAAGTGCTAGAGTTTTTCACGATAGAACTTTAGGTGCAAACACTTTACATAAATTTTCACAAGAAGATGAAAAACAGGCGTTATCAATTTTAAGAAACGCAGAAGCTAGAACTGGTGACTATTCAATATTTGATACACCAGAACAAGCGTACACTATTTCAAGAAATAATAGGATATACTAATGCCACTTGTATCTAGAACCATACCAAACTTGGTTCAAGGAATAAGTCAGCAACCAGAAGTATTAAGATTAAGTTCACAAGCAACAACTCAACTTAATGGTTTTTCTAGTGTTGTTGAAGGTCTCAAAAAAAGACCACCAACTAATAATATCGCAAAACTATCATCATCAACTTTTGGAAATGCTTTTTTGCATACCATTAATAGAGACGTAAATGAGAGATATGTTATTGTAATTAAAAATGGTTCTATCGAAGCATATGAAACAGATGGAACTCAAAAGACTGTAGTTAATCAAACAGGCGCAACTGCATATCTAACTTCTACAGACCCAAAGAATGATTTTGTTTGTGTGACTGTTGCAGATTTTACTTTTGTATTAAATAAAAATATTCAGTGTGAAATGGACACAACGACAAGTCCTGCAAAAGTTGAACAAGCAGTTTATTCTGTATTGCAAGGCGTAAATAGCACACCATACTCAATTACAATTGATGGAACTACAACTACGTTTACTTCATCAAATACAGATACTAAAGCAATTCGAGACGGATTAAAAAGTGCAATCGGTAGTCCTTCAGGAATTACTCTAACAAACATTGGAGACAGTAGTTTTTCTATTGTTAAATCCTCAGGAACTTTAAATATATCAGCTTCTGATGGTTTTGGTGATGACGCTTCACAAGTAGTAAAAGATAAAGTTCAAAACTTTTCTGATTTACCACAACCTGCAATAAATGGAATGGTTGTTGAAGTGACTGGTGACGCTTCTAATAACTTTGATAATTATTATGTAAAATATGTCACTGATTTATGGGAAGAAACAGTAGCACCAAATACAAAGACGACTATTAAAAATACAAAGTTTCCTCATATATTGATTAGGACTTCTGACGGAAATTTTAGATTTACTCAAATAGATGGAAGTTCTTATACTATATCAGCAACTTCTTTTGATGTTCCTTCACTAGGACAAAGAGTTTGTGGAGATTTAGTTTCAGCACCTGACCCAAGTTTTATAGGTAAAAAATTAAATGACATTTTCTTTCATAGAAACAGATTAGGTTTGTTAGCTGATGAAAATGTTATTATGAGTAGAAGTGGAGAGTTTTTTCAATTCTTTCCTGAAACAGTGACTTCTACCTTAGATACAGACCCAATAGATGTTGCAAGTACTCACACTAAAGTAAGTATATTAAGACACGCAGTATCTTTTGATGAAGAATTATTATTATTTAGCGACCAGTCTCAATTTATGGTGACTGGTGGTGCAACACTAACTGCAGGAAATATATCAATTAATGTCACGACTGAGTTCGAAGCAGACAGAAAAGTTAAACCAGTTGGCTCAGGTTCTAATGTCTTCTTCACGTTTAATAAAGGAAACTTTACAGGCGTTAGAGAGTTTTTCGTTGCGTCTGATACAGATACGAAAAAAGCTGACGATATTACGGCTAATGTTCCTAAGTTTATTCCTGCTAATGTTTTTAAACTTGCTTCTTCTACTACTGAAAATATCTTAATTGCATTATCTAGCGATGAACAAAATGCTTTATATGTATTTCAATTTTATGTAGCAAATAATAAAAGACTTCAATCTGCGTGGCATAAATGGACTTACGGTTCTACTACTTCAGATAAAATTTTAAATGTTGATTTTATTGAAAATACTTTATTTATTGTAAACGAAAGAAGCGATGGTGTTTATTTAGAAACTATAGATGTTTCACCTGCGCTTACAGATACAGGCGAAACTTATCTTACTCATTTAGATAGAAAACTTAATAACACTCAGATTACAGAAAGCTATAACGCAGGAACAAACCAAACTACTATCACGTTGCCATACGCAATAAATAATACAATGAAGGTAGTAGGTCGTTCTGGTGCTTCAAATAAAGCAGGTCAAGAAATTTCTACTGTATCACAATCAGGAACAAGTATTGTAGTAAGTGGAGATATAACTGCACAAAACTTTTTTATTGGTGAACAATATGAATTTGAGTTTCAGTTTTCTCAACAATTCTTACAAGTAGCAGATAGCGTAGGTAGCAGAATTTCAGTTAAAGAAGGAAGATTACAAATTAGGAATTGGTCTGTTTCTTTTAACGATACAGGATTTTTTACAACAGAAGTCACACCAGTTGGACGTAGTACCTCAAATTCTACATTTACAGGAACGGTAGTCGGTTCAGGATTAACAGGCACTGTAAATCTAGAAGATGGAGATTTTACTTTTGCAGTTCAATCTGAAAATGACAAATTAACAGTCAAATTAAAGAATAATAGTCACTTACCTAGCAACTTCATAAATGCAAGTTGGCAAGGTTTTTATGTCACTGCAAGTCAAAGAATTTAATGGTTTTCGTTTATCTAAACACGAAGATTGTCATTACCTAAAAGACAAACTTAGATTTGCAGACGTTCAAGAGATTTTAGCTAATTCAGGTTCTACACCATACAATGTTTTACTAAGAGGTTATGTTGCTTCTGAAGTATGTTTCACAATTGTAGATACAGAAAATATACCAGTAGGTATGTTTGGTGTTTCTAAAGATGGTGCTATCTGGTTATTAGCTTCTGATGAAATTTATCGCATAAGATTTAGTTTCTTACGAGAAAGTAGAAAAGTGATAGATTTTTTAAATCAAAAGTATCCAACATTATGGAACTACGTAGATTGTAGAAATGACCTACATATACGTTGGCTTAAATGGTGTGGATTTAAATTTTTACGAAAAATTAACTACGGAGTTTTACAACTACCATTTTATGAGTTTATTAAAATATGTGTGAACCAACAACGGCACTCTTAATTGCTAGTGCAGGGTCGTCTTTTTTACAATTTCAACAGGCGAAAGAAGCTCAAAAGGCACGTTTCCTTGCCCAGAAAAGACAAAATGATATTGCTAAAGCAAATGCAATAAGAAGATATGCAACTGAACAATTAAAGATTAGACAAACAATTGCTAAAAGTTCTGAAAAAGGTTTTCAAGCAAACATACGTTCTAAAGTAGCTAGAGCAAAATTTATAGCAGGTTCTGAAGGTTTAGCTTTATCAGGTTCACAAGAAAGATTAATGAGTGATTATTATAGAGTTCAAGGTAATTATAATGCTTCACTTCAAAGAAACTTAGGAATTAATATTTCACAATTTGAAAGAAACCTAGAAGCCATACAGTTTGGACAAGAAGCACAATCAACATATTTACAACCACCTAATCCTGCATTGTTATTTGCTTCGTCTGCATTGAATGTAGCAAACACTTATTACAGTTTAGAATTTCAAAAACAGAACGCAGGTCTAATGACAAACCAAGAGAAGAACGCACAAACTAATTCAGTATCAGGAGTTTGGACATAATGGCTAAAAGAAGAATAAAACCAGAATTAAATCTGCAACCAGAATTACCACAAGTATTATCTGAAGACTTTAATTTATTTTATAAACCAGACGCAGAACCTGAAGTTGCTGGACTAAAAGAATTTACTGCTTCATTAGATAATTTTATCAATGACGCAGGAGTTAAAATTGTTTTAGGTAAAGAGTTAGAACAAAAGAATATTAATTCAGCACAAGCAAATAAAGATTTTTTAGAAAATAAATTAAAATTTAGAGACGCAGTTAAAGATGGAAAAATAGATAAAACTGCTAATCCTTATTACATAGAAAAATATAAAGAGTTAAGTTTAAATGAATTTGCTGATAAATTTATAGATAAACTTGGTAAAGAATATAGAAATAAAAATGTAGCTAAAGACACAAGAGACGGTGCATTTAATCAATTCTATAAATCAGAATTAGATAAATTTATTAAAGAAAATGATTTAGGTTTCTTTTCACCTTTAGAATTAGAAAAAGGTTTCTTCAAAGAAACTACTTCTTATAAAAATATATTAGAAAATACTCATAGAAGTTCACAATTATCTGAATTTGAAAAAGACTTTGATAAGAAAGTAGATAATAGAATTTATGGTATATTTGAGAAATTTAAAGATTTTGACCAATCACCACTAGGAGACTTTGATGATGGTGTTGATAAATACTCATTTTTAGCAAGTAAAATACAAAAAGAAGTCACTGAATTATTAGGAGTTGGTTATGACAGTGCAGATATAACTGACAGAATACTTGAAGGTATTGAGACATATGTCACGACAACTACAGACTTTGAGTATGCAAAAGAGATTATAGAAAACTTACCAGATTTTATTCAAGGTGGAACTGATACCATTGCAAACATTGGTAAAGTTAAAAAGAAAAAAGAGGAACTTACTAAACTATTATTAGATAACGAAGAAAGTACTTTAAATAATGAGGTTAAATTAAGAGAAGCAAAAGATAAAAAAGAATTTGTTGCTACATATGATTTCTTAACTAACCAAGATGATGAGTTTGATATTCAAGCATATAGAAATGATAAGTCTAGAACTAATATAGAAATAAAAGCTATTGATACTTTTATAAACGACCAGAAATTTGATGGTGGAAAAAGTGATAGTTCTGACATTATGATTAGAATAAGTCAGCTTTTAGACGAAGGTAAATATGAAGAAGCTGAGGAGTTTGCTAGACAAAATTATTATAAAGGAAATATTAGAAAATCTACATACACTACAGTAATTACTTCTGATATTCCTAATCACCGAAATTATAAAAATAAACCTGTATTTAGTAATATTGAATTTACGGAAACAATAAAAGGTTTGGACGCACTTGTAGCTAGTAGTTCTAACTACGGAGATAAACTTCAAGCAGGACAAGCTAAGACTTATATCAATACTAGAATGTTAAGATGGTATAGAGAAAACCATAAACAAGGTAAGTATATGGTTGATGGTGTATTTCAAGCAGAAGCATTTGAAACAGATTTTATAAATCATTTTAGAAACATAATTGAAGTAATGAAGTCTGCTAAGACACCTGATGGTGACGCTGTATTCAAAGCATTACAATTTAATGAAACCCAATCTAGTGGTGCAGTATTTAATAATTTAGATGAAACCTTAAAGAAGATGAGTGATAAGTAATGGCAATAATTAGAAAAGCACCTAATGGTGAACTTAAAAGTTTTGTAGACGGAACAACAGAAGCAGAAATTCAAGCAGAATTTGCAAAACCAGAATATCAATCTGCAACGACTGTAGAAAAACCTACAGAAGGTGGAGTGTTATCTGACTTACCACCTGCATTAAAAAATAATTGGGCGTTTGATACTTTTGCAGTTGCACCGTATGAAGCGTCAAGAAAAGCAATAAATAGTGCAGTAGGTCTGGTAGAAGATTTAGGTGACACTTTAGGAGACAAGACTACTCTTGGTGGCTTTAGATATGGTAAAGACGCTAATAATGGATTGATTGAATACATTCCATACAAACAAGCAGTACAAGAAGCAGATAAAGTTGCAACATACGGAATACTCGCACCAATAACAGGTGCTATAGGTGTCAATGACGCTTTCAATATAAAAGGTTTCTTTTACGACCCAACCAATCCTGACAACGATGACCATACGACAAGTATGACTGGTAATCTTGTAGAAGGTATTGGTCAGTTTGTTATTGGATTTAAAGGTGCAGATAAATTATTAAAATTATCTAAAGTGCCAAAAGCGCAATCAACTCTAGGTGCTTTTGGTCAAGCGTCTGCAAAAGGGGCTTTAGCTGACTTTACAGTATTCGATGAAAATTCAGGAAGAATGACAGATTTACTTGCTGAATATGCACCAGAAACTGTTGATAGTTATTTAGGATATTTAAAGTCTGATGTAGATGATGAATGGTGGGAAGCAAGATTTAAGAATACGATAGAAGGTCTAGGTTTAGGTTCAATAGCAGAAGCACTATTTAGAGGTGTTAGATTTGGTAAAGCTATTAGAGATAGAAAAGTAAATACTAAACAAGCAAAAGAAGACGAAGCATATTTAGAAAAGACTAGAAATGTTTTTGATGATGTAGGCGATAGATTAAATGAAGCGCAGACTATTAGTCAAAAGATGGATATTCTTAATACTGCTATAGATGATGTATTACCAAAGAAATTTAAAACTAAGCAATTAGCACAAACTCAAAGAATTAAAATTATAAATGATACTGTTAAATCAGGATTAAAAAATAATTTTGAAAGATGGAATAAAGGTGAACTTACTTCAGAAGAAGCATTTAATATTCCTGAAGGATTTATTAATCTAGATACTTTCAAAGCAGTAAGAAATCCTAAGACAGGTAAAGTAGAAGGTGGCTTGACAATAGAAGGAGTAAGAACTTTTAAATCTTTTTATGACGCTATTACTGCTACTAATACAAAATTAAATAAAAGAATGACTGATGAAGCAGTCAAAAGAAAAGCCATTAATGATTATGGTGGTGACGTAAACCAAGTATTTCAAGATTTTGCTAAGTTTGCAGATAATGTTGATAATACAAACTCATTAATATTTGCACACGAAGTTGCTTACACTTCTTTATTAAACGCATTTCCTAAATTTATAAGACAGTACAAAAAAGGAAACCGTACTAAACAAGATATGGAACTTATGATGTTTATGATTGAGAATATGACAATCAATGCAAAAAGAGTTCGTACTGCAACTGGTAGAAATTTAAGAATATTTAATTTAACTAAAGAAGAATTTTTACAAGCTAAATACGTAGAAGAAGAATTTTTAAATGCAAAGAACGCATATAAAAACTTTGGCGGTGGACAGAAAGGTTTTGATATGTTTCTCGAAAGATTATCTAGAGCCGATAATCCAACAGTAGGTAGACAAGTTTTAAACTTTGCTCTTAAAAACAGAATATGGAATGTAGCTAATGAAGTTTGGATTAACGCATTGCTATCATCACCAAAAACACAATTAGTAAACGCAGTATCTAATGGTGTAATAGGAATGATGAGACCAATAGAAGAAGCTATTGGAAGTAAAATATCTGAACTAATATCATTTAATGACCTTGATAAAGCAAAAGCATTTCAATTAAATACAGAAGAAGCAATTGCAAGATATGCAGGTATGGCGGAAAGTTTATCTGCTTCATTAAAATATGCAGGTGTTGCTTTTAGAAATGGTGAATTAGTTTTACAATCAAAAGACGCAGGTGCTTCTAAGTTTGATACTTCTGTCACAAAAGAAGTTCCTGATTATTTAGGTGGGGCTATTGTTAGAACACCATCAAGATTTTTAAATGCTACTGATGAATTTTTCAAACAGATTAATTATAGAGGTAAACTTAAAGCACAAGCAGTTAGAGAAGCTAAAAGATTAGGTTTAACTAAAAAGACAGATATTAAAAAATACGTAGATGAATATATCAGGCAAGGATATGACGAGACTGGATTAAGAGGAGTAAATGAAGAAGCATTAAGATATGCTGAAGAAAATACATTTACTAATGAATTAGTTGGATTTACAGATAAGTTTGCAGATTTAGTAAACTCTCAACCTTATTTAAAACAATTCTTTCCTTTCGTTAAAACACCTACAAACATTGCAAAAGCAATAGCAGACAGGTCTCCTTTGGCTTTAGCTTATAGATATGGAGATATACTAGGGAAAAGTGGTGACCCAGTAGCAATTGCAAAAGCAAGAGGTCAATTAGCAGTTGGAAGTATTATTTTAAGTGTAGCTTACATACTTGCACAACAAGGTAAACTACAAGGTAGAACAGGTAAGGTAGGAGAAAAGAATTTAGATATTTATAAAGACGCTGAAATTATCAGAATGAAAAAATCTGATTTAGGTTTCAAACCTTATTCATATGTCTTTGATGATGGAAGACAATTACCATTCGGACAACTAGACCCATACGGTGCATTACTTGGAATAATGGTAGACTTCGTAAGTGTCTATGACCAAATGACTGAAGAAGAAATCGAAAGATTTGGTGCAGATATGCAAATAATGATGTTGCAGAATGGTGGTAAAAATCCATTAGACTTCGGACAAAAAGCACAAATATTTTTAGGTTCAGGTTATGAAGCAGTCAAAAGAAATATCTTTAGTAAAACTTATTTAAGAGGTTTAGCAGATTTAGTTGAAGCATTTAATACTGAAGATGAAAGAGCAATGCAAAGATACCTTTCTCAAAAAATAGGAAGTTATGTTCCAAACATTGTTTATAAATTTGTAAATGACCCATACTATAGAGACGCAACAACTATTATAGAACAAGTTAAAAATAGGACAGGAATGGGAACACCTTCTTCTCCTAGATACAATGCTCTTGGTGAAGCACACAAAGATAAAGACAGTGGAATAAAAAGATTTATTAAGAACGCTATTAATCCTTTAGCTACTACACAAAAGCGAAGCGATATTATTGCTGAAGAAATAGTTAGACTAGGAAAAGGATTACCTGTCTTACCTAAGTTTATGGATTTAGTTGAATATGCTAAATACAAAAAAGGTAAAGTTTCTGCATACGATAGAATGAACCAATTGGTTTCTACTATTGTAATTAATGGAAAGACTTTACGACAAGCATTAGAAGAAGAAATACAACTTGATAGTTATAAGAGAAAATCAGACCCAATAACTATAGGTAAAGGTATTACTGATAATGGTAGTAAATACGAAAGATTAAGATTTATCCAAAATCAATACATACAAAAAGCAAAAAGTAAATTTGAATTGGAAAAGAAAGATTACTTATTTGTTGATAATGAAAAGCTAACTTTGAAAAAAGCTATAGCAAACAATAAAGCAAATAGTGAAACAATCTCTAGAAATAGAGGAGATAACCAAAACTTAAAACTCAAACCGATAACTACATTCGGACTTAATTAAGGAATAACATATGTCATTTAACGCTAGAGTTAGCTATACGGCTAACGGTTCAAACGCTACGTTTGCGATTACGTTTAGCTTCATAGATAGCACTCACGTAAAAGTATTTTTAGATGGAGTAGCAACAACTGCTTTCTCAGTGTCAGGAAGTAATGTAATTATGAATAGCAATCCTGCAAATGGGGTTGTGGTTTTAATTAAGAGAGAAACACCTACAGACGCTAGATTAGTAGACTTCCAAGATGGAAGTGTTTTAACAGAAAGTGATTTAGATAAATCTGCAGACCAAAACTTCTTTATTGCACAAGAAATAGAAGACGACAGTCAAAGTGCAATGAAGCTAGATTTGAGTGATAGATTTGACGCTTTAAATAAAAGAATTATTAATGTAGCTGACCCAACGTCAGCACAAGACGCAGTCACTAAAAATTATTTAGAAACAGTTTGGTTATCACCAAGTGATAAATCAGATATTAATACTTTAGCAGGAATATCAGGATTAAGTTCTCTTGCTACAAACCAAGCTAATATTAATACGGTAGCTACAAATATTGCAAATGTTAATAATGTTGGTTCAGATATTAATAAAGTTATTGAGGTTGCTAATGATTTACAAGAAGCGACTTCAGAAATTGAAGTTGTTGCAAACAATGTAGCCAATGTAAATCTAGTGGGTACTGATATTGCAAATGTAAATACAGTTGCAAACAATGTCACCTCAGTAAACGCTTTCGGAAATACTTATAAAATTTCACCAACTGCACCGACAGGAATACCAGAAGGAACTCTTTGGTTTGATACTGCTAATGATGTAATGAAAGTTTATGACGGTAATGCTTTTCAAAATGCAGGTTCGTCAGTCAATGGTACTTCACAAAGAAATAAATTTACTGCAACTTCAAATCAAACTACTTTTACTGGAAATGATGATGACGGTGTTGCGTTGGCGTATGACCCAAATTTCTTAGACGTATATCTAAACGGAGTTCGTCTTGTTAATGGTGCTTCAAACGACTACGTAGCAACTAATGGCTCTAGCATAGTTTTAAATTCAGGTGCTAGTGCAGGTGATATTTTAAATGTAGTTTCGTTTGGAACATTTAATATTGCTTCATTCTCAGCTACTGCTATCACTTCAGATACTTTACCTGTAGTTAGAGGTGGTACTGGAAAAACTACATCAGACCTAACAGGAAACACTGGAAAAGTTTTAGTCGTAAATTCTTCACAGAATGGATTTGATATTGCCAATGCTAGTACGCCAGAAGTTTACGGATTTATAAAAAGTTTCACAGCAACAACAATTAATTACACGGTGACTGTCCAAAATATCGGTGGTGCTAACAAGTACTTGATTAATGGAGAAGTCCAACCGACTTTAGAATTATTAGAGGGTAATACCTATATCTTTGATTGGTCTTCAGCAACCTCACACCCATTTAGATTTTCAACAACTTCTAATGGTACACACGGTGGGGGAACTGAATATACAACAGGAGTGACGGTAAACACTTCAACATACAAGACACAAATTGTGGTAGGAAGTTCAGCACCAACGCTTTACTACTACTGTCAATATCACTCTGGTATGGGTGGACAGGCGAACACGCCAGAACCTGCTAATAATACTTTACAAGTTATCACGACCAATCAAGGTGCAGATAACATAACAAACACTCAGTACAATTCGTTTACGGATACGCTGTTTAGTGCAAGTGGATTTACATTTAGCATTGACGGAACTACTGGGAACTTAATCGCAACAATATAAGGAGAATATAATTATGGCGACAATAGATATAGGCAAAATAAAACCTGTATTCAAAGGTACTTACGACAATAGTACTGCCTATACTTTAGATGACATAGTCTATTACAATGGCAGTTCTTATGTTGCAAAGACTTCAACAACAGGAAATCTTCCAACTGACACTACGAAATGGAACATACTAGCTTCTGGTTCTGGTGGAATTTGGGATAGCACTCTTGCACTTGGAAGTGCAGGACAATCAGTAAAAGTTAATTCAGGGGGAACTGCTCTTGAATTTGGAACAATATCAGCAGGAACTTATAGTGTTCACGCAATATCAAAATATAATTACCAAACGCAAGTAAACCAATCTAATGGTTCAGCTTATCACGATATTGCAGGTGGAAATTATGTTCAGTTTCAACCAACTAGCACAAATGATTTAATTTATATAAGTCACTATTGCGCTTACTATCTTTCTGGCAACGATACTGGTGCTGATGTTTATATGATGATGAAAGAAGGTTCTTCGTCAATAGGAAGTGGCGACACTAAATTGAACTATGATGGAAACCACGCACAATATATTTCAGGTTCAAGTGTTTCATTGTACAAAACAACTTCAAAATCATTTATTTTACCTTGTACTGGACTAAATACATCATCAGTTTATTATTTAGAACAAGCAGGTTCTACGCATAATAATAATCAAGTTCAATTTAATCTTGCGTCATCTGGTGCGTCTGGTTCTTATAGATGTCATAACGTAACTTTAATTCATTACAAAGCATAGGAGTAAATTAATATGGAAAAACCAATCGCAATAAAATACGTAGAAGCAATCAGAGAAATAAATCCAAATTATAGAGGTTCTATAACTGGTAATACAGAAGAAGAATTTGTAATTGATTGGAATGGCGAAGAAGAAATTTCTGTTGCAGATATAAAAGCTAAAATTACAGAAATGGAAACTGCTGAAGCTAATAAGTCAGCTTCTGATAGAGCAAAAGACAAACTAAGAAATATGGGTTTTGCTGAAGATGAAGTTGCACTTTTAATACACGAATAATCATAAATTCAAGGAGAGTTAAATGACAAAAGCTAGAGACATAGCTGATTTTAAATTTGAAAATATCACTGATACTGGTACTGAGGGTACTAAAGTAGCTACAGGTACAACAGCACAGCGTGGCTCAACAGCAGGTCAAATTAGATTTAATTCTACGACTGGATTAGCTGAATATTATAATGGGTCAGGTTTTGTAAATATTGAGGGAACACCAGTTGTATCTTCTATATCGCCTAACAATATTGACATTGACAGTAATCCACTACCTCAAAATATAACTATAACTGGTACTGGTTTTCAATCTGGTGCAACAGTCACTTTTACAGGTAGTGATGGGGTTTCAGTTAATTCTACGAGTGTCACATTTACAAATTCTACAACGCTTGTAGCACAAGTGCCAAGTTCTATTGATGACACAAAACAACCTTTTGATGTTAAAGTCACAAATCCTACTGGATTAATAGCAACTCTTAATGATGGTTTGCAATTATCAGCTTCACCAGTTTGGACAACTTCAAGTGGCTCACTAGGAAATATTGGCGATACGACTTCAGCAAATTTAAGTGTTGTTGCAACAGACCCAGATGGGGGTGCAATTACTTATTCAGAAACGACTTCAAATGTTTTAGGTGGTGCAGGATTATCACTTAATCCATCTACTGGTGCTATTACTGGAGACCCAAATGATGTATCTGGCGACACGACAATTCAATTTACTATAAGAGCAACTGATAACGAAAGTGATACGACAGACAGAAATTTTGCAATCACAATTCAAAAAGCATTAGATGGTTCTTCGTCTGCACGAGCTTCGACTTCAGCTAATGCAATCAAAACATTAAATCCATCAGTTTCAAATGGAGTTTATTGGATTACTCTTGATGGTAGTCCTGCACAAGTTTATTGTGATTTTGATGGAACATATTCAGGAGATAGTTCAAATGCTTATATGTTGTATCAATCTTTTGGTACTAGCCAAAGTGTGACTGGTTTTACAAATACTATTAATGGTGCAAATTTAGGCACAGTATCAGCTATGCAAGGTAAAGGTTGGGATTTCCAAGAAGCTAGTGGTGGTCAATCACAATTTGGTGGAAATACAGACAGAATAAGTTATTGGCGAAATTCTCAACATACTTCTTGGTTAAGATTAAATAGTTTAGATTTAAAAGGTTTAAGTGGAATAAATAAAATGGGAGTTAAATGGGCTTCTGGTTATTCAAGTTCACAAATATTTTTAAAATTTAACAATACACAAGTTGCGACTGGTGTTAGTGGTTCAGCAGGATTAATACATAATAGTTCTTTTAATCCTAGTGGTTCTACACCATACATAGAATTGTATGAAACTACTGGGATAAATGAAATTTACTACATATTTATTTCTAACACCTAATTAATATGCCTAGAAAAAAGATTACTGCTAAAGAGTTTGTTGAACAAGCTACAGGAGTAAGACTTTCTGCACACGAAAAACTTTGTGCTGAAAGAATGAAAAACATTCAAGAAAGCATAAAAGAATTAAGTAAGGAAGTTAAATCATTAAGAAACGAAGTTTCTAAAGGTAAAGGTGCAGTAGCAGTTCTAGTATTTGTAGGAACTCTTGTAGCTTCAATAATCGGATTTTTAAATTTTAAGTGAAATATATTTTAATTCTTTATATGTGCAGTATGGCTACTGGACAGTGTCCATCTAGCACGGTGTCTGGTTATCAATTTACTAATCATTATGATTGTGTAAATGCAGGATATGGACTAGCACAACAAACATTTAGAAGTTTAGAAGAATTAGAAGAATTTGAAAGAGATTACATAGAAAGAGAAAAGTTAGCTATTAGGTTTGAGTGTAAACAACTTGGGTCTAAGGTATGAAGATAAATTCAGAAACTAATCTAAGTTTACCTATACGTAATTTAGTAGCTTTGATTTTTGTAATTTGTTCTGGTTTGTGGGCTTACTTTGGTATTGTTGAAAGATTAAATACTTTAGAAACTTCCAAACAATTAATGGAAGCTGACTTATTAAAGAAAGCTGAACAGACACCCAAAAATTTAGAAATGCTGATGTTGATTGAGATGAACTCAAAATTATTAGAGAAACATCAAATTCAATTAGACGAAAATATTCATACTAAAGTTTTATTAACTGAAGCAAATAAGAAGATAGATAAACTACAAGAAGACGTAGAAAAATTAATTAGAAAAAATGGTAATCACTAATGGTAGAAATAATGGCTTTATTAATGTTTGTAGGTACAGAACAAAAACTTACTGAAATGACATATATGCCGTCAGTTTCTAAATGTATTGAGAAAAAGCGTATTGCGACCAGAAATAGTAATGCTCTTTATATATGCTCAAAAGTGAAAGCAGAATTATCAGAAGATATGAAAATTATAAGAATAGAGAGAAATCAATGAGTGATAGTAAATTAAAGGAATTACACGGAGTTTTAGCACAAGAACTACTAAAAAGAGTAAAAGACCCAAAAGCTAAATCTGCGGATTTAAATGTAGCTAGACAATTTTTAAGAGATAACGGAATAGATGCAGTTCCTACAGAAGACAATCCATTAGGAAAATTAATAGAAGAACTACCATTCGATGAAAAACGAAAAAATCCTGTCAAAACTAACTGACTTTAGGAATTTTCTATACATCACTTGGAAGCATTTAAATTTACCTGAACCTACTAAGATACAATACGATATAGCTAACTATATTGCTAATGGAGACAGTAGAATAATTATTAGTGCTTTTAGAGGTGTCGGAAAGAGTTGGATAACTGCAAGTTATGTTTTATGGCGTATCTTACTTAATCCAAACATTAATATACTTGTTGTATCTGCTTCAAAGAATAGAGCCGATGACTTTAGTACTTTCTGTTTGAGATTACTTCACGAAATGCCATTGCTTCAACATCTATATCCTAAAGACGACCAAAGACAGTCAAAGATTAGTTTTGATGTAAATACGGCTTCTGCTTCACAACAACCAACAGTGAAGTCATTAGGTATTACTTCTCAAATTACAGGTTCACGTGCAGACTTAGTTATTGCTGATGATGTAGAGACTTCAGGAAATACTCAAACTCAGTTTATGAGAGACAAGCTATCTGAAGCTATTAAAGAATTTGAAGCAGTAATTAAACCTGACACTTCTAGAATTATATACTTAGGTACGCCACAAACAGAACAAAGTATTTATAACAAGTTGCAAGAGAGAGGTTATAAGATACGTTATTGGACTGCTAGATACCCTAGTGAGAAACAGATAAAGTCATATGGTTCTAATCTTGCGCCTATAATAAATAATACTTGGGGTATTAATTTAATTGGTAAACCTACAGACCCATCAAGATTTGATGAAAAAGATTTATTAGAAAGAGAAGCTAGTTATGGAAGACTAGGTTTCAATATGCAGTATCAGCTAGATACTACGCTAAGTGACCTAAACAAGTTTCCGTTAAAACTATCAGATTTATCAGTAATGAATTTAAATCCTGATAATGCACCAGAAAAGGTTATCTGGGCTTCTAGTCCTGAATTACAACATAATGATTTACCTAACGTAGGACTACAAGGAGACGCTTATTATAGACCAATGGAAGTACAAGGTCAGTGGCTTCCTTATATATCTACAGTAATGGCTATAGACCCCTCAGGTAAAGGTAAAGATGAAACTGCTTATTGTGTCACTAAATTCTTAAATGGTAATATTTATTTAGTAGATATTGGTGGTTTTAATAGTGGTTATTCAGAACATACGTTATCTAAATTAGTAGACATAGCTAAGAAATTTAAAGTTAATAAAATATTAATTGAAGAAAACTTTGGTCAAGGAATGTTTGAAGCATTACTCAAACCTTATTTAATTAAGCAATATCCTTGTACTACAGAAATGATTAGACAGACTTCTAATAAACATAGAAGGATATTAGATACCTTAGAACCTCTAATATCTCAGCATAGAATAATTGTAGATAAAGCAGTTATTAAGAAAGATTATGAGGAAACTAATATGTTGTATCCTCAGGAAAGCGCATTGAAGTATCAGCTTTTCTATCAAATAAGTAGATTACAAAAAGAAGTCCATTCTTTATCTCACGATGACAGGATTGATTGTCTACAAGTAGCTTGTCACCATTGGGTGCAACACTTGGTAAAAGACCAAGAGTTATCTATGAAAATGAGAAAAGAAGACCTCTTTAATGCAGAAATAGAAAAATACTTTGGAGATACTACAGAAAATACTTGGATAAAAATATGAAGAAAAAATCAACAGTAAATAAAGCAGGTAATTATACTAAACCAACTTTAAGAAAAAGAATATTCAGAAGAATAATGAATAGTAATTCCTATGGTACGCCTAGTGGAAAATGGTCGGCAAGAAAAAGTCAGGCACTAGCCAAAGCGTATAAAAAAGCAGGTGGGGGTTATACTAGCTAATGGCACTTAAACAACCACAAAAAGATTTAAAGAACTGGTCGGCTCAAAAATGGAGAACTAAATCAGGAAAAAAATCTAGTGTCACTGGTGAGAGATATTTACCAGAAAGCGTAATAAACCGTTTGTCCTCTAAAGAGTACGCAAGGACTACTGCAAAGAAAAGAAAAAACAGAACTAGAGCAAAGTATAGTAAGAAAATAGCTTCTATGGTTAGAAATGCTCTTAAAGTTGTTTGATTGTTGTTTTTAATTAAGTGCCACTATTAGGATACTACTATAGTTATACTATAGTTAATCTTTATCTTGATATAAGTGCAACCAACAACATCTGACTATAAGTATATCTTATAGTAAATAAAGTTATGAACGACAATGAACCTAAGGTTATCTATCTTAAAGCTCTTTTTGCAAAGCATAAGAACAAGAAGAATGTAGAGAAAATAATAAAAGATTTTATTATTCAAGCAGATTACACAAAGACAACTAAAGATAAACTCAAAGTTCCACCAGAAGATAAGTCTAAAGTGGCTAGAACTTTTATTCTTAATAATGTTCAGGACTTCTTAGGATATGCGGTGGAGTACTCAATGTTTGATAAGTTCTTTGATTTAAAAACTTTTGACGAAAAAATCTGACAAGTTCACGTATATACACAAAATTTTTTTTACCCCCTTGCCCCTACAATAAAAAATAATAGGTGGCTACCCTAGTTTGTATCCAAGATACAATTTTTCTGCAGGAAACCCTATGATAGTTTTGATTTACGTTAGTCTTCTAGACTACCGATGTACTTTTTTGTAGTTTTTTTCTTTCAAAAAATTTTTTAGCTTTATCTTTCTCATTATCTGTTTTGAAACTTTATAAACTTTGTGATACATCAAGTTCAGTATGGTTAAGTTATTAAAAAAGAAAACAACAAAGCAGAAGACTGAAGATAGACAAAAGGATTTAGAGAGAAGACTAGATATATTTCTTGGTAGACCTACAATTAAAATAGATAGCAGTGTAAAGCTAGAGTACCATACGAAACCATTGTCAGTTAAAGAAGTACATTGGATTGCTACCAGTCAACAAAGAGATAAGATGTTTTACTTTGAAGGTAAACTATTGTCTGCGGAGAATGAACAAAGAGTTCTTAATTATAAGAAGACAAACAAGGTATACAAGGCGTGGTTAAAGAAACAACAAGACGCATTGGATAAATTAAAGAACGCAATCAAACCAAGAGCAATGTATGAAATGGAGAAGACATACCAGAAACTTGGAGAAGATATAAGACGTAGTAGTAATCCATTTAATGTATCAGGTCAGATGATACAGATGGGTAAAGTAGGTGATGAATTATATCCAATGGGTTTGCTTTCTCCGACACCAAATAAGACTAAAGTAAAGCAACAGATAAATAGACTGAAGGCGCATTTACAAGGAGAAGATATATCAGTAGCTAATCACGGACTGAATAGTTTCTGCGAAAGACACAAGATTAAAGACCCAGTTGATATGGTAATAAAGATGGCTCAGATGAAGAAGGAGAAGAAGTTATATGATGACTACTTTACTATTTCATATCAGGACGCAGTAGCCATAGCAGAAAGCGTTGGTGTCCTACATCAAGAACTACTGGAATGTGTGATAGATTATATAGCCAAAAGAGCCAAGCATTATAAGACTAATAATAATATAATGGCAGGAATTGCAGGTGAAACACTTGTAAACTTATGGCTCAAAGCAGAAGCAGATAAGAAGCCACAGAAACTACCAATGACAATGTTCTTCAATTCAAAAGCAAGAAAGAAGTGGAGTAAAGATTTTAATTATGATTGGAAAGACTACAAAAGATTTCACGAACAATTTAAGCATTGGATTAAAATATTTACTGCAAGAGCAAGAAAGAAAAAAGAAAATGAACAAGGTTTGTTAGAAAGTTATGTAGAATATTTATCTCAAACTAATTCTAAAGGTTTGATTTAAGTTTCACGTAGAACAAAATCCGAAGTCAGTTCGGATAAAAAACAACAATCCGATTTCAGTTCGGATTAAATTAGGGGTTGCACCAATTGAATAATATTATTTTTGTGATTAAGTAAATCGCAGGAATAAGTTCTACTTATAACTTTGCAATGAAGATATAAGACTTGTTTTTCCTTTGTGTACAAGTGCGAACCTTTACTTCTTTCTATTCGTTAGAACTATTCCTTAACCAGAAAGATTAATTGTTAGGAGTGCAATGAAAGCACAAAAAGAAAAGACGGAAACTTTAAAAATTCCTCAGGACTTATGGCAACGTATGTTTGATATAAGTATGGAGATTAGTCCTGATAAGAAAAACTTAATCAAGCCATTACCTATACTTGCAATTGCTATAAATCACCTACACGAAACGGCTCATACAAGAGGTGTTGCATTTGTTTCACAAAAAGAATTTGACGAAATAAAAGCAGAAGCAAAAGAGAGTGCTAGTAAGCACCTCAACTAAGGATAGACTAATGATAATACAAGTAGTCAAAGAACTACCTAATTCAGGTCATATGCTCGACACTAAAGGTAAAGATAAATTAGCTGAAGCGTTAGCGAATTGTTTTACTGAGTTAAGTAAAAGACCAAAGATAGCGAATAAGGTGGTCTTGTATCAAACGCCAGAAGACGATTTAGAGTAGTCGTCTTCAGGTTGTGACGAACAATAGGTAGGAAGCCGAGATTTCTTTTTATCTATTTTTACGCAGTTTATATTGAGTCTAAATTGCAATTAATCCACAAGTTGAAAGTTTGCACTTGTGAAAAGCAAACGAATAACTTAATAATAGGAGAAGTATGGTTATAAATAAAAAAAGTAAACTTTCGACTAGGTGCGTTATGAACGTATGTAGCGTAGTCTGCAAAGTATGGAAGGTTGCAAGATGTAAGTTGTGGAGAGATATAGATGATTTTGATTATTATATTTCAGACTTACGTTCCCAATATCCCAATCCTTTAGTTTACACTAAGGCGGTTGGTGACCTACCTTACTACTGCAAAACCGTAGAAGTTGATGATGAGTATGAAAGGACTTCATCAATTAAAATAGGTGACGCAGTTATCCAATACACTTTCAATAAACTAAGACGACAAGGTCTAATAGAAGACAGTGAAGTAATTCCATTGTTTGAACATTACGACCCATATAAGTCTACGATTGAAAATGTGATAGCGCAGACAAAACTCTCTCATAACCGTCCTGATAAGTTGAAGGTTATAAAGTTAAATCGAAAGGAGAATAATGTCTTACAGTTGCACAACAAGTAATATTCACTTTGACAAAGTGTTTATGCAAGAAGTAGCAAAGTCTAAGGCAAAGACTTTTGGTAATGGTATTCCATTACAATTGGTCTTAACATTTAAGACAATCTCTTGTTTACCTGATGGTCAGGAATTGAACACTCAGGTTATAAGAGAATGGTATCACAAGTTTTTTGGAGTTGTGATTTCCTTGTCTTCAATATCTCGAAATGTAAGTGATTTACATACTCTAGGTTTCGTTGAAAGAGTTGTAAATCCATTCGAGAATAGAAGATTAAGTTGGATTAAATTAACACCAACAGGAAGAAGACTTCAAAAACTCTTTATCGGAACTACGTCAGATTGGAAAGATGTGCCGAAGTTGAAGATAGAGAACCAACTAAAAACTGCAAGGAGTATAAAATGAGAAAAGCAGTAGAAGAAAAAATCCTTAGTAGTTTACCGAAAGGTATAACGCTAAGGCGTGGTAATACTTTATGGGTATCAAAGTATAAAGAGTATCACGTAGACGGTGAGAAGAAGTCCAAACGACTTACTGAAACCGTTAAGTTAGATATTGATAATACAATGTCTGACGCTAAACAGTTGGAGAAGTTTGAGGAAGCACTTGGTAAAGCAATCAAGGTGAAGTCTCAAATGACACAACGATTAGCAAGTAGAAGTTTTCTACTTACTGATAATGTAAAGATTGTAGGTGAAGCATATATCAATAATCTTTATCAAGACTTAGTAAGACTGAAAACTTGGAAAGGTAAGCACGGTGAAACTGTTGCTAATTATGCTAAAGATATATTAGATTTCTTTAAGGATAAGGATAATTTAAATCCTAAACTTAAAGACTTTCACGATGTATTTACTTTAGCTGACTTTAAAGAGTGGGCGATTATTCATTCAGCTAAAAAGAAAATGAATAATTATAACTCTTGTAGCACTAATACCGTGAACAAGCGTTTAGGTTTGTTAAGACAATTAACGTCCTTCGCAATCAAACAAAGACTTTTTAGTCTTGATGATTGTATTGACCCAAGTGCTAAAAACTTTGGGATACAAGATGAAAGACGTGCAGAAAGTAAACCTAAACCTGCACTGTCAATTGCAGAAGAAAACCAATTACTTGATACTTGTAAGCTACGTGAAGATGGCTTTTGGTATGATGTGATAGTTTTTGCAATTGATACAGGTCTTCGACACGATGGCGAATTGAATAAATTTACGCCTGATGAAATAGACTTTGGTAAAAAGACTATGACGTTGAAAAGACCTAAAACTGGTAAATGGTCTACAGTTCCATTAACTAATAGAGCATTAGAAGTAGTAAAAAGAAGACGTGAAGTTGCTTTGAAAAATGATGGCAACCGTTTCTTTCCTATATCTAAATCTTCTCTTAGACATAACTGGGATAAGTATATCAAGTTATCAGGTATAAGCGATGAGTATACGCCTTACTCAACAAGACACACTTTTATTACTAGGTTAGTAGAAGCTGATGTAAGTCCAAAAGCAGTTCAGCATTTAGCAGGACATAAGTCTATTGAAACTACACTACAGTACTACACGCATAGTACAAACGAGGTGCTTGAAAATGCTATAACTAAATTAGAGGAATACAAGAAAGCTAAAAGTAAAAAAGCTGAAGTATCATCTTTAATTGGTCACAATAGTAGAAAGGTGTTGAAATAGAGAAAATGATGTCTATAACTTCCGTATCAATAGTTGGGGCGATGGCGGAACTGGTAGACGCGCCAGTCTTAGGAACTGGTCTCGCAAGAGGTGAAGGTTCGAGTCCTTTTCGCCCTACCATTGGTCAAAAAATGGATACAATGATGGATACAAAAACGTATTCATTGATACAATGGGTGAAGAAAGGAGTGTTGGTAGTTCAAGGTTTAGAGACGTGCGTTAGTCTTAGGAACCAATATGGCAACATGTGAAGGTTCGAGTCCTTTTCGCCCTACCATTAAAATATTATGAAAGTTACAGTAGAAAATAAAAAAGGATTAAATAAAGATCTTAAAGTTTTTATCGATAAAGAGACAATGAACTCTTATATGGATGAAAAATATGAAGAGATTAAAGGCAGTGTAAATCTTAAAGGATTTAGACCAGGCAAAGTTCCAAAAGAAATTTTAAAAAGACAGTTTGGTAAAGCAGTTTTTGGAGAAGTTTTAGATAAAGTTTTAAAAGAAACATCAACTAAAGCACTAGAAGAAAATAAAATTAAACCAGCAGGTCAACCGAAGCTTGACTTAAAGACATACGGTGAAGATAAAGATCTTGAATATGTTCTATCAGTTACCGAGTTACCAAAAGTAGAAATCAAATCTTTAGAAAATATTAAATTTGATGAATACACAGTAAAAATTGAAGATAGTGAAACGGATAAAAGAATAAAAGAAATAGCTAAAAACCAACCAAATTTCAAAGAAGTTAGTGCTGATACAAAAGCCAAAAAAGGTGATTTAGTGTCTTTAGATTATAAAGCAACAATTGATGGTAAGGATTTTAAAGGAAGTGAGGGAAAGAACACGCAGCTAACCTTGGGTAAAGATTTATTCTTAAAAGGTTTCGACGATCAATTGATTGGAGTTAAGAAAGATGATGAAAAAATTGTTGAAGCAACTCTGCCAGAAAATTTTCCTGAAAAAGAATTAGTAAATAAAAAAGCTAAATTTAATTGTAAAATTTTAAGCGTTAAACAATCGGAAGAAGTAAAAATTGATGATGATTTTGCAAAAAATTTAGGGGCAAAAGATTTAAAAGATTTAAAAAATTTAATTTCAAAACAAATTAATGATGAATATAAAAATTCTCTAGATCAATTATCTAAAAATCAAATCTTAAAAGAAATAGAAAAAATTAAAATAGACGAAGTTCCGGAAAACCTAGTTGAGGAAGAGGTTAAAGTTCTTTCACAAGGTATGTCTGAAGGAGAAGCGAAGAAAAATAAAAAAGACTTTGAAGAAAAAGCAAAAACAAGAATTAAAACTGGATTAATTTTAAACGAGTTTGGTGAAAAAAATCAAATTAAAGTAACAGAACAAGAAATTCAAGCTGAAGTACAAAAACAATTAAGAATGATGCCTGGACAAGAAAAAATGGTTATGGATTTTTATCAAAAAAACCCATCTGCATTAGCAAGTTTAAGAGGAACCGTATATGAGGAAAAAATTTTAAATTTAATTAAAGAAAAAGGCAAAGCAAATAAAAAAGAAATTTCAAAAGAGGAAGCGGAAAAGATTTTAAAAGAAGCTCATAAGCATGATCATGAACATAGCCATGGAGAAGAAAAAAAAGAAACTAAGAAAAAATCATCCACATCATCTTCGAAAGAAAAAAAACCTTCAACTAAAAAGGCAAAATCAAAGCCTGTAGCGAAAAAGACAAAAAAGGTTAGCAAAAAGTAATCTCAAGTTGTATAAGTAGTACGAATCAACTTATGACAACAAAATTATCAGAATATATGAGTAACCTTGTACCGATGGTTGTTGAACAATCAAGCAAAGGCGAGAGAGCTTATGATATTTATTCTAGACTACTAAAAGAAAGAATAATTTTTTTAACAGGACAAATTAATGACAATGTAGCATCGTTGGTCACAGCTCAATTATTATTTTTAGAAGCAGAAGATCCAAAAAAAGAAATTTATTTGTATATTAATAGTCCTGGAGGTTTGGTTACAGCTGGTTTAGGTATATATGATACTATGCAATATGTTAAACCAGATATTTCTACTTTGTGTATAGGACAAGCTGCATCTATGGGATCCTTTTTACTTGCAGCAGGCACTAAAGGAAAAAGGTTTTCTTTACCTAATTCAAGAATAATGGTTCACCAACCATCAGCAGGTTTTCAAGGTCAAGCAACAGATATTGAAATTCATGCAAATGAAGTTTTATCTTTAAAAAAAAGACTAAATGAAATTTACTCAAAACACACTGGCAAAAGTGTTGATGAGATAAAATCTGCTCTTGAAAGAGATAATTTTATGACAGCAGATGTTGCACAATCATTTGGTCTTATTGACGAAGTAGTAGAGAAAAGATCATGATACACAACATATGGAGCCATTAATAATAGAAACTTGATTAGTATAAGTCTTCTATAATAAAGTATTCTAATTGATTCGTTATAAAATTTTTAAATGACAACAAATAATAAAAATATTCTTTACTGTTCTTTCTGTGGCAAAAGTCAACATGAAGTTAGAAAATTAATTGCTGGTCCAACAGTATTCATTTGTGATGAGTGTGTTGAGTTATGTATGGACATAATAAAAGAAGAGAGCAAAGATACTTTCGTTAAACACCAAGATGGTCTCCCTTCACCAAAAGAAATTTGCTCAGTATTAGATGATTATGTAATTGGTCAGTCTCATGCCAAGAAAGTTTTGTCAGTTGCAGTTCATAATCATTACAAAAGATTAAACTACGAGAGCAAAACAAGTAAAAATGTTGAGTTATCAAAATCTAATATTCTTTTAGTGGGTCCTACAGGTTGTGGAAAAACATTGCTTGCACAAACTCTTGCAAGAATTCTAGATGTTCCATTTACAATGGCCGATGCAACCACTCTTACAGAGGCAGGCTATGTGGGTGAAGATGTAGAAAATATTATTTTGAAATTGTTACAAGCTTCAGACTATAATGTTGAAAAGGCTCAAAGAGGAATAGTCTATATTGATGAGGTAGATAAAATAAGTAGAAAGTCTGAAAACCCATCAATAACAAGAGATGTATCTGGAGAAGGAGTACAGCAAGCTCTCCTTAAAATAATGGAAGGGACAGTTGCCAGTGTTCCACCCCAAGGTGGTAGAAAACATCCTCAACAAGAATTTTTACAAGTAGATACAACAAATATTTTATTTATTTGTGGTGGTGCATTTGCGGGTCTTGATAAAATAATTTCTCAAAGGGATAAGGGAACTTCAATTGGTTTTGGTGCAGATGTAAAAAATACACAAGATAAAAAAACTGGTGAGTGGATGAAAGGGTTAGAACCTGAGGATTTATTAAAATTTGGATTAATTCCAGAATTTATAGGAAGACTTCCAATGATAGCAACACTTGAGGATTTAGATGAAAAATCTTTAATCAAAATATTACAAGAACCAAAAAATTCTTTGACAAAACAATACCAAGAGCTTTTTAAATTAGATGGCGCAAAACTAATATTTAAAGAAAATGCATTAAAAGAGATTGCACAAAAGGCTATCAGTAAAAAAACAGGAGCTAGAGGATTGAGATCAATATTAGAAAATATTTTATTAAAAACAATGTATGATCTTCCAAGTCAAGATAATATAGAAGAAGTTATTGTTGATGCCAGTGCTGCAAAAGGACAATCTCAACCGATTTTAGTACATGCTAAAGGTGACAGTAAATCTAAGTCAAATAAGACAACAGCGGCTTAATATCCTTAATAAATAGCAAAAACCTATTGCATTATAAAATATAATATCCATATTAATGCTATGGACGTTAAAATTTCATTACCGTTATTACCATTAAGAGACATTGTAGTGTTTCCAAGCATGGTCATTCCTCTTTTTGTAGGAAGAGATAAGTCTATTTCAGCTCTAAATGAAGTGATGAAAAAAGATAAGAAAATTATTCTTGTTACTCAAAAAAATTCAGAAATTGATGATCCGAAAAAAACAGATGTTTTTATTTATGGTTGTGAAGGTAGTATTTTACAACTATTAAAACTACCTGATGGGACTGTTAAAGTTTTGGTTGAAGGAATTAAGAGAGTTAAAATTTTAGATTTTCAAGATAACGAAAAATTCATAACTTGTGATTATACTCATTATCATGATGTTTTACCCGAAGATGAGGATTTATTTCCACTTGCAGCCACAGCATTAAGAAGATTAGAAAAACTAACATCAATAAATAAAAAAATCGCAACAGAAACAATTAATACTATTAAGCAATTAAAAGATCCTTCTCAAATAGCTGATAATATTGCATCTCATATAACAGCTACTATTTCTGAGAAACAACAAATTTTTGAAACAGTTGATGTAAAGAAAAGATTAAACGCAATCATCAAGATAATGGAAAATGAAACAAGTATAATTGGTGTTGAAAAAAGAATTAGAGGAAGAGTTAAAAATCAAATGGAGAAAACTCAAAGAGAGTACTATCTTAATGAGCAACTAAAGGCTATACAAAAAGAACTTGGTGAAATTGAAGACGGCAAAGATGAAACAACAAGTCTTAATAAAGCTATATCTAAAGCAAAGATGCCTAAGGAGGTTGAGAAAAAATGTCTTCAAGAATTAAAAAAATTAAAAAATATGAGTCCAATGTCTGCTGAGGCTACAGTAGTAAGAAATTATTTAGATTGGATGATTGAACTTCCATGGCATAAAAAAAGTGAAGTTGATATTGATTTAACAAAGGCTTTAAATATTCTTGATAAAGATCATTTTGGTTTGGAAAAAGTTAAAGAGAGAATAATTGAATTTTTAGCAGTTCAAAAAAGAATGGAAAAAATCAAAGGTCCAATTTTATGTTTAGTAGGACCTCCAGGTGTTGGAAAAACATCTTTAGGTAAATCAATTGCTAAGGCAACAAATAGAGAGTTTGTTAGAATGTCTGTTGGTGGAATGAGAGATGAAGCCGAGATAAGAGGTCATAGAAGAACATATATTGGATCTTTACCTGGTAAAATAATTCAAATGATGAAAAAAGCTGGAACAAAAAATCCATTAATTTTATTAGATGAAATTGATAAAATTGGAAACGACTATAGAGGTGACCCTTCTTCAGCTTTATTAGAAGCGTTAGATCCGGAGCAAAATACAACATTTAATGATCACTATCTAGAAGTTGATTATGATTTGTCTGATGTTATGTTTGTAACAACTGCCAATACTTTAAATATTTTACCTCCTTTATTAGATAGAATGGAAGTAATTAGATTAGCAGGTTATACAGAAGACGAAAAAATAAATATCGCTAACAAATTTTTATTACCAAAACAAATCAAAGATAATGGGGTTAAAGAAAAAGAAATGAAGCTAGATGATGATATAATAAAAGAAGTCATCAGAGGTTATACAAAAGAGTCTGGAGTAAGAAATTTAGAGAGAGAAATTTCTAAACTTGCAAGAAAAGTTGTTAAAAAAATTGTTGCTGGCGAAGAGAAAGAAGTTGGAATAAACCACAAAAATTTATCAGAATTTTTGGGCGTACCTAAGTTTAAATTCGGTGAGCTAGAATCCGATAATAGAGTTGGTATTGTAACTGGACTAGCTTGGACAGAGTATGGCGGAGAAATTTTGAAAATTGAAACTGTTACTATGCCTGGGAAAGGTAGAATGCAGATTACTGGTAAGTTAGGTGATGTTATGCAAGAATCTGTTAAGGCTGCAAAATCTTTTGTAAGATCGAAATGTCTAGAATATGGAATTATTCCACCTATTTTTGAGAAAAAAGATTTTCATATTCATGTCCCTGAAGGTGCAACACCAAAAGATGGTCCATCCGCTGGTATTGGTATGGTAACTTCAATTGTTTCTTCAATTACAAATATTCCTGTTAGAAAAGATGTAGCTATGACAGGAGAAGTAACCTTAACAGGTCAAGTATTACCAATTGGAGGGTTAAAAGAAAAATTATTAGCAGCTCATAGAGCTGGTATTAAGGAGGTATTGATACCAAAGGAGAACGAAAAAGATCTAGTAGATATGCCTAAAAAAATTATTGATGATATTAAAATCACTCCTGTTGAGTATGCTGATCAAGTTATAAAAATCGCTTTAACAAAAGAACTTAAGCCAACTGAATGGGTTGAGGTTGAAATATCAAAAAAAGACGATAAATCTCAAGCTAGCATACAATAAATTTGTCTTATAATGGAAATAACATTATTTTTAGTTTCTGTTATTCTAGTTTTGTTCTACTTATTAAAGCCAATCACTAAGTCAGAGGAAAAAAATTTTAAAAATAAGAATAATTGGCGTGGTGGCTTTTAAGTTGAAAATAAATATTCTTTTTTTCTAATATAGAATAAAAAATAAACCCTTAAATCTGGCTATTTTTCAATATTAATAGACCTTGACGTTATTAAACTAAACGATATAAAACACTGTATTTTTGGTTATGGGCGGTTAGCTCAGTTGGTAGAGCATCTCGTTTACACCGAGGGGGTCAAAGGTTCGAGTCCTTTACTGCCCACCAGAAATTACTAAAAGTGGGGGTGTAGCTCAGTTGGTTAGAGCGATCGCCTGTCACGCGATAGGTCGAGGGTTCGAGTCCCTTCACTCCCGCCACTTAAGACGATTCTTTAATAAATTTACTAAACTATTGAATTTGTTATCTTTTTCAGCCTACTTGATGTAAGTAGTTGAAATTGTTATCTTTTTTTTTTAGTTAAATGTGACGTATCTGCTCTTCAACATCAAATAAAAACTGATATATAGACTGCCATGTTATCTGATTTTCTAAAAGATTACTTACCAATAATAATATTTTTGATTATAGCCTTAGGGCTAAGCTGTGCATTTGTGGTAATTAATTTTATTCTATCGCCAAAAAAACCTGATCCTGAAAAATTATCTGCATACGAATGTGGGTTTGAGCCTTTTGAGGATTCTAGACTTGAGTTTGATGTTAGATTTTATTTAGTTGCAATCTTATTTATTATATTTGATTTGGAAATAGCTTTTTTATTTCCTTGGGCAATTTCTCTTGGCAATATCGGATTACTTGGTTTTTCATCAATGATGATTTTTTTATTCATTCTTACAATTGGTTTTATATATGAATGGAAAAAAGGCGCTTTAGACTGGGAATAAAATTATAAACACAATGAAAAATAAAATAGATCAAGTTCCTGAGGAGTTTAAACAATTAGCTAATGATTTTAGTAAAGATGGATTTATAACGACATCACTAGACAACCTAATTAATTGGTCAAGATCGGGCTCTCTTCACTGGATGACATTTGGTTTGGCTTGTTGTGCTGTTGAAATGATGCAAACATCAATGCCAAGATATGATCTTGAAAGATTTGGTGCAGCTCCAAGAGCGTCTCCAAGACAATCAGATGTAATGATTGTAGCGGGAACTTTGACCAATAAAATGGCTCCAGCACTTCGAAAAGTTTACGACCAAATGCCAGAACCTAGATATGTAATTTCCATGGGAAGCTGTGCAAATGGTGGAGGCTATTATCATTATTCGTATTCAGTTGTAAGAGGATGTGATCGAATTGTACCAGTAGACGTCTATGTGCCAGGATGTCCTCCGTCAGCTGAAGCATTATTATATGGAATATTGCAACTTCAAAAAAAAATTAGAGAGAAAGGTTCTTTCATAAGGTAAAAATGAAAAATTTAGAGGATTTAGAAAAAAAAATTAATTCTGAGTTAACGACAAAAATTAACAAAACCCAGATCAAACATAATCAAATTTATCTTGATACAGACAAAGATCATTTAGTTGATATATGTTTGTTTTTAAAAACTAACAACGATACAAAATTTAGACAACTAATAGATATAACAGTTGTTGATTATCCTGAGAGGAATCAAAGATTTGAAATTGTTTATCTATTTTTGAGTCATGAATTTAATCAGAGATTAATTTTAAAATATTCTATTTCAGAACACGAAGTAATCCCATCCTTAACAAGTATTTTTCCATCTTCTAATTGGATGGAAAGAGAAGTTTTTGATATGTATGGTGTTTCATTTAAAGATCATCCAGATCTTAGAAGAATATTAACTGATTATGGATTTGAGGGTCATCCACTTAGAAAAGATTTTCCACTTACTGGTCACTCAGAGGTTAGATATAGCGAGGATGAAAAAAAGGTTATTAGTGAACCAGTGAAATTAGAGCAAAATTTTAGAAACTTTGATTACGAAAGTCCTTGGGAAGGGACTAAGTATATAAAAGATGAAATAGAAACTAATGACAAAAAAAATTAAAAATTTAAACCTAAACTTTGGTCCACAACACCCAGCAGCTCATGGTGTTCTACGATTAATTTTAGAACTAGATGGAGAAATTGTAGAAAAAGCCGACCCTCATATTGGTTTATTACATAGAGGTACAGAAAAATTAATTGAAAATAAAACTTATATGCAAGCTGTACCTTATTTTGATCGATTAGATTATGTGGCTCCAATGAACCAAGAACATGCCTTTGCATTAGCTGTTGAGAAAATTCTTAAATTAAGTGTTCCTATTAGAGCTCAATTTATAAGAGTTATATTCTGTGAGATTGGAAGAATTTTAAGTCATATCTTAAATGTTACAACTCAAGCAATGGATGTAGGAGCTTTAACACCAACTTTATGGGGATTTGAGGAAAGAGAAAAATTAATGGGTTTTTATGAGAGAGTATCTGGTTCTAGACTTCATGCAAATTATTTTAGAGCTGGAGGAGTACATCAAGACCTACCACAAGGACTTGAAGAAGATATTGCAGAATTTTGTGAGAGTTTTCCAAAAATAATAAATGATTTAGAAAGTTTACTAACAGATAACAGAATATTTAAACAACGTAATGTCGATATTGGAATAGTTACTAAACAAGATGCTCTAGATTATTCATTTTCTGGAGTTATGATTAGAGGATCAGGAGTTCCATGGGATTTGAGAAAATCCCAACCTTATGATTGTTATGAAAATTTAGATTTTAAAATACCAGTAGGAAAAAATGGAGATTGTTATGATAGGTATTTGTGTCGAATTGAGGAAATGAAAGAGAGTGTATCTATAATTAAACAATGTTTATCAAAAATGGAAAAGGGACCGATAAAATCTTTAGATGGTAAAATTAGTCCACCTCCAAAAAAAGAAATTAAACAATCGATGGAAGCACTTATTCATCATTTTAAACTTTTTACTGAAGGTTACAGAGTTCCAAAAGATGAAATATATACTGCTGTCGAGGCTCCAAAAGGTGAATTTGGTGTTTACTTAATATCTGATGGATCAAGTAAACCATATAAATGCAAAATAAGAGCGCCTGGTTTTTCACACTTACAATCTATGGATTATTTAATAAAAGGACACATGTTGGCCGATGTTCCTGCTGTACTAGGCTCTTTAGATATTGTGTTTGGGGAGGTCGATAGATGAGTTTAAGAAGACCAGCTAAACATCAGCCAGAAAATTTTGAATTCAGTAGTTCATCGTTAGATGCTGCAAAAAAAATAGTATCAAAATATCCTAAAGGTAAACAACAAAGTGCTGTTATGGCACTACTTTATATTGCTCAAAGACAAAATTCTAATTGGATACCCTTAGCTGCAATGAAATACATAGCAAAATTTTTAGATATGCCTTACATAAAAGTTTATGAGGTAGCAACCTTTTATACTATGTATAATTTATCTCCTGTAGGAAAACACTTTATACAAGTGTGTACAACAACACCTTGCATGATAAGAGGAGCAGGTAAATTAGTTGAAGCATGTAAAGAAAAAATATCAGAAAATGAATGTGAATTATCAGATGATAAAAGTTGCTCGTGGATGGAAGTTGAGTGTTTAGGAGCATGTGTTAATGCGCCTATGATGCAAATTAATGACGAGTACTATGAAGATTTGGATAAAGAAAAAACATTGAAAATTTTGGATAAAATTTTAAAAGGAGAATCTCCTAAACCAGGTTCCTATAGAGGTAGATTAAATAACGAACCAGAAAATAATAGAAAAACGCTAATGGAATATAAAAATGCTTAAGGATCAAGACAGAATATTTAAAAATTTATATAATGACTTGGGTTCAGACGTTGTTTCTTCTCAGAAAAGAGGTGATTGGACTGATACTAAAGAAATTATAGATAAAGGAAGAGATTGGATAATAAATGAAATAAAAGATTCACAGCTTAGAGGTAGAGGTGGTGCTGGATTTCCAACAGGTTTAAAATGGTCTTTTGCTCCTAAGGAAGTAGGTTCGAGACCTCATTACTTGGTAATAAATGGGGATGAGTCTGAACCAGGTACATGTAAAGACAGAGATATTCTAAGATTTGAACCTCATAAATTAATTGAAGGTTGTCTAATTGCATCATACGCAGTTCAAGCACATGTTTGTTACATCTATATTAGAGGCGAGTATTTTGTTGATGGTCAAAAACTTCAAGCTGCTATAGATGAGGCTTATGAAAAAAAATTACTAGGTAAAAATGCGGCTGGAACTGGATGGGATTTAGATATTTTTATTCATTATGGAGCTGGAGCATATATTTGTGGAGAAGAAACAGCTTTATTGGAAAGTATTGAAGGTAAAAAAGGACAACCAAGATTAAAACCACCATTCCCAGCTTTAATTGGTCTTTATGGATGTCCCACAATTATAAATAATGTTGAAACTATAGCTGTAGTTCCAACAATTCTTAGGAGGGGAGGAAAATGGTTTTCTTCTCTTGGGAGAGAAAAGAACACAGGTACAAAAATATTTTGCATATCTGGAAATGTAAATACTCCTTGTAACGTTGAGGAGGAAATGAATATTCCTTTAAAAGAATTAATCGAAGTTCATGCAGGGGGTGTTATTGGAGGATGGGATAATCTTCAAGCAGTTATCCCAGGTGGTTCGTCAATGCCACTGATTCCAAAAGAAAAATGTGAAACATTAACTATGGATTTCGACTCACTTATGGCTGAAAAAAGTGGGTTAGGAACTGCAGGTATTGTTGTGATAAATAAAGACCAAGACATAATCAAATGCATGGCAAGAATTGCAAGATTTTATAAACATGAAAGTTGTGGTCAATGCACACCTTGTAGAGAGGGATCTGGTTGGATGTGGAGAATGCTAGAAAGAATGGCTAAAGGGGATGCAACAAAGGATGAAGTAGATATGTTAGGCGATGTAACAAACCAAATAGCAGGTCATACAATTTGTGCATTTGGAGAAGGATCATCTTGGCCTGTTCAGGGTCTTTTAAGGCATTTTAAAAAAGAAATAATTGAGAGAAATAATTTAGACCCCATTGTTCAGAAAAAAAATAATATTCCTTACTTAGTTGATCAGCACTTATTGGATAAAAAAAATGCCTAAACTGAAAGTTAATGATATCGATGTCGAAGTTGAAGAGGGATTGACTGTTCTTCAAGCGTGTGAAAAAGCTGGAGTAGAAATTCCAAGATTTTGTTATCATGAAAAATTATCAATAGCTGGAAATTGTAGAATGTGTTTAGTTGAGATGGAAAAATCTCCTAAACCTATTGCTTCATGCGCTATGCCAGCTTCTGATGGAATGAACATAAAAACTAATACAGAATTTGTTGAGAAGGCACGTAAAGGTGTGATGGAATTTCTATTAGCTAATCACCCTTTAGACTGCCCTGTATGTGATCAAGGTGGTGAATGTGATTTGCAAGATCAATCTATGTATTATGGCGTAGATAAATCAAGATTTAAGGAAAACAAAAGATTGGTTCCTGAGAAATATATGGGGCCGTTAATAAAAACACAAATGACTAGATGCATTCATTGTACAAGATGCGTAAGATTTGCAACTGAAGTAGCAGGTGTACCAGAGTTAGGGGCCATTGGCAGAGGTGAAGATATGCAAATTACAACATACCTTGAGCAATCAATGCAATCAGAGTTATCAGCAAATGTAGTAGATTTATGTCCAGTAGGGGCTTTAACCTCTAAACCTTATGTTTTTGAAGCAAGACCTTGGGAATTAAAAAAAACAGAAACTATCGATGTGATGGATGCTGTAGGATCAAACATAAGGGTAGACACATATGATTGGGAAGTAAAAAGAGTATTACCGATTATAAATGAGGATATTAACGAAGAGTGGATTTCTGATAAAACAAGATATGCTTGTGATGGTTTACTTCACCAAAGATTAGATACACCTTTTATAAAATATAATAAAAAATTTGAAAAGGCATCATGGGCAGAAGTATATAAAATCATTAAGTCTAAATTTGAAAATACATCAAAAGAAAAAATTTGTGGTTTTGTTGGTGATCTAACGAATATGGAAACCAGCTATATATTTAAAGAATTTTTTGATAGAACTCTCGACATAAAAAATTACGAGTCAAGACCAGATAATAGATTTATCAATACTTCGAATAGAGAGGACTATATATTTAATTCATCTATAAATGGAATTGAAGAGTCCGATTTAATTTTTTTAGTAGGTTCTAATCCAAGGTATGAAGCAACAATCCTAAATGCAAGAATAAGAAAATCCTATTTAAACAACAATACTAGAATTTTTTCTTTAAACGAAAATGGTGATTTAACTTATCCTTATGAAAGTTTTGATGGACAAACCCAAACCTTAAAAAATATTTTTGATGGGGCACATGAATTATCAAAAAATATTTTAGATTCAAAAAAACCAATGATTATAATCGGGGAGTCATTTTTAAGATTAAATAACGCAGAATATTTGTATATTAAAATTAAAGAATTTTTAAGTAAGAACAACAAATTTTTAGATGACTGGAACCCTTTAAATATTCTAACTTGCGATGCTTCATCAGTGGGAAACTTTGATCTTGGTTTAATAAATAAAGAAACTAATTTGTTGAACGATTTAAAATCAAATAAATTCGAAATTGTTTATTTAGTTGGTCAAGACAATATCAATTTTAATAAAAGAGATGAGTTTGTAATTTATCAGGGTAGTCATGGTGACAAGGGCGCAGAAATTGCCGATATTATACTGCCTGGATCAGCCTATACAGAGCAAGACGCTCATTATACAAATTTAGAAGGAAAAATTCAAAAAGCATATAAAGCTTCATATCCACCAGGTGAAGCAAAGGAAGATTGGCAAATAATAAATGAGATAGCTGAATTTATGAATAACAGAAAGTTATTCAACGATAAGGAAGAATTAGAAAGTAGTATGTTCAATTATCTAAATCTTCAAAAAGAAAAACAAAATAAAGAGTATAAAAAAGAATTTAGTGGAGAGTTAAAAAATGAAAAATTAAAAATAGATATTAAACCATATTATTTTTCAAATATCATAGCCAGATGCTCAAAGACTATGATTGAGTGCAACAATTCAAAATTAAATTTAAAATCTACAGGGACAGAGGGTTAACATGGAATACTTGAGTATAGTTTTTGAAGAAGTATATAAAATATTATTTTTATTAGTCCCAGTTTTGGTTTCTGTAGCAATGATTGTTTGGCTCGATAGACGAGTTTGGGCTTTTGTGCAAAAACGACAGGGGCCAAATGTTGTTGGACCTTTTGGCTTACTACAATCATTAGCTGACGCTTTAAAATATATTTTTAAAGAGATGATTATCCCCTCTAGTTCTAACAAAGTAATATTTATATTAGCTCCTATTGTAACAATGACTTTGGCTTTAATAGCGTGGGCCGTTATTCCTTTTGGTGCAACCCAAGTTTTAGCAGACATAAATGTTGGTATTCTTTACTTGTTCGCAGTTTCTTCCCTAGGTGTATATGGAATTATCATGGGTGGTTGGGCTTCGAACTCCAAATATCCTTTTCTTGGAGCAATTAGATCTGCAGCTCAAATGGTTTCATACGAAGTTTCTATAGGGGTAATTATAATAAATGTATTATTATGCGTTGGATCACTTAATTTAAATGACATTGTTATTGCACAACAAAACATGTGGTTCGTAATTCCTTTATTCCCAATGTTTGTAATATTTTTTATTTCAGCTTTGGCTGAAACCAATAGACCTCCTTTTGATTTACCAGAAGCCGAGGCAGAATTAGTTGCTGGATACCAAACGGAATATTCTGGCATGATGTATGCAATGTTTTGGTTAGGCGAATATGCAAATATTTTATTGATGTGTGCGATGGGTGCAGTTCTATTTTTAGGTGGCTGGTTATCTCCCCTAGAAATTTATCCATTTACATTAGTACCTGGAGTGATGTGGTTAATATTAAAAATTCTACTTTTATTTTTTTTATTTGCATTAGTTAAGGCCATTGTTCCAAGATATAGATACGACCAGCTTATGAGATTAGGGTGGAAAGTTTTCCTTCCATTTTCATTAATATGGGTAGTACTTACAGCAAGCTATCTATTTTATTTTAATCTTTTACCAGTCAATTAATTATGAAAATTTCTAGATTTCTTAAAACAATATTTATGACTGATTTTCTTGGAGGATTATTCATGGCTTTAAAAGAATTTTTTAAACCAAAAAAAACAATAAATTACCCTTTTGAGAAAGGTAAAATTAGTCCAAGATTTAGGGGAGAACATGCTCTGAGAAGATATCCTAACGGTGAAGAAAGATGTATAGCATGCAAATTATGTGAAGCTGTTTGTCCCGCACAAGCTATAACAATAGAGTCTGCTCAGCGAGAAGATGGTAGCAGAAAAACAACACGTTATGACATTGATATGATGAAATGTATTTATTGTGGTCTATGTGAAGAATCTTGTCCAGTCGATGCTATAGTTCAAGGACCTAATTTCGAATTTTCAACAGAAACTAGAGAAGAACTTTATTATACAAAAGAAAAATTATTGGATAATGGAGATAGGTGGGAAAATATTTTAGACGCAAACATTAAGGCAGATAATATCCATAGATAAAGCATGATTGCTCACTCAATTTTTTTTTATACTTTTTCATTAATTGCTATTGTCTCAGCGATTATGGTTACGGCATCAAAAAATACAGTGCATTCGGTATTTTTTTTAATTCTAGATTTTATAAGTATCTCTTGTTTATTCATAATGATAGGAGCTGAATTTTTAGGAATGATAATGTTAATTGTTTATGTGGGAGCTGTAGCAGTTTTATTTTTGTTTGTAGTAATGATGCTGAATGTAGCGCAGCAAAAAAATCAATGGTTTGCATCTAAAGACAGCTCTAAACATATACCAGTTGGTTTAATTATAAGCACTCTTATTTTTGTTGAAATTATAATTGTAATTGGTGGCTGGAAATATAAACCAGAAATTTTTGATATAAATAATTCCCTTACTCAGGTAACCGTTACTAATACTCATTCCTTGGGTCAGATTTTATATACAGATTATATACACGTATTTCAAATAAGTGGAATGATACTATTAGTGGCTATGATAGGAGCTATTGTACTAACTTTTAGACAAAGAGCTGGTGTTAAAAGACAGAGTTATATTAAGCAGATATCCCGTGAAAGAGTTGAAGGCGTTGAAGTATTAGAGGTTGAAACCAACAAAGGGATTAGAATAGATGACTGAAATTGGGCTAGGACATTATTTATCTCTTGGTGCTGTAATTTTTTCGATAGGCGTAATTGGGATTTTCCTTAATAGAAAAAATATTATCGTTATATTAATGAGTATTGAATTGATATTACTTGCCGTAAATATCAATTTAGTTTCCTTTTCAATTTTTTTAGGTGATTTATCTGGACAGGTATTTACTTTATTTATTCTAACTGTTGCCGCCGCAGAAGCAGCTATAGGTTTAGCAATTATAGTAGTGTACTTCAGAAACTCTGGAACAATACGGGTTGAGGAAATAGATACTTTAAAAGGATAATTATGGAACTATCAATTATATTCCTTCCACTCATTGCTTCAATTATCTCAGGTTTTTTTGGAAGATATATCGGTGATAGAAATTCTGAAATAGTAACAAGTGCTCTAGTTTCAATTTCTGCACTCTTATCAATACATGTTCTTTATCAAGTAATTGTTAATCAATACGAAGAAAATATTGTTATAGCTACCTGGATAAGTTCTGGGTCACTTGATGTAAATTGGTCGATGTTAATTGATCCATTATCAGCAGTTATGTTAGTTGTTGTAACTTCTGTATCTGCTCTTGTGCATATCTACTCAATTGGTTACATGTCGCATGATCCTCATAAGCCAAGATTTATGGCTTATTTGTCATTATTTACTTTTGCAATGTTAATGCTTGTAACCTCAGATAATTTTATTCAATTATTTTTTGGCTGGGAAGGTGTTGGTCTTTGTTCATATTTCTTAATTGGTTTTTGGTTTAAAAAAGAAAGTGCAAATGCTGCAGCTATCAAAGCATTTGTTGTTAATAGAGTAGGTGACTTTGGTTTTGCTTTAGGTATTTTCTTAATATTTTATTTATTTGGAACAGTTAATTACTCAGAGGTTTTTCAACAAATTCCAACAGTTGTAGATAAAAATTTATCATTTTTAGGTTTTGAAGTTAAAGCAATAGATTTAGTTTGCATACTCTTATTTATTGGAGCAATGGGTAAATCTGCACAGATATTACTTCATACATGGTTACCTGATGCTATGGAAGGTCCAACTCCAGTTTCAGCATTAATTCATGCAGCAACAATGGTTACAGCTGGAGTTTTCTTAGTAGTAAGATGTTCTCCAATTTATGAATATTCACCATTAATACTAAATTTTATTACTATAGTTGGAATGACTACAGCCTTTTTTGCAGCAACAGTTGCATTAGTTCAAACGGATATAAAAAAAATAATTGCTTATTCTACATGTAGCCAACTTGGCTATATGTTTTTCGCAGCTGGAGTAGGTGCATATAACGTTGCTATGTTTCATTTATTTACTCATGCATTTTTTAAAGCTCTTTTATTTTTAGGATCTGGTTCAGTAATCCATGCATTTAAAGATGAACAAAATATAAATAATATGGGTGGCGTATGGAAAAAGTTGCCATATACCTACGCTTTAATGATTATAGGAACTCTTGCTTTAACAGGCTTTCCATTTTTATCAGGATTTTATTCTAAAGATGCAATTATAGAATTTGCATATTTAAAAGGTAATACTACTGGATATTACGCTGCTGGGATTGGAATAATGACAGCATTTTTAACATCTATTTATTCCTGGAGATTGATATTTAAAACTTTCCATGGAGAATATAATAATAAAGACATCAATATAGAGGAAACACACGAGTCACCTATAGTAATGCTTCTTCCTTTATTTATTCTTTCAATAGGAGCGGTATTTGCTGGTTTTTTATTTAAAGATCTTTTCATTGGTAATAGTGATAATCTTTTCTGGGCAGAGTCTATTAAGTTTTTAAACCCTTTAAGCACTGAACATCCTCCTTTATGGTTTTTGCTTTTAACACCTTGTTTAGTTTTATTATCTATACCAATTGCTTATTACTTGTTTGTAAAAAATAAAGATTTACCTCATGACATAGCGTTAATAAACAAACCTTTATATAATTTCTTGGTTAATAAATGGTATTTCGATGAGTTATATGAAGTATTATTCATTAAATCATCAAAAAAAATTGGTTTATTTTTATGGAAATTTTGTGATGGAACTATAATAGATGGTTTTGGTCCTGATGGAATTTCCTCTTTTATTAAAAAATGTTCAAAAAAAGCTACTAAATTTCAAAGTGGTTTTATCTATCAATATGCATTCATAATGTTGGTAGGTTTCTCTGCCTTTTTAACCTTTTTAATAATTAAATAATGAATTTTCCTATTCTTTCATCTTTAATACTATTACCAATAATAGGATCTTTATTTTTATTTTTTACTAAAGACAAAGAAGGAAATAATTTAACTGCCAAATACGTTGCTTTATTCACAACAATTGTAAATTTTTTAATTTCTATTTATTTGTGGATTGCCTTTGAGCAGTCTACCTCTAGTTTCCAATTTATAGAAGATAGAATATGGATTGAAGGATTTATTAATTATAAAGTTGGTATAGATGGAATTTCAATTTTATTTGTTATATTAACAACTTTTATTACACCACTATGTGTCATTTCTGTAAACAACTCTGTAAAAAATAGATTAAGAGATTTTTTAATTGCAATACTGATTATGGAAAGTTTTATGATTGGTGTTTTTTGTGCATTAGATTTAGTTGTATTTTATTTGTTTTTTGAAGCAGGATTAATTCCAATGTTTTTAATTATTGGAATTTGGGGAGGTACAAGAAGAGTTTATTCTGCATTTAAATTTTTTTTATACACACTCTTAGGTTCTGTTTTAATGCTAGTAGCAATAATTTCAATTTATTGGATAACTGGCACAACAGATGTAGTTAAGCTTTATGAAATTGGTATTGATGTTAAATATCAAAATCTTTTATGGCTGGCGTTTTTTAGTTCATTTGCAGTTAAAACGCCTATGTGGCCTGTTCATACATGGTTACCGGATGCGCACGTTGAGGCTCCTACAGCAGGATCTGTATTGCTAGCAGCAATATTATTGAAGATGGCTGGATATGGATTTATAAGATTTTCATTAGGGCTTTTCCCTGTAGCATCAGAAATATTTACCCCTTTAATCTATGTTTTGAGTGTAATTGCAATTATATTCACGTCCCTAATAGCTTTAATGCAAGAAGATATGAAAAAACTTATTGCATATTCATCTGTTGCCCATATGGGTTTTGTAACATTAGGTATCTTCACTCTACAACAACAGGGAATTGAAGGTAGTATAATTCAAATGATAAGTCACGGATTGGTTTCAGCAGCTTTGTTTTTAACTGTTGGAGTAGTTTATGATAGAATGCATTCTAGATTAATAAGTACTTATGGGGGATTAGTTTCTATAATTCCAAAATATTCAATATTATTTATGATATTTGCCTTGGCATCCTTAGGCTTACCAGGGACAAGTGGTTTTATTGGAGAGTTTTTAATTTTAATGGGTGCATTCAAAGATAATTTTTTAGTGGCTGTTATTGCCAGTCTTGGAGTAATTTTAGGTGCCGCATATATGTTGTGGCTTTATAAGAGAGTAGTTTTTGGTAAACTAATAAATGAAGATCTCAAAAAAATTGTAGATTTAAATAAATCTGAATATTTTATTTTAAGTTGTTTAGCAGCTCCAATTTTATTTTATGGGTTTTATCCAGATCCATTAATTAACACTATAGAGGTTTCTGTAAAAGATTTAATTAGCATGCATGAAACTAATTTAGCCAGTAAATAATATGGAAAATTTAAATTTAATATTACCAGAAATTTTTATTTCTATATCAATTATGTTTTTACTTATTTTGGGTGTATTTAAAAAAGATAGTTCTAAAATTACAGTCAACTTATCTTTATTTGTAATTTTAATTACAACAATAATAACGATAAATGAAACCTTTTCAGTCAATAAAGAAACTTTATTTAATGGAAGTGTTGTTATTGATCAAATGTCATCATTGATGAAAATTATAACTTTAATTGGCGGATTTTTAGTTTTAGTTATTTCATCAACCTATTTAAAAACTTTTAAAATATATAATATAGAATATCCAATTCTAATTCTTAGCTCGATACTTGGTATGATGATCATGATTAGCTCTTATGATTTAATTGTTTTTTATATGGGACTTGAATTACAGTCATTAGCTCTTTACGTGTTAGCTACTTATAATAGGGATCAACTAAAATCATCTGAAGCTGGCTTGAAATATTTTGTTTTAAGTGCTCTTTCATCGGGATTATTATTATATGGATGTTCACTAGTTTATGGTTTTTCTGGTTCAACTAATTTTGACATAATATCAAACCAATTAAATTCTGATGAATATGTTTTAACATTCGGAATTGTATTCATTTTAGTTGGTTTGGCATTCAAAATTTCTGCAGTTCCATTTCATATGTGGGCACCTGATGTTTATGAAGGCTCTCCAACAACAGTAACTTTATTTTTTACAATAGTACCAAAAATAGCTGCATTAACTGTATTTATAAGATTTTTATATGTTCCTTTTTTAAATTTAATTGACCAATGGCAAATGATAATTGTTTTTTTATCAATTGCCTCGATGATATTTGGAGCTGTTGCTGCAATAGGTCAAACTAATATTAAAAGACTAATTGCTTACAGTTCTATCAGTCATATTGGTTACACATTGGCAGGACTAGCTACGGCAACAAATGAGGGAATACAAAGTTCTATAATCTATATTTCAATATATGTGGTTATGAATTTAGCTCTTTTCTCTTGTTTATTAATGTTAAGAAGAAAAGATCAATATTACGAGGATATAGATGATCTTTCTGGGTTATCAAAAAATCACCCTTTATTATCTTTATGTTTGTTATTAATTTTATTTTCTTTAGCAGGAATACCCCCTTTAGCTGGCTTTTTTGCAAAATTTTATGTTTTTAAAGCTGTATTAGAACAATCAATGTATTTTTTAGCTATCGTTGGATTATTATCGACTGTAGTAGCAGCCTTTTATTACTTAAGAATTATAAAAATAATTTATTTTGATAAAGAAAAAGATAAATATGATACTGATCATAGCTTGTGGTTAAAATTTTCACTAACACTTTCAACGATATTAATTCTTTTTTACTTCATATTTCCAAGCCCGTTAATAGAAGTTGTATCAAGAATTAATATAATTTAATGAAACTTAAAAAATTTAAATTCAAAAAAGTTAAAAGCACCAATAATACGGCTATAAGAATTATTAAAGAAAGAAATTATAATTTAGGTATGGTAATTGCTGAAATACAAACAAATGGTAGAGGACGTTATGGACGAAAATGGATTTCATCAAAAGGAAATTTATTTGTATCTTTTTTTAATGAATTAAATAATAAAAATTTATCAATAAATACTATAACTAAAATCAATTGTCTTTTAGTTAAAAAATTACTATCTAAATTTACTAGAAAAAAAATAATACTTAAAAAACCAAACGATCTTTTAATTGATAGAAAAAAAATAAGTGGAATTTTACAAGAAGTTATATTTTTAAATAAAAAAAAATTTTTAATCACTGGTATAGGTATAAATATAACAAAAAATCCACATATCAAAAATTATCCATCTACAAACTTGCAAGAAGTAACTAAAAAAAGTATTAGTAAAACAAATGTTGAAAATAAACTCAAACAAATTTTTGAAAAAAGTTTATCTAAATTATATAAAAATTAAAAAATGTATATTTTAGGTGATATAGGTAATACGGAAACTAAAGTTTGTATTGTTTCTAAAAAAAATAAAATTTTAAAAAAAATTACCTTTTTATCTAAATCTGTAAATGTTAAACAACTTAATACTTTATTCAAAAAAAACAAAATTCAATTAAATAAAATAGAAAAAATTTTATTTTGCAGTGTTGTACCTAGCACATTCAAAATAATTAAAAAATTTTTATCAAAAAAAATTAAACTAAAATGTTTAGAAGTAAAAAACTTAAACTTAAAATCGCTTATAAAAATTAAAGTTGATTATAAACAAGTAGGTTCAGATAGAATTAGCAATGCCATCAGTGTTATGAATAATAAAAATAATTTTATTATTTTAGATTTTGGAACGGCAACGACTTTTGATGTTCTTGTTAAAAATACTTATTATGGAGGGATTATTGCCCCTGGTTTGAGATTATCTCTAAATACATTATCTCATAAAGCATCTTTAATTCCAAAAATAGATCTAAAAAAGGTAAACAAGGTGATTGGCAAAAATACAATAAGTGCCGTTAGATCGGGTTTTTTTTGGGGTTATATAGGTTTAATTGACAATATTATTAATTTAATTAAGAAAGAAACTCGAAAATCTTTCAAACTAATTATTACGGGTGGATTTTCATATTTATTTAAAAATTCAATTAAAACGAAAGCAAGTCATAACCAAGATATTACAATTAATGGTCTAATAAAGATTTCAAAACTAATTAAATAATATGAAAGACGAGTTATTATTTTGTCCCTTGGGTGGATCAGGTGAAATAGGCATGAACATGAATTTGTTTGGCTACGGTAAGCCCAGTGATCATAAATGGATTATGGTTGATATAGGTGTAACATTTGCAGATGATACTATTCCTGGAGTTGATTTGATATATCCTGATCCAGGATTTATAGTTGAGAGAAAAGATAATTTATTGGGGATTGTTGTAACACATGCGCACGAAGACCATATAGGGGCAATTGCACATATATGGCCAAAGCTCAAATGTAAAATATTTGCAACACCATTTACAGCACTTTTAATTAGAGAAAAATTTAAAGAAAAACAAATTGATATCACAAATGATTTAAAAATAGTGGAATTAAATGGTAAAGTTTCACTAGAACCATTTGAAATTGAATATATAACTTTAACTCACTCCATATTAGAGCCAAATGGTTTAAGAATTCAAACTCCAGTAGGTTCTATCTTGCATACAGGTGATTGGAAAGTTGATCCAGATCCATTGGTTGGTGATAAAACAAATGAAAAAAGATTAAAAGAGATTGGCGACGAAGGTGTTTTGGCAATGATCTGTGATTCAACAAATGTTATGAGTGCAGGTAAATCTGGATCTGAACTAGATGTTAGAAAAAGTATGTTAAACATAATGTCTAGATTAAAGAAAAGAATAATCATAACCTCTTTTGCATCAAATGTAGCTAGAATGGAGACAGCATTTTATTGTGCAGAGCAAACTGGTAGACAAATTTCATTAGTTGGAAGGTCAATGCATCGAATTTATAAAGCTGCTAGACAATGTGGGTATTTAAAAAATACTATTGAACCAATTGATGCTCGTGAAGCAAAAAATTTTTCTAGAGAAAAGATTGTATATTTGTGTACAGGGAGTCAAGGCGAACCAATGGGTGCAATGATGAGAATTTCTAGTTATGTACATCCTGATGTTTTTATTGAACAAGGAGATGCTGTAATATTTTCATCTAAAATTATTCCTGGAAATGAGAAGAAACTTTATAAACTTCACAATCAACTAGTTAAAGAAGGTATAGAGGTAATTTCTGAAGAAAATGAATTTGTACACGTATCTGGTCATCCAAATAGAGAAGACTTAAAAGAGATGTATCAATGGGTAAAACCAAAATGTGTAATACCAGTTCATGGCGAACATAGACACATGATTGAACACATAAGCTTTGCTAAAGAAATGCAAGTTCCCCACCCAGTTCAAGTTGAAAATGGTGATATAGTTAAACTTTTTCCAGGAGATAAACCTGAAATTTATGATAAGGCACCAAGTGGCAGACTATATTTAGATGGAAATATAAGTATTGATCCAGACTCTCAGTCAATAAAAGACAGAAAAAATTTAAGTGCAAACGGATATTTAGAAGTAACTATTATGATTACGCCAAAAGGGAATATTCATAATGATCCAGTGCTTTCATTTAGAGGTTTACCAGTTGAGGATAAAGACGATTTCATATATGGCTTGATTGAAGAGATCGAAATTATTTCTAGAACATTTAAAGTTGGAAGCAAACAACAAGAACATAATTTAATTGATGCTTTAAAAATTGCATGTAGAAAATTTTCTAAAGAGAGGACAGGAAAAAAACCTTATACCAATATAAATTTAGTAAGAATTTAATGAGTGTAACAGGCTTAGCTATCATCTATATAATTATATGGTGGATAGTTTTCTTTGCTATTTTACCGATTGATGTAAATAGAAAAAAGACTATAAAAATTGATGGTGAGGATCCTGGATCACCTGAAAATCCAAAAATGTTGAAAAAATTCTTATATTGTACTGGAATTACTTCTGTCATTTTCATTATAATTTACCTATTAATTAAATTTGAATATTTAAATTTAAGAAATATGATCAATTAAGATGCTTTTATCAAATTCATTTATACCTATATTAAAAAATAATCCCTCAGAAGCAAAAATCAAATCTCATCAATTAATGTTGAGAGTAGGCATGATCAAGCAAGCTTCAGCAGGAATTTACTCATGGTTACCTTTAGGTTTTAAAGTGATGAAAAAAATAGAGGAAATTGTCAGACAAGAACAAAATAAAATTGGAGCTCAAGAAATATTAATGCCAACTATTCAATCGAGTGAAATTTGGAAAGAAAGCGGACGTTATGAAGACTATGGCGAGGAGATGCTTAGAATAACTGACCGTCAAAATAGAGAAATGTTATATGGCCCAACTAATGAAGAACAAGTTACAGAAATTTTTAGATCATCAATAAAATCATACAAATCTTTACCGCAACTTATGTATCATATTCAGTGGAAGTTTAGAGACGAAATAAGACCAAGATTCGGAATTATGCGTGGTCGAGAATTTTATATGAAAGATGCTTACTCATTTGATGTTTCTGATGAAGATGCTTTTTACTCATACAATAAATTTTTTCTTTCTTATTTAAAAACATTTAAAAGATTATCATTAACAGCAATACCCATGGCCGCCGATACAGGACCTATTGGTGGAAATTTATCACATGAATTTATTATCCTTGCAGACACAGGTGAAAGTAAAATTTTTACAGATAAAAGAATATTTGATTTAAATAGCGATGATACGCAATTAGAAAAATCGTCATTAGAAAGTATGAGAAAAAATTATGAACAGTTTTATGCTGTAACTGATGAAAAATTTAATAGAAAAGAATTTGAAAAAATAGTTTCAGATGAAAACAGATTAATTACCAAGGGGATAGAAGTTGGACATATTTTTTATTTTGGTGACAAATACTCTAAAGCAATGGGTGCATCCGTGGACTTACCTGGTGGTAAAAAAGATTTTGTAAAAATGGGTTCTTATGGAATTGGTGTATCAAGGTTAGTAGGGGCTATAATTGAGGCAAAATATGATGATAAAAATGAAATCATGAAATGGCCATTGTCTGTTGCTCCTTATGATATTGCTTTAATACCTATGATAAATAAAAATGACACCTCAGCTTTAGATAAAGCAAATAATATCAATGTAGAATTAATCAAAAAAAATATTGATGTAATCATTGATGATACAGATGAGAATTTCTCATCAAAAATTAAAAAAATGAATTTAATTGGTGCCCCATATCAAATTATTATTGGTAAGAAAAGTGAGGGTGATTTATTAGAGTTCAAGGAAACCGGTGGCGAAACTCAAAATTTACCATTAAGTAAAATTATAGAAATTATAACTAAACAAAAAAATTCAATTTGATTTCTACTTTAGAAAAAGAAATTACTTTTAGATTTTTAAAAGCCAGAAAAAAAGATGGCTTTTTGAATGTAATATCTATTTTTTCTTTTATAGGAATAAGTCTTGGAGTTGCAGTTCTTATCATTGTGATGTCTGTCATGAATGGATTTAGAACAGATTTAATTGACAAGATAGTTGGCTTTAATGCTCATGCGGTTGTCAAACCTTACGACAAACCACTTATTTTTATGTCAGACAAAGATTTTGCTAAAGGTATATTATCAAATGACGGAGAAGCAGTTATTTTTCATAAAAATGGTACCAAAGGAATTCTGCTGAAAGGTTATTTAGAAAATGATTTTAAAGATCTAGAAATTTCGAATAATGATAGTTTTTTTGGTTCTAAAAATTTAAATGAAAATACAATTTCTATTGGTCGAGATTTAAGTAATATTTTAGGACTAGATATTGGAGATGAGGTTTCAATTACCTCACCCTCAGGCATTCAAACGTTAGTTGGATCTTTACCAAAACAAAAATTATTTTTTATAAACTCAATTTTTGAAAGTGGATTATCAGAATATGATGAAAATATTGCGTATATAAATTTAAATACCTTAGAAGATTTTTTTGACAAAAATATAGATGATAGATTTACCGAGTATTATTTTAAAGATCCAAAAAATATTGAATATCATAAAGAAAATTTGATAAAATTATACCCTGATGCGTTCGTATATACATGGGCTGATATGAATAGCTCGTTATTTTCTGCTTTAAAAGTAGAAAGAAATGTAATGTTCATTATCCTATCTTTAATAATTATTGTTGCAGCCTTTAATATAATTTCTGGATTAACAATTTTAGTTAAAAATAAAACAAGAGATATCGCAATTTTAAAGTCAATTGGTGTGTTAAATAAATCAATTGTAAAAATATTTTTTTTAGTAGGTGTAATAATAGGAACATCAGCTACTATTTTTGGAATTTTTTTAGGTGTAACGTTTTCTCTTTACATAGAAAATTTTAGACAATTTCTTAGCTCAACATTTAATATAAGTTTATTTCCAGAAGAGATTTATTTTTTAAGCAAGATGCCATCTGAAATAAATACATCTTCAATAATATTAATTTCAATTTGTTCAATAGTAATAACTGTAATAGTTTCAATTTTTCCAGCATTTAAAGCTGCTAAAATGGACCCTATAAAATCACTCAAATATGAATAATTTTTTAGAATTAAAAAATATAAATAAAAATTTTAATATCGACAAAAAAATTAAGGTATTAAAAAATTTATCTAAAAAATTTAAATTAGGTAAAATTTATGCAATAATGGGACCTTCCGGCTCTGGAAAATCAACTTTATTAAATTTAATATCATTAATTGATAAGCCAACTTCTGGTACAATTAAATTTAATAATCTTGAGACTAATTTCAGAGAAGATGAAAAAAACGATTTATTTAGAGCTAAAAAAATAGGAATTGTCTATCAGCAAAATAATCTTCTTTCTGATTTTACAGCATTGGAAAATGTGTATTTTGCCTCCTTGTCGGTTAATAATGACAAAGAATTAGCAATATCAAAGGCAAAAAAATTATTAAAAGAAATAGGTCTTGCACATAGATTAAATCATTTTCCTTCACAATTATCTGGTGGTGAAGCTCAAAGAGTTGCTATTGCAAGAGCAATTATTAATGATCCTCAAATTATTTTAGCCGATGAACCAACTGGTAGTCTTGATATGAATACTGCCAAAGATATTTTCAAACTTTTAAATAAACAAAAAAAATCAAACAGAATAATTATTTTTGCAACTCATAATAGATTTTTTGCTAAAAAGGCTGATTATTTATTGGAGATGAGAGATGGTAGTATAAAATCATCTAATGCTTAAATCTGAGTCACAAAACTTTAATCATCTTAAAATTCATACTCAATATTCTATTTGTGAAGGAGCAGCCAGAATTGATGATTTACAAGCATATTCTAAAAATAATAAATTAAAATCCTTGGGCCTATGTGATACTACAAATTTATGTGGTGCACTAGAATTTGCTGAAAAGATATCCAAGTCTGGTACACAACCAATAATTGGAACACAAATTAATTTTAAAATTGGAGAAACAATAGGTTTACTCCCTCTATTTGCTCTAAATGAAGTTGGATATAAAAATATAATATTACTTTCATCTTCCTCGTATTTAGAAAACGATGAATTATCAGACCCACACGTAGATTTTGAAGAATTATTAAAAAACTCTGAAGGTGTTGCAATATTTTCAGGAACTGTATTTGGTTTATTTGGTAAATTGTTTGACAAAGGGAAATTTAATGAAATTGATGAGATTTATAGAAAAATTAAAAGTACTTCTGGTGATAAATTTTATTTAGAAATTCAAAGACATAATGATAAAAATGAAATTGAATTTGAAAAATATAATTTAAAAAAATCATTCGATCTTGAAATACCTATTATTGCGACTAATGAAGTTTTTTATGTTGATAAAGAAATGCATGAAGCTCATGATGCATTAATTTGCATTGGTAATAAAACTTATATAAATGAAAAAAACAGACTAAGATTAAGTGACCAACATTACTTAAAAACAGACCACGAAATGTCCAAATTATTTTCGGACCTACCAGAGGCTTTAGAAAATAATTATAATTTTCCATTAAGATGTAATTATAGACCTTCTTTTTCTAATCCAATATTACCGAATATTAGTAGTGATAAAGAAGGAAATGCAGATGAAATTTTAAAAAAAGACTCATTAGAAGGATTAAAAGTCAAATTTAATAAGATATTTAGTTTAAGCAATGATGAATTAGAAAATAACAATTCCTATAAAGAATATAAAAATAGACTAAACCATGAACTTTCTATAATTGTAGAAATGAAATACTCTAGTTATTTTCTTATAGTTGCTGATTACATAAAATGGGCTAAAAATAATGATATTCCTGTAGGTCCTGGAAGAGGTTCGGGTGCTGGTTCTTTAGTAGCTTGGTGTTTATCTATTACCGATGTTGATCCAATAAAATTTAATCTCATTTTTGAAAGATTTTTAAATCCTGATAGAATTTCAATGCCAGATTTTGATATAGATTTTTGTGAAGATAAAAGAGATCAAGTCTTTGAATATCTGACAACAAAATACAAGGACAGTGTAGCTCATATTATAACATTTGGTAAATTAAAAGCCCGAATGGTCATTAGAGACGTTGGACGTGTTTTAGGATTACCTTATGGATTTGTCGACAGTATATCGAAAATGATACCATTTGATCCATCTAGACCACAAAATTTAACTCAGTGCATTGCTGGAGAGCCACGATTACAAAAACTTATAAATGACGATCCAAGAGTAAAGAAACTAATAGACCTATCTCTCAAATTAGAGGGGCTTAATAGAAATGTTGCCACTCACGCTGCTGGAGTTGTAATAGCAGATAAAAAACTTACTGAAATTGTTCCTTTGTATAAAGATATTTCTTCAGATTTATTATTACCATCTACACAATTTGATATGTATTCAGCTGAAAACGCAGGATTAGTAAAATTTGATTTCTTAGGATTAAAAACACTTACAGTTATTAATAATACTCAAAAACTTGTAAGAAAAAATATTAAAGATTTTGATATTGAAAAAATTAGTTACGAGGATCAAAAGGTTTTTGATCTTATGTCCACTGGCAAAACAGTTGGCCTATTTCAAATTGAAAGTGCTGGTATGAGAGAAGCGTTAGTACAAATGAAGCCAAATCATATTGAAGATATTATTGCTTTAGTTGCTCTGTATAGACCTGGACCAATGAGCAATATTCCTACTTATAATGATTGCAAACATGGACATCAAAACCCAGATTATTTACACCCACTTTTAGAAGATATTTTAAAACCTACATATGGAGTTATTATTTATCAAGAACAAGTAATGCAAATCGCACAAAAATTATCAGGATTTACAGCAGGGCAGGCTGATCTTTTAAGAAGGGCAATGGGGAAAAAGAAACGAGCAGAACTTGAAAAACAGAAACAAGGATTTATTGCTGGAGCAGTAAAAAATGGAATAGCAAAAGACGTTGCAGCTGGAATTTTTTTAAAAATAGAACCATTTGCTGAATATGGTTTTAATAAAAGTCATGCTGCTGCATACGCAATTATCTCATATCAAACAGCTTTTTTAAAAACATATTATCCTAAAGAATTTATTGCTGCTTCAATGACAATGGATATATCTAACCAAAATAAGTTAAGTGAGTTTTATGAAGAATTAAAAAGATTAAATATTGAAATTGTTAGACCAGACATTAATGAATGTTTTGCCGATTTTAGAACAATCAATGATAAATTTTATTATGCTTTAGGTGGCATTAAAGCTGTAGGATATGAAGCAATATCAAATATAGTAAAAGAAAGAACTTTAAATGGAAAATTTAGGTCAATTCATGACTTTATAAGTAGAGTAAATCCAAAAGATATAAATAAACTTCAATTAGAAGGTTTAGTTAAAGCAGGAGCTTTTGATAACTTAAATACAAATAGACAAACATTATTTGAGTCAATTCCTTCTATTATTGTTAAAAATAAAAATAAGCATGATAATAAATCTACAAATCAAATTGACTTATTTTCAGAGGACGAAAATTTTCAAGATAATATTTTAATTCAAACCAATGATTGGAAATTTGAGGAAAGATTGTCAAAAGAATTTGAAGCTATAGGTTTTTTCATTTCAGATCATCCATTAAATCAATTTACAGATATTTTTGATGATTATAAAATAACAAATTACTCGAATTTTGTATCAAATGAAGATTTAAAAGATTCTAACATTGCCGCAACACTTTTAAAAGTTCATGAAAGAAAAACTGCTAAAGGAAATTCTTATGCTGTTTTAAAATTAACTGATTTATCAGGTGTATTTGAGCTATTTGTTTTTTCAGATGTTTTAGAATTAAATAGAGAAATTTTGAAAGAAGGTAGTTCTTTAATTCTAACACTATTAAAAAATATTTCTAATGATGAAAATAGATTAACTAGAATTAATGTTCAAAAAATAGCTTCGCTTAAAGATTTATTTAATAGTCCTATCAATGAGGCATCATTTAATATTCAATCCACAGAGCAAATTAAAACTATATCTACATTTTTAAAAGATGAAGGTAAAACTATTATAAATATTAATTTAGTTACTGAGGATAATATTATTAAATTTACATTAAAAAATACTAGGAAATTGGATAGAAAATCATTAAATCTCCTTAGAAATCAAGAAATTCAAGCAATTATCCACTAAATAATCACTTGTTAATTTTAAAAAATATTTGTAAATACTTCATAAATTAAATTAACACGCACACAGTTTTTGGTTTTATACCTCCGGTCCTTAATTGGAAATTACTGTGGTGGCTTAACCGGGAATAAATATGAAAATACCTAACTTAACAATTCAACAATTACTTGAAGCAGGCGTTCACCTTGGACACAAAACTTTAAGGTGGAATCCAAAAATGAAAAAATACATTTTTGGAAAAAGAGATTCAATTCATATAATAGACTTAACTCAAACTCTTGAGTTGACCAAAGTGGCATTAGAAAAAGTTTATGACACTATCTCAAATAATGGAAAAATTTTATTTGTATCTACAAAAAAACAAGCATCTGAAGCTATAGCTGAAGTTGCAAAAGAGACAGATCAATATTTTGTAAATTATAGATGGTTAGGAGGTATGCTAACTAATTGGGGAACTATTTCAAATTCAATCAAAAAATTAAAAAAATTAGAAACTGATTTGGCATCAGAAAATAGAGGTTTTACCAAAAAAGAACTCCTTAAAATGAGTGTTAAAAAAGATAAACTTCAAAGATCTTTAGGAGGCATAGCTGAAATGAAAAAAGTTCCAGATTTAGTATTTGTTATTGATACGAATTATGAATCATTAGCTATTGCTGAGTCTGCTAAATTGGGAATTCCTATTATCGCTATTTTAGATAGTAACTCTAATCCTGAGAATATAGATTATCCAATTCCTGGTAATGATGACGCAAGAAGAGCTATAGACCTTTATTGTAATTTAATTAAAGAGACGATTAATAGTGCGAAAACTTCTATGCCAAAGACTGAAAATCAGAAAGAAAAAACAAAAGATAGTAAAACGCAAGATAAAACAAAAACTGTTCAAGAGCTTGATAGAGAAAAACTTGAAAAAAAATTTTCAAATGAAGATAAGGGGAAATTAAATTAATGAGTGATATTGAAAAAGTAAAAAAATTAAGAGAAGCAACTGGAGCTGGCTTTAAAGATTGTAACCTAGCAATTAAAGAGTCTGATGGAGATTTAGAAAAGGCAATAGAAATACTTAGAGTTAAAGGAATTTCAAAAGCCTCAAAAAAAATGTCTAGAGATGCTAAAGAAGGTGTTGTTGTGGTTAGTGGGGATGATGAAAAAAAATCAGTAATAGAAGTTAATTGTGAAACCGACTTTGTTGCTAAAAATGATGATTTTATTGATTTTGTTAAAGAATTAAGTGAATTAAATAATCAAAAAAATTCAAATATAGAAGAATTGAAATCAGTTAAAATGAAAAATGATCAAACTGTTGAAGAAAACTTAGTGGCATTAATTGCTAAAATTGGAGAAAAAATTACTATAGGTAAAGCTAAAACGATTCAAAATTCAAATGGAATAAATAATCACTATTTACATACAGTGGTAAAAGACAATGTGGCGAAGTTAGCAGTAATGGTCTCACTAGATACTAATGATAAATCAGATACAGTAAAAACATTTAGTAAGCAATTATCTATGCATATTGCTGCTTCAAACCCTTTGGCACTAGAGTCTAATTCAATCGATCAAGCTATAATTGATAAAGAGCAAGAACTAGTTGCTGAGGAATTAAAAAATTCAGGAAAACCGGACGACATTGCAAAAAAGATTAGCCTAGGTAAGATGAATAAATTTAAAGAAGAAAACGCTCTGTTAACTCAAGCATGGGTAATGGAACCAAAAAAAAAAGTTCAGGATGTATTAAAAGAACTTTCTATTGCTGATTTAAAAATTAAAGAGTTTTATAGAATAAAGATTGGAGAATAGATGTTTGATGAGAAATCATACAACCTTAAAATGGATAAAGCCATAGAGGTTTTCTCAAAAGAACTATCTTCTTTAAGAACAGGAAGAGCGAATGCATCAATGTTAGATTTAATTAGAGTTGATGTATATGGGCAGCAAATGCCAATTAATCAAGTAGGAAGTATTACAACACCTGAACCTAGGATGATCAATATTCAGATCTGGGATGCAAATAATGTACCTTTAGTTGACGCAGCGATTAAAAAATCAGACTTAGGTTTGAATCCACAAATCGATGGACAACTTATAAGGCTACCAGTTCCGGAGCTAAATGAAGAGAGAAGAATCGAAATAAAAAAAATAATAAAGTCGATTGGTGAGAAGTGCAAAGTATCAATTAGAAATATTCGAAGAGAGGCAAATGAAGATCTTAAGAAATTGTTTAAAGACAAAGAAATTGGTGAAGACGACGAAAAAGCTCACGAAAAGAAAGTTCAAATTATAACAGATAATCATATAAAATCAGTTGATGATAAGGTTGCATCTAAAGAAAAAGAAATAATGACAATATGAACCCTTTAAATCATGTTGCCATAATCATGGATGGTAATGGAAGATGGGGCATGAAATATAAAAATTCTAGAAACGCAGGTCATAAGGCGGGATTAAATACTGTTGAAAAAATTATTAAAGAGACAATTAAAAACAAAATTAAATATTTAACATTATTTGCTTTCTCAACCGAAAATTGGAAAAGACCTAAAAAAGAAATAGATTATTTATTTAATTTATTGGAAAATTTTTTACTAAATAGAATTGAAGATCTTCATAAAAAAAAAATAAAGCTTAAAATTTTAGGATCTAAAAAATTTTCGCCAAAACTTAACAAGTTGTTAAATAATTCTGAAAAAAAAACTTCTAAAAATTCAAAATTACAAATTAATCTTGCATTAAATTATGGATCAAAATCAGAATTAATTAATGCTTTTAAAAAAATAAAAAAAAATAAAAAAGCTATAACTGAAAAAAATATAGATATTAATTTACAAACAAAAAAAATACCAGATCCAGATTTATTAATAAGAACTGGTAAAACAAAAAGATTAAGTAATTTTCTACTGTGGCAACTTGCTTATGCTGAAATTTTTTTTGAAAAGAAATTGTGGCCTTCTTTCAATGAAAAAGATTATAATAGAATAATTAAAGAATATAAGAAGATTAAAAGAAATTTTGGTAAAATTTAATGACTGATTTGCTCAAAAGAATAGTGAGTACAATAATATTATTACCATTAGTACTTTATTTTATATTTAAGGGCTCATTCTATCTTGCTTTTTTAATTACAATTTGTTTTTTAATTGCATCATTTGAGTGGAATAAAATAGTAAAAAACAAACAACTTAAATTAATGGGATTTATTTATTTAATTATTTCGTTTTATACGTTTTATAAACTATCAATAGATTACATTGTAATTATCCCTTTTTTAATTTGTATTTTCACTGACATGGGAGGGTATATTTTTGGAAAAATTTTTAAGGGACCTAAATTAACAAAAATAAGCCCAAATAAAACTTACGCAGGAATGATTGGAGGTTATTTTTTATCAATACTTTTTATTTCATTATACTTTCACTACATTAAAAAGATAATTACAATTGATTGGTTTTTAATAACAATTTTGGTTTCTTCGGCAAGCCAGATAGGAGATATAATTATTTCATATTTTAAAAGACTATCAAAGCTTAAAAACACAGGAAATTTAATTCCAGGTCACGGAGGTTTACTTGATAGAATTGATGGTATGATTTTTGCATTTCCAGTCTATTATTTAATTAATTTAATTACCAATATAGTTTAATGAGAAAAAAAATTGCTATATTAGGCTCAACAGGTTCTATAGGGGAAAATTTACTTAAAATAATTAAAAAAGATAAAAAAAATTTTGAAATAATTTTATTATCAGCAAATAAAAATTATAAAAAGATATTTAAGCAGGCAAAAGAATTTAAAGTTAAAAACTTAATTATTAATAACAAAACAAGTTATGATTTATTAAAAAAGAAATCAAAGTATTCAGATATCAATATTTATAATAATTATAATGATTTTAAAAAAATATTTAAAAAAAAAATAGATTATGTGATGAGTTCAATTATTGGTTTAGATGGATTGTATCCAACATTAAATATAATTAAATATACAAAAAAAATTGCTATTGCAAACAAAGAAACATTAATATGTGCATGGAATTTAATTAAAAAAGAACTCATTAAAAATAAAACAACATTTATACCAGTTGATTCTGAACATTATTCAATTTTCAATTTATTAAAAAATCATAAAATCTACGATGTTGAAAAAATTTATATTACAGCCTCTGGAGGTCCTTTTTTAAATTATTCTAGAGAAAAATTTAAGTCTATTACACCTAAGATGGCTTTGAAGCATCCAAACTGGAGAATGGGTAAAAAAATATCTATAGACTCTGCTACATTAATGAATAAGGTTTTTGAAGTTATTGAGGCAAAGAATATTTTTGATATTCCATATAAAAAAATTTCAATTTTAATTCATCCAAATTCTTATGTACATGCGATAATAAAGTTTAAAAATGGAATAATAAAAATTTTATTACATGACCCCAACATGCTCATTCCTATTAACAACTCAATTTATGAAAATGAAATTAAAAAAATTAATACATTTGATTTAAACTTAAAAATTTTAAATAATCTATCGTTAAGGAAAGTAGATTTAAAAAAATTCCCAGTAATAAATATTCTAAATAAAATGCCAAAAAATAATAGTTTATACGAAACTATATTAATTACTGTTAATGATTTTTTTGTATATAAATTTTTAGAAAATAAGATCAATTATGAAAAATTGATTAAAATAATTATTAAATTCATACAGTTAAAAGAATTTAACAAATATAAAAATATAAAGCCAAAAAATATTGAAGATATTTATAAATTAAAAGATTATGTAAGTTTTAAATTATCACAAATAAGTATATAAACGTCTGATGTTAAAAACATTTTTAAAAATTTCTTTTTTTATATTTGTGTTATTAAGTCCTTCATACGGTAATGTGATTAATAATATTGAAATTATTGGAAATAAAAGAATCTCAAAGGAAACAATATTAGTTTTAGGAAATATCCAAATAGGCAAAGAAGCAAGCTCTTCTGAATTAAATAATATTTTAAAAGAGCTGTATAAGACTGATTTTTTTAGTGACGTACAAATTAATTTTGATGAAAATATATTGAAAATAAATATTAAAGAAAATCCAATTATAGAAAAAATTACAATAACCGGAATTAAAAAAAAATCTTTTACAGAACTAATATACAAAGAAATGTCACTTAAGGACAGGATGTCTTTTACTGATGATCAACTTAAGAATGACTTAAATTTAATAAATAGTATTCTAAAAACTAGCGGATATTATTTTGCAAATTTAAAAGTTTCTCAAAAAAAAGATGAACAATTAAATTCTGTAAACTTAAATATAGATATAGATTTAGGTGAAAAAGCAAAAATTAAAAAAATATCTTTCATAGGTGATAAAAAAATAAAAGACAAAAAATTACTAGAATTAATTGCTTCAGAAGAGCACAAATTTTGGAAATTCATAACTAACAAAGTTTATTTGAATCAATCATTGATTGAATTAGATAAAAGGTTATTAGAAAATTATTATAAAAATAATGGATACTATAAAGTTGAAATTTTAAATTCTTTTGCTGAATTAAATAATGATGGTTTTTTTAAACTAACTTTTAATATCAATGCAGGTCAAAAATATTATTTCAACAATTTGACTTTAGAATTGCCTACAGATTATGATCCAAAAGATTTCAAAAATATTCAAGATCTTTTTGTTTCTTTAGAAAATGAGCAATATTCATTAAATAATTTAAATTTAATATTAAGTGAAATTGACGAAATTGCATCTTTAAGATTATACGATTTTATAAGCATTGATGTAGATGAAAGCGTGATAAATGAAAATAAAATTAATTTTATTTTTAAAATAAAAGATTCTGAAAAATTCTACGTTGAAAAAATAAATATTTTAGGAAATTTTAATACTATTGAAGAGGTTATTAGAAATAAATTAATTGTAGATGAGGGTGATCCATATAATGAACTCTTATTTAACAAATCTATTAATAATCTCAGGTCTTTGGGGATTTTCAAATCTGTTAATTCAGAAATAATTGATGGTTCTACAACAAATACAAAAGTTTTGAATTTGTCAGTTGAAGAAAAGCCAACAGGTGAAATCTCTTTAGGTGCCGGTTATGGTACAGATGGTGGGGTAATAGGTGGTGGACTCACAGAGAAGAATTTTTTAGGTAAAGGAATTAATTTAGATTCGGATTTACAGATTTCAAATGATGGAATTAAGGGGTCAATTACATACTCAAAACCTAATTTTAACTATACTGACAATACTTTATTTACATCAGTGAAATCTACAACTCAAGATAGCCTTGCTAATTACGGTTATAAAATTAATACAGCTGGATTTTCCGTAGGAACCAGATTTGAACAATATGAAAATTTATTCTTTAGCCCTGAAATAGATTTTACGATTGAAGATTTGACAACAAATTCTTCAGCAACAGACTCATTAAAAAAACAAGAAGGATCTTATAGTGATTTTTATTTTAATTATGGTTTAACATTTGATACAAGGGACTCTAAATTTAGTCCAAAAAGAGGTAATATTTTTTCATTTGCACAAGAACTTCCATTAGTCTCTACAGATAATGAAATTAAAAACACTTTAGTATTTTCAAAATTTAAACCATTAAATTCAACAAATGAGGTGATCGGTAAAGCAAGTATTTATCTTAGTGCAATTAATTCAATAGATGGATCTGATGTTAGAATTTCAAAGCGTACCAAAGTTCCGTCCAATCGTTTAAGAGGTTTTGAAAAAGGTAAAATTGGTCCTATTGATAACGGTGATTTCGTTGGTGGTAATTATGCTGCTGCACTAAATTTATCCACAAACTTGCCAGGAATTTTAAGTACAGTAGAAAATATAGATTTATCTTATTTTGTTGATGTCGCAAACGTATGGGGTGTTGATTATAACAGTAATATAGAAGATTCAAGTACAATAAGAAGTTCTACAGGTCTAGGTCTTGACTATTTATCTCCAATCGGTCCTATGAGTTTTTCATGGTCATTACCGATTACAAAAAAATCTACAGACAAAACAGAAGTTTTCAGATTTAATCTGGGAACAACATTTTAATGTTTAAGTACCTATTAATTTTTTTACTAATATTTAATTTTTCATATGCAAATGAAAATGAAAATATAGTTTTTATTGATATAAATTTTATATTTAAAAACTCTTATGCTGGTAAAGATTTAAACGAAAAAATATTAACTAAAGATAAACAAATTAATAATGAAATTAATAATTTCAAAAATGATATTGAAAGTGAAAAGAAAAAAATTTTATCGCAAAAAAATGTTATATCAGTTGAAGAATATAATAAAAAAATAACAAATTTAGAAAGTAAAATTAAAGAAATGAATGAAACTATTTCATCCAAAAAAAACGAACTTACTATTTTTAAAAGAAAGGCTGAAAATAATTTTTTTAAAGAACTTAACCTAGTCATAGAAAATTATTCAATAGAAAATTCTATAAACATGATTTTTAATAAAAAAAATTTATTAATGGCTAAAAAAGAACTTGATATAACTCAGAAAATTTTTGATATATTTAATAATAAAGTAAAGCAAATAACTATGAAGTAATTATGAAATTAAGTAAATCTCAAATTATTGATTTATTACCACATAGAGATCCTATGTTATTGATAGATGAATTAATTAATATAAAAAAACTTCATTCTGCAACAGCAATTGTTAATGTAAAAAAAAACAGTTTTTATGTTCAGGGTCATTTTCCAGGACAACCCGTTATGCCTGGTGTGTTAATTGTTGAAGCCTTTGGTCAAGCTGCTGCAGCTTTAACTGCAGCAGGTATCGATAAAAAAGAGTATGAAAATAAATTAGTTTTTTTAATGAGTGTAGAAAAAGCTAGATTTAGAAATCCAGTTATACCAGATTGTAAATTAGAACTAAATATTGAAGCAGTAAGATCTCATGGAAAAGTATGGAAGTATAAAGGTGAAGCTTTTGTTGAAGGAAAGAAAATGGCTGATGCTCAATGGTCGGCAACAATAGTTGATCGAAAATAATTAGTAATATTTATTGATAAGTATTTAGTAATTGTTTTGATAAAAAACAATAGATGACTAATCCATTTTTTGAAAACAAAGGTCCTTTTAAAATTAATGAAATTTTATCCAATATAAATATTGATAGTAATTTAAAAAATTTTGACACAAGTATTTCAGACGTAAAAGATTTATTTAATGCAACCAAAAGTGATATTACTTTTTTTCATTCGAAAAAATATGAATCTTTAGCCTCAACAACAAAAGCTTCATATTGTGTTACCACCAATCAGTTATCAAGTGTGTTACCAAAAAACTGTGAACCAATTAAAGTTAATAATGTACTTGTTTCAACAGCAATGATTACTCGAATGTTTTATCCAAATGCTATTACAGATGATTTTGATCCTAAAACTTTAAATATTGAAAAAACTTCTTTTAATAATTTTGTCAACCATGGCCAAAACATATTAGTTGGTAAAAATGTTAAAATTGGATCTAATTGTTCAATAGGACATAATACTATTATTGAGAGTAATGTTGTAGTTGGTGATAATTGTTCAATAGGATCTAATGTTATTATAAGAAATACATTAATTAAAAATAATGTTTCAATACTAGATGGATGTGTTATTGGAAAAAAAGGGTTTGGGTTTTTTCCTAGTAGAGATGTAAATATTAGATATCCTCATATTGGCATAGTAATAATTGAAGATAACTGTGAAATTGGTTGTGGGTCAACTATTGATAGAGGTTCTTTGTCAAATACGATTATTGGTAAAAATACTTTTATAGATAATCAAGTTCATATCGCTCATAATAACAAGATAGGTGAAAACTGTATTATAGCAGGTCAAGTTGGCTTTGCTGGAAGTTCAACATTGGGTAATAATGTTATGATTGGAGGTCAAGCAGGAATTTCTGGACATTTAAAAGTGGGAAATAACGTTCAAATTGGTGGTGGCTCTGGAGTTGTTAAGAATATTTCTGATAATTCTAAAGTTATGGGTTATCCAGCTAAGGATTTAAAAAAATTTATTAAAGATAACAAGTGATACACAAAACTTCAATAATTGATCCAAAAGCAAAAATAGCATCAAATGTTGAAATTGGTCCATATTGTGTAATTGGTCCAAATGTAGAAATTGATGAACATACTGTCATTCATTCTCATGTAAATATTTCTGCGAGTGCTAAAATTGGAAAGGCAAATAAGATTTATCCTTTTGTTTCAATTAATGATCCACAGGATCTGAAGTATAATGGTGAACAAACAAATTTAATAATTGGCAACAATAATAAAATAAGAGAATACGTTACTATAAATCCGGGAACGATTGGTGGTGGTGGCAAAACAGTTATTGGAAATAATTGTTTATTTATGATTTCATCACATATCGCCCATGATTGCCAAGTTGGAAATAATGTAATAATTGCTAACAATGTACCTTTAGGAGGTCATGCAATAATTGAGGATAATGTTGTTATTGGAGGTAATTCAGCTGTTCAACAATTTACACGAATTGGAAAAATGGCAATGATTGGTGGGATGACAGGTGTGTTGCATGATGTAATTCCTTATGGACTATCAACAGGAAATAGAAACTCATTACAGGGACTAAACTTAATAGGGTTAAGAAGAGCCAAGTTTGAAAATAAGGATATTTTAGGCTTAAGTGAAGCTTATAAAGAAATTTTTGCTTCAAAGAATATCAACGAAAATATAAGTAAATTGAATGGTTCTTTCCAAGAGAATCCGTTAGTTAAACATGTTATTGATTTTATAAACAAAGATAAAAAAAGATCGATTTGCACACCATTTTCATAAAATGATAGGACTAATTTTTGGTGATACTAATTTTCCAAAGGAAATTTTAAAAACTATCAAAAAAAGGAATATAAAGTATTTGATAGTTGATTTGTCAAAATCAAAGAAATTTAAAAAGGATAAAAAATCTTATGTAGCATCGATAGGTCAGTTTGGTAGGATTATAAATATTCTTAAAGAAAATAATTGTAAAAAAGTCTTATTTGCTGGAAAAGTAAATAAACCAAACTTTTCTAAATTGAAATTAGATATAAAAGGAATTTATTATATTCCTAGAATAATCAAAGCTTCAAAGCTTGGAGATGCTGCTATACTTAAAGAAATTATTAAAATATTAGTTCAAAATAAAATTAAAACTGAAAATTCATTAATTTTTAATCCAGAGCTATCTTTAAAAAAAGGTAATTTTTCAAAGCTTAAACCAAACAAGCAAGATCAATTAAATATTAAAAAAGCAATTAAAACATTAAATAATTTAAGACAATATAATTTTAGTCAAGGGGTTGTAGTTAGAAATAATAAGGTAGTTGCTATTGAAGGCAAAGGTGGAACTCAAAAAATGCTTGAAAAAAGCAGAAGCAAAAAATTTAGAAATCATGGTGTTTTAGTAAAGCTTCCAAAAAAGAAACAAGATCTTAGAATTGATCTACCTACCATTGGATTAAAGACTTTAAAACAATGTAAAATTGCCGGATTAAAAGGGATTGTAGTTAAAAATAAATGTCATGTTTTTTTAGATAAAAGCAAATGCATTAAAT